>JACFNP010000014.1 GCA_019454835.1 Rubellimicrobium sp.
GCGGGCCGCAGTGCGGCCCGACCCGGCCCTTCGCCCGGAGCGCAAGCGAAGGGCGAGGGGGGATCAACTTGTCCCGACCTGTCCTGCACGGGCAGCGTCCGCCCCGGTGGGCGCGGAATCGCGCCCGCCGATGGCGGGGCGGGCGCGGCCCGTGCGCTTGGCGCACGGGCGGGAATGTTGACGCGAAGCGCTGTGGCGCGGGTCACTCGCCCCGCGCCAGTTCGGGCGGCCCCTTACCCCGCCAGCGCCCGCGCGATCGCTGCCGCGAGCCGGGCGTTGTTCAGCACCAGCGCGATATTGGCGGTCAGGCTGCGGCCTTCGGTCAGCTCGAACAGGCGTTGCAGCAGGAAGGGCGTCACCTCCTTGGCGGCGACGCCCCGTGCTGCGGCCTCGGCCAGCGCCTGCTCGATCACCGGAGCAAGTTCGGCGGCGGGGATCTCGTCGGCCTCGGGGATCGGGTTCACGACCAGTTGCCCGCCGGGCAGGCCCAGCGCCTGCCGCATCCGGAAGGCGGCGGCGATGTCCCCGGCATCGTCCATGCGCAAGGGCGCGCGCAGCCCTGAATCGCGCGACCAGAAGGCCGGGATCGCGTCCTGACCGTAAGCGATCACCGGCACGCCGAGGGTTTCCAGCGTCTCGAACGTTTTCGGCAGATCGAGGATCGCCTTCGCCCCCGCCGCCACCACGTTCACCGGCGTCTGCGCCAGTTCGTGCAGGTCGGCGGAAATGTCGAAGCTGTTTTCCGCCCCGCGATGCACGCCGCCGACGCCGCCGGTGGCGAAGGTGGCGATCCCGGCGAGATGCGCGCAGATCATCGTCGCCGCAACCGTCGTGGCGCCGTTGCCGCCGCGCACGAGGCAGGCGGCCAGATCGGCGCGCGACAGCTTGGCCACGTCCTGCATCCGGCCCAAAGATTCCAGTTCCGCCGCGCTCAGCCCGATGTGGATGCGGCCTGCCATGATGGCGATGGTCGCGGGCACGGCACCTGCCGCGCGGATCGTGGCCTCGACCTGCGCAGCGGTCTCGATGTTGCGGGGCCAGGGCATCCCGTGGGTGATGATGGTCGATTCGAGCGCGACGACCGGCGCGCCGTCCTTCAGCGCGGCGGCGGTTTCGGGGGAATGGACGAGCGGCGGGTTCATGGGGCGATCTCCGGGCTGATATGGGCGGTGGCGGCGGCCAGTGCTGCGGCCAGCGCCGCGTCGCGCGGCGCGCCGCGCAGGCAGGCGGCGACATGGGCGGCCATGAAGGCATCGCCCGCGCCGGTGACGCGCGCGACGGCGGTGGACGGCGGCAGGGCGGTGACGACATCGCCGCCCCGCGCGTCGGCCACCATCTGCGCGCCGTCGGTGACGACGGCCCGCGCGGCGCCGCGCGCGGTCAGGCCAAGCGCGGCCTCGGCGGCGTCGGCGAAGGGCGTGGTGCAGAGGCGCGCGGCCTCGTCGCGGTTCACATGCAGCGTGGCCGAAGGATGGGACAGAAAGGGCGCCAGCCGTCCGGCCTTGCCCGGCCCAGCCGAGGCGACATGCAGCCGCGCGCGGGCGAACAGCGGCGAGGCGGCGATCCCTTCGAGCACCGCGTCCGTCAGGTTGCCGTCGATGCAGACCGGCCCGGCCCATGGCGCGGTGGCCGACCCCAGCCGCCCGTCGGCGAGCGGCGTCAGGATGTCGTCCCCCGCCGATTCGAGCGCGCCTGCATCGGCTACTGCGGACATCAGGCCGTCCGGCCCCTCGATGGCCAGATAGCGGTCGGTCGCCCGGCCCGCGAGGCGCAGCACATGCGCCGTGTCGATGCCGCGCGCCTCGGTTGCGGCCAGCAGTTCGGTCCCTTCGGCATCCGCGCCCACGGCGCCCAGAATGGCGGGGTGCAAGCCGTGGCGCGCCAGCGCGGCGGCGATGTTGCCCGCCACGCCGCCGGGGCTGCGGGTGATCCGCCCCGGCACGTCGGCACCGGGGTAAAGCGGCACCACCGCATGGCCGATCACGTCCCAGAGCAGGGCGCCGATGCAGAGGATGTCGGGCGTGCGGGTCATGGCTCTCTCTCGCCCCGAAACGGGGGGCGGTCAATCGGGGCGGGGGGGTGGCCAAGGGCAGTCGGGCGAACCGCTCTGCGCGGGCTGGCACGGCACCGCCGTATGAAAATTCCGTCATTGCAAAAAAATCCAGTCATTGCGAGGCGAAGCCGAAGCAACCCCGACCGCTCGCGCGATGCCCTCGGGGTTGCTTCGTCGGCTTCGCCTCCTCGCAATGACGGAAGATGTCGCGCCCCCGATTACCCTGGTGGCAAAGCCGGTGAAGCAACCCGCCCCCCGCAAAAAGGCCGCGCCCGAAGGCGCGGCAAGTCTGACAGGGAGGAAGTCGCCCGGCACCCGAAGGGCCGGGCGCTTCCACTCTGGCACGCGAGTGTGAAGAATGTATTGTGCGGACCCGATGTTGCTTGTCGCCGGGGGCGTTTGAATGACGGGTTCGATCTTCGTGGGGGGCGGCGGCGAGGATTACGCCACGCCGCAGGAGCTGCTGCTGGCGCTGGCCAACCGTCACGGTCTGATCGCCGGGGCGACCGGCACCGGCAAGACCGTCACCCTGCAGATTCTGGCCGAGGGCCTGTCCGCCGCCGGTGTCCCGGTGTTCCTGGCCGACATCAAGGGCGACGTGGCGGGTATCGCCCGCCCCGGCGACCCGCAGGGCAAGCTGCATGATGCCTTCATGTCCCGCGCGCAGACCATCGGGCTGGATCTGCAATATGCCGCCTTTCCGGTCACCTTCTGGGACATCTTCGGCGAGCAGGGCCACCCGGTGCGGGCCACCGTGGCCGAGATGGGGCCGCTGCTGCTGGCGCGGCTGCTGCAACTGTCGGACGTGCAGGAAGGCGTGCTGAACATCGCCTTCCGCGTCGCCGACGAGGAAGGGCTGGCGCTGCTCGACCTCGAGGACCTGCAGGCGCTGCTGACCTGGTGCGGCCAGAACGCGCGCGACCTGTCGCTGCGTTACGGCAACGTCAGCGTGGCCTCGGTCGGCGCGATCCAGCGCGCGCTTTTGATGCTGGAAAATCAGGGCGGCGCGCTGCTGTTCGGGGAACCGGCGCTGAACCTTGCCGATCTGATGCGGCTTGATGCGCAGGGGCGCGGGATGGTGAACATTCTTGCCGCCGACAAGCTGATGAATTCGCCGCGCCTTTATGCCACCTTCCTGCTGTGGCTGCTGTCGGAACTGTTCGAGAGCCTGCCCGAAGTCGGCGACCCCGAGAAGCCGAAACTCGTGTTCTTCTTCGACGAGGCGCATCTGCTGTTCGACGACGCGCCGAAGGCGCTGGTCGAAAAGGTCGTGCAGGTCGCGCGGCTGATCCGCTCGCGCGGGGTGGGGGTGTGGTTCGCCACCCAGAACCCCGGCGATGTGCCCGATCCGGTGCTCGCGCAACTGGGCAACCGGGTGCAGCATGCGCTGCGCGCCTATACCGCCAACGACCGCGCCGCGCTGGAGAAGGCCGCGCGCACCTACCGCGACAACCCGCGTCTGGATATTGCGCAGACCATCATGGAGGTCGGCACCGGCGAGGCCGTGACCTCGTTCCTCGATCGCAAGGGCACGCCCGGTGTCGCCGAGCGCACGCTGATCCGCCCGCCCTCGTCGCAGCTTGGCCCGATCACGGCGGAGGAACGCGCCGCGATCATCGCCGCCTCGCCGATGCAGGCGAAATACGGGCAGCGGGTGAACCGCGAGAGCGCCTATGAAATCCTGTCCGCCCGCGCCGCGCAGGCGGCAACCGACACCGCGCCCGCGCCCGAGGCGCCGCGCGAGTTCAGCCACGCGACCCGCTTCGGCGGCACCGCCTCGCGCACCGCCCCCGCGCGGACGGCCCCCGCCTCCGCCGCGCGCAAGAGCACGGGCACCAGCGCCACCGACTTCGGCCAGGCACTGGCCAGCGCGGCGGTAAAGGAATTGCGCGGCACGACGGGGCGGCGGCTGGTGCGGGGGCTGTTCGGTTCGCTGACCCGCGGGCGGTGACGCTCTCGTCATAACGACCCGTCATTGCGAGGAGCCGAAGGCGACGAAGCAACCCCGATGGTGTGTGTGAGCGGTCGGGGTTGCTTCGGCTTCGCCTCGCAATGACGAAAGTATGAACCGTCATTGCGAGGAGCCGAAGGCGACGTGGCAATCCATGCTGCAACCGCGCGCCCGGCATGGATTGCTTCACTTCGTTCGCAATGACGGGGGGTGAACCGTCATTGCGAGGAGGCGAAGCCGACGAAGCAACCCCGACCGCTCGCGCAGTGCCCTCGGACCTGCTCAGCCTCGCAACGACGCGCCCGCTACTCCCGCGCCAGCGGGTGTTTGGTCAGCACCAGCTCGCGCAGATGCGCGTCCAGAACATGCGTGTAGATCTCGGTCGTCGCCACGTCGGCATGGCCGAGCATGGTCTGGATCGCGCGCAGGTCGGCGCCGCCGGCCAGCAGATGCGTGGCGAAGGCGTGGCGCAGCACATGCGGCGTCACCCGTTCGGGCGGCAGGCCCGCGACCTGCGCAAGAGCCTTGAGGACCAGGAAGAACCCCTGCCGCGTCAGATGCCCCTCGCGGCTGCGCGCCGGGAACAGCCAGCGCGACGGCGGCCTGCCGTCAAGGCGGCGCGCGCGTTCCGCCAGCCAGCACGTCAACGCCTCGCGCGCGGGCGGCGACAACGGCACCAGCCTTTCGCGACCGCCCTTGCCGCGCACGAGGATCATGCGCGGGTCGCCCTCGGCGGCTGCCAGCGGCAGCGACACCAGTTCGCTGACCCGCATCCCGGTCGCATAAAGCAGCTCCATCAGGCAGGTGGTGCGCGCCGCATCGCCGGGGTCGGCGCGGGCGGCGGCGAGCAGCGCGTCGACCTCGGCCAGGCTCAGCACCTGCGGCAGGCGCCGGGCCTTGCCGGGGCCGGTCAGGCGCAGCGCGGGGTTGTCCGCGCGCCAGCCTTCCTCATGTACAAAGCGGAAAAGCTGGCGGATCGAGGACAGCCGCCGCGCGCGCGTCGCCGCCGACAGGCCGGTGGCATCGCAGCGGGCGAGATAGGATTCGATCCCCTCCGCCGTCACCGTGGCGAAATGGCCGTCCGCCGCCGCCAGCCAGTCGGCAAGGTCTCGCAGGTCGCGCCCGTAGGCGAGCAGCGTGTTGCGCGCCGCCCCCGATTCGGCGGCCTCGGCGTCGAGGAAGGTGGAAATCCACCGCGCCATCGGTCGGGCGGCGGCGTTCATGGCGCGAGGATCAGATATTGCAGCGCCGCGCGCCGGGTGATGTCCTCGAGACCCACCGAGCGCAGGAAGGCCAGCCCCTCGGTCACCGCCAGCGGGTCGCCCTCGATCCCCGGTGCCATCTGGGCGAGCACCCGCAGGATCGCCTCGCCCAGCCGCCCCTCGCGCGGCAGGGCGGTCAGCGCATCGGGCAGCACCGGATCGGCCAGCGCGGTCAGCACCGCATCGGTGCGGGCGTCGTGCGCGCTCAGCCCGGCGACATCGCCGCGCGCCACGGCGGCCAGCACGGCGTTGCCGTCGCCTGCGGGCACGGCCTCCTGCGCGACGGCCTCGTAGTCCGGCGACAGCAGCCCGATCCGCCACGCCAGCGCGCCCGCCTCGCCCGTCAGGCCCGCCGCGACCAGACGCGGGCCGTAATATTCGGCGAATGCCGCCCCCGCACCGCGCGCGGCCATCGCCTCCCAGGCAGGCGGCAGCGCGGTTGCGATGGCGTCCGGCCCCCGGTCGAGGGCGGCTTCCAGCGTCTGGATGGCGCGCGCCCGGTCCCAGATGCCGCCCGAGGCGGCGGGGGTTTCCTGCATGTAGAGCGCGAACAGCACGTTGGGCGAGATCGCCCCCACCCGCACCAGACGTTCGGCGGCCTCCATGCGGCTGCGCCAGGGCGCGATGTCGCGCAGGTCGGCATGGGCAAAGGCCCTTGGCAGCGTGGCGGTGGCGATCGGCTCGCCCAGCGCCTCGCGCAGCCGGTAGATCAGCGGCGAGGGCCGTGCGGGCGGCGGCAGCGGCGCGGCGCCCTCGGCGGCTTCGGGGTCGAGGAACAGCGTGAGGACACGGTCGTCCTCGCCGTCGATCTGTCCCAGCGCCCGCCCGGTGCCCAGCGTCAGCATCGCCGCATCCCAGTCGCCCTTGCGCATCAGGCAGAAGATGCGCGCGGGCAGCGTCGGCGCCAGCGCCGGGTGGCGGTCCATGAAGCGGCAGGCCTCATCCTCGGTGCCGGTCAGCAGCGAGACATCGAACCAGCGGCGGAAGATTTCCGCCTCCTCGCGGTCGGCGCGTTCCAGCAGCGCCTGCGCGGGTTCCAGCGCGCCCAGATCGAGCAGCTTGTCGACGCGGGCCAGGAAGAAATCGCTGCCCGGCCCGTCGCCCTGCGGCGGGTCGGCTTCGGCCAGCAGCAGCGTCGTGAACAGCTCGCGCAGCGCGGGCAGGGTCTCGGCGCCCTCGGCGGTGATGAGCGCGGCCAGAATGTCGGCGCGGCTGCCCGACCACAGGTCGGCGGGCAGGCCGGTGATCGAGGCGGGCAGCAGCCCCAGCCCGCCGCGCGGCGCGGCGTCGAGCGACCGCACGGTGATTTCCGGCGTCGCGGCGCTGTCGCTGATCGGGGGTTCGCCGGGGTCGGCCACCGGCGCCTGCGTGCCGCCGGTAACAAGGTCCGACCCGGCGCCGACGCTTTGCGACAGCCAGTCGATGGCCGAAAGCGGCGGCGAATCATCCTGCGCGAACGCGGGCGCCGCCAGCGCGATGCACAGCGCGATCAGGCCGCGTCTCATGGTTCCAGCACCACGGGCAGGCGGATGTCCTGTTGCGGCGCCGCGAATTCCGCCGGGAACAGCAGCGGCCCGAGATAGGCGAATGCCACCACGCCCAGCGCGGCCAGGACGATCAGCACCGCCAGCCCCTTGATCAGTCGCCGCTTCATTGCCTGCCCCGGTCGCCTTTGTTGCTCTTGCGGTGTTTATATATGGCATCCCCGGCAAGATCACGCCATTGAAGGCGTCGTCCGGGCCGCCGGGGCCGGGTTTGGGGGCACGAGGCAACACGTTCTGGTGAGGTGAATGGACAAGGCGCGCACGGGCGATGCCGCACGGCACGATGGCAGGCATCCGCAGCTCAGGCGCGGGGTGGCGCTGGTCGGCATGATGGGGGCGGGCAAGACGGCGGTGGGGCGGGTGCTCGCGCAGAAGCTGGGCGTGCCGTTTCTCGACAGCGATGCCGCCATCGAAGAGGCCGCGCAGGCCACCATCGCCGAAATCTTCGCCCGCGACGGCCAGGAATTCTTCCGCGCCCGCGAGGCCGAGGTGATCGCGCGGCTGCTGTCCGGGCCGCCTGCGATCCTGTCCACCGGCGGCGGCGCCTACATGCAGGAGCGGGTGCGGGCGCTGATCCATGATGCGGGCGTGGCGCTGTGGCTGAACGCCGATCTGGCGACGCTCTGGGCGCGGGTGCGCCACCGCGACACCCGCCCGCTGCTGCGCACACCCGATCCCTACGCGACGCTTGCCGGGATTTATGAACGGCGCGTGCCGGTCTATGCACTGGCCGAGCTGAGCATCCGGGTCGCGCCGCATTTCAGCGTCGAGGAAACCGCCGCACGCGCGCTGGACGTGCTGGCGACACGCCCGGATGTGCTGGGCTGAGGGGGAATGATGGAACGGGTGCGCGTCGATCTGCCGGGGCGGGACTACGACATTCTCATCGGCCCCGGCCTTGTCGCCGGGGCGGGCGCGCATCTGGTGCCGCTGCTGTCGCGCAGGCGGGTTGCCGTCATCACCGAAGAACGGGTAGCGGCGCTGCATCTGCCTGCGCTGGCCGCCGCGCTGGAGGCCGAGGGCATTGCCCATGACGCGCTGGTCCTGCCTGCGGGCGAGGCGACGAAGGGCTGGGAAAACCTGACCCGCGCGGTCGAATGGCTGCTGGCCGGGCGCTTCGAGCGCGGCGATCTGGTCGTGGCGCTGGGCGGCGGGGTGATCGGCGATCTGGCGGGCTTTGCCGCCGCGATCACAAGGCGCGGGATGCGCTTCGTGCAGGTGCCGACGACGCTTCTGGCGCAGGTCGACAGTTCGGTGGGCGGCAAGACCGGCATCAACGCGCCGCAGGGCAAGAACCTGATCGGCGCCTTTCACCAGCCGTCGCTGGTGCTGGCCGATACCGCGCTGCTGGCCACGCTGCCGGACCGCGATTTTCGCGCGGGTTACGGCGAGGTGATGAAATACGGGCTGCTGGGCGACGAGGGCTTCTTTGCCTGGCTTGAAGCCCACGGCCCCCGGCTGCGGGGTGACGGCGCGGCGCTGGTGCAGGCGGTGGCGCGGTCCTGCGCGATGAAGGCGGGGATCGTCGCCCGCGACGAATACGAATCGGGCGAACGCGCGCTGCTGAACCTCGGCCATACCTTTGGCCATGCGCTCGAGGCCGCGACCGGCTATTCCGGCCGGCTGCTGCATGGCGAGGGCGTGGCCCTGGGTTGCGTGCTGGCCTTCGACCTGTCGGCGCGGCTGGGCCTTTGCGCACAGGAAGACCCGTCACGCCTGCGCGCGCATCTGGCGGCCATGGGCATCGCCACCGGACTGGACGCGATTTCGGGCGACCTGCCCGATGCCGAGGGGCTGATCGCGCTGATGGGGCAGGACAAGAAGGTCGTGGCCGGACAGATGCGCCTGATCCTCGCGCGCGGGATCGGGCGGGCGTTCGTTACCGCCGAGGTGCCGCCGGACGCCCTGCGCGCGCTGCTGGCGGACGCGCTGGCGGCGCGGGCGGGCTGAGACCCGTCCCGATCAAGACCCCCAGATCACCCGCACATAGCCCTGGGTTTCCGCATAGGGCGGGATGCCGCCGTATTGCACGACCACTTCCGGCCCGGCGTTGTAGGCGGCCAGCGCCAGCGGCCAGGAACCGAAGCGGTCGAACTGGCGGCGCAGATAGCGCGCGCCGCCGTCGAGATTGGCGCCGGGGTCGTTGATGTCGACCCCCAGCGCCGCCGCCGTGGCGGGCATGAGCTGGGCCAGGCCGACCGCCCCCTTGGGCGATACCGCGCCCGTGTTCCAGCGCGATTCCTGCTGGACGAGGCGCAGGAACAAGTCCTCGGGCACGCCGTGGCGCAGCGCCGCCGAGCGCGCGACATCAAGCCATGGGCCGGAATAGGTGCCCTGCCAGGCAGGCACCGATCCGGGCGGCGGCGGCACTTCGACGGGCGGGGGCTGGAGGCGCACCGAATCGTTGTATTGCTGCGCCGCACGGCCATCGAGCACGGCAAGCTGCGACGCGAACAGCGCGCTGCGGTTCATCGCCGAGAGATTGTCCGCCGCAGCGCCCTGCGCCGCCATCACGGCTGCCGCCGCCAGTGCGATTGCCCGCATGAACGCCTCGTGTCGCTGTCCCAGACGGCGCGAAGATGGCCCGAAACCGCCCGGTTGGCCAGCAATTTCGCCATCCGTGACCCGAGCGCGGCTTATTTCCGCCGCGAGCGCGTGGCAAGGTGGCGCCCATGTACGGGACGGATCAGCGACAGGTCAGGCGGCGGCGGGTGTTCTACGTCCCCGGCTACGACCCGATTCATCCGCGCCGCTACCGCGAACTCTACCGCCGCGAAGGCGCGGCGCAGGCAGGGATATCCGGCTACGACATTGCGCTGGCGGCGCGCAGGGGCCGTGGTCCCTACGGCTGGAGCGTGACCTCCACGCAGGACGGCGCCACCGTCGAGGCCGAGATCGACGTGCTGGTCTGGTCCGACATCGTGCGCGCGTCGATGTCGGACGGCATTGCCGCCACCTATCTGCAACTGGCGCGTACCGCCTGGACCTATATCGCCTCGGGGGCGCTGTTTAGGCTGATGCGGCTGCGCAAGGGGCCGGTGATCGCGGCGCTTTACCCCGTGGCGGTGCTGCTGCTCGAAGGGCTGGCGGCGCTGCTGCTGGCGGGGGTGGCGGCCGGGGCCGTGCTGGGCGTCTGGGCGCTGCTGCTGCCTGCGTTCTGGCTGCGCTGGCCGGTGGCGCTGGCGGCAGGCGCGGTCGTCGTGCCGCTGGTGCTGCGCTGGTTCCGGCGCCACGACGGCAAGGTCTACGCCTGGTATCTCATGCATGACTACGCCCATACCGCCAGCCTGCGGGGTGCCTGGCCCCCCGCGCTGGCGGCGCGGCTGGCCGAATTCCGCTCGCGCATCGCCGCCGCGTTGCGCGAGGATGTCGACGAGGTTCTGGTCGTCGGCCATTCCTCGGGCGCCCATCTGGGGGTCAGCCTGCTGGCCGGGCTGATCCGCGCGGGCGGCGTTCCGCAGGACGGCCCGGCGCTGGCGTTCCTGACGCTCGGGCAGGTGGTGCCGATGGCGTCCTTCCTGCCCGAGGCGCACGGGCTGCGGGCCGACCTGGCCTTCCTGTCCACCCGCGACGAGATCACCTGGGTCGATGTCAGCGCGCCGGGCGACGGCTGCACCTTCGCTTTGTGCGATCCGGTCGCGGTCTCGGGCGTGGCGCCCGAGGGGCAGCGCTGGCCGCTGGTCGTCTCGGCGGCCTTCTCGCAGACGCTGTCGCCCGAACGCTGGGCGGTGCTGCGGCGGCGGTTCTTCCGGCTGCATTTCCAGTATCTGTGCGCCTTCGACCGCCCCGGCGACTACGATTATTTCCGCATCACGGCGGGGCCGCAGACGCTGGCCGACCGCTATGCAGGCCGCGCGCCGTCGCGCTCGCGCATCACGCGCGCCGCATCGCGCTACACCTCGACCGCGCCCTGAGCGCTTTCTTTCGCGCCCGCCACTGGGTAAGCCCAGCGCGAAACCGCAAAGGAGCAGACCATGTCCGAGATCACCCGCATCCAGCCCGGCCCGCGCATGTCGCAGGCGGTCATCTACAACGGCACCGTGCATCTGGCGGGCCAGGTCGGCACCGAGGGCGCCTCGGTCACGGTGCAGACGCAGACCGCGCTGGCCGCCGTCGATGCGCTGCTGGCCGAGGCCGGGACCGACAAGGGCCGCGCGCTGACCGCGCAGATCTGGCTCGCCTCGATGGACGATTTCGCCGAGATGAACGCCGTCTGGGATGCCTGGGTCGCCCCCGGCAACCCGCCCGCGCGCTGGTGCGGCGAGGCGAAGCTGGCAACGCCTGGCTATCTGGTCGAGATCATGATCAGCGCCGCGGTGTAAGGGGGCGGGGGCCTCGCGGGTGACGGGAAATGTCGTCATTGCGAGGAGGCGCAGCCGACGAAGCAACCCCGATGTCGTGTGCGAGCGGTCGGGGTTGCTTCGGTTTGCGCCTCGCAATGACGAGAACTCCCCGTCATTGCGAGGAGGCGCAGGCGACGCGGCAACCCCGATGTCGTGTGCGAGCGGTCGGGGTTGCTTCGGCTTGCGCCTCGCAATGACGAACCACCCCCGGCGCGGCGCGATCACCCTACTCGTCGCGCCACCATTTGTAATGATGGTGTTCGAGCATCGGGTGCATGTCGAGACCGTGCACCCCCGGCGTGACGTGACGGTAGAGCATCCGCCAGTAGGGCTGGATCAGCACGTCCTGCTCGACAAGGATTTCCTCCAGCCGCGCCATCACCACCCGGCGCGCGTCGGCATCGGCAAGCGTGCCCGCGCGGGCGAGAAGGGCGTCGAACTCGGGGTCGGAAAAGCCGGTCTCGTTCCAGGCGCCGCCGGTCTTGTAGGCAAGGTTCAGCACCTGCACGCCCAGCGGGCGCATGTTCCACTCGGTCGCCGAAAACGGATAGTCGCGCCATTCGTCGCGGTAGATCGCGGGCGGCACCACGGTGCGCTTCACGGTAAAGCCCGCGTCGCGCATCTGGGCCGCGACCGCGTCGCAGGTCATCGCCTGCCAGTCGTCGTCGAGCGAGACCAGATCGAACTTCATCTGCCGGTAGCCGGTGGTGCGCAGGAAGGCGCGGCTGGCCTCGGGATCGGGCGGGCGCGAGATGCCCGGCGCATATTCGGGGTGGATCGGGCAGACATGGTGATTTTCGGCGACCAGCCCCATGCCGCCATGCCCCAGCTCCAGCACCACCTCGTTGTCGACGGCGTCGATGATGGCGCGGCGCAGGCGCTGGTCGTCGTAGGGCGCGGCGGTCTGGCGAAAGCGCACCGCGATCGTGGCGGCGGTCAGCGCCTCGGAACGCTCCCAGCCGATGGCGTCGTAGAGTTCGACGAAATCGGTGGCGGTCTGGTCGCTGGCGTCGATCTCGCCGCGTTCGGCGGCATCGAAGATCACCGCCGGATCGGCGCCGAGATCGACATATTCGATCCGGTCCAGCCACGGCCCGCCATAGACCCGCCCGCCCCACCACGGATGCGCGGTGTTGCGCACCAGCACCTGCGTCACGCCGGGTTCGTTCACTTCGGGCAGATAGGGGCCGGTGCCGAGCGGGTCCGCCGCCGGGTCGCCGCCACCGTAGGACGGATGCACCAGCGCCGCCGGGTAATCGGCCAGATTCACGATCAGCGCGATGTCGGGCGCCGAGGCGTGAAGCCGCAGCCTGGCCGCATCGACGATCTCGACCGCATCCTCGCGCATCTGCCCGGTGGCCGCATCGCGCAGCACGTCGAGACGCGCGGCCATCGAATTGCCCTCGACGCTGCCGTCGCACCAGCGGCGCAGGTTGAAGCGCACGTCCTCCGCCGTGAAGGGGTCGCGGTTGTTCCAGCTTACGCCGGGGCGCAGGTGCAGATCCCAGACGGTGGCATCGTCATTGGCCTCCCAGCGGTCCAGCAACATGCCGCGCAGGCTGCCGTCGGCCTGGTATTCGACCAGATATTCCAGCCAGCCGCGACAGAAGTTCGCCTCTTCGGACCACGCCCAGAGGCGCGGATCACGGGTCGGGCGGGTCTCGAGGTTCATGCGCAGCGTGCCGCCCGCGACGGGCTGGGCGTCGTCGGCGCGCAGCGGTGACGGCAGCCCGATCAGCGCTGCCGCCGCACCTGCGGTCAGGCCCAGCGCCGTCGCGCGGGTCAGGAATTCGCGGCGGTCCATGCGGCCCGCAAGACAGTCGCGCGCAAGGATGGTCGCCCCCGGATGGACCCGCGTTCGTCCCGCCGGTTGCCGCATCTCGCCCTCCCCATGTCGCGGCAACAGAACGCCCGTTTTTCGCGCGCAGGTCAAGCGCTTGGGCAGCGCGGCGGATGACGGATGCGCGACCGCGCGGGGGATTACCCCTTTGACGGCCCCGAGCGGCGAAAGGCAGTGGGCGTCATGCCGGTATGGGACTGGAAGGACCGGGTGAAATAGGCGGCCGAGGAAAACCCGAGCGCGCGGGCGATTTCCTGCACGGGGGTGCGGCTGTCGTGCAGGCGGCGCCGCGCCTCGTGGATCACCCGGTCGTTGAGCAGCGCCAGCGCCGAACGCCCGCAGGTGATGCGACACGACCGGCTCAGATGCGTGGGCGTCACGCCCAGCAGCGCGGCATAATCGGCGACGCCGCGCGCGGTGCGGTAGTCGCGCTCGACGAGGTCGGTATAGGCGGCGACAAGGCGGGCAGGGGGCGACTCGCTGCGCGCGGGTTCCTGCGGCGCGGCCTCGTCCAGGCCGGATTGCCGCGCGAAGAACACCGCCAGCAGCCCGGCATGATAGAGCGCGGCGCGGTCATGGCCCGGCCGGGCGCCGGTCAGTTCGCGTTCGAGCGCATCAAGGATCTGCACGATTTCCTTCTGGGCCAGCACGTCCTTCAGGCGCAGATGCACCGGCATCTCGGGCCATTCGCCCGCCATGGCGGGCGGGATGGCCAGCAGGCTGCCGAACACGCCCTGTCCGGCCTCGAAGCCGTACATGGTGCGCGCCGGGATGAAGATCAGGTTGTTCGGCCCGTAGCCCGAGGTCAGCCCGGCGACGGTGATCCGCCCCTGTCCGCGCGAGATGTGCAGCAGGCGCGGGCTGGAATGGCTGCGCATCGCCTCGGTGCGCCAGCGCTGCGCGGGCGTGGTCTGGCCGATGGCGGCAAGGCTCAGTCGATTGTCCGGATCGTCGGTCATCTTGGCCCGCTTCAGGTTCGATAAGTGAAAGTCTGCCGCCGCGAATCGATTCGGGCAAACGGAGAATCACGGGCCGGGATGAAAAGCCGGGGACGAGTCTGTGGACAAGTCGGGGCACAATCAGGGCACAACCTGTGTCCATCCGCGCATCCGCGCCCGCGCCCAGGTGCGCTGACGCTTGGCATATTGCCTTGTCTGCACGACCATCGCGTCACGCAGCGCGTCGCGCGAAAGCCTTCCCTCGACATGCGCCATCACCTCGCGCGCGCCGATGGCGCGGGCGGCGGGCAGGTCGTCGCGCCACAGCGGGCGCAGGGCGCGGGCCTCGTCGATGACGCCGCCCGCGAGCATGGCATCGACGCGGGCGGCAATGCGGGCGTTCAGCGTGGCGACCACGGGCATCACCAGCAGCGGCACGGCGGCGGCCAGCGGCAGCAGCGGCGGCGGGGTCGCCGCCTGCCACGACGCCAGCCCGCGCCCGGTGGCGCGCAGCACCTCCCAGGCGCGCTGCACGCGGGCGCGGTTGGCAAGGTCGATCCCGGCGGCGGTCGCGGCGTCCAGCCCGGCGACCAGCGCGGGCAGAGACAGCGCATCGGCCTCGGCGCGCAGGTCGGACGGCACTGGCGGGATGTCGGCCAGCCCCTCGGTGAGGGCGCGGAAATACAGCCCCGTGCCACCGACGATCACCGGGCGGGGGCCGGACGCCAGCAGCGGTGCCACGTCGCGCAGCCAGGCGCCGACCGAACAGGCGCCGTCGAAGGGCACATGACCGTAAAGCGCATGGGGCACCGCCG
Organism: Rubellimicrobium sp.; assembly: GCA_019454835.1. Taxonomy (GTDB): domain Bacteria; phylum Pseudomonadota; class Alphaproteobacteria; order Rhodobacterales; family Rhodobacteraceae; genus JADYZU01. Next base: position 14,747 of record JACFNP010000014.1, read on the forward strand.
CCTCGTCCTCGGGCGAGGGTCGCGCGGTCAGGATGCGCCAGCCCGCGAATACCTGCGCGGCGTCGGCATTCACCACCACGCCGCCGCCCGCGCGCGCGATGCGCAGCGCCAGCGCCGATTTGCCCGCCGCCGTCGGCCCGAAGATCAGCACCGGACGCCCCGGAGGGATCGCCGACAGGTCCATGTCGTGCCTCGCCATTGTCACCGGCGCCTTTTTCCGACATTCCTCCGCCCGGCGGCAAGCGGCAGGAGAGACGGCGATGGCAGGGCAGGCAGAACAGGCACCGGAGACGACCTTTCGCCGCGTGATGCTGAAGATTTCCGGCGAGGCGCTGATGGGCGCGCAGGGCTACGGTCTTGATCCGCGCACGGTGGAACGCATTGCCGCCGAGGTGAAATCGGTCCACGACCTCGGGGTCGAGATCTGCATGGTGATCGGCGGCGGCAACATCTTTCGCGGGCTTCAGGGCGCCGCGCAGGGGATGGAGCGCACCACCGCCGATTACATGGGGATGCTGGCCACGGTGATGAACGCGCTGGCCATGCAGTCGGCGCTCGAAGGGATCGGGGTCTATACCCGCGTCATCTCGGCGATCCCGATGGACCAGATCTGCGAACCCTACATCCGCCGCCGCGCCGTGCGACACCTTGAAAAGAAGCGCGTCTGCATCTTTGCCGCAGGCACCGGCAACCCCTATTTCACCACCGACACCGCCGCCACGCTGCGCGCGTCCGAGATGGGCTGCGAGGCGGTGTTCAAGGGCACCAAGGTCGACGGCGTCTATGACCGCGACCCGGCCCGACATGCCGATGCCCGCCGCTATGACCGGGTCAGCTATGATGAATGCCTGGAGCGCAATCTGGGCGTGATGGATGCGACGGCGATCGCGCTGGCGCGCGACAACGGGCTGCCGATCATCGTCTTCTCGCTGGATGAACCCGGCGGCTTTCGCGGCATCCTTGCCGGGCGCGGCACCTATACGACGGTCGACGGCGCAAAAGCCGCCTGATCTATACGAATCGTTTACCTTCACACTATAGAGACGGAGGCGAGCGGGCGTCTGCCCCCGCCTCGACGCAAGGGCAGAAGGACGCAGACGCTCCATGGCTGAGGAATTTGAACTCGACACCGACGACCTGACCCGGCGGATGGAGGGGGCACTGGCAAACCTGCGGACCGAATTCGCCAGCCTGCGCACCGGCCGCGCCTCGGGCGCGATGCTGGAACCCGTGATGGTCGAAGCCTATGGCCAGGCAACGCCGGTCAACCAGCTCGGCACCGTCAACGTGCCCGAACCGCGCATGGTGACGATCAACGTCTGGGATCGCGCCATGGTGTCCAAGGTGGAAAAGGCGATCCGCGAATCGGGCCTGGGCATCAACCCCCAGACCAACGGCACCATCATCATGCTGCCGATCCCCGAACTGAACGAAGAACGGCGCCGCGAGCTGACCAAGGTTGCGGGCCAGTATGCCGAATCCGCCCGCGTCGCGGTGCGCAACCTGCGCCGCGACGGCATGGACAAGGTGAAGAAGGCCAAGGCCGACGGCCTCTCCGAAGACGACGCCAAGTTCTGGGAGGGCGAGGTGCAGGACCTGACCGACCGCTACATCGCCCGCGTGGACGAGTCGCTCGAGGCAAAGCAGGCCGAAATCATGCAGGTATGAGGCACAGATGGCGGTTGTCCAGGCGACCACGACCGAACCGGACGGCGAAGGTGCCGGTCCCCGCCATGTCGCCGTCATCATGGACGGCAACGGCCGCTGGGCACAGTTGCGCGGGCGGCCGCGCCTTTACGGCCATCATGCGGGCGTGCGCCGCGTGCGCGAAATCGTCGAGGCCTGCCCGGCGCTGGGCGTGAAATATCTGACCGTCTTTGCCTTTTCGACCGAGAACTGGAAACGCACCCAGGCCGAGGTCGCGGGGCTGATGATGCTGTTTCGCCGCTATATCACCCGCGAGGCGCAGGATCTGCTGAAAAACGGCGTGCGGGTGCGGTTCATCGGCGACCGTATCCGGCTGGAACCCCGGCTGGTCGAACTGATGGATGATCTGGAACTGCTGACCCAGGGCAATGATCGCGTTCATCTGACCGTGGCGCTGAATTACGGTGGCCGGGACGAGGTGACCCGCGCCGCCCGCCGCCTTGCCTATGAGGTCGAGCAGGGCCGTCTCTCGCATCGTGACGTGGATGCCGAAACGCTGGCGCGGTTCCTGGATACCCATGTGCTGCCCGACCCCGATCTGGTGATCCGCACCTCGGGCGAGGCGCGGATTTCCAATTTCCTGCTCTGGCAGTCGGCCTATGCCGAATACGAATTCGTCGACACGCTCTGGCCCGATTTCACCAGGGCGGAATTTGCCCGCATCGTGCACGGCTTCGCACATCGCAACCGCCGCTTCGGCGCGGTCAGCGCCTGAGCGCGGCCATGGCGGGGGGCAACTGGGCGGATCTGGGGCCGCGCGTGACATCGGGCCTTGCGCTGGCGGTCCTGGGCATCGCGGCGGTGGTGGCGGGCGGCGCGTGGCTGGCCTTCGTTGCGGCGGTGGTGGCGGGGTTGCTGCTGTGGGAACTCGCCGGGCTGACGGGCGCGCGCGACGGCCGCGACAGCGATGTCGTCACGCCGGGCACGGCGGGGCAGGGCGGCGCGGTGCTGGCGACGCTCGGCGCGGCGGCGGTGGCGCTGACCGGGCCGCATCTGGCACCGACGCCGGAAATGGCGCTGCTGGCGCTCCCGGCGCTGGCCACGCCATTCCTGCGCATGGCCGCGCCGTCGACCGGGCGCCGCCTGCTGCTGGCGCTGCTGGCGCTGGCGATCCCGGTGGCGGTCTGGGGGCTGCTGGTGCTGCGGGAATCGGGCGGCGTGCTTCCGGTGCTGTGGCTGGTGGCGGTGGTCGTCGTCACCGATGTCGCGGGCTATTTCGCCGGGCGCGCCTTGGGCGGGCCGAAATTCTGGCCGCGCCTCAGCCCGAAAAAGACCTGGTCGGGCACCGTCGCGGGCTGGATCGGCGCGGCGCTGACCGGCTGGGCCTTTGCCGGGCCGATGGGCGCGGGGGCGGGGCTGGTCGTGCTGTCGGTCGCGGCCTCGCTGGCGGGCCAGATGGGCGACATCGGCCAGAGCGCCCTGAAACGCCGCGCCGGGGTCAAGGATTCCTCGGCGCTCATCCCCGGCCACGGCGGGGTGTGGGACCGCTTCGATGCCCTGCTGGCGGCGGCGCTGTTCGTGCTGGCGGTGCGGGTAGTGACGGGGGCGCCGGGCTGATATATGTGACCCCTCGTGAAGTCACTGACCATCCTCGGCGCGACCGGCTCCATCGGTCGGAACACCATCGACCTCGTCGCCAGGGAACCCGACCGCTGGCGGATCGAGGCCCTGACGGGTGGGCGCAACATCGACCGTCTTGCGCAGGATGCGCGACGGCTGGGCGCCCGCATCGCCGTCACCTGCGAACCCGCCCTGCACGGCGCCCTGCGCGACGCGCTTGCCGGTTCGGGCATCGAGACCGCCGCCGGTCCCGCCGCGCTGGTCGAGGCCGCATCGCGGCCCGTCGATCTGACGCTTTCGGCCATCGTCGGCGCCGCCGGGCTGCCGCCCGGCCTTGCGGCGCTGGAACGCGGCGGCACGCTGGCGCTCGCCAACAAGGAAACGCTGGTCTGCGCCGGGCCGCTGGTCATGGCCAGCGCCGCCGCCAGCGGCGCGCGCATCCTGCCGGTGGACAGCGAACATTCGGCGATCTTCCAGGCCCTCGCGGGTGAAGACACCGCCACGGTCGAGCGCGTGGTCATCACCGCCTCGGGCGGCGCCTTCCGCGACTGGCCGCTCGACCGGCTGGCGGCGGCCACGGTCGAACAGGCGTCCACACATCCCAACTGGGCCATGGGCCAGCGCATCACCATCGATTCGGCCTCGATGTTCAACAAGGCGCTCGAGCTGATCGAGGCGCAGCAGTTCTTCGGCCTCGACCCCGCGCTGATCGAGGTGCTGATCCATCCGCAAAGCCTGATCCACGCCCTCGTCGGCTTTCACGACGGCGCGCTGATGGCCCATGTCGGCCCGCCCGACATGCGCCACGCCATCGGCTATGCGCTCAACTGGCCGCAGCGCCGTGCCCTGCCGGTCGAGCGGCTCGATCTGGCGCGGATCGGCCAGCTCAGCTTTACTGCGCCCGATCCGGCGCGCTATCCGGCGCTGGCGCTGGCGCGCGAGGTGATGGCGGCGGGCGGGCTGGCCGGTGCGGTGTTCAACGCCGCCAAGGAAGCGGCGCTCGACGGCTTCATCGCCGGGCAAATCGGTTTCACGGCAATGTCGGTTGTGGTCGAGCGGGTCATGGCCAGAATGACGCCCGAGATCGGGCCGGACCGCGCCGCAATGACGCTGGATGCCGTGCTTGACGCCGACCGCCTCGCCCGCATCCGCGCGCGCGAGATCATCGAGACGATGGATTGACCCCGTGAGCCTTGCGCAGCTTCTGCCCCAGTTCGGCAACCTTGCCTTCACCCTGATCGCCTTCGTCGTGGCCCTGTCGGTCATCGTCGCGGTGCATGAATACGGCCATTACATCGTCGGTCGCTGGAGCGGGATTCATGCCGAGGTGTTCTCGCTGGGCTTCGGCCCGGTGCTGTTTTCGCGCATCGACCGGCGCGGCACGCGCTGGCAGGTCGCGGCGCTGCCCTTCGGCGGTTATGTGAAATTCCTGGGCGACGCGAACGCGGCCTCGGTCGGCAGTTCGGGCGATGTCGCCGGGGACATGCGACGCCACACGATGCTGGGCGCGCCGCTGTGGGCGCGGGCGGCGACGGTGCTGGCAGGGCCTGCCTTCAACTTCGTGCTGGCCTTCGTGCTGTTCGCGGGCGTCATCATGTCCAGCGGCACCCCGCGCGACCCGCTGACCGTGGCCAGCCTGACGCCGCTGCCCGCGCAGATGCAGGGCGACCTGCGCCCCGGCGACGAGGTGCTGGCCGTTGCGGGCCAGCGCATCGACGAGGCGCTGCTGCCCGACACCGACCTGGCCGATGCGACCGTCCCCTACGAAGTCCGCCGCGACGGCGCCGCGCTTGCGATCAGCGGCCCCAATCCGCGCCTGCCGGTGGTCGGGTCGGTGAACCCCGGCTCGCGCGCGTTTGACGCCGGGGTGCGGCCCGGTGACGTGGTGCTGGCGGTCTACGGCGAGCCGGTCGCCAATTTTACCCGCATCATCGAGATTGTCAGCGAATCGGACGGAAGGCCCCTGCCGCTGCTGCTGTGGCGCGACGGGGCCGAGATTACCCTTGTCGTGACACCGAAGCGGCAGGATTTGCCGCTGGCCGACGGCAGCTTTGAAACCCGCTGGCTGCTGGGCATCGTGCAGGGCGCGGCGTTCGAGCCGGAACTGACCACGCCGGGGTTGGTGACGGCGGCGGGCGCGGCGCTCGGGCAGATCCGCTACATCACCGTCTCGTCGGTCTCGGCGCTCTGGCACATCGTGTCGGGGGCGATCTCGACCTGCAACCTGTCTGGGCCGGTCGGCATCGCCGAAGCCTCGGGCGCCGTCGCGGCGCAAGGCGCGATGCCCTATGTCTGGTTCCTGGGGGTGCTGTCGGCGGCCATCGGGCTGCTGAACCTGTTCCCGGTGCCGGTCCTTGATGGCGGGCATCTGGTGTTCCACCTCTGGGAGGCGGTGACCGGCAACCCGCCGTCCGATGGTGCGCTGCGGGTGCTGATGGCGGCGGGGCTGGCGGTGATCCTGACGCTGATGGGCTTTGCGGTGCTCAACGATCTGGTGCTCTGCCGCTAAGGCGCGCGACCGCGCGGTGGCGCCGCCGGTCCGCCCCGGCCTTGCCCCTCGCCCCGGAAGGGGTCATTTGCAGGCCGGGCAAAGGGGGCGACGGCATGGCACTCGACAACATAGTGGCGCAGGAACTCGCGACGCGTTTCGGCGACCGCTTCACGCAGAACCCGACCGAGCGCCTCAATCACGCGGGCGGCGAGAGCCATCATGTCAAACAGCCGCCCGACGCCGTGGTCTGGCCGCTGTCCTCGGACGAGGTGGCCGCCATCGTGCGCGTCTGCGTGGCGCATGACACGCCGGTCATCGGCTATGGTCTGGGGTCGTCGCTCGAGGGGCATGTCTCGGCGGTCCGGGGCGGGGTCGCCATCGACATGATGCGGATGGAGCGCATCCTGCGGGTCTCGCCCGACGATCTGGATTGCACGGTCGAGGCCGGGATCACCCGCGAGGCGCTGAACACGGGCCTGCGTGCCTCGGGGCTGTTCTTTCCGGTCGATCCCGGCGCCAATGCGACGCTTGGCGGCATGGCGGCCACGCGCGCCTCGGGGACGACGACGGTGCGTTACGGCACGATGTCGGAAAACGTGCTGTCGCTGAAGGTGGTCACGCCCGAGGGCGAGATCATCCACACCGGCGCGCGGGCGCGCAAGTCGTCGGCGGGCTATGATCTCAAGCACCTGTATATCGGTTCCGAAGGCACACTCGGCATCATCACCGAACTGACCCTGCGCCTACACGGTCGCCCCGAGGTGGTGGTGGCGGGCGTCGCCACCTTCCCCGGCCCGGATGAGGCCAGCCGTTCGGCAATCGAGGCGATCCAGGCGGCGCTGAACCCGCAGCGCATGGAATATCTCGATGCGGGCGGAATTCGCGGCGTGAATGCGGTGGCGCATCTGGGCGAGGACGAGGCCGACACCCTGTTCTTTGAATTCGCGGGCAGCGGCGACGAGGTCGCGGCACAGGTTGCCTTCTTCGAGGACATCGCCCGCGACAACGGCGCGCTGTCGTTCCGCACCGCGACCGCGCAGGAGGACCGCGAACGGCTGTGGCGCGCGCGCCACGGCGCCTATCCGGCCTCGCTGAGCCTGCGGCCGGGGTCGAAGGGCTGGCTCACCGATGTCTGCGTTCCCATCGGCGCGCTGGCCGAAAACGTCACCGCCGCCAAGGCGCTGATGGCGGCCTGCCCGGTGCCCTCGGTGGTGCTGGGCCATGTGGGCGACGGCAATTTTCACGTGATCTTCGCGCTGGACCCCGAAAATGCGGACGAAATGGCGGCGGTCGAGGCGGTGAACGAGAAGATCGTCGCCCGCGCGCTGGCATCGGGCGGCACCTGCACCGGTGAACACGGCGTGGGTCTGGGCAAGATGCGGTTCATGGAGGCCGAGCACGGCGCCGCGCTGGGGATCATGCGGCGCCTGAAGGCGGCGCTTGACCCGAAGGGCCTGTTCAATCCGGGCAAGATGCTGCCGTGAGCGGGCCGTGGCCCGGTCCCGTCATTGCGGGGAGGCGCGGCCGACGCGGCAACCCCGAAGGTCATGCGCAAGTGATCGAGGTTGCTTCGGCTCCGCCTCGCAATGACGATTACCCCCCGTCATTGCGAGGAGCCGTAGGCGACGCGGCAACCCCGATGTTGTGTGTGAGCGGTCGGGTTGCTTCGCCTGACGGCTCGCGGGTGACGGGGTTTCGGGTGGCAACATTACTCGCCCTTGCCGTTTGGCATGAATGACCTATATTCACGCCAAAGGAGACCGCCATGCAATTCGCAACGCTTGAACCCGTCGCCGCCAGCCCCGACCTGCCCGCCATCACCGATGCCGAGGCCGCCGCGCTGGCGCGGGCCACGGTCAACCTGTTCGGGCACTGGCAACTGGGTGATGCCGAGGCGCGGGTGCTGCTGGGCGACATGGCGCCGCGCACCTGGGCGCGCTGGAAGGCGGGCGGGATCGGGCGGATCGACCGCGACCTGCGGGCGCGCATGGCGATCCTGATGGGGATTCACAAGGCTTTGCGGACCATCTTCACCGACCCCGCGCGCGGTTATGCGTGGATTCGCAAGCCGAATGCGGCGCTGGCGGGCCAAAGCGCGCTGGATGTCATGCTGCGGGGCGAGATCACCGACCTGATCGACCTGCGCAGCTACCTCGACGCCGAGCGCGGCGCGTGGTAAGCGTGCCCGCGCGCCGCATCCGCTGGCCGCGCAGCCATCGCATCATCCGCTCGATCCACCCGCCGATCGACCTGTTCGAGGATATCGCCGATCCCGCCGACTGGGAGGCGCTGGCCTCGGCCGAGGCCAAGTTCAATCCCCGCATCCGCGAGAGCATCGGTGATCTGTCCAGGGTGCCGGTCGCACGGCGCGTCACCGGGCCGGGGGCAAGCTGGGTGATGGCGCCCTTTGTCCATTGCTCGCCGCAAAGGCCGGGGCGGTTCTCGGACGGCAGTTTCGGGCTGTATTATGCCGGAGACCGCATCGAGGTGGCGATTGCCGAGACCATCCACCACCACGCCCGCTTCATGCGCGCGACGGGTGAGGAACCCGGCTGGGCCTCGCAGTTCCGCGAACTCGTGGGGTCGGTCGATGCGCTGCTCGACGATGCGAGCGGGCAGGCCGATCTGCTCGATCCCGAGGATTACCGCCCCTCGCAGGTCTTCGGCGCCGCGCGCCGCGCGGCGGGGTCGGACGGCATCACCTGGCCAAGCCTGCGCTATCACGGCGGGTTCTGCATCGGCGTCTTCTGGCCCGATGTGGTGCCGGTCCCGGTGCAGGGCGCGCATTACGCCTATCACTGGAACGGGGCGGCGGTGGATTACGTCAGGCGGCTCGATACCGGCGACGTGATGGTGGTGCGGGCTGCGGGGGACGGTGACTGACGCGGCCCCTGTCGCTTTGGCGCCGGAAATGGCATAGGGCCACCCGGCCAGGGCAGCAGGCAGGGCGGATGTGACCCAGGACAGGACAGGCGCGGCGCGGCTTTCGGTGGCGCCGATGATCGACTGGACCGACCGTTACTGTCGGCAGTTCCACCGCGTGCTGTCGCGCGAGGCGCTGCTTTATACCGAGATGATCACCGCCAATGCCGTCATTCACGGCGACCGCGACCGAATCCTTGGCCATGCGGGTGATGGCCCGGTCGCGCTGCAACTGGGCGGCGCCGATCCGGGCGCGCTGGGCGAAGCGGCGCGGATCGGGGCCGACCAGGGCTATGACGAGGTGAACCTCAACTGCGGCTGCCCCTCGGACCGGGTGCAGTCGGGGGCCTTCGGCGCGGTGCTGATGCGCGATGCGCCTCTGGTGGCGGATTGCGTCGCCGCGATGATCGCCGCGCAACCGCTTGAAGTGACGGTGAAATGCCGCATCGGCGTCGATGACGACGATCCCCGCGAGGTGCTGCCGCGTTTCATCGAGACCGTCGCCGCCGCCGGGGTGCGCCGCTTCATCATCCATGCCCGCAAGGCGTGGTTGCAGGGGCTGTCGCCCAAGGAAAACCGCGAAATCCCGCCGCTCGATCATGCGCTGGTCATCGGGATGAAACGGGAATTTCCGCAGCTTTCCATCAGCCTGAACGGCGGTGTTCAGTCTCTGGATGAAGCGCGGGCGCTGCTTGAACAGGGGCTGGACGGGGTGATGATCGGCCGCGCCGCCTACCAGCGCCCGTTCGACGTGCTTGGCAGGGCGGATGCGATCATCTGGGGCAAGGGCGCGGCGCAGACCCGCGCGCAGGTGGTGGCGCGCATGGAGCCGGTCATCGCGGCGCATCTGGCGCAGGGCGGCAGGCTGCACCAGTTCACGCGCCACATGCTGGGCCTGTTCGCGGGCGAGTCCGGCGCGCGGGCCTGGCGGCGGATCCTGTCGGAAGAGGGCGGCTGCGCGGGGGCTGGTATTGAGGTGCTGCACCGCGCGCTGGCGGCCACGGGGGAACGGCTGGCCGCCTGACGGGGCCGATGCGTTCCGCCGTCATTGGTTCCGCCCTCATTGCGAGGAGCCGGAGGCGACGAAGCAACCCCGAGGTTGTGTGTGAGCGGTCGAGGTTGCTTCGGCTGCGCCTCGCAATGACGATGCCCATACCCTCCGTCATTGCGAGGCGGCACCGCCGCCGTGGCAATCCATGCCGCAGCCGTGCGCCCGGTGTGGATTGCTTCACTTCGTTCGCAATGACGATGTGTGAACCGTCATTGCGAGGAGCCTCAGGCGACGAAACAACCCCGATGTTGTGTGCGAGAGGTCGGGGTTGCTCCGGCTGCGCCTCGCAATGACGGCCCCCTTACCCCTTCTGCGCCGCCTTCATCTCGCGCAGCCGGGCAAAGAACCGCCGGGCGAAGCCCTCCTTCACCTCCTGGCGCGCGCGCGCGATGGCCATGGCACCGTCGGGCACGTCGCGGTTGACGACTGACCCCGTGGCCGTCATCGCCTCGTCCCCCATCACCACCGGGGCGACAAATACCGTGTTCGATCCCACGAACGCATCGCGGCCGATCACGGTGCGATACTTGAACACGCCGTCGTAATTGGCGGTGATCGTGCCCGCGCCGATGTTGGTGCGCGGGCCGACATCGGTGTCGCCCAGATAGGTGAGATGGCCGGCCTTCACGCCTTCGCCCAGATGGGCGTTCTTCACCTCGACGAAATTGCCGACATGGGCATCCTCGTCCAGTTCCGCGCCGGGGCGCAGTCGTGCGAACGGGCCGACCGAGGCGCCGCGCGAGATGTGGCAACCGGTCAGGTGGCAGAAGGGCAGCACATGCGCGCCCGATTCGATGGTGACGCCGGGGCCGAAGACGCAGGGGCCTTCGACGATTGCGTCGCGGCCGATGGCGGTGTCGAAGGCGAGGATCACCTGTCCGGGTGCCTTCAGCGTCACGCCGTCCTCGATCAGCAGGGCGCGGGCGCGGCCTTGGAAGATGTCCTCGGCGCGCGCCAGATGGGCGCGGGTGTTGATGCCCATGGTCTCGGCCTCGTCGCAGCGCACCACCACCGCGCGCAACCCGTCCGCGCGGCCCAGCGCCACCACGTCGGTGAGATAGATTTCCCCCTGCGCGTTGCGAGGTTCGACCCGGTCCAGCAGGCGCAGCAGCACCGCCGCATCCCCCATGACCACACCGGAATTGTGCAGCGTCAGCGCGCGGGTGGCGTCACCGGCGTCGGCCCATTCGACGATTTCCAGCAGCTCGTCGCCATCGGTGACAAGGCGGCCATAGCGTTCCTCGGGGCGGCTCTCGAAGCCGAGCACGACGATATCGGCCTCGGCGCGCGCGGCCTGCATCCGCTCCAGCGTCTCGCCGCTGACGAAGGGCGTGTCGCCGTAAAGCACCAGCAGGTCGCCCGCCGCCCCCGCCAGCGCATCGGCGGCGGCCAGCACCGCATGGCCGGTGCCGCGCTGTTCGGCCTGGGTGGCGATCACCGCCTCGGGCCAGTAGTCCAGCGCCGCCTTCGCCACCGCCGCGCCGCCGGTGCCGGTGACGACGACCAGCCGTTCGGGCGCCAGCGCCAGCCCCGCGCGCATGGCGTGCACGACCAGCGGCGCACCGGCGAGCGGGTGCAGCACCTTGGGCAGGTCGGAATTCATCCGCGTGCCCTGGCCCGCGGCGAGGATGACGACGTTGACGTTCATGGTGGCCCCCGCTGGTTTGCCGGTGTTCTAGCTGCCGCGACCGCGCGCGCCAAGCGCCGGGGCTTTCCTTCGTCTCACGGATCGTTACAGGGGGTCCATGCGCAGCGTCATCTTCGATCTCGACGGCACCCTTGCCGATACCAGCGGCGATCTGGTCCGGGCCGCGAATGCCACATTCGCGGGGCTGGGCCTTGCCGTGCGGCTGGATGCGCGGGCCGATGCGGGCCTGGCCATGCGCGGCGGGCGGGCGATGCTGGGGCAGGGCCTTGCGCGCGCGGGTCTGCCCGTCGATGCCGCCGTGATCGAGCGCGGCTATGCCGCGCTTCTGGACCATTACGCGCGCGACATCTGCCGCGACTCGGCGCTCTATCCCGGCGCGATGGAGGCGGTCGGGCAACTTGGCGCGATGGGCTACCGGGTCGGCATCTGCACCAACAAGCCCGAGGCGCTGGCCGATGCGCTTTTGCGCGCGCTGGGGGTCCGCGACGCCTTCGCCTGCCTGGTCGGCGGCGACACGCTGCCGGTGCGCAAGCCCGACCCGGCGCCGCTGATCGAATCGGTGCACCGCGTCGGCGGCGATCCGGCGCGCGCCTGCCTTGTCGGCGACACCGAATCCGACCACGGCGCGGCGCGGGCGGCCGGGATGCCGTCGCTGCTGGTGACCTTCGGGCCGGATGGCGGGGCGGTCCGCGCGCTGGCGCCCGATGCGCTGGTCGCCCGCTTTGCCGACCTGCCGGACGCCGTCGCGGCTCTGGAGCTTTGACATCATGTCTGCCGCCAGCGGGCGCCCCGCGCTGATCTTCATCTTCGTGACGGTCCTGCTCGACGTGATCGGCTTCGGCATCATCATGCCGGTGATGCCCGCCCTGATCGAGGAGGTCGGCGGCGGCGACATCGGCAGCGCCGCCGCGATCTTCGGCTGGATGGCGGTCGCGTTCTCGCTGGCGCAGTTCCTGTTCGCGCCGCTGATGGGCAGCCTGTCGGATGCCTTCGGGCGCCGCCCGCTGCTGCTGCTGGCCATCGCCGGGCTGGCGCTGGATCATGTGGTCTTCGCGGTGGCGCCGACGCTGCTGTGGCTGTTCGTCGCGCGCGTGATCGCGGGGGCCTGCGGGGCCTCGGTCGTCATTGCCAACGCCTATGTCGCCGACATCACCGCGCCCGAGGGCCGTGCCCGCGCCTTCGGCCTGCTGGGGGCCGCGTTCGGGGTGGGGTTCATCCTCGGGCCTGCGATGGGCGGGCTGCTGGGCGCGTTCGGGACGCGGGTGCCGTTCTGGGTGGCGGCGGGGCTGGCGGCGCTGAACTTTCTTTTCGGCCTGCGCATGGTGCCCGAGTCGCTGCCGCAATCGCGGCGCCGCGCGTTCGACTGGCGGCGCGCGAACCCGTTCGGCGTCTTCCGGGTCTTTGCCGCCTATGGCAACGTGCTGCCGCTTCTGGGCGTGCTGGCGCTCTATTTCTTCGGCTCGACCGTCTATCCGGCGATCTGGGCCTTCTGGGGCACGGCGCGCTTCGGCTGGTCCGAGGCGATGATCGGCGCCACGCTGGCCCTTTACGGCGTGTGCTCGGCGCTGGTGCAGGGCGGGCTGGCGGGGCCTGCGTCGCGCTGGCTGGGCGAGGGGCGGGTCGTCCTGCTGTCGCTGGTGCTGGGCACCGTCATGGCGCTGGCCTACGGGATGGTCGGCTCGACCTTGGGCGTCGTCATCCTGACCCTGCTCCACGCCCCCGAGGAACTGGCCTTTCCGACGATGAACGCGATCCTGTCGCGCGCGGCCCCCGAGGACGCGCAGGGCGAATTGCAGGGCGGCATCGCGGCGGCATCGAACCTGACGATGATGCTGGGCACGCTGTTCTTCGCCCAGGTCTTTGCGCGCAGCCTCGATCCCGCGCGCCCCGAGACCACCTCGGGCACCGCGTTCTTCGTCGCGGCGGCGATCATCGCGCTGTCGCTCGTGGCCTTCTTCCGGCTGCGCCGACGCGGGCCGCTGATCCCCGATGCGCCGGGCGGGGCGCCCGGCGGGGCCACGGACCCGACAACCCCGTGATAGAGGCCGCAGCCTGCGGCAGGGTGGCGGTGGGCCTTACGCTGCCAGCGCCTCGATCCTTGCGCCGGGGAAGCGGGCGATCATTGCCGTGATCTCGTCCTGCGTTTCCACCACGCAGGCGGCGGTGGACAGCGCGTCGGCCAGGGCGGCGCTGTCCGCGCTGATCGACACCGAGGACCAGTGCGGCGGCACCGGGGCGCCCGTGCGCGGGTCGAGGATATGGCCCAGCCGCCCGGCCTGATCGAAGGTCGTCCCCAGCGGCGACGAGGTCGCCAGCGCGCGCGAGGCCAGCCGGATGCGCGGCCCTGATTCCAGCGTCACCGGCCAGCCGCCGCCTGCGGGCGAGGCGCCCAGTGCCCGCATCTCGCCGGTGTCGATGAAGATGCCGGTCAGCCCCTCGGCGGTCAGCAGCGCGGCCACGCGGTCGGCGATATGACCCTGCGCGACGCCGTTCAGCGTCAGCGCCATGCCGGGTGCCAGCTTCACCGCGCCCGCGTCGAACGCCACGCCCGCCCAGCCGCGCGCCACGCGGGCGATGGCGTCGGGCGCGGGGTCGGCCCCGGCGGTCACGGATTCGGCCCAGAGCGCCCAGAGCGGCTGCACCGTGGGATCGAAGGCCCCGCCGCTGGCACCATGAACCGCGCCTGCGGTGGCAAGGCAGTCGAGCAGTTCAAAGGGCGGCGCCTCCAGCCGCCCGTCGCGGTTCAGCCGCACCAGCGCACTGTCGGTGCGGTAGAGGCTGAACACGGCATCCAGCCGCTCGATTTCCGCCTGGACGCGGGCGGCGATGGCCTGCGCGTCGGGATGGTCGAGGCGGATCGAGGCCCGCGCCCCCAGCGCCTGCCCGGTCCAGACAAGCTGCGGCGCATCGGCGCGCGCGGCGGCAGGCAATGTCGCGGCCACGGCGGAGATGGTCAGAAAACGGCGGCGGGTGAGGGTCATCGGACCTCCTCCTCGATGGTCTGGGACAGGGCGCGCAGGCGGGCGGCAAAGTCGGAGTCGTCGGCCTCGTCGATGGCGACGGTCGGGGTCAGCACCATGGCGTCGGGAATGTCGGCAAGGCGCAGCACCTCGCCGCCCTCGGCCCGTGCCATGGCCTGCGCCTCGGCGTCGGTGGCGAAGGGAATCGTCTCGGGCAGGCCCATGCCGCCCTCGCGGGTAGTGCCGACGACATAGAACGCATCCGCCGCCGCGATCCAGTTGCCGTCGCCGGGTTCGTCCCAGGTGGCACCGGCGCGGCCCATGTCGTTCACATAGACGGCCATGATCGGCGCGCTCTGTTCGGGCGCGCGCATGTAGGCGATGGCGTCGCGCACCTGGCTGAAGAACAGCGGCGCGGGCGCGCCCTCAAGGTGGACCTGCGCCTTCGGCCCCGGATGTTCCAGCAGGTTCATCTGGCAGTAATGGCCCAGCGTTTCCGCCGTCATGTCGACAGCGTGGATGTTCTGCGTGGCCTTTTCCTTGCAGGCCGCCAGCGCCAGCGCGGCCAGAAGGGCAAGGACGAGCGGGCGGGTCATGGCGTCACCCTCCTGAAGGCGGCCCAGGCGAGGGCCAGTGTGATCACAGGCCATATGGCGACCGAGAGGGCCGATTTCCACAGGGCGATCGAGGCGGCGGCAGCCCCCATGCCGCTGGCGGCGCCCACGGCGCCGGATGCAGCAAGGTTGAACAGCCGGAACGCATCCGCCGGGTTGGCGAGCAGCGCCACCGGCAGCACATGCGTGGTCAGCGCGCCGCCGCCGTCGGCCACCACCATCGCCAGCAGGCCCAGATCGTAGAGCACCACGAACAGCAGCCACAGCCCGATGGCCAGCCCCGCCGCCCCCGAAGGCCGCCGCGACAGCGCCGACAGCGCATAGGCCGCGCCGAGGAAGGTCGCGCCCAGCAGCACCGACGACCAGCCCAGCCGCACCAGCGCGGGCAGACCTGCGCCCGCGCGCGGATCGGTGGCGATGGCCGCCACCCCGGCGGCGCCGTAGCCCAGCACCACCGCCAGCACCAGGATCACCAGATGGGCCGCGAACTTGCCGATCAGGATTTCCAGCCGCGACACCGGATAGGCCAGCAGCAGCGGCAGGGTGCCGCGCTCGACCTCGCCCGCCACGGCGTCAAAGCCGATCAGCAGCGCCAGCAGCGGCAGCAGGTAGATGGCCAGCGAGGTGAGCGAGGCCACGATCACCGACAGTCGGTCCACGCCGACATCGCCGGTGGGCGCGGCCCCTGCCGCCGCCAGCACCAGCGAAAAGACCACCATCAGCGCGACCGCGATCACCACCCAGCGGTTGCGCAGGGCGATGCGGAATTCGGCCCCGGCGGTGGCGAGTATCGCCCTCATTGCCCGTCCCTCCGGCTGAAATGGGAATAGATATCCTCAAGGCTGGGCGGGATCACGTCGAGATCGGCGACCGCCGCGCCCAGCCCGGCGATGCGGGCCAGAGCCGCCAGCTTGTCACCCTGCGGCGCGGTCAGCCGCAGGATGCCGTCGGGGCCGGGGGTCGCGGCCAGCGCGGCAGCCAGCGTGTCCGCCTGTCCGGGGGCGGGGGTGACGAGGAACTGCACCGGCAGTGCGGCCTCGTGGCGCAGCTCGGGCAGGGTGCCCTGCGTGACCAGACGCCCGCGCGACAGGATCAGGATGCGGTCGGTGCGGGCCTCAACCTCGGTCAGGGCGTGGGACGACAGCAGCACCGAGGCCCCTTCGGCGGCCAGATCATCAAGCAGCGCGTAGAAATCGCGCCGCGACACCGGATCGAGGCCCGAGGTCGGTTCGTCCAGCACCAGCAGGCGCGGCCTGCCGATCAGCGCCTGCGCCAGCCCGACGCGCTGCCGCATCCCCTTGGAATAGGTGCCGATCCGGCGCCCGGCGGCGTCATGCAGCCCGACGCGGGCCAGCAGGTCGCGCGCCTGCGCGGGGCGTTCGCCGCGTAAGCTGAGGAACAGGCGGATCTGTTCCTCGCCGGCCAGCGCCGGATGAAAGGCCGCGTTCTCGGGCAGATAGGCCACCTGCGCGCGCGCCGCCGCCGAACCGGGGGCCGCGCCGCAGACGGTGACCTCGCCTTCGGTCGCAGGGATCAGGCCGAGGATGATCTTCATCATCGTCGACTTGCCCGCGCCGTTGTGGCCCAGCAGGGCGACACGCTGCCCGGCCTGCACCTGAAGCGAGACCTGCGACAGTGCCTCGACCGGCCCGAAGCGTTTAGTCAGCCATGAGATCGTCAATGTCGCGGTCATTGCTTCGCCTTGTGTCCCAGCGCCCGGCGGCTTCGGCCTCCATGGCCGCAAGCTCGGGCGGGACGGGAATGGTGATGGCCTGCATCAGCGGATGCGAATCGCGCACGCCGCCGGGCAGGGTTGCGGGAAAGTCGCGCTGGCTCCAGCGGATCAGTTGCACGGCGGGCGACCCCGTCAGCAGCGCCGCCGCCGGTTGCGACCAGAGGATCTGATCCATGAGATCGTTGGGCCGGTAGATGCCGTCGCCGATGCCGTCGCCGTTCAGGTCGAAGGCCGCGTTGTCGGACCAGTAGTTGCCGCGGCCGTCGTGGCTCCACTCCATCATGCGGGTGCCGACGTATTTCACCTGCTCGCGGTTGCCGAGAAAGGCGTTGCCGGTCAGCACGTTGCGTTCCGACCCGGCGGTGTAGTGGATGCCGATGTCGCAGCCTTCAAAGCGGTTGTTCCAGATCAGGTTCAGGCTGGCGTTGTAGATGAACAGGCATTTCGCGGTGCCGCCGCGCACCAGATTGCCGCTGATGTCGGCGTTGTTGGCATAGTTCAGCGCCAGCCCGTGATCGCGGTCGCCGAGGCTGAGATTGTCCGCCACCACCGCGCGGTTCGAGTTCATGATCGCAAAGCCGAGATGGTTGCCGATCGAGACGTTGCCCGACACTTCGGTGTTGCGGGTATACATGAAATGCACGGCAAAGCGCAGGTCGCGGAACAGGTTGTCGCGGTAGATGCTGTCGGCGGAGGCGTTGGAAAAGATGCCGTCGCGCCCGTAGCGGATGGAATTGCCCTCGACCAATGCGCCGGGGCTGTTCCAGATGTAGATGCCGTTGCCGCGTTCGTTCATGTGCGGGACACGGGTGCCGATCACCTCGTTGCCGGTCACATGCGCGTCACGCCCGCCGTGGATGTCGATGCCGTGCATGTTGCCGGTGACCAGCAGGTCGGCGATCACGGCACGGTCGGCCTCGCGCAGCACCTTGACCCCGGCGTCGAGGTCTTCGTTGCGGTGCCCCGACCCGGTGACGGTAAAGCCCGCAAGCGTCACGTCCGGCGCGTCGATGGTGATGACGGTGCCGCGGCCCAGCCCGTCCACGACCGCGTCACGGCTGCCGGTGATGGTCAGCGGGCGGTCGATGGTGACGGCACCCGCATGGGTGCCGTCCTGCAATGTCAGCACGTCGCCGGGGTCGGCCCCGGCGATGGCCTGCGCCAGACAGCCCGCGCAAGGCGCGACCGACACCTCCCCGCCAAGGGCGGGGAGGGCGGTCGTCGCCAGCAATGCGAGGGCCAGCCGGATCATCGCTTACGCCTTGGGCCGC
This sequence comes from Rubellimicrobium sp., assembly GCA_019454835.1. Classification (GTDB taxonomy): domain Bacteria; phylum Pseudomonadota; class Alphaproteobacteria; order Rhodobacterales; family Rhodobacteraceae; genus JADYZU01. Next base: position 32,706 of record JACFNP010000014.1, read on the forward strand.
ACGAACATGCGGCCGCGCATCTCCATGTGGAGCGCGTGGCAGAACCACTGGCAGTAATACCAGTAGACGCCCGGATTGGCCGCGACGAAGGTGACCGACGAGGTCTGCTGCGGCCCGATCTCCATGGCGACGCCGTGGTTGCCCACGGTGAAGCCGTGCGTCAGGTCGTCGATTTCATCAAGGTTGGTGATGATGACCGTGACCTCGTCGCCCTCGTTCACCTCGAAGCTGGTGAGCGAGAAGTTCGGCGCCTCGGACGACATGTAGACCCGCACCTTGGTCGGATCGTCGGCGTCGCGGACCACGTCCTCGCACCAGTCGTCGATGTCGATGCCGTCCTTTTCGGCCTGGGCGCGGGTTTCGGCCCACATCCGGTCGTCGCGGTCCCAGACCGACTTGATGACCGGCGCCATGATCGCCGGATCGACCGAGATCGCGTCATGCGGCTCGGCGAAGGTCGGGCCGTCGTGGACCAGCACCATCTTGTCGCCCGAGATGTCGATGAGCTGGTCGTTCTCGGCCTTCAGCGGACCGACGTTCAGGAAACGGTCCTTCGAGAACTTGCACAGGCAGACCAGCCAGTCGTTCCTGGCGTCCAGCGTCTCGCCCATCGTGGTCTTGAGGTGGCCGGGCTGGTAGTGCACGTCGATCTTGTCCTTGATCGGGTCCACGTCCTCGCCGTTGTAGGCGCGGATCGCGTCCTCGATGTTCCACTTGGCCACCTGGCTGTCGAGGAACAGGGACGTATAGGCATTGCCGCGCCCGTCGAACGCGGTGTGCAGGGGCCCGAGACCCAGCTCGGGTTCCGCGACCACGACCGAGCGCAGGTCGACCTCGGCCTCGGGCTGCGCAAACAGGCTGTCGAACTTCGTCACGTCAAGGACGGTGACGGTCGGCGACAGCTTGCCCGCGATGCACAGATGCTTGCGGTCCGGCGCCATGTTGCAGCCGTGCGGGTTGTTGGCGATGGGCACATAGCGGGTGAAGTTGCTTTTCGCCTCTTTCCGGCCGTCGACGATCTTGCAGCCGTTCATCTCCTGATATTCGCCCGCCGCGATGGCGCGCTCGATCTCGGCGATGTTGAAGATGACGACATGGTCCATCTCGGCTTCGGTCATCTCTTCGAGGGTCATGCCCATTTCCGAGTTGTACGAGGTCGAGAACGCCCATTTGCCTTCGTAGTCGGCATCGGTGTTGTCGAGGTTGCCGCTGACCAGCACCTGCCAGGCGACCTGCATCTCTTCGGCATCGACGGCGGTGAAGACGTTCACATAGGTGGACACGTCGTCCATCGTGCTGCCGTCGTTGACCAGCGGTGCCTCGTCCTCGCCGTTGGCAAAGACATAGGTGGTCTTGGGCCACTTCTGCGGCCGCATCCCGTGGATCGCCTTGGCGTTGGGGATTTCGAGGATGGCATCCGTCTTCATCACGTCGCAGCGCACCCGCGCGACGCGGGTGTTGGCCTTGTCGTTCATGAACAGGAACCGGCCGTCATACTTGCCCTCGGTGTAGGACATGTGGACGTGGTGCAGGTCGCCCTGGTCGTGGATACGCTTGCCGTTGGCGGCGAGCTGCTTCTTCGTCTTTTCGGTCATCGTCCGCTCGTGGATGCGGATCGATTCGTTGGTCTGGCCCCAGCCGGTCGCCGAGCAGCGGTTGAACACCGGCACCCGCATCAGCTCGCGCATCGAGGGGATGCCGAGGATGCGCATCTCGCCGGTCTGGCCCGAGGACCAGAAGCCGTAATAATCGTCAAGCTGGCCGGGGGCGATGTTGATCTCGCCCGCAGGCTGCGCGGCGGCCCCGGTCGTCCCGGCGGCCAGCGCCGCAGCAGCGCCCGCGCCCACGGCGGCAGGGCCAAGGGCCATGCGGCCCCCCACGGCGCCTGCCAGTGCGGCACCTCCTGCCGTTGCGCCCAGAAGCGCGCGGCGGCTCAGGCCCTTCCTGTTTTCGGTATCCATGAAACCGTCTCCTTCTTTTCAAACGGTCGTTACACGGGAAGCATTGGGATGGCCGACGGGCGGCCGTCCCAGATCGGGCGGTGCGCCGGCCGCAGCGGCCTTGGCGCGACGCTTCACCTTCTTGATGACGACGGGGCAGCGATCTTCTGACTGGTAGAGCACCTGGCAGTGCAGGCAGTTCACGCATTCGTTCGGGTTGATCTCGCCGGTCGGGTGGATCGCCTGCACCGGGCATTCGTTGGCGCAGGTCTGACAGGGGTTGCCGCATTCGTGGTAGCGCTTGAGCCAGTCGAACATCCGCATCCGGGCCGGGATGGCCAGCCCGGCGCCCAGCGGGCACAGGTAGCGGCAGTAGAAGCGTTCCACGAACAGCCCGGCCATCAGCAGCGCCGCGACATAGGCCACGAAGGGCCAGGCGCGGGCGAATTTCAGGATGATCGCGGTCTTGAAGGGTTCGACCTCGGCCAGTTGCTCGGCCTGACCCAGACTGACCAGCGAGACGCCGAACAGGCCGAGGAAGATCATGTATTTGATCGGCCACAGCCTTTCGTGCAGGCCCCAGGGCAGGGTCCATTGCGGCACGCGCAGCTTGCGGGCGATCTGGTTGGTCAGTTCCTGCAGGGCGCCGAACGGGCACAGCCAGCCGCAATAGGCCCCCCGCCCCCAGAAGATCAGCGCGGCGGCGACCGCGAACCACAGGATGAAGGTCAGCGGGTCCAGCAGGAACGCCTGCCACGAGAAGCCGGTGATGAGCGAGTTGAACAGCGCGAGGATGTTCACCACCGAGAGCTGCGCGTTGAAATACCAGCCCAGCACCACCAGCGTGACGGTGAGATAGGCCATGCGGAAGATGTAGAACTTCCTTTCGTTGCGGGTGGCGAACATCTGGAAGAAGAACACGCCCGTCAGCACCGCCAGCATGGCGCCGAGAATGGCGATCTTCAGCTTTGAATCCTGCCAGATGCGCTTCCACAGCGCGGCCTGTGCGGTGGCCTCGTCCGCGCTGATGCCGCCTGCCTGCGCGATCTCGGGCGGGGCAGCGGTCGCGGGGGCGGCGACGGGCCGCAGGTATTGCGGCGGAAGCTGGTAGCCCAGCTCGAAGGTCTCGAACGCCTTGTCCACCGGGCCGACCGCGCGCTGCACCAGCAGTTGCAGGCGGAAGGGTTTCGTCGGATCGAAGCCGGAAGCGACCGGGATGCGGAACAGGTCGGTTTCGGTGAATTCCGGCGCCCCGCCGGCGCCGATGCCACCAAGACGGCGGTGGTCGCGGTCGTGGAAGCGCACCGAGATGTCGTCCTGGATCAGCACGATGCGGTCGAAGATGCCGCCGCGCACATAGCCCGAACCCTTGAAGCTGTAGAGGCCGCGCGCCATCACCGCGATGGCTTGGTCGCCCTCGGCAAGCCAGCCGTCCAGATTTGCGGCATCGCCCGCCTGCAACAGCGCATCGCCGATGGCGGGTACCGAGACGAGGCCCATGTACATGTCGATGAAGTTGGTCTCGGGGGCGTCATCCAGCGGGCGCTCGGCGGCGCGCGGGTCGGGGTTGTGCTCGAACGCGGCGTTCACCTGGCCCACGTCCAGCGACATGCGGCGAACCGTGCCGTCGCCCTCCATGGTGAACCAGTCGCTGTCGATCACGGCCTCGGGGTCGATCTCGTATTGCGGGCCTGCGGGGGCGGCCAGCGGCTCCAGCCCGCCCAGCCCCAGTTCGCGCGCGACCTTGATGCCGGAACGCACGATGGAATCGTCGATCACCATGACGGTGACGGTCGCGCCCGAGATGATCTCGACATCGTGGCTGGTGCCGCCCGATTGCGCCTCGGCCACGAGGTTCAGGCCCGCATAGCTTTCCACGAGGTTGCGCACTCGCGATTCGGGGATGCCGATCAGGACGATGGGTTCGGAATGCTGGACCAGCCGCACCCCGGCCACCACGCCGTCGGGACCGACCGCGACGAGGGTATGGATCGGCTTGCCGGAATAGCCGGTGGTGCCGACGAAGTCCGAGGTGATGAACGCCCAGGCCACGGTTTCGCCGCGCCGCAGCACCGGCGCCACCGCGATGTCGTCGCGGATCGGCCCGAACCCGTCCGCCCCCGGCACCAGTTCGCCTGCATCCTGACCGGGCAGAAGCTGCGACAGCACGCTTTGCGCCGTCGCGGGAAGGGCAAGAAACAGGCTGAGGGCGAGGGCAAGGAGAAGGCGTAGGACAGTCATGCGGCGCTCCGCTGGCAGGGATCGCGCCGGAAGAATCACCGCCGCGACGTTGACCTTCGATAAGTCGGAATGGTGAACATGACTTTGACCGGAATCAAACTCGGCAATTTTTTTCTGCGCTGCGGCACACCCCCCGCGCACACGCAGTTGACGCATCACGCCGCCGCGCGCATGATCCCGCGCAGGAACGGGCGCGGCAGCGTGATCCGTGATCCGCAATCGAACAGGGAGAACGACATGACCATGATGAAACGGCGCAGCCTGCTCAAGGCTGGCGCGGCCGCAACGCTGGCCGCGCCGTGGATCGGCAGCCGGGCCTTCGCGCAGGGGTCGTCCGGCGAGGTGAAGATTTTCGCCTGGGCAGGCTACATCAACGACGAGATGCTGGCGGCGTTTGAATCCGCGACCGGCATCAAGGCCAGCTTCACGCCCTACGGCACCAATGATGAATTGCTGAACCAGTTGCGCGCCAACAACGGCGCGGGCTTCGACGTGATCTGGCCGACCGTGGACCGGGTGCCCAACTACGTCGAATTCGGCCTCGTGCAGCCCATCGACGAATCGAAGGTCGAAGTGGCCCGCTGCCTGCCGTCGGCCTGGGAAAACTCGGCCAAGTTCGGCGCGGTCGTGGACGGCGCCCGCTATCAGGTGCCCTCCGACTGGGGCACCGAGGCGCTGGCCTTCGACAAGGAACAGGCGCCGATGGAATACGGCACCGCCTCTTACGGCGACATCTGGAAGCCCGAGATGGCGGGCAAGGCCACCGTGCGCGCGCATTCCTCGCTCGTGGGTCTGGGCCTCTGGCTCGAGGCCGAGGGCAAGCTGCCGCGGCCGCTGCTCGATGCCTTTGCCGACCCCGATGCGCAGGTGGAAATCTTCGACGTGATCGTGGCCGAGGCCATCGCCCGCAAGGGCAACATCATGCAGTTCTGGAACAACGAGAACGAGGCCCAGGGCGCCTTCCGCGTCAATGGTGCCGCCATCGGCCAGACCTGGGATTCGACCGGCGCGGCGCTGGCCAAGGAGGGGCTGCCGGTGGGCTTCATCGCCCCGAAAGAGGGCGCGCTGGCGTGGATGGAGGGCATCTCGATCCCCGTGGGCGCCGAGAACGTCGATCAGGCGTATGCCTTCATCAACTGGTTCCTTACCCCCGAAGCGGGCGCGATGTATTCCAACGCGACCTCGATCAACTCGACCGCCGTGGGCGCCGCCGACCTGCTGTCCGCCGATGCGCAGCAGTTCTTCGCCGACGCCTATCCGGGCGACGCGCTGGACAAGCTGTGGTGGTGGCCGATCCAGGAAAACTGGTATGTCGCCAAGCGCAACGAGTATCAGGACAAGTTCCTCTCGGCCTGATCCGGGCGCGTATCGGGGGGCGGGCGACCGCCCCCCTTCCTGAATGGACCTGAACCGGAGGACGCATGTCGCGCTCCGTCCAGCTTGACCGCGTGGGGATGACCTTCGGCACCACCCGCGCCGTCAGCGATGTGACCTTCACCGTCGAGGACGGCGAGTTCTTCTCGATCCTCGGACCTTCGGGCTGTGGCAAGACCACGCTTTTGCGCATCGTCGCGGGCTTCCTGCGTCCGACCGAGGGCACGGTCCTCATCGGCGGCCGCGACATGGCGGGGCTGGCGCCGAACAGGCGGCCGACGGCGATGATCTTCCAGTCGCTGGCGCTGTTCCCGCTGATGTCGGTCCGCGAAAACATCGCCTTCGGCCTCGAGGCGCGCGGTGTCGGCAAGGCCGAGCGCAGCCGCAAGGCCGACGAATTGCTCGACGTGGTCGCGCTGGGCGGCTTTGGCGACCGCAAGCCGGGCGAGCTGTCGGGCGGGCAGCGCCAGCGCGTCGCCATCGCCCGCGCGCTGGCGGTGGAACCCGACGTGCTGCTGCTGGACGAACCCTTGTCCGCGCTGGACCTGAAATTGCGCCAGCACATGCGCGCCGAACTGCGCGCCTTGCAAAAACGCACCGGCGTCACCTTCATCTACATCACCCACGACCAGGGCGAGGCGCTGGCGATGTCCGACCGCGTCGCGGTGATGAGCGCGGGTGTGGTCGAACAGATCGGCGCCCCGCAGGACCTCTATGCCAATCCGCAGACGCCCTTCGTCGCCGGTTTCGTGGGCGAGACCAACCGCATCGCCGGGCGGGTCGCGGCGCTTGCGGGCGGCATCGCCACCGTGGACACCGGCCTTGGCCCGATGCGCGGCCGCGCCGGGCCGGGGCTGGCCGAGGGGCAGGCGGTGAAACTCTACGTCCGCCCCGAGGCGCTGACGCCGGGCACCGGCGGCGAGAACAGCCTTGCCGCCCGCGTCGAGCGGGTCGATTTCGAGGGCGCCTTCGCGCTGGCGCACGGCCGCCTTGCCGATGGCGAGGAGATGATCGCCTCGATCCCGGCCACGCGGCTGGCGGACGCGCCCGGCATCGGCACCGAGGCGGCGTTCCATTTCGACACGGATCATGCCGTGGTGCTGGCCGATGCGTGATCTGGTCCAGCGATTCGGCGGCAGCCTCACCACGGTTTTCGTGGCGCTGGTGCTGCTGTGGATGGTGGGCATGGTGCTGGCGCCGAACCTGCTGATGATCGACTACGCTTTGCGCCCGAACCTGCCGCCCGCCCAGATCGGCGGGCCGAACGATCACTATTCGCTGGCGAACTTCACCTATCTCGCGGGCGAGGCCACCCATCGCGCGATCTTCTTCAAGACGATCTGGGCCTCGGCCATCGTCACCTTCGTGACCCTCGTGGTCTGCTATCCGCTGGCCTTCTGGCTGGCGCAGCGCGCCACCCCGGCGCAGGCGGGGCTGGCGATCCTCGGCCTCGTCATCCCGTTCTGGATCAACGAGGTTCTGCGCACGCTGGCCTGGTATATCCTGCTGGCGTTCCGGGGGCCGCTGAACGCGGTGCTGCTGGCGCTGGGCCTGATCTCGGAACCCGTGCGCTGGGCCGGTGACGGCGGCGTGCTGGCGGCGATGACCTATGCCTACATCCTGTTCATGCTGTTCCCGATCTACAATTCGATGGAAAGCCTTGAAGCCGCACAAATCGAGGCCGCGCGCGACCTTGGCGCGAAAAGCTGGCGCATCCACTGGCGGGTGGTGATCCCCCACGCCAAGGCAGGCATCGCCACCGGCTGCGTGTTCACCTTCATGCTGGCAGCCGGGTCGTATATCGCGCCCTCGCTGCTGGGCTCGCCCGGAAGCCGCTGGTTCACGGAAATCATCTACAACTGGTTCTTCGAGGGCGGCGACTGGAATCGCGGCGCGGCCTATGCGCTGGTGCTGCTGGTGCTGTGCCTTGCGGTGGTGCTGGCGACGCTGAAACTGGCGCGGGTGAACCTCGCGGATGTGACGAAATGAGCGCGGGCCGCCTGTCCCGCGTGGTGTTCGGCGTCTATCTGACGCTGTTCTTCGTCTACCTGTTCGCGCCGCTTCTGGTGATGAGCGCCGCGACCTTCAACACCAGCCGCTTCCCGACCGTGATCCCGTGGCAGGGCTTCACGCTGAGCTGGTTCGTCGAACTGTGGCGCGACGGCGCGATGTGGCGTTCGGTGCGGGTGTCGATCGTGGTGGCGTTCTTCGTGGTGCTGGTCGCGGTGCCGGTCGGCACCGCCGCCGCGCTGGTGCTGACCTCGGTGCACGAACGGGCGAGGGGGGTGCTTTACGGCTTCATGGTCTCGCCGCTGCTGACGCCGGGCGTGGTGGTCGGCATCGCCACGCTGATCCTGTGGCGGCAGGTGGGTGTCGGCGGCGGGATCTTTCTCATCATCCTCGCGCAATCCAGCTTCATCGCCTGCTATGTCATGCTGATGGTGGCGGCGCGGCTGCAACGCTTCGACCGCACCCAGGAGGAGGCGGCGCTGGGGCTGGGCGCGTCGAAATTCATGGTGTTCCGCCGCGTGTTGCTGCCGTTCCTGCGCCCCGCGCTGATCGCGGCGGCGTTTCTGGCGGTGCTGCAGTCGTTCGAGAACTACAACACGACGCTCTTCGTGCGCGGGCTGGACACGCCGCTGACGATCTTCATTGCGTCGAAAGTGCGCACCGGCCTGACGCCTGCGGTGAACGCGCTGGCGCTGGCGATGATCGCGCTGACGGTGCTGGGCGCGCTGGCCTACGAGATATTCCGCCATCGCCAGAAGGCCCGCGCGACTGCGGGCTGAACCTGCGCGCCGCTCAGGTCGCCCCTGGCCAGTTGCGCGCCGCGATGTCGGCGAAGGCGAAGAGGTTGAAGGCCACATGCGCGGCGATGCCGGGGCCAAGCACCCCGGTTCGCAGCCGCAACGCCATCCACACCGCGCCCATGGCCGCCGCGCCGATGACCAGCCCTGCGGTGCCTGCCGGGCTTGCGAGGCCGCGCGCGAATCCCCAGCTCACATGCCACAGCGCGAACAGCGCCCAGGCGACTACCATCCCCTCGCGGTCGGGGGCGGGGAGAAGGGCGCCGCGCCAGAACATTTCTTCCGCCGTGCCGTTGACCAGCGCCATCACGGCCACCGGAACCAGCAGGATCGCCGGAAAGCCGCTGTCGCCCAGCACCCCCAGCGCCAGCCAGGCCATCGCCACCACCGGCACGAAGGCCAGCGCCGCCAGCAGGCGCGGCGGGCGGGCATGGGCCAGCAGCGCCGCGCGATCCGCCCCCGACAACGCCCGCCACGCCAGCGCGCCGATCAGCGCCCAGTACAGCACCAGCGCCGCGACGACGCCGGGCAGGGGGCCTGCCCAGCGTGTCAGCCAGTGGACCAGCCCCGCGAACACCGGCAGCGCCCCCAGCATGACAAGGGCCAGCCGCCAGTCCATCAGGTGATTTCCTCGAGCCGCTCCTTGCTCATGTCGCCCGGCACGATGGTGATCGGCACCGGCAGGGTGCTCACCTGCCGCATGAGCGTGGCGACCAGCGCCCCCGGCCCCTTGCGGTCGCCCCCGGCGCCCAGGACCAGAATCCCGATCTCGGAATCGTCGCTGATCTGGGCAAGGATTTCGGCCACGATCTCGCCCTCGCGGATGACCAGTTCCGGGCTGACCCCGTGCTTGTCGCGCATCCATTTCGAGAACACCTCGAAATGCACGGTGATGCGCTCGCGCGCCTCGGCGCGCATGACCTCGGCCACACCGGCCCACTGGTCGAAATCCTCGGGGTCGATGACGGCGAGAATCTGCACCGCCGCGCCGGTATGCCCCGCCCGCATCGCCGCAAAGCGCATGGCGTTGAGACATTCGCGGCTGTCGTCGAGGACGACGAGAAACTTGCGCATGATTTCTGCCCCGTGTCTTTCGCGCGATTGTGGCCGAAGGGGCGGCGGCTGTGCAAGGACTGTTGCATCGCCGACCGCAAGCACCCGTCGGCGCGCGTGAAGCCGAAGTCATCCGCCGGGTGCGGGGGCAGCGTGGATTGCCATGTCGGCTTTCGCCGCCTCGCAATGACGGCAGTTCTTGTCATTGCGAGGCGAAGCCGCAGCAACCCCGACCGCTCGCGCGCAACATCGGGGTGCTTCGTCGCCTGCGGCTCCTCGCGGGTGACGGGGAGTGCGTGCCCGGCTTCAGCCGCGCAGCAGGCCGACGATGTCGTAGGTCTGCTTCAGGATCGGCGCCGCGATCTCGCGGGCGCGTTCGGCGCCGCGTCCGAGGATGCGGTCGATCTCGGCGCGGTCGCCCATCAGGCGGGCCATTTCGGCGCTGACCGGCGCCAGCCGTTCGACCGCCAGATCGGCGAGCGCGGGCTTGAACACCCCCCAGCCCGCGCCCGGATATTGCGCCAGCACCGCCTCGGGGGTGATGTCCGCCAGCCCGGCATAAATCTCGACGAGGTTCTTCGCCTCGGGCCGCCCCGTCAGGCCCGCGGCGGTCTCGGGCAGGGGTTCGGCATCGGTGCGTGCCTTGCGGAATTTCCGCGCGATGGCGTCGGCGTCGTCGGTCATGTTGATCCGCTCCATGTCGGATTCGCCCGATTTCGACATCTTCTTCGTGCCGTCGCGCAGGTTCATCACCCGCATCGCCGGGCCTTCGATCACCGGCTGCGTCTCGGGGAAGAAGTCGATCCCGAAGTCGTGGTTGAACTTCTGGGCGATGTCGCGGGTCAGCTCGACATGCTGCTTCTGGTCCTCGCCGACCGGCACATGGGTGGCGTGGTAAAGCAGGATATCGGCGGCCATCAGCGAGGGATAGGCGAACAGGCCCAGACTCTGGGCCTCGGCGTTCTTTCCGGACTTCTCCTTCCACTGCGTCATGCGGTTCATCCAGCCCATCCGGGCGACGCAGTTGAAGATCCAGCCCAGCTCCGCGTGCTCGCTGACCTGCGCCTGATTGAAGAGGACGGAGCGTTCGGGGTCGATCCCGGCGGCCAGAAACCCCGCCGCCACCTCGCGCGTCGCATCGGCCAGATGCGCCGGGTCCTGCCAGACGGTGATCGCGTGCAGGTCGACGACGCAGTAGATCGTCTCGAAGTCGGTATCCTGATAGGCCACGAAGCGCTTGATCGCGCCGAGATAGTTGCCAAGCGTCAGCCCGCCCGAAGGCTTGATGCCGGAAAAGACACGGGGGGTAAACTTCTGGTCGGTCATGCTCGGCCCTTGGGGAAATGCTGTGGCAATGCGCGCCCGGCGGGCTTAGCCATGGGGCGAAAGCAGGTCAAGGAACAGCCCATGCCACAAGGCCGCCGATCCGCCAGCCCGTTCAACGCCATATCGCCGGTGGTGCTGGCGCTTGCCGCCGTCATGACGGTGATCGAGCTGGGGTTCATGCTCGGCGCCTCGGGCGTCATCGGCGGTCGCGCGGGCATCGGCTGGCGCATGGCGGCGATCCAGGACTGGGGCTTCTCGCCGCTGGTCTGGGACCAGGTCGTGACCTGGGGCAACACCGCCCCGCGCCTGCTGGCGCGGTTCGTCACCTATGCCTTCGTCCACGGCTCGTTCACCCATGCGCTGTTCGCGGTGGCGATGCTGCTCGCGCTGGGCAAGTTCGTGGGCGACGTGTTCCGTCCATGGGCGGTGCTGGCGGTGTTTCTGGGCGGGGTGCTCACCGGCGCGGTGGTCTTTGCGCTGGTCATGCCGCCGCAGCGCTATCTGTTCGGCGCCTATCCCGGCGTCTATGCGCTGATCGGCGCCTTCACCTGGATACTCTGGGCGGGTCTCGGCGCGCGCGGGCTGAACCGGCTGGCGGCGTTCCGGCTGATCGGCTTCCTGCTGGTGCTGCAACTGGCCTTCGCCGCCATCGGCCCGCTGATCGGCGGCAGCGGCGTCGACCTGGGGTTCATTGCCGAACTGGCAAGTTTCGCCATGGGCTTCGCGCTGTCGGTGGTGGTGTCGCCCGGCGGCTTTCGCGCCCTGCAGGCCCGGTTGCGCAGCCGCAACTGACCGGGCGGGCGCGGCGCCCCCTCAGCCGCGCCGCATCGCCCGGCGCAATTCGTCGGGCCGGAACGCCCCCAGCGCGAATCCTGCAGCAAAATAGACCGCCGCCCCCGTCGCCACCAGCAGCGCCAGCGCCCCGTAGCGCCAGCCGGGCACCAGCAGCCAGCCGTCGAGGCCCACCGCCAGCCCGCGCAGCACCAGCACCATCGCCCCCGCCGCCGCCACGATCCGCCACAGCCGCGCCCGCAGCCGGGCGTCGGTCTGCGCCGCCTCGCCCAGCCCGCGCGACCCCAGCCACAAAAGCCCCGCCATCGCCCAGGCGGAAAGAGTCATCCCCCAGGCCGCCGCCGACCAGCCGATCACCAGCCCCAGCCCCAGCGCGACGCCGACATTCATCACCATGGCGACCAGCGCATAGCGGAACGGGCGCCGCGTATCCTCGCGGGCATAGAACAGCGGCTGGAGCACCTTCTGCAGCACGAAGGCGGGCAGCCCCGCGCCGTAGATCGCGAGCGCAAGCGCCGTCGCCTCGGCATCCGCGGCCCCGAACGCCCCGCGCCCGTAAAGCACCGAGACCAGCGGCCAGGCGATCGCCATCAGCGCCGCCGCCGCCGGGATCGTCAGCGCGAAGGCGAATTCCGCCGCCCGGTTCAGCGCATCTCGCCCGCCCGCGACATCGCCCGCGCCCAGCCGCCGCGACAGTTCCGGCAGCAGCACCGTGCCGACCGCGACGCCGACGACGCCCAGCGGCAGTTGATACAGCCGGTCGGCATAGACCAGCCACGACACCGCGCCCTCGGTATAGCTGGCGATCTGCCGCCCGACGATCAGGTTGACCTGCACCACGCCGCCCGACAGCACCACCGGCGCCGCGATCACCAGCAGGCGCCGCACCTCGGGCGTAAGCCGTGGCCGGGTCAGGCGCGGCGCATAGCCCAGCCGCGCCGCCGCCGCCCACATGAAGCCGAACTGCACCACCCCGGTGACCGGCACCGTCCACGACAGCGCCAGCCCCATGTCCCAGCCCGCCAGATGCGCGAGCAGCATCGCCGCGATGAACATGAGATTCATCAGCACCGGCACCGCTGCGGCTTCGGTGAACCGCCCGTGGCTGTTCATGATGCCCGAGATCAGCGCGACGAGCGAGATGAACAGGATATAGACGAAGGTGATGCGCCCGTAGCCCACCGCCAGATCGAAGCGCGCGTCGCCCGCAAAGCCGCTCGCCATCGCCCAGACCAGCAGCGGCATCAGCAGCGTGCCCAGCGCGGCGAACAGCACCAGCACCGCCGACAGCCCCGAAAAGGCGTCGCGGGCGAAGGCGTCGGCATCCTCGCGCGATTCCAGCTTGCGCGCGTAAAGCGGCACGAAGGCCATGTTGAACGCGCCTTCGGCAAAGAAGCGCCGGAACATGTTGGGCAGCGAGAAGGCCACGTTGAAGGCATCGGCCATCGCCCCGGTGCCGAGGAAGCCCGCGATCATCACGTCGCGCAGGAATCCCGCGCCGCGCGACAGCAGCGTCCACAGCCCCACGGTGACGACCCCGCGAATGAGGCGGATCGGTTCGGCCACTGTCAATCCTGTCCCTGCTCGGTGGCCGCGCTGCGCAGGGCGGCCTCGATGCGTGCCTGTTCCGCGCCGGGCGGCAGTTTCTGCCCGAATCGGTCCCTCACATAGAACGTATCGACCGCCTGTTCGCCATAGGTGGCGATCACCGCGCTGACGATCCGGGCGCCGCTGTCCGAGATCGCGCGGCTCAGGTCGTGCAGCAGGAAGGGCCGGTCGCCGGTGTCGACCTCGACCACGGTGCAGCTTTCCGAGGCGGCGTTGTCGAATGTCACCACGGTCGGCACCGGACGGCTGCGCGCCGGGGCGGCGGGGCGCGGGCGGGGAAGGGTGCCGGGCGGCGCCGCAAGCGCGGCGGTGATGCGGACCTCGAGCCGCGCCATGTCCTCGGGCGGGTAGGGGTGGCCCGCATCGTCCTGCACCCAGAACACCGCCGTCGCCCGGTCGTCGCGCGTGGTCCAGGTGCGCGCATCGACGACATTGGCGCGCGCGGCGGCCACGGCGCCCGCCATATGCGCGAACAGCCCCGGCGCATCCGCCATCACGATGCAGACGCGGGTGGCGTCGCGCGCGGGTTCGGCGTCCAGCGCGATGCCGGTGCCATCCGCAGGCGTGTCGCGCAGCAGCCCGGCAAAGGCGACATGCGCCCCGGTGTCGAGACCCTGCCAGTAGCCTTCGGCATGGCGCTGCATCTCGGCGCTCATGTCCCCGGCGCTCCAGCCGTGCAGCCGGGCGCGCAGCACGCGCCGCGCCTGGCCCGCACGCCCGGCGGGATGCACCGGCCCCGCCGCCTCCAGCCGCGCGGCGGTGGCGCGGTGAAGCTGGCGCAGCAGCATCGCCTTCCAGTTGTTCCACACCCCCGGCCCCACCGCCGAGATGTCGCAGACCGTCAGCACGGTCAGCAGGTCCAGCCGCTCGCGCGTGCCGGTGATCCGCGCGAAATCGCGCACCGTGCGCGGGTCCGAGACATCGCGCTTCTGGGCCATGTCGGACATCAGCAGGTGATGGCGAACCAGCCATTCGACCGTATCGGCATCCGCCCGCGCCAGCCCCAGCCGCAGCGCGACCCGCCGCGCGATGCGGGCGCCGGTCTGCGCATGATCGCCCGGCAGCCCCTTGCCGCAGTCGTGCAGCAGCAGCGCCACATGCAGCACCCGCCGGTTCACGCCGCGCCTCAGAATGTCGGTGGTGATCGGCAGCGCCGCCGCCATCTCGCCGCGCTCGACCCGCGACAGATGGGCCAGCGCCTGGATCGTGTGCTCGTCGACCGTGTAATGATGGTAGCGGTTGAACTGCATCATCGCCACCACCGCGCCGAACTCGGGCACGAAGGCGCCGAGCACGCCGGTCTCGTTCATCCGCCGCAGCACGGGTTCGGGCTGGCCGTGCCGGGTGAGCAGGCCGAGAAACAGCCGGTTGGCCTCGGGGCTGGCGCGCAGGGCGTCGTCGATGCGCTCGAGACTGGCGGCGATCAGGCGCAGGGTCTCGGGGTGAAGGAAGGCCCCGGCGCGCTGGGCCTCCTCGAAGGCGGCAAGCAGGTTCACCGGATCGGCCAGGAACGCGGCCCGGTCGGCCACGATCAGCCGGTTCAGGCGCAGCGCGAACGGCGGGCGCGGCGTCACGATGCGGCGCGAACGCGCCAGCAGCGGTGCGGGCTTCTGGCGGCGTTCCTCGAGCGCCGAAAGCAGGATGCGGGTCAGGTCGCCGACCCGCGTGGCATGGCGGAAGTAGTCGCGCATGAAGCTCTCGACCCCGCGCGCGCCCGCGCGGTCGGCGTAACCCATGCGCGCCGCCACCTCGACCTGCGCGGCAAAGGTCAGCCGCTCCTCGGCCCGGCCCGCCAGCAGGTGCAGATGGCAGCGCACCGCCAGGAAGAAGTCCGCCGCCTCGTCGAAGACGGCGCGTTCGTCGCGGGTGAAAAGCCGCACCGCGCCGGGGTCGTCGGGTGCTTCGCCTGCCGCGACATGGGCCGCGATCCAGTAGAGCGAATGGAGGTCGCGCAGCGCGCCCTTGCCCTCCTTCACGTCGGGTTCGAGCATGAAGCGCTGCCCGCCATGGCGCGCGTGGCGCATCTCGCGCTCGGCGAGTTTCGCCTCGATGAAGGCCGCAGGCGGCGCCGACAGCACCTCGTGGCGCAACCGCGCCTGCAGCACGCGCGCCAGCGCCGCGTCACCGGCGACCGGGCGCATTTCCAGCAGGCTCGTGCGGATCGTCATGTCGTCGCGGGCCAGCCGCAGGCAGTCGTCGAGGCTGCGGCTGGCATGGCCGACCGAAAGCCGCAGATCCCACAGGATGTAGAGCAACGCCTCGATGATCCGCCGGTCGCCGGGCGCAGGCGGCCCCGGCGCGAGGAACAGCAGGTCGACATCGGAAAACGGCGCCATCTCGCCCCGGCCCCAGCCGCCGGTGGCGACCAGCGCCAGCCGGGTCGGGCCGCCCTGCGGCCCCCCCCGCGCCCCCACCTGTGCTGTGGCCACGCGCAGGGCGCCGCGCACCAGCCGGTCGGTCAGCCGCGAGGTGGCCGCGACGACCGGCCGGGCGTCGCGGGGCGCGCGCGCGAAGGCGGCGGCGATGGTGGCGCGCCCGTCATCGAGCGCACGGCCCAGCACCGCCAGCGCGCCGTCGCGGCCCGCAGGCAGGTCGGCAAGGGCTGCGTCGAGCGCGGCCTCGAGACCCGGCGCCGGATGATCCCCGGCGGGCGCCCGCTGGCTCAGAAGCCCGCGCCGCCGAAGGCGCGCGGCGCCGCATCGACGACCGTGACCTGGCCGGAACGGACTTCGGCCACCGCCAGCCCGCGCTCGTTGGTGCCGTCGGCGAGGAAGCGGAAGATGCCCGAGGTGCCCCGGAACCCCTGCGCCTGGGTCAGCGCCGCCCGCCCGAGCGGACGCTCGCCGCCGCGCGCGACCAGCGCGCCCACCGCCGCGATGCCGTCATAGGCGAGGCTGGCCAGCGGATGCGGCGGGGTGCCGTAGGCGGCGGCATAGCGGCTCTCGAACAGCGCGGTCATCTGCTGGTCCGGCAGCGCGAACAGCCCGCCCTGCAACCCCGGCAGCGACAGCGCCTGCGGCGTGGCGTTCCAGCGCGTCAGGCCGATGAAGCGGGTGGAGGCGGCGTTCAGCCCCGCCTCGGGCAGCGCGGTGGCCAGGATCGGCAGTTCGGCGTTCACGCCT
Source organism: Rubellimicrobium sp. (assembly GCA_019454835.1). GTDB lineage: Bacteria > Pseudomonadota > Alphaproteobacteria > Rhodobacterales > Rhodobacteraceae > JADYZU01. The sequence goes on from JACFNP010000014.1 coordinate 48,969, forward strand.
GCGGTGGTGAAGATCGCGCCCGCCCCCGACGCGCGCGCTGTGGCCGCGATGCGCGGCGCCGCCGCCTGCACGGCGGCCTGCGAGAGCGCGTAGCTTTCGACCCCGGCCAGCGTCGCGCCGTTGTCGCGCACGGCGGCGGTGATCGCGTCGCGGCCGATCTGGCCCTGAAGGTCCGCGCCATGGGCGACGAGATAGCTGGTGATGCCGTGGCGCATCCCGTAGCGCACCAGCCGGTCGGCGGTGTTGCGGAAGGTCTGGCCAAGCACGAAGACATTGCCGCCCGCGATGGTCGGGTTGTTCGAGAAGGCCAGCACGTTGATGCCCGAGGCGGCCACGGCCACCCCGGCGGCATTGGCCTCTTCGGCGTAGAGCGGCCCGAGGATGATCGCGGCGCCGTCGCTGACCGCCTGCGCGGCGACCTGCGCGGCGCGGGCCGGGTCGCCTGCGGTCGCATAGACCGCCAGGTCGATCTGCGCGCCGTCGATGTCGGCCACGGCCAGCCGCGCGGCGTTTTCCAGATGCGCGGCGATGAGTTCGTCGCTGGAGGCGCCCGATCCGGCCGGAACCAGCAGCGCGACCCGCACCGGCGCGCCGGAGGTCAGGTCGGGGCCGCCCGCGCCGCCGCCGGGCAAGGGCTCGCAGGCGGCAAGGGCCAGGGCGCCAGCCATGGCCGCGAGGGTGGCGAGCGCCTTGCGGCGGGAGAACAGGCTGGCAATCATGACACGATCCTTCCGGCGGGTAACGGCTGCGGGACGCTGGTGGCGCAACCGGCGAACCCGGCCCATAATAGGAAAGTAGCCCGTGGGGTCTAGGGAGGAATCGCGCCATGGCGTGGCAGAAGGTGGCTCTGGACCCGGTGCTTCATCTGGTGGCGACCCCGATCGGCAACGCGCGCGACATCACGCTCAGGGCGCTCGACATCCTTGCCAGCGCCGATCTGCTGGCCGCCGAGGACACCCGCAGCCTGCGCAGGCTCATGGATATTCACGGCGTGGCGCTGGCCGGCCGCGAGATCGTGGCGCTGCACGACCATTCCGGCGCAAGTGCGGCGGCGCGGCTGCTCGATGCGCTGGGGGCGGGGCGGTCGGTGGCCTATGCCTCCGAGGCGGGCACGCCGGTCCTCTCGGACCCCGGCTTTACCCTGGTGCGCGGCGCGATCGGCCGGGGGCTGGCGGTGACGGCGGCACCGGGGCCTTCGGCGCTGCTGGCGGCGCTGGTGGTGGCGGGCGTGCCTGCGGAGCGCTTTGCCTTCATGGGATTCCTGCCTGCGGCGGCGGGCGAGCGGCAGGCGGTGCTGCGCGAATTGCGCGATTTTCCGCTGCCGATGTTCTTTCTGGAATCGCCGCGCCGGATCGCGGCGACGTTAGGGGAAATGAAGGTAATCTGGGGTAGCGAGAGGGCGGCGGTGTTGTGCCGGGAACTGACGAAGCGATTCGAGGATGTGGTGCGCGGGACATTGGGCAGCCTGGCGGATGCCGTCGCGGGCGACGGCGTGAAGGGCGAGGTGGTTCTGGTCGTCGGGCGCGGTGAAGCGGCGCCGCCCGATGACGATGCGGTCCGTGCCGCGCTGGCGCAGGCCATGGGGCATCTGCGGCTGAAGGATGCCGCCGGGGCGGTGGCGGGCGCGCTCGGCCTGCCCCGGCGGCAGGTCTACCAGGTGGCGCTTGCCATGCAGGAGGAGGATGACGAATGACGCAGATGGCCAGAACGACGATCCCGGCAACGCGCCGTCTGCGCGGGCAAAGGGCATGGGCCTCGGGCCATGCCGCCGAGGACATCGTCGCCCGCCGCTACGAAGGCGAAGGCAAGCCGGTCCTCGACCGCCGCTGGCGCGGCCAGGGCGGCGAGATCGACATCATCGCCCGCGAAGGCGATTCCCTCGTCTTCGTCGAGGTGAAGAAGGCCCGCTCCTTCGACGAAGCCGCCTGGCGGCTGGGCGCGCGCCAGATCGCGCGGCTCTGTGCGGCGGCGGCCGAATACCTTGGCGGCCAGCCGCGCGGCCAGGATTCCGAGATGCGCTTCGATCTGGCGCTGGTCGACGGCGGCGGCGCGGTGCAGGTGATCGAGAACGCCTTCATGGCGGCCTGACGCCCCATTGCACCCTGCGGCAGTGCGGTCCAGACAGGGCCGACACCCGGAGAGACGCCATGGCCCTGAAAGTCGCCTTCCAGATGGACCCGATCGAGCGGGTCAACATCGACGCCGATTCGACCTTCCGCATCGCCGAGGAGGCGCAGGCACGCGGGCATGAGCTGTTCTGCTACCCGCCCGAGGGGCTGGCCTTTCAGGAGGGCCGCGTGACCGCGCGCGGCTGGCCTCTCGTGGTGCGCCGGGTGCGGGGCGACCACTACACGCTCGGGCCGGGGGCCGAGGTCGATCTGGCCGGTTTCGATGTCGTCTGGCTGCGCCAGGACCCGCCCTTCGACATGCAGTATATCACCACAACGCATCTTCTGGACATGATCCATCCGAAGACGCTGGTGGTGAACGATCCGTTCTGGGTGCGCAACTACCCCGAGAAACTGCTGGTGCTGCGCTTTCCCGACCTGACCCCGCCCACCGCCGTGGCCCGCGATCTCGACACGTTGCGCCGGTTCCGCGACCGGCACGGCGACGTGATCCTCAAGCCGCTCTACGGTAACGGCGGGGCGGGGGTGTTCAAGCTCGCCCATGGCGATTCGAATCTCTCGTCGCTGTTCGAGCTGTTCACCGGCTTCTCGCGCGAACCGCTGATCGTGCAGAAATTCCTGCCCGCCGTGGCGCAGGGCGACAAGAGGGTGATCCTCATCGACGGCGAGGTGGCGGGGGCGATCAACCGCGTCCCGCAGCCCGGCGAGACCCGCTCGAACATGCATGTCGGCGGCCGCCCCGAGAAGGTGGCACTGACCGGACGCGACCGGGAAATCTGCGCGCGGATCGGGCCGCTTTTGCGCGAGAAGGGCCAGGTCTTCGTCGGCATCGACGTGATCGGCGACTGGCTGACCGAGATCAACCTGACCTCGCCGACCGGCATCCAGGAACTCGAACGCTTCGACGGCACCAATTCCGCCGCGCTGATCTGGGACGCGATCGCGCGGCGGCGCGCGATGTGAGCAGGCCGCCGCCATCGCTGCGCCTGCGTCTCGCGGTGCGGCTGGCGCGTGTTCTCCTGCGCCCCCGCCTTGCGCGGATGCGTCTGCCGGACGAACCGCAGGCGGTGCTCGCGCGCCGGGCGGGGCTGATGCTGCGCCCGCCGCCGGGGCTGCTGCGGCTGGTGCGGCACCGGGGCGATCTGGAGTGGCACTGGATCAGCGCCGGGCCGGTCGCGCCGGGCCGGGTGGTGCTCTGGTTCCACGGCGGCGCCTTCGTGGCCGGCTCGCCGGTGATCTACGCGGCGATGCTGGGGCGGCTGGCGCGGCTGGCCGGGGTCGAGGTCTGCGCGCCGCGTTATCCGCTGGCGCAGGAGACCCCGTTTCCCGCCGCGCCAGATACTGCAATGGCGGCGTGGGAGGGTTTGCTGGCGCTGGGCTACCGGCCCGGCGACATCGTGATCGCGGGCGATTCGGCGGGCGGCGGGCTGGCGGCGGGGCTGCTGGCACGGGTGCTGACCGGTGGCGCGCGCCCGGCGGGGCTGCTGCTGTTCTCGCCCTGGGCCGATCTGGTGCTGGCGGGCGACAGTCTGGCCGCGAACGGGCCGCGCGATCCGTTCCTGCCGGTCGAGCGCATCGGCGAGATCGTGGCGCTTTATCTGCAGGGCGCCGATCCCGCCGATCCGCGCGCCTCGCCGGTGCTGGCAGCGTATCCCGGCGCGCCGCCTGCGCTGATCCAGGCCGGTGCGGACGAGGCGCTGCTGTCGGATGCCGTGCGGCTGGCGGCGCGGCTGCGGGCGGGCGGCGGGACGGTGGCGCTCGACCTCTGGGCGGGCTGCCCGCATGTCTGGCAGTTGTTCGACGGCTGGCTGCCCGAATCGCGCCTGGCCTTGCGCGCGGCGGCGCGCTTCGTTCAGGCCTCTTTCGCCAGCACCAGCCGGTAGGACAGGGCCTCGGCGACATGCGGCTGGCGTACCGCGTCGCTGCCGTCGAGATCGGCGATGGTGCGCGCCACCCGCAGCACCCGGTGGTAGCCGCGCGCCGACAGCCCCATCCGGTCCGCCGCCCGCGACAGCATCGCGCGGCCGCCCGCGTCGGGGGTCGCCACCGCATCGAGAAGCCTGCCCTCGACATCGGCGTTCACCCTGGCACGCGGCTGGTCTGCGTAGCGCGCCGCCTGCACCGCCCGCGCGCGGGCGACGCGGGCGGCGATGGTGGCCGATTCCTCGCCCGCGGCGGGCAGGTCGAGATCGGCGAGCGTCACCGCAGGCACCTCGATGCGCAGGTCGAAGCGGTCCATCAGCGGCCCCGAGATGCGGCCGAGATAATCCTCGCCGCAGCCCGGCGCGCGCGAACAGGCGCGGTCGGCATCCGTCAGGTGGCCGCAGCGGCAGGGGTTGGCGGCGGCCACCAGCATGAACCGGCAGGGATAGCGGACATGGGCATTGGCGCGGGCGACCACGACCTCGCCGGTCTCGATCGGCTGGCGCAGGGTTTCCAGCACCAGGCGGGGAAATTCCGGGAATTCGTCCATGAACAGCACGCCGTTATGGGCCAGGCTGATTTCACCGGGGCCCGCCTGCCGCCCGCCGCCGACGATGGCAGCCATGGATGCGGTGTGGTGCGGTTCGCGGAACGGGCGGGCGCGGCTGATGCCGCCTTCGTCGAGCAGTCCGGCCAGCGAGTGGATCATCGAGGTTTCCAGCGCCTCGGCGGGGGTCAGCGGCGGCAGGATGCCGGGGATGCGCGCGGCGAGCATGCTTTTGCCCGAGCCGGGCGGCCCGACCATCATCAGGTGATGGCGCCCGGCGGCGGCGATTTCCAGCGCGCGCTTGGCGCGTTCCTGGCCGCGCACGTCGCGCAAGTCGCGCGGCGCGGCAGCGGCAGCGACCTCGCCGGGTTCGGGCGGGGTCAGGATCTGGGTGCCGTTGAAATGGCGGATAACGGCGGTCAGCGAGGGCGCGGCGATCACCTCGGCGGCGCCGACCCAGGCGGCTTCGGCGCCGCTGGATTGCGGGCAGAGCAGCATCCGCCCTTCCTCGGCGGCGGTCATCGCGGCGGGCAGCGCGCCGGTGACCGGCACCAGCCCGCCACCGAGCGAGAGTTCGCCCAGCGCGACCGTGCGCTCAACCTCGTCGGCGGGGATGATGTCCAGCGCGGCCAGCAGCGCCAGCGCGATCGGCAGGTCGAAATGCGAGCCTTCCTTGGGCAGGTCGGCGGGCGAGAGGTTGATGGTGATGCGCTTTGCGGGCAGCGCTATGGCCATGCCCGAGAGCGCCGCGCGCACCCGTTCGCGCGCCTCGCTGACGGCCTTGTCGGGCAGGCCGACGATGAAGAAGGCCGGGATTCCCGGTGAGAAGGCGCATTGCACCTCGACGAGGCGGGCCTCGACCCCCTCGAAGGCCACCGTGTAGGTGATCGCGGTCATGGTCGTCTGCCCCCCGGAACGCCCGTGCGGGCAAGGTGGCAGGCTTGTGTTTAGGATTGGTTAACCGAAAAAAGAGGCGGCACGTCGGGGGATGTCTTTACAGAAGAACGTTCAGCCGCCGCAGGGACCAGTCCGGGCCGGCGATCGTGATCTCGCCCAGCGACAGCGGCGCCACGGTGCGGCCCATGACTTCGGCGGCGCTCTCGCCGGTGGCGCGCTGGGCCAGCGCGAGGATCGGGCCGAAATGGGCGACGACGATCAATTCGTCGTGCCGCGCAAGCAGGCGCCCGGTTGCGGCGTGGACGCGCGCCACCAGCGCCTGCCAGCCCTCGCCGTCGGGCGGCGCGGCGGCGGCCGGGTCGCTCCAGAAGGTGCGCGACAGGTCGGGGTCGCGGGCGGCGACCTCGGCGGCGCTCAGCCCCTCCCAGCGGCCGAAATTCATCTCGCGCAGGCCCGGATCATGCGGCAGGCGCGGGCGGGCGCCGGTGATGGCGTCGGCGGTCGCTACCGCGCGCAGCAGGTCGGACGAGACCACCGGCACCTCGGGCAGCGCGGCGGCGAGGCGGGCCAGCGCGGCACCATCGCCCAGATCGGCGGGCAGGTCGGTCCAGCCGGTCAGCGTGCGCGCATGGGTGGGGCCGTGCCGGACCAGCCAGAGCCGCTTCACGGCAGGTCTCCCTTCAGGGCCAGCGGCAGCCCAGCCATGACCGCGACGACGAGACCGGCGCGCGCGGCGAGGCGGCGGTTGAAGCCGCCCTGCACGTCGCGGAACCGCCGCGCGAGCGCGTTTTCGGGCACGATCCCGGCGCCGACCTCGTTCGAGACCACGACCACCGGGCCGGGTACGGTGGCGAGAGCGGGCCAGAGCGCCACTTCGGCGGCATCGAGATCGGCGTCGGCCAGCAGCAGGTTGGTCAGCCAGAGCGTCGCGCAGTCGACGAGCACCGCCTCGCCCGCCGCCACCCCGGCCAGCGCGCCGGGCAGGTCGCGCGGCGCCTCGATGTTGCGCCAGCCCCGGCCCGCGCGCGCGGCGCGGTGGCGGGTGATGCGGGCCGTCATCTCGGCGTCACGGGCCTCGGCGGTGGCGACATAGACCGGCGCGAAGCCGCTGCCGAGAAGCAGCCCTTCGGCAAAGGCCGACTTGCCCGAAGCGGCGCCGCCGAGAACCAGGGTAAGACGGGGCAGGGTGGTCATGGCGGCGGTGTAGCGCAGGGCGGGGCCGGGCGCCACCGTTGCCGCGCGGCGGTTGGGCAATCGGGCGGACGGCATGTTCCGTCACCCGCGAGGAGGCGTTTCGTCATTGCGAGGAGGCGAAGCCGACGAAGCAACCCCGATGTCGAGCGCGAGCGGTCGAGGTTGCTTCGGCTTGCGCCTCGCAATGACGGGATTTGCGGGCGGCGACGCCGTGCGAACCCGCGCAGCCGCAGTTCGCCCGATTGCCCTGCCGTGCGACACCTCGCCGCAACTCTTCAAATCAGGGGCCGCGTGCCCATATCGGCGTCAGGGCCCGACCGGGTCTGCCGGGACGGGTCGCCACCCGATGCGCGCGCATCCGAGCGAGGAGAGTTCCCATGGCCGAGAATGCCGACAAGACCCCCGCCACCCCCGACGAGACCGCCCCCGCCGCGCGGGGCGACTGGCCGCCCTTCGACAGCCTCAGGCGCGAGGTCGACCGGCTGTTCGACGACTTCAACCCGTTCGGCTGGGCGCTGCCGCAGGCGCGTCCGGGCTTTGGCTCCGGCTGGCGGCGGCGGATGCGCGAGGGCTGGGCCGCCAGCCCCGCGATGGATGTCGTCGAGAAGGACGGCAGCTACGAGATCAGCGTCGAGCTGCCGGGTATCGACGAGGGCGACATCGAGGTGAAGGTCGCCGACCGGATGCTGACCATCCGCGGCGAGAAGAAGGAAGAGACCGAGGACCGCAGCAAGGGCTACCATCTTTCCGAGCGCCGGTTCGGTTCCTTCCAGCGCAGCTTCCAGCTTCCGCCGGGCGTCGATGCCGACGCGATCACGGCGGGTTTCGCCAAGGGTGTGCTGACCGTCACCCTGCCCAAGAGCGCCGATGCGCAGCAGGCCGAACGCCGGATCGCCGTGCAGAGCAAGTGAAAGGCGGGGCGCGGGGCGCGCGGGATCGCCCCGCGCCCCGCCGCCCCCTCAGATCGCCGCGACCACCTCGCGCAGCATGTCGCCGACCTGGCCCGCGACTTCCTGCAGTTGCGCGTTGTCGATGGCCTGCATCGAGGCGACCGGGTCGATGGCGCTGACCTCGACGCCGTCGGGCGTCTCGCGCAGGATCACGTTGCAGGGCAGCATGGCGCCGACCTTCGGCTCGACCTGCATCGCCTGATGCGCCATCGGCGGCTTGCAGGCGCCGAGGATGACGTAGCCCGGCACATCGACGCCGATCTTGGCCTTGAGCGTGGCCTTCACGTTGATTTCGGTGAGCACCCCGAAACCCTGCCCGGCCAGCGCCGCGCGGGTGCGGGCGTCGATGTCTTCCAGCGTGGCGCCGGGAAAGCTGCGGTCGATGGTATAGCTCATGGGGGGTCTCCTGTCGGTCGGGGAAGATACATCACGATCCGCAGATATATCCTCGGCGCGGGAATGCAAGAGCGTACGGGGGCCGGTTCTCTTGTCCTTGCCGATGCCGGCGAAGCAACGTCGTCGGGCGATCTGCCCTCGGGGTTGCTTCGTCGCCTGCGGCTCCTCGCAATGACGGCAGGAGACGGGCCGCGCCGTCATTGCGAGCCGGAGGCGAAGCAACCCCGATCATTTGCGTCAAACCGTCGGGGTTGCCGCCTCGCGGGTGACAGGGGAAACCTACCCCAGCCGCGCCCCTGTCGCCGCGTCGAACAGGTGCAGGCGGTCCGGTGCGACCTTCAGCGTCAGGCGGTCGCCGGGCCGGGCGTCGAGCCGTTCGCGGAACACCGCGCGCACCTCGTGGCCGCCGATGGTGCCGAAGACATGGGTTTCCGGCCCGGTCGGCTCGATCACCGAGACAAGGAAGCTGACTGGCCCCGCTGCATCGCGTTCAAAACTTTCCGGGCGAATGCCGAGCGAGACCCGCGCGCCCTCGGGCACGGCGACCTGCCCGGTCGGGATGGTGCCGTCGCCGTCGATCATCACGCCGCCCGCCACCGTCACGGCGGGCAGGAAGCTCATCGCCGGAGAGCCGAGGAACCCCGCGACGAAGCGGTTCGCCGGGTGGTCGTAAAGATCGAGCGGCGTGCCGACCTGCTCGATCCGGCCCGCGTTCATCACCACGATGCGGTCGGCCATGGTCATGGCCTCAATCTGGTCGTGGGTGACGTAGATGATGGTCGAGCCGAGCTTCTGGTGCAGGGCCTTGATCTCGGTGCGCATGGAAATCCGCAGCTTGGCGTCGAGATTCGAGAGCGGCTCGTCGAAAAGGAAAAGCTGCGGGTCGCGCACGATGGAGCGTCCCATTGCGACGCGCTGGCGCTGGCCGCCGGACAACTGGCCCGGATTGCGGTCGAGATAGGCCGACAGGTTCAGGATTTCCGAGGCGCGGGTCACGCCCGCCTCGATGGTCTCGCGGGCCTCGCCCCGGATGCGCGGCCCGAACGAGATGTTGTCGCGCACCGTCATGTGCGGGAACAGCGCATAGCTCTGGAACACCATCGCCATGTTGCGCTTTTGCGGCGGAATGTCGTTGGCACGGGTGCCGCCGACGACAAGATCGCCGCCGGTGATGTCCTCGAGGCCCGCGATCATGCGCAGCAGCGTCGACTTGCCACAGCCCGAGGGGCCGACGAGGACGACGAACTCGCCGTCGGCCACGTCGAGCGACAGGTCGGGAATGATCCGCACCGAGCCGTATTCCTTGCGCAGGTTCCTGATCTGGAGATCGGCCATGTCTCGCTCCCTGCGCGTGCGGCGTTTGCGTGACTGTGAAGCCTGCGGGTGCGGAAATCAACAGGAAGGCATCGCGCCGGGGGCAATCGGGCGCGTGGCATATTCCGTCATTGCGAGGAGCCGCAGGCGACGAAGCAACCTCGATGGTTGTGCGCAAGCGTTCGGGGTTGCTTCGGCTTCGCCTCGCAATGACGGGGTTTGCGGGCGGCGATGCCGTGCCACCCCGCGTAAGGCAGATCGAGCGATTGCCCTGCGCGTCATGCCCCGCGCGGCGCCGTCACCGGATCGGCTGGAACAGCGCATCGCCCAGCGTGCAGTCGCGCGCCGCGTCCGGGGCGCAGTCGCGCGGCTCCAGATCGGGCGTCAGGCAGATGCGCACCTCCTGGATCATGCCCGCGCGGCAGGTCACGGTGATGCCCTGCGGCGACAGTTGCGGGTTGGCGTCCAGAAACGCCTCCTCGATCAGGCGGGCGGGCAGGCGCACGTCGCGTTCCAGCGCGTCGAGCAGCGGCGGCTTCACGATCATGTCATGGGCCGCGCGCGCCTGCGCGAAATAGTCGCCCGCAGGCAGGCCCGCGCAGGCGCCGTGCTTGCGCCACTGATACCAGGCAAGGCCGCCCGACCCCATGATGTCGGCCATCTCGCCGGTCAACCGCCGCGACGGCGCGGGCCAGGGCGAAAGGCAGTCCTGCGGCCAGCCGCCGCTGTCGTATTCGGGCCAGAGGCCGTGCAGCGTCCAGCCCAGATCGCGGCTGCCGTCGCATTCGGGGCTGCTCGTGGCATCGCCTTCCAGCGTGCACCAGTTGGGCGACCAGGTGAGCGACAGGACATAATAATCGAAGTCCCCCGCCCGACCCTCGGCGGCAAGGGGCAGGGGGCCGGACAGGATCGCGGCCAGAAGGGCGAGGCGGGCGGAAAGCGCGTGCATTTGGGGCCTTTCAAATCTTCGATCACGCGATTATAGAGCACCCCAGTTCCCCGACAACGAGAACGGTGGCGGCCCTTCGGCCCCACGCCCCGGCAGGGGCCCGGTGGGGGAGTGTCTGACGAGGTGCAGGATGACTGCTGACAAACCGCTGATGGCCCGCGCGACTGCGGTCTGGCTCATCGACAATACAACGCTCGGCTTCAAGCAGATTGGCGATTTCTGCGGGCTGCACGAACTCGAGGTCCAGGGCATCGCCGATGGCGACGTGGCCACGGGCGTGCGCGGCTTCGATCCGGTGGCGAACAACCAGGTCGAGATGACCGAGATCCGCAAGGGCGAGGCCGATCCGCTTTACAAGCTGAAGCTGAAGTTCAACCCCGCCTCGGTCGGCGAGGAAGTCCGCCGTGGCCCGCGCTATACGCCGCTCTCCAAGCGGCAGGACCGTCCCGCCGCGATCCTGTGGCTGGTGAAGTTCCACCCCGAGCTGACCGACGGCCAGATTTCAAAGCTGGTCGGCACGACCAAGCCCACGATCCAGACGATCCGCGAGCGCACGCACTGGAACATCAACGCGCTGGAACCCATCGACCCCGTGGCGCTGGGCCTGTGCCGCCAGACCGAGCTTGACGCCGCCGTGGCCAAGGCCAACGAACGCCGGATCAAGGACGGCACCGCCATCGAGGACGACGAACGCCGCAAGCTGGTCTCGACCCAGCAGAGCCTGAGCATGTCGCCCGAGGCCCGCATCCCCAGCGCGATCGCCGGCCTCGAGAGCTTCACGCTGTCGGGCAGCCACGACGACGACCGCGAGGACGAACCCGAGATCGACGCCGACAGCCTGTTCAACCTGCCCGACGACGACGAGGACGACGACACGGATCGTTGAGGGCGGCTCGCAATGACGGTTGCTGTTTCGTCATTGCGAGGAGGCGCAGCCGACGAAGCAACCTCGACGGCATCGCGCAAGCGGTCGGGGTTGCTTCACTTCGTTCGCAATGACGACACCCCTCACGCACCCCTTGAAAGCGCATTTCACCATCCCATCTGAGTGAGACCGGGGCGCCAGTCGGGCCCCGGCGACCCGCCTGCCCCGAGGGGGAGGCACCCAGGTATCGCTCGATGGAGGATGACCCATGCGTACTTTCGATCTCGCGCCCCTTTACCGCGCCACCGTCGGTTTCGACCAGATTGCCGACATGATGGACCGGCTCGTGTCCAGCGACGCGGGCGCCAGCAACTATCCGCCCTACAACATCGAAAAGACCGCCGATGACGGCTGGCGCATTTCGGTTGCCGTCGCCGGTTTCGCGGCGGACGACCTGAATGTCGAGCTGCGCGAAAACGCGCTCATCGTGTCGGGCCGCCGGGCTGCCGACGAAGGCGAGCGGCATTTCCTGCATCGCGGCATCGCCACCCGCGCCTTCGAGCGCCGCTTCACCCTTGCCGACCACGTCCGGGTCAGCGCGGCGAGCCATGAAAACGGGATGCTCCATATCGACCTCGTCCGCGAGGTGCCCGAGGCGCTGAAGCCGCGCCGTATCGACATCGTGTCGGGGACCGCCAGGCCCGCCCTCGAGGCCGAGGCCAGGCCGGTCAACTGACCCGCCGTAGTTGACGAGTGACGGGGCGCAGGGCCATTCCCTGCGCCCCTTTTCACGTCCGCCCGAAGCTGTCGCGCCAGGTCGGCAGCAGATCGCCCGGTGCGGGCGTGGCCAGATAGACCGCGCGCGCGATGGCGCGGGTCATGCAGATCGCGGCGGCATGGCCCAGCATGACCGCATCGGCGGGCAGATCGGCCAGCGGGTGCGCGCCGGTGGCGGCGGCAAAGACCAGATCGCCGTCCATCGCGGTGTGTGACGGCACCACGGCGCGGGCGATCCCGTCATGGGCGCAGATCGCCAGCCGCGTGCAGCCCGCCTTGTCGAGCAGGGCATCGGTGGCGACGATCCCGATGGTCGTCGATTCGCCCGTGCGCAGCTTGGTGGCGGGCAGGGCCAGCGGCAGCGCCGAACGCGCCGGGCCGAAGCCGCCGAACTCGCCCCCGACCTCGAAGGGCGCGGCGTGGAAATGCGGCCCCTCGCCCGCCACGACCGAACCCACTGCATTCACCGCGACCAGCGCGCCGACCACATGGCCCGACGGCAGCACCAGCGAGGCCGACCCGATCCCGCCCTTCAGTATCGCCGTGGTGGCGCCGGTGCCCGCCCCGGCGGTGCCGAGCGCAAAGTCCTCGGCCGCTGCCGCAAAGGCCGCGCGGCCCAGCGCGGGGTAGGGGTTCTCGTCCCCGTCCCGCTCGCCGCCGTTCAGCAGGTCGAACAGGATCGCGCCCGGCACGATCGGCACGAGCGCCGGTCCGACGGCAAAGCCGCGCCCGGCCTCGGCCAGCGCGGCGGCCACGCCCGAACAGGCATCCAGCCCGAAGGCCGAGCCGCCCGACAGCACGAAGGCATCGACATGCGCGACGCTGCGTTCCGGGGCCAGCGCGTCGGTCTCGCGCGTGCCGGGGGCGGCGCCCATGACATGCACGCCGCCGATGAAGGGCGCCCCGGCGGTCAGCACGGTAACGCCGGTCTTGATCCGGTCGTCCTGCGCCTGCCCGACCCGCAGGCCCGGCACGTCGGTAATCAGGTTGCGCGGCCCCGGCGTCATGGCATCGCGGCGCCCCGTCCGCCGTCAAGCCGCAGCACCTGCCCGGTGATCGCCGCCGCATCCGCACCACCCAGCGCCAGCACGGCGGCCGCGAAGGCGCGCGCATCGGGCAGGCGGCCCAGCGGGACCGGCGCGGGCGCGGGCGCGGGGCCTGCGCTCATGAAGCGGGGCAGGGCGGGCGCGTCCGGTGCAAGGCCGATCACCGCGTTGACGCGCACACCGTCACCCGCATGGCGCCCGGCCAGCGCGGCGGTGGCGGCGGCGACCCAACCCGCCGCCGCCTCGTGCCAGACGCCGGGCGCGGGCGGCAGCGACAGGGCAAGGACCAGCGCGCCGCGCTGTGCCGACAGGGCCGGAATGAACGCTTCGACGGTGTGTTGCGCCGCCTGCGCCGTCGCGGCGATGTCGGCGCCGTTCACGACCAGCACCACCAGCGCGCAATCGCCCGCCTCCCCGGCCAGCCGCCGCAGCGCATCGCCGTCGCCGGGGTCGCAGTCGGCCCCCGCCTGCCCGAATGTCTGCGCGAAGGCGGCGGCGGTCCCGGCGGTGGCGTCGGTAAGCGTGACCGCCGCGCCCGCAGCGGCCAGCGTGCGGGCGATGGTCCGGCCCGCACCCTGCGCGCCGCCGATCACGACTGCCTTCTGCCCGGCCATTCCCATCACGCCACCTGTCCCCGATCCGGTGCCATGGTGCGGCGCGTCACGGGCGGGTGCAAGCGCCCCGCGCGGAATCCGTCGACTCGGCAGAGATTTGCACATCTGCCGCAAACTGGTATGAGCGGGGCTGTTTTCGTGCTGTCCGAGTCCGCAATGCTGCCAATGCCTGCCCCCGCCATCAGCCGCCGCCACCTTCTGCTCGGAGCGGGCGGGCTGTCGTTTCTCGCCGCCTGCGCCGCGCCGGTCGAGGAGGTGCCCGAGGAAACCGTCAACGGCATCCCGCTCAGCCAGATCGTCGAAGGGTATGGCCCGCTGCCCGACGAACGCTTTCCGCTGGGCCCGGTGCCGCCGGAATACCTGGTCGGCGTGAACCGTCGCGGGCACGGGCGCTATCTTGGCGACGCGCGCCCCGGCTCCATCGAGATCGACAATTATGCCAAGCTGCTCTACTGGATCGAAAGCGAAGGCACCGCCTGGCGCTATTCCATCGCGGTCGGTCGCCTGGGCCGCACCATGCGCGGCACGACCACCGTGCAGAACAAGCGCGAATGGCCAAGCTGGACTCCCACGGCGAACATGATCCGTTCGGAACCCGAAATCTACCGCCAGTTCGCAGGCGGCGTGCCGGGCGGCCCGGCCAATCCGCTGGGGGCGCGGGCGCTCTATCTCTATCGCGGCGGGCGCGACACGATGTATCGCATCCACGGCACGAACGACTGGTCGTCGATCGGCAATTCCGGCTCGGCGGGCTGCATCCGGCTGTTCAACCATGACATCATCCACCTGTTCGCACGGGTGACGATGGGCACGCCGGTCATCATGCGCAGCAGGGAAGATTCGATCCGCATCGAGGGCGAGGCGCTCGCCAATCGCGGCATCGACCTGCCCGCCTATTTCGCCTCGCGCGAATCCATCGAGGACGGCACCGCAGGCCAGCGCCCGCCGGTGCTGGAAGCGATGATGAACGCGGATGGCACCTACCCGCCGGAAATCCTTGCGCAGCTCGCCGCGCGCGGCATGACCGACCTCGCCGACGAGACCGCAGGCACCATCGCACCGCACGACCCGCTTTCGGCGGCGACGCTGGGCGTCTGAGGGCGCGGCCTGCATCGTCATTGCGAGGCGGCGCAGCCGACGCGGCAATCCACGGGGCCGGGCGCCACACCCGGTATGGATTGCTTCGGCTTGCGCCTCGCAATGACGGGAGTTGCGGGCGGCAACGCTGGGCGTCTGATCCTGCACCCGGAGTTTGCGGGCGGGGCGCGGGCGCGTTAGGGTCGGGGCGGTCCGTGAAGGAGCGCGCCCGTGCTCGCCGACAGCCTGATCTTCCCGGCGCTGGCCCTGTTCTGCCTGGGCTGGGTGGTGCCGCGCCTGCTTGCCGCCTTCTGGCCCGAGGGCGTGAAGCCGCTGATCCTGCTCGGCCTCGTCTCGGCGCTGATTCTGTTCTTCGTCGCCGCCGGGGTGTTCATGGCGCTCTATGTCCTTGGCGGCGTGCCGTTTGCGGCGCTGATCAACCTCGGCTTCGCGGCCTTCGCGCTGCATTTCGCGCGGCTCGGCCTGGTCTCGGCGCTGTTCTGGGGGCCGATGCTGTTGCTTTCGGTGGCGGGTCTGCCGAAATACTGGGTAAGGGAGAACTGGTGATGCCCCGCCCCAGCCGGAGAATGCCATGCGCCGCGCGCTGCTGATCGTGAAGATCGTCCTTGCCCTGCTGGCGGCGAGCTTTCTCTATTACACGCTGCCGCGCCACGATGTCGCCCGCATCACCGGCACCGAAGTCATCCGGCAGGACCTGTCCTCGTGGAACCGGCTGTTTCATGCCGGGGCCGATGCGGGCAATGCGGCGAACGCCACCCGCGACCTGCGGCTGGTGAACGGGCAGCGGCTGACGCCATGGCTGTTCGGCCTGTTCACGGCGGGCGAACAGACCATCGTTTACCGCAATGAAGACACCGGCTGGGACTGGCCGCCCTATTTCAAGTTCGATTCGGCGGACGTGCAGGCCCGCGCGCAGGACCTGACCTCGACCGCCGAGGCGCCGCGCTGGGTCGTCGTCACCCGCTACGGCATCCGCAGCCGCCTGCTGTCGATCTATCCCAACGCCACCGCCGTGCGCGCGATCCCCGACGACCGCCCGGCGGACCAGCGGGCGACACCCCCGGATGTGCGGATCATCCCGTGGTTCAACATCGTCTTCTTCATCGCGCTGGCGGTGATCTGGGGATTCTTGCGCGCCGCGTGGCGCGGGCTGGTGCGCAAGGCCGACGACGATGCCGACCCCGCCGCGCCGCGCCGGGGCTGGCTGGCGCGGCTGTTCCGGCGCTAGAGCGGGTCGCGTTATCGTGGATTCAGCGGACCCGCTCTAACCTTTTGTTTGGTTGCATTGTCGCGGGCGTCAAATGTTACCATTTGACTGCGAAATGCTCTGGTCATTCGCCCCACGGAATCCAGATATTCTGCACCTCGGTCGCCTGATCCAGCCAGTCGCGGCCCTCGGCCGTGCTCCAGTCGGTCGCGCGGGCGTTGTTCACCCAGGTGCGCTTGAGATTGCCCGCCGATTTCTCCTCGATCACGCCCGACAGGTCGCTGGACGAGAACGACCAGACCGCATCAAGATCGAGATGCGCCGCCAGATGCGGCGCCAGTTCCGCATGGCTGCCGGTGAGGATGTTCACCACGCCCGCAGGCACGTCCGAGGTTTCCAGCACCTGATAGAAATCCGTCGCCGCCAGCGGAAACGCCTCGGACGCGACCGCCAGCACCCGGTTGCCCATCGCCATCGCGGGCGCAATGACCGAGACCAGCCCCAGCAGCGGCGCCTCGTCGGCGCAAAGCGCGGCGATCTTGCCCACAGGCAGCCGCATCGCCAGCGCGATGCCGCGAATCGGCACCCCGTGCGCCTGCCCGTCGAACTTGTCGGCCCAGGCGGCATAGGTGAACAGTCGCCGGATCGCGGCCTCGACCTCGGCCACGCCATCCTCGCCGGTCAGCCCGCGCAGCCGCGCCGCAAATTCGTCACGCCGCGCCGACAGGTTTTCGGCGATGTAATACAGGATCTGTGCCCGCGCATGGCCGGTGGTCTTGCCCCAGCCTGCGGCGGCGTTCATCGCCTCGACCGCGTTGCGAACATCCTTGCGGTTGGCAAGGCTCATGTGTCCCAGCAACGCGCCCTGCGGCCCGTGCACCGCGCGCGAATAGCCGCCGTCGGGCCGCGCCTGTTTGCCGCCGACATAGAGCTTGGCGGTGCGGTCCAGCGGATCGGACGGGGCGCCGTGGCCCGCGAACGGCGCGACCGGGCGCAGCACGCCGCCGCGCAGGGCGGGGCGGGTGTAGGCGGCCAGCCCTTCCCAGCCGCCTTCACGCCCGAATCCGCTCTCGCGCACCCCGCCGAAACCCGCCGCCGCGTCAAAGAGGTTGGTCGCGTTCACCCAGACCACGCCCGCCGCGAGCCTGGGTGCGACATCGAGCGCGAGGTTGATATTCTCGGTCCACAGCGTCGCCGCCAGCCCGTAGCGGGTGTTGTTGGCCAGTTCCACGGCTTCGGCGGGGGTGCGGAAGGTCGTCGAGACCAGCACCGGCCCGAAGATTTCCTCCTGCATCAGCACCGCGGCAGGCGACAGCCCGGTAATCAGCGTCGGCGGATAGTAGCAGCCCACCGCGGGCACCTGGATCGGCGCGACGTAACGTTCGCCCTCGGGGTTGTCGTCCAGCATCCGGCTGATGGCCCGGTGCTGCACCGGATCGACCACCGCGCCGATGTCGATGCATTTGTCCAGCGGATCGCCCATCCGCAACGTGCCCATGCGCGCGCGCAGCTTGGACAGGAAGCGGTCGGCCACGCCCTCCTGCACCAGCAGCCGCGATCCGGCGCAGCAGACCTGGCCCTGATTGAACCAGATCGCATCGACGATCCCCTCGACCGCCGAATCCAGATCGGCATCGTCAAAGACGATGTAGGGCGACTTGCCGCCCAGCTCGAGCGTCAGCCCCATGCCCCGCCCCGCCGTCGCCTCGCGGATGCGGCGGCCCACGGCGGTTGATCCGGTAAAGGCGATCTTGTCGACCTTCGCCGCCACGATCATCTCGCCCACCGCGCCGTCGCCGGTGACGATGTTGATGACGCCCGGCGGCACCCCCGCCTGCACCGAGAGTTCCGCAAACAGCAGCGCCGAAAGCGGCGTGTATTCGGCGGGCTTCAGCACCACGGTATTGCCCATCGCCAGCGCGGGCGCGATCTTCCAGGCCAGCATCAGGATCGGGAAATTCCACGGCACGATCTGCCCGCAGACGCCCAGCGCCTCGCGGTCCGGCAGTTCCGCATCCATCAGTTGCGCCATGCCCGCGTGATAGTAGAAATGCCGCTGCGCCAGCGGCACGTCGATGTCGCGCGATTCGCGGATCGGCTTGCCGTTGTCCATCGTCTCGATGACCGCCAGCAGCCGCGACTGCTTCTGCATGATCCGTGCCAGCGCATAGAGGATACGCGCCCGGCCGTGCCCGCCCATGGCCTGCCATGCGGGCTGCGCGCGGCGCGCCGCGCGCACCGCCGCCGCCACGTCCGCCGCGCTGGCCTGCGTGACCTCGGCCAGCACCTCGCCGGTGGCGGGGTTCTTCGTTGCGAACAACTCGCCCGGCCTGGTGAAGCGGCCACCGATCCAGTGTCCGAACCGCCCCGCGTGGCCCGCGATCCAGGCCCGCGCCTCGCCCGCGCTTTCGGGGGCGGGGCCGTACTCCATCGACTCGAAGATCTCGCGCACCGTCACGGCCAGCCCCCTTCATCCTTGCGTAAATACTCCGGGGGTGAGGGCCGCAGGCCCGAGGGGGCGGCGCCCCCTATCCCCGGTCGTCGATCAGCGCCTGCACAATGGCACGGGCCGAGTCGCTGTTCCAGTCCGCCCCGCCGATCAGCCGCGCGACCTCGTGGCCCTGCCGGTCGACCAGAATCGACATCGGCAGCCCGAGCACCCCCATGGCGCGGGCCAGTTGCTGGCGCGGGTCGGCCAGACGCGGCAGGTTGTCCGCATCGACCGAGGTGAGGAATTCCTCGACCGCAGGCGCGTCGTTGCGGCCCGTGGCGATGGTGAGAACGCGGAAATCGTCGCCGCCCAGTTCTTCCTCCAGCGCGGCCAGCGTCGGCATCTCCTCGCGGCACGGCGCGCACCAGGTGGCCCAGAAGTTCAGCAGCACGACCTGTCCGGCCCAGTCGGCCAGCGTCACCTCGCTGCCGTCCCCGGCAAGGAAGGTCGCGTCCGGCACCGGCAGCGGCGGATCGACGAGCGCGAGCTTCTCCATGTCGCCCGATTGCAGCGCGGCAAGGTCGGGCGCCGCCATGGCGCTCTCGGCCAGCAGATTTGCACCAAGCAGGGCCGCCAGATAAAAGCCCGTGACCGTCAGACGCATCCCTGAACTCCGTTCGCGTGAACGCCCCGAAAGGCATCGAAGATGAGCACGAAATCCAACACGATGTGGGGCGGCCGGTTCGCCTCCGGTCCCGATGCGATCATGGAGGCGATCAACGCCTCGATCGGCTACGACCGGCGGCTTGCAGCCGAGGACATCGCAGGCTCGCGCGCCCATGCGGCGATGCTCGCCGCGCAGGGCATCATCACGGATAGCGATGCGCAGGCGATCAGGGAAGGGCTGCTCACCATCTTGTCAGAGATCGAAGAGGGCAGCTTCGTCTTCTCGACCGCGCTGGAAGACATCCACATGAATGTCGAGGCGCGGCTGACCGAGCTGATCGGCGCGCCCGCCGGGCGGCTGCATACGGCACGCTCGCGCAACGATCAGGTGGCGGTCGATTTCCGGCTCTGGGTGCGTGGTGCTGCGGATGCGGCGCAGGATGCGATCCGCGGCCTGCAACGCGCGATTCTGGCGCAGGCCGAGGCGGGGGCAGCGATGGTCATGCCCGGCTTCACCCATCTGCAGGTCGCGCAGCCGGTGACCTTCGGCCATCATCTCATGGCCTGGGTGGAAATGCTGGCCCGCGACGCCGGCCGCTTTGCCGATGCCCGCGCGCGGATGAACGAATCGCCGCTGGGCGCCGCCGCGCTGGCGGGAACCTCGTTCCCCATCGACCGCGAGGCGACGGCACAGGCTTTGGGCTTTGCCCGTCCGATGGCCAATTCGCTCGATGCCGTATCCGACCGCGACTTCGCGCTGGAATTCCTGTCGGCGGCCACGATCTGCGCCGTGCATCTGTCGCGCATGGCCGAGGAACTGGTGATCTGGTCCACTGCGCAATTCGGCTTCGTGAAACTCTCCGACCGCTGGTCCACCGGGTCGTCGATCATGCCGCAGAAGCGCAACCCCGACGCCGCCGAACTGATCCGCGCCAAGATCGGCCGGATCACGGGCGCGCAGGTGGCGCTGACCACGGTGATGAAAGGGCTGCCCTTGGCCTATTCCAAGGACATGCAGGAGGACAAGGAACAGGTGTTCGAGGCCGCCGACCAACTGGCGCTGGCGCTGGCGGCGATGACCGGCATGGTCGCCGACCTGACCCCGCAGCCCGACGCCATGCGCGCATCCGCCGCGCGCGGCTTTTCCACCGCGACCGATCTGGCCGACTGGCTGGTGCGCGCGCTGAACCTGCCGTTCCGCGAGGCCCATCACGTCACCGGGCACCTCGTGGCGCTGGCCGAGGCGAAGGGCTGCGACCTGCCCGAGCTGAGCCTTGCCGACATGCAGTCGGTGCACGGGGCGATCACCGGCGAGGTGTTCTCGGTGCTGGGGGTGGAAAATTCCGTCGCCAGCCGCATGTCGCAGGGCGGCACCGCACCCGCCCGCGTGCGCGAACAGATCGCGCGCTGGAAGGCGCTGCTGGCATGATCCGCGCGCTGATGGTTTTCCTTGCGCTTGCAGCCTGCGGCGCCGACGGCGCCCCGCAGGCCCCAGGCGCCGCACCGCCCGCCGACACGATCACCAGCGGCGGCTGAGCGGGGCAGGGCCGTCGGGCGGGTTGCGTATGCCGTCATTGCGAGGCGCAGCCGAAGCAACCCCGACCGCTCACACACGACATCGGGGTTGCTTCGTCGGCTGCGCCTCCTCGCAATGACGAAAATATGGCGCGCCCCCGATCACCCT
>JACFNP010000061.1 GCA_019454835.1 Rubellimicrobium sp.
CCAAGTGGCCTACTTTTGCGCCGCCCAATGGACGACTTTTACTCCGCCGTTGACAGCCGTGTGAGGAATAGGTCACTATCATCATGGTTCAGAAAGAAAACGCATGGCAGCTTGTTGAAAGCGTGGTGTGAGAGTCTCTCGGCCGCAAACTGCAGAAGCCCGCGTGACAAGAAAGCCGTTCCCAATCCGGTAACGACCGGAATGATCGGGATGCCCAGCCGCTGCGCCGCCATGGCACCAAAGACATTGTTCTTGATCGTGTAGCTGAGCACGACATCTGGCCGCAGCGTGGCGAACGCGCGCCGGAAGCGCCGCAGCAGCGCCCATTCCTTCAGCGGGTTCAGCCCCTTGGCGTCCATCACCAGCGGCTCGAAGCGGCACCCCATGGCCCGCAGCCGCGCCACGCTGTCGTCGGGGGGCGCAAGGACGGTGACGCCATGCCCCTCGCGCATGAGCGCCGCGATCAGCGAGCGACGAAAGTTCCAGACGCTCCACGATGTGTTGGCCGTCACCACGACATGCATCACGCAACCCCGCACAGGATGGCGGCGCCCGAGGCCGCAGCTCCTGATGCCGCCTGCGGCAGCCTGCGTCAATCGGGCACCCGCCGGAGCGCGGGATGCGGCCACGCCAAGCCGCCGCGCAAGGCCGCGATCCGCTACCTGTCTGACATCACAAGATGATCTTGGCTCCGGCGGTAGGGATCGAACCTACGACCAATTGATTAACAGTCAACTGCTCTACCGCTGAGCTACGCCGGAATACCGGGGCTGCCTATAGCAATGGTGCCGGGGGGCGGCAAGGGGGCGTGGCGGGGTTTCGGCAGCTTTTCGTGGCGACCCGCCAGCGACCCGGCTGCACCCCCCGGCGCCCCCGCTGTCACGCCTCGGGGACGGTCTTGCCGGGGTTCAGCAGGCCGTCGGGATCGAGCGCCGCGCGGATCCGGCGCATCACGTCCAGCGCCACCTGGTCCTTGCGGCGCGCCATCGCGCCCAGCTTCGACACGCCGATGCCGTGTTCGGCGGAAAAGCTGCCGCCCATTTCGGCCACCAGGTCCTCCATCCGCGCGCGCAGGCGTTCGTGCAGGGCCGGGTCGCCCCGGCTGGGCCAGATGTTGTAATGCACGTTGCCGTCGCCCAGGTGCGACATGAGGAAATCATCGACGCCGGGGTCGATCTCGCGCAGTGCGGGCAGGATGCGGGCGACGAAACCGGCCACATTTTCCAGCGGCAGCGACACGTCGTTCAGCAGCACATGCGGGCGCAGCACGGTCAGCTCGCCCGCAGCCTCGCGTCGCGCCCACATCGCGCGGCGCTGCGCCTCGCTGCGCGCGAAGGTGGCATCCAGCACCAGCCCCTCGTCCATCATCGCGGCCAGCAGATCCTCGAGCCGCGCGTCGGCATCAGCCCCGGCAGAGGCGCCGATCTCGACCAGCAGGTTCACGTCGTAGGGCTGTGCGAAGGGTTCCCCGGTCTCGGGCCGATGCGCCTTCCAGGCCTCGATGTAGTTGCGCGGCATGTATTCAAAGGCCTCGACCTGCCCGCCGGTGCCCGATTGCAGACGGTTGAGAATCGTCAGCGCCGCCGCGAGGTCGGGTGCCGCGACCATCGCCGTCGCATAGGTCTCGGGGCGCGGGAACAGCCGCAGCACCGCCGCCGTTATCACCCCCAGCGTGCCCTCCGAGCCGATGAACAGGTCGCGCAGGTCGTAGCCGGTATTGTCCTTGCGCACCGAACTCATCAGGTCGAGCACTTCGCCCGAGGCCAGCACCACCTCGATTCCGAGGCACAGCGCGCGGGCCGACCCGTAGCGCACCACGTTCGAGCCGCCCGCATTCGTCGCCAGACAGCCGCCGATTCGCGCCGAACCCTGCGCCCCGAAGGTCAGCGGGAACACCAGATCGTGTGCGGCGGCGGCCTCGCGGATCGTCTGGAGCACGACCCCGGCCTCGACGGTCATGGTGCGGGCGTCGTGGCGGATGTCGCGGATGCGGTTCATCCGTTCGAGCGAGAGCATGATCGCGCCCTCGCCCTTCGTGCCGCCCGAAAGCCCGGTGTTGCCGCCGACCGGCACCACGGGGACGCGGTCCTCGCGGGCGATGCGCAGCACCTCGACCACCCCGTCGCGGTCGGCGGGGCGGGCGACGCAAAGCGGCGTCCAGGCGATCTCGTGCGGCCAGTCGTGGCTGAAGGGCCCGGCGTCGGCGCCGGTGAGCACGCCGCCCGCGCCCAGGGTGCTGCGCAGGCGGGCGACGGTGTCGGCGGTGGCCATGGTGCCGCCCTCAGTAGGTCGCCCGGCCGCCGGACAGGTCGAAGACCGAGGCCGTGGTGAAGCTGTTTTCCTGCGACACCAGCCAGGCGATCATGCTGGCGGCCTCGTCCACCTCGAGGAAGCGGCCGCGCGGGATGCGGCTGAGCATGTAGTCGATGAATTCGGGCTTCAGCTCGTCGAGGATACGGGTCTTGGCGGTGGCGGGGGTCACGCAGTTGATGGCGATGTCGTGGCCCGCACATTCCTTGCCGACCGCCTTGACCATGCCGATGACGCCCGCCTTGGCGGCGGCATAGGCGGCGGCATTGGGGTTGCCTTCCTTGCCCGCGATCGAGGCGATGTTCACGATCCGCCCGTAGTTGCGGGCCTTCATGCCGGGCAGCACGGCGCGATTGACGTGGAAGGTGCCGGTCAGGTCGACCTCGATCACCTGCCGCCAGGCATCGAGCGGGTATTCGTCCAGCGGCGCGTTCGGCCCGGCGATGCCCGCCGAGTTCACGAGGATGTCGATGCGGCCATGGTCGGCCTCGGCGGCGGCCACGGCGGATTCGACGGCGGCGTAGTCGGTGATGTTCACCACGCGCCCCGAGGCGCCGTGACCCAGCGCGGCGGCGGCATCATCGACCAGATCGGCGCGCATGTCCCACAGGATCACCCGCGCGCCGCTTTGCGCCAGCCGCGTCGCCACCGCGAGGCCGATCCCCTGCGCGCCCCCGGTGACCACCGCCACGCGCCCCGACAGGTCATAGGAATTGGCCATCATGTCCTCTTGTCCGCCGATGTGTCCGACACGATTTCCTAATCCCGAAGCGGGCAGGTCGCAAGGCGACGAAACGCCGGGCAGGGCGGTTGGGGGAACGGCCTGTCCCGTCATTGCGAGGAGCCGCAGGCGACGAAGCAACCCGGATGCTGTGCGCGAGCGGTCGGGGTTGCTTCGGCTGCGCCTCGCAACGACGAGACAGGCCGCGCGCCCGGTTGCCCCGAAACACCGGGGCGCGGCCCCGCAGGCGACGCGGTGCTGGATTTGCGCGCCGCAACCGCCTAGACATCGGGCATGAAGATCTGGACGCTGCCCAACACGCTCACCATCCTGCGCCTTCTGGCCGCGCCCGGCGTGCCGGTGATGTTCCTTTACTTCAACCGGCCCTGGGCGGACTGGGCAGCGCTGGCGCTGTTCATCGGGGCGGCGGTCACCGATTATTTCGACGGCTATCTCGCCCGGCTCTGGAAGCAGGAGACAAGGTTCGGCGCCATGCTCGACCCGATCGCCGACAAGGCGATGGTGGTCATCGCGATCATGGTCATCACCGGCTATTCCGGCATGAACCCCTGGCTGATCCTGCCTGCGACGGTCATCATCTTCCGCGAGGTCTTCGTCTCGGGCCTGCGCGAGTTTCTGGGCGCCGGGACGGTGGTGCTGAAGGTGACGCGGCTGGCCAAGTGGAAGACCACGGCGCAGATGACTGCCATCGCGGTGCTGTTCCTCGGCCTCGGCCTCGCCTATGTCGAGGCCGGGCGTCCGCCGCGCGTGGGCGCCGGGATCCTGCCCGACGGCTTTACCTGGGCGGCCGTGGCGACGCGCGGCGGGCTGGTGCTGATCTGGGTGGCGGCGATCCTGACGGCGATGACCGGCTGGGAATATTTCCGCAAGTCGCTGCCCTTCCTGAAGGGAAACAAGTGACCATGGATGTCCTCTATTTCGCCTGGCTGCGCGAGCGGATCGGTGTCGGCTCGGAACATGTGGAGACCGCCGCCGCCACGGTGCGCGATCTCGTGGCCGAACTGCGGGGCAGGGAAGAACGCTATGCCGTGGCCTTTTCCGACCTGCGCACCGTGCGGGTGGCGCTGGATCAGGAACTGGCCGATTTCGACGCCCCGCTGGCGGGGGTGCGCGAGGTCGCCTTCTTTCCGCCGATGACGGGCGGCTGATGGCGGCGCGGGTCCAGTCGCGGGCCTTCGATCCGGGGGCGGAACTGTCGCGCTTTACCGCCGGGGTGGCAGGTGCGGGGGCGGTGGTCAGCTTTACCGGCGTGGTGCGCGACGTGGCGCCCGGTATGGTCGCCATGGAGATCGAGCATTATCCCGCCATGACCCTGCGCGCCATCGAGGCGATGATCGCCGAGGCGGTGGCGCGCTTCGGGCTGACCGGCGCCGAGGTCGTCCACCGCCACGGGCGGCTGGAACCCGGCGCGGTCATCATGATGGTCCTGACCGCCGCCCCGCACCGGCAGGCGGCATTCCAGGGCGCCGAGTTCCTGATGGACTGGCTGAAATCGCGCGCGCCGTTCTGGAAGAAGGAAATCACCCGCGACGGCGCCGCCTGGGTGGCCGCGAAGGACGACGACGAGGACGCGCTGGCGCGGTGGTAAGGCTGGAGCGGGGCGCGTTTTCATGGACTCGATGAACCCGCTCTGACCTTTTGTTTTTTCGCATTGTCGCGGGCGTCGAACGAAGGGCAATCGGGCGAACGACATCTTCCGTCATTGCGAGGCGCAGCCGAAGCAACCCCGACCGCTCATACACGACATCGGGGTTGCTTCGTCGGCTGCGCCTCCTCGCAATGACGGGAATTGCGGACGGCGATGCCGCGCCAACCAACGCAGATCCCTTCGCGCGATTGCCCTGGCGTCAAACGTTTCCGTTTGACTGCGACATGCTCGATCCCAGCGCCGCGCAGGGTGCGTGGCGGTGGCAGGTGGTCAGGTGGTCGTTCACCAGCCCGCAGGCCTGCATCCAGGCATAGGTGATGACCGGCCCGCAAAAGCGGAACCCCGCGCGGCGCAGGTCGCGCGACAGGGCGGTCGACAGGGCCGTATCGGTCGGCACCTCCTGCGGATGCTGCCACCGGTTCTGCACCGGCGCACCGCCGACATGCTCCCAGACGAAGCGCGAGAAGCCGTCGCGTTCCTCCAGCGCGATGAAGGCCCGCGCGCCGCGGATCGCCGCCTCGATCTTGCCGCGATGGCGGATGATGCCCGGATCACCCAGCAGGCGCAGCACATCGGCCTCGGTCGTGCGGGCCACGGCTTCGGGGTCGAACCCGGCAAAGGCGCGGCGGAAATTGTCGCGCTTGCGCAATATCGTGATCCAGCTCAACCCTGCCTGAAAGCCGTCGAGCACCAGCTTTTCCCACAGCGCCCGCGAATCGTGTTCCGGCACGCCCCATTCCCGGTCGTGATAGGCGCAATAAAGCGGGTCGTCGCCCGCCCATGAACAGCGCGGCAGGGTGTCGGCGGGGTCTCGGGTCATGCGCCTTCGTCGCAAATGGCGGGCGTCAACACAACCTTCACCAGTCGGTGCGACAGAGGGCCATGCACGCTGCCCGACCCGCCGACGACGATCCGACCGATCCGCTCAGCCATGCGCTGCACCTGCAGGCGCAGGACCTGCCCGCGCTGGTCGCCTCGGCGCTGGCGGCGGGGCGGGTGCGGCTGGCTTTTCAGCCGGTGGTGATGGCCGATGATCCCGCGCGCATTGCCTTTCACGAAGGCTTCGTCCGGCTGGTCGATCCGGCGGGCCGCCTGCTGCCTGCCGCCAGCTTCATCGCCGGGGTGCAGGACCGCGCCGAAGGCCGCGACATCGACACGGCGGCGCTGCGGCTGGGTCTTGCGGCGCTGCGCGACAACCCGGCGCTGCGGCTGGCGATCAACATGTCGGCGCGCTCGATCGGCGACGACGGCTGGCGTGCGGCGCTCGATGACGGGCTTGCCGCCGCCCCCGATACGGGCGCGCGGCTCATCCTCGAAATCTCGGAAAGCTCGGCCATGACCCTGCCCGAAATCGTCGCCCGCTTCATGGCGGCGATGCAGCCGCAGGGCATCTCGTTCGCGCTGGACGATTTCGGCGACGGCTTCCTGTCGTTTCGCCACCTGCGCGACTTCTACTTCGACATGGTGAAGATCGCCCCCGGCTTCGTGCAGGGCATCGACACCTCGCCCGACAATCAGGTCGTGGTCGAGGCGCTGGTTGCCGTCGCCCGCCAGTTCGGCATGTTCACCATCGCCGAAGGGGTCGAAACCGCCGCCGACCGCGACCGTCTTGCCCGTATGGGCGTCGATTGCCTGCAGGGCTATCTGTTCGGTCGCCCGCGCCCGGCGCCGTGACGTGACATGCTGCCGTGCAGCGAAAGCGATTGCCGTGCCCGCCGCCAGTGCCTAAACTCCAGTCCGTGAATACAGGCGGGGCGTTCCCGCCCCCGTTGCCAGATAGGGAGCTGCCCCATGTCATCCGTCGTCATCGCTTCGGCCGCGCGCACCGCCGTCGGTTCGTTCAACGGCGCCTTCGCCAATGTCCCCGCGCATGAACTGGGCGCGACCGTGCTGCGCGCGCTGGTCGAACGCGCCGGGATCGACCCCGCGCAGGTGAACGAAACCATCCTTGGCCAGGTGCTGACCGCCGGGCAGGGCCAGAACCCGGCGCGGCAGGCGCATATCGCCGCCGGTCTGCCGAAGGAATCGGCCGCCTGGGGCCTCAACCAGGTCTGCGGCTCGGGGCTGCGGGCGGTGGCGCTGGGTGCGCAGCAGATCATGCTCGGCGATGCCGCCGTGGTCGCGGCGGGCGGGCAGGAGAACATGTCGCTGTCCCCGCATTGCGCGCATCTGCGGACGGGCCGGAAGATGGGCGACTTCTCGATGATCGACACGATGATCCGCGACGGGCTGTGGGACGTGTTCAACAACTACCACATGGGCCAGACGGCGGAAAACGTCGCCGAACAATGGCATGTCAGCCGCGAACAGCAGGACGAATTCGCGCTGGCCTCGCAGAACAAGGCCGAGGCCGCGCAGAAGGCCGGGCGCTTCGCCGATGAAATCATCGCCCACGTCATCAAGGGCCGCAAGGGCGATGTTACCGTCGACCAGGACGAATACATCCGCCACGGCTCGACCATCGAAGCCATGCAGAAGCTGCGCCCCGCCTTCACCAGGGACGGCAGCGTCACCGCAGGCAATGCCTCGGGCATCAACGACGGCGCCGCCGGTGTCCTGCTGATGGGTGAGGCGCAGGCCCTGAAGGCCGGGATCGAACCGCTGGCGCGGATCGCGTCCTGGGCGACCGCCGGGGTCGATCCGTCGATCATGGGCACCGGGCCGATCCCCGCCTCGCGCCGGGCGCTGGAAAAGGCCGGCTGGACGGTCGGCGACCTCGATCTGGTCGAGGCGAACGAGGCTTTCGCCGCCCAGGCCTGCGCGGTGAACAAGGACATGGGCTGGGACCCGGCGATCGTGAACGTGAACGGCGGCGCCATCGCCATCGGCCACCCGATCGGCGCCTCGGGCGCGCGCATCCTCAACACGCTGCTGTTTGAAATGAAGCGCCGCGATGCGAAGAAGGGCCTCGCCACGCTCTGCATCGGCGGCGGCATGGGCGTCGCCCTCTGCGTCGAGCGCTGATCCCGCGCGAGTCCCTTCATCCTTGCGCAAATACTCCGGGGGGCGGCCCGCAGGGCCGGGGGGCAGCGCCCCCCCGTTTCGCCCCCCCGTTTCGCCCAAGGTGGCAGCGCAATCGGACGAACGACACATTCCGTCATTGCGAGGAGGCGCAGCCGACGAAGCAACCCCGATGTTGAGCGCGAGCGTTCGGGGTTGCTTCGGCTTTGCCTCGCAATGACGGGATTTGCGGGTGGCGGTGCCGTGCCAACCAGCGCAGGGCAGGTCGCCCGATTGTCCCCCGCTGGCCGTCCCCCACGCAGATTCCCTTTGCCCGCAACCCGCTTGCCGCCCTAGCATGAGCCGAGGTTGGTCTTGAGGGAGGTTGCCATGGCCCGAGTCGCACTTGTTACCGGAGGCTCGCGCGGGATCGGCGCGGCGATATCGCGGGCGCTGAAGGACGCAGGCTGCACGGTCGCGGCGTCCTATGCGGGCAACGATGCCGCTGCCGCAAGCTTCACCGCCGAAACCGGCATCGCCACCTTCAAGTGGAACGTGGCCGACTATGCCGCCTGCACCGAGGGCATCGCCCGCGTCGAATCGGCGCTCGGGCCGGTCGACATCCTCGTGAACAACGCCGGGATCACCCGCGATTCGGCCTTTCACCGCATGACGCCCGACCAGTGGAACGAGGTCATCGGCACGAATCTGTCGGGCGTCTTCAACATGACGCACAACCTCTGGGCCGGGATGCGGGCGCGCAAGTTCGGGCGGGTCATCAACATCTCGTCGATCAACGGCCAGAAGGGCCAGTTCGGGCAGGTGAACTATGCCGCCGCCAAGGCGGGCGACATCGGCTTCACCAAGGCGCTGGCGCTGGAAGGGGCGCGGGCGGGCATCACCGTCAACGCGATCTGCCCCGGCTACATCAACACCGAGATGGTGGCGGCTGTGCCCGAGAAGGTGATGAACGAGGTGATCCTGCCGCAGATTCCCGTCGGTCGCCTCGGCGAGGCCGAGGAAATCGGTCGTGCGGTGGTGTTCCTTGCCTCGGACGACGCGGGCTTCATCACCGGCTCGACCATGTCGGTGAACGGCGGGCAGTATCTGGCCTGAACGCGAAGGGCGGGCCTTGTCGCACAAGACCCGCCCCCGAATCCCTGTCTGACCGGCCCGGTATCAGGCGCCGCCCAGACGGGTGATCTCTTCCTTCAACTGCAGCTTGCGCTTCTTCATCTGCGCAATCTCGATCTCGTCCTGCGCGGGCTGGCGTTGTGCCGCCTCGATCGCATTGCTCAGCGCCTCGTGCTTCTTGCGCAACTCCTCGAGATGGGAATTCAGGCTCATCGCGTCCTCCGCTGCTGTGGATCGGTCAGGGGAAGTGCAGCACGTTTCGCCTCCCCTGTCACCAGAAATGGGAAGCGGCGTGCGATGCGGCAAGAGGATCGGGGCGCAGGGTGATCGGGCGAACCGCATATTCCGTCATTGCGAGGCGAAGCCGAAGCAACCTCGAACGCTCGCGCACGACATCGGGGTTGCTTCGTCGGCTGCGCCTCCTCGCAATGACGGGGTTTGCGCGCGGCAGTTCCGCGTCAACCCGCGCAACCGCC
>JACFNP010000015.1 GCA_019454835.1 Rubellimicrobium sp.
CAGTCGCGGCTGAACTTCCTGCCGGAAAAGCATACCGACTTCATCTTCAACACCCTGGCCGAGGAATTCGGCTTCGTCGGGTCGTCGGCGCTGCTGGTGCTCTATCTGCTGATCCTCGCGTTCTGCCTTGCGACCGCGCTGACCAACCGCGACCGCTTTTCGTCGGTGCTGACCATCGGCATCGCGGCGAGCTTCTTCCTGTTGTTCGCGGTCAACATGCTCATGGTCACCGGGCTTGCGCCGGTGGTCGGCGTACCGTTGCCCCTGGTAAGCTGGGGCGGCTCGTCCATGATCGTGCTGCTGCTGGGCTTTGGCCTGATCCAGAGCGCCCATGTCCACAAGGTGAGGTAATGCCGAACATCCTGCTTCTGGGCGAGAGGGTCGAACGCGACTATGCGGCGCCGCTGGCGCGCGAACTGGCGGCGCGCGGCGTTGCGGCCCGGCTGGCGCCCGATCTGCCGCCCGGCGAGGTCGATTACATCGTCTTGCGGCCCGGTGCCGTGGGTGCGGATTTCACGCCCTTCACCCGCGCGAAGGCCGTGCTGTCGACCTGGATGGGGGTCGAGACGCTGGTGACGAACCCGACGCTGACCCAGCCGCTGGCCCGCATGGTCGAGCCGAGCATGACGCGCGGCATGACCGAATATGTCACCGCCCATGTCATGCGCCACCACATCGGCCTCGATGTCCATGTGCACGGGCTGAAAGGCGCGTGGCACAGGACCGTGCCGCCCCTGGCGCCGGAGCGGCCGGTGACGGTGCTGGGCCTGGGCGAGCTGGGCCGGTCGGCGGCCTCCACGCTTGCCGCGCTTGGTTTTCCGGTGACCGGCTGGAGCCGCAGCCCGCGCGAGCTGCCCTATCTGGCACGCACCTTCTCGGGCCGGGCCGGGCTGCACGGGGCGCTTGATGGCGCGCAGATCGTCGTGATCCTGCTGCCGCTGACGCGGGGGACCGAGAACCTGCTTGGCGCGGCGGAATTTGCCCGCCTCGCTCCCGGCGCCGTGATCATCAACCCGGCGCGCGGGCCGGTCATCGACGACGATGCGCTGCTGGCGGCGCTGGATTCGGGGCAGGTGGGCCATGCGACGCTCGACGTGTTCCGCCGCGAACCGCTGCCGCCGGATCACCCGTTCTGGCATCACCCGCAGGTGACGGTGACGCCGCATATCGCCGCCGAGACGCGGGTTGCGACCGCCGCCGCCGTTCTTGCCGAAAACATCGCCGGGGTCGAACGCGGCGAACCGTTGCGCGACCGCGTGGACCGGGCGGCGGGTTATTAGGGCATTTCGCAGCCAAATGGATACATTTAGCGCCCGCGACAATGCGACAAAACAACAGGTTAGCGCGGGTCGCGTTTTTCACGGATTCGGCGGGCACGCGGGTCTACGCCGTGGGCACCGCCGCCCGCTAACCCCGTCATTGCGAGGCGAAGCCGAAGCAACCCCGAACGCTCGCGCTAAACATCGGGGTTGCTTCGTCGCCTGCGGCTCCTCGCAATGACGGAATATGCAGGTCGTCCGATTGCGCTGGCGTCAAACGTTTCCGTTTGCCGCCGACCTGCTCAGCCCCGCCCCCTCAATGCGCTGCCGACCAGTTCGGCCCCCGCCCGGCATCGACCACCAGCCGCAAGGCGAGCTTCACCGCAGGTTCTGCCGCCCCCTCCATCACCGCGCGCGCAGCGGCGATCAGGTTGTCGGCGGCATCCTCGTCCACCTCGAACAGCAGCTCGTCATGGACCTGCAACAGCATCCGCGCGGGCAGGCGGGCGATGGCCGGGTCCATGCGGATCATGGCGCGGCGGATGATGTCGGCGGCGGTGCCCTGGATCGGCGCGTTGATCGCCCCGCGCCGCGCGAACCCGGCAGACGGCCCGCGCGAATTGATTTCCGGCGTGTGAATGCGGCGGCCGAACATGGTGCGGACGTGCAGATGTTCCTTCGCATAGGCGATGGTCGCGTCCATGTAGTCGCGGATGCCGGGGAAGCGCTCGAAATAGCGGTCGATGAAGCCCTGCGCCTGATCGCGCGGGATGCGCAGGTTGCGGGCAAGGCCGAAGGCGGAAATGCCGTAGATGACGCCGAAGTTGATCGCCTTGGCCTGCCTGCGGATGTCCGGGGTCATCCGGTCGAGCGGCACGTTGAACATTTCCGATGCGGTCGCCGCGTGGATGTCCTGGCCGTCGAGGAACGCCTGCCGCAGGGCCTCGATCCCGGCCACCTGCGCGAGGATGCGCAATTCGATCTGGCTGTAGTCGAGACTGACCAGCACCTTCCCCGGCGGCGCGATGAACGCCTCGCGGATGCGGCGGCCTTCCTCGGTGCGCACCGGGATGTTCTGCAGGTTCGGATCGGTCGAGGCGAGCCTGCCGGTATTGGCGCCCGCAATGGAATAGGACGTGTGCACGCGGCCCGTATCTGGGTTGATCGCGGCCTGCAGCGCGTCGGTGTAGGTCGATTTCAGCTTCTGCAACTGGCGGTAATCAAGAATTCGCGCCGGGAAATCGTGTTCGGTGGCAAGGTCTTCGAGCACATCGGCGGGCGTGGACCACTGCCCGGTTTTCGTGCGGGTGCCGCCGGGCAGCCCCATGCGTTCAAACAGGATCGTGCCGACCTGCGCGGGCGACTGGACGTTGAACTTTTCACCGGCGAGGTCGTGGATTTCCGCCTCGAGCCCGGCCATCTTCTGCGCGAACACGTTCGACATGCGCGCCAGCACGTCGCGGTCGACCAGAATCCCGGCCATCTCCATGCGTTTGAGCACCGGGACCAGCGGCCGTTCCAGCGTTTCATAGACCGTCATCACCCGGCCCTGCGCCAGCATCGGCCGGAAGGTCTGCCACAGCCGCAGGGTGATGTCGGCATCCTCGGCCCCGTAGCGGACCGCATCGGCCAGGGGCACCAGATCGAAGGTGATCTGCCCCTTGCCCGAGCCGATCAGCTCGCGGATCGGGATCGGGATATGGCCCAGATAGCGTTCCGACAGCTCGTCCATGCCGTGATTGTGCAGTCCGGCGTGGAGCGCATAGCTCATCAGCATGGTGTCGTCGCAGGGACCGACCTCGATGCCGTGGCGCGACAGCATCTTGGCGTCGAACTTCACGTTCTGGCCGATCTTCAGGATCGAATCGTCCTCGAACACCGGCTTCAGCGCCGCCAGCACGTCATCGAGCGGCAACTGCCCCGGCACCAGCGCGCCGTTGCCGAACAGATCGCCGGTGGCGCGGTGGCCGACCGGAATGTAGCAGGCCCGCCCCGGCGCGGTGGCCAGCGAGATGCCGACCAGGTCGGCGCGCATCTCGTCGAGGCCGGTGGTTTCCGTGTCGAAGGCAACAAAGCCCTGATGGCGGATCGCGGCGACCCACGCCTCCAGCGCCTGCGCCGTGGTCACGGAATCGTAGGCGGCGGTATCGAAGGGCACCGGCGCCTCGGCCGTCGCCTCGGCGGTGGCGGCGGGTTCCGGCATCGCCGGCGCCTCGATGGCCAGCTTGTCGGCGACGCGCTTGGCGAGATTGCGGAACTCCATCCGCCCGAGGAAATCGAACAGCGCCTCAGGTTCGATCTCGCGCACTTCCAGATCGTCGAGCGTGAAGCCCAGCGGCACCCGGTCGTCGAGCGTCACCAGCTTCTGCGACAGCCTGATCTGGTCGGCCTTCGTGGTCAGCGTCTCGCGCCGCTTGGGCTGGCGGATGTCACCGGCCTGCGCCAGCAGCGTGTCGAGATCGCCGTATTCCTGGATGAGCTGCGCCGCCGTCTTGACCCCGATGCCCGGCGCACCCGGCACGTTGTCGACCGAATCGCCCGCCAGCGCCTGCACGTCGATGACACGTTCGGGCGGCACGCCGAACTTTTCGATCACGCCGTCGCGGTCGATATGTCGGTTCTTCATCGGGTCGAACATGTCGATCCCGTCGCCGACAAGCTGCATCAGGTCCTTGTCGGATGACACGATGGTGGCCGTTCCCCCCGCCTCGCGCGCCTGCCGGGCCAGCGTGGCGATGATGTCGTCGGCCTCGAACCCCTCCATTTCCTCGCTGGCGATGTTGAAGGCGCGGGTCGCCTCGCGGGTCAGCGGGAATTGCGGGACCAGATCCTCGGGCGCGGGCGGGCGGTTGGCCTTGTAGTCGGGGTAAAGGTCGTTGCGGAACGACTTGCCGTTGAAGTCGAAGATCACCGCGATATGGGTGGGCGCATCCGCGCCGCGGTTGCCGATCTCGCTCCACAGCAGGTTGCAGAACCCGGCCACCGCGCCGATCGGCAGCCCGTCCGACTTGCGCGTCAGCGGCGGCAGCGCGTGGTAGGCGCGAAAGACATAGGCCGAGCCGTCGATCAGATGCAGATGGCAGCCCTTGCCGAACGCCATGGCGCGCCCCTCCCTTTCATCTGTCCGGAAACTGCCGGGGGCGGCGCCCCCTACGAGCCGCGCGCGAAAGCGTCGGCTTTGGCCGTGTCGGACAGAACGTAATGCGCGCCGCAATAGCCGCAATCGACATGGCCGATCTCGGGGATGATGCGCAGCCAGACGCGCGGATGGCCCAGCGGGACCGACGGCCCCTCGCAGGAGAAATGCGCCTTCTCGACGATGCGGGTTTCGGGCGGGGTGATGGTCATGGGCGCGTGCCTCTTGAAATCCTGCCCCGTTCTATCCCGAGGCGCGCCATGCCCGCAACCGGCTCAGCGCGCCAGCATCGGCCCCAGCGGGCGCCCGGCAAGGATGTGCAGGTGGAAATGCGGCACCTCCTGATGGGCGTGGTCGCGCGAGTTGGCGATGAAGCGCACGCCGTCATCCAGTTCCAGCAGCTCGCAGACCTGCGACACCGCCGCCCAGAAGCCGAGCTGCGCGTCCGCCCCGGCGTCGCGGATGAAATGGTCGAGCGTGACCCACGGCCCCCTGGGGATCACCAGCACATGCACCGGCGCCTGCGGGTTGATGTCGTGAAAGGCCAGCGCGTGCCGGGTTTCCAGCACGGTGCGGTTGGGAATCTCGCCGCGCAGGATGCGGGCAAAGATATTCTGGTCGTCGTAGCTGTAATTCATGGTCAATCCGCAAAAAGGCCCGGCGTGCGGGCGATGGCGCGTGCCACATCCTCACCCACCGCGAGAAAGGCCGCAAGGGCGGCGGCGTTTTCCCCGGCGTCCCGCGCCTGGCCGATCCGGCGCAGGTCGCGCAGCCCGGCATCGCGCAGCCGGTCGGAATCCGAGGCGATCACGTTGCGGATCGCCGGGATGATCCGGCGCAGCGCGGGTTCGGGCGTCCCGTCGCCCGCAAGGCCGATGCGCCGCGCATGGCCCATCAGGTAGTCGTCCGAGAACAGGCAGTCGATTTCCAGAACCCGCGTCGTCGAACGGTCCGAGTCGAAATCCTGCATGAGATCGAGATTCGCGGTGTCCATGCAGATCAGCAGCCGGTCGCTGTCGTAGTAATCGAACAGCATCCGCACAAGCGCCCGGCGGTGGCGCGTCCGCTTGGCCAGAGTCGCCTGGATGCCGCCGAGGTCGGGCAGCGGCGTGTCCTCCTCGTTGAAGAGGTAATGGATCGCGGGCAGGCCGGTGTAATGGTTGACCACGCCCGCAAGCCGCTTGGCCACGTGCCATTTCTTCGAGGCGAGGATCAGCAGCTCACGGTCGCGGCCCAGCGCCGAATCCGTCTCCCAGAAGCGCGAGGCAAAGCGGCGGCCGATGCGGCCCCGGCCGGTGAGGAACTCGAATAGCCGTCGCCCTTCGTTCGAGGTGCGGAAATCGCGCCGCCCCGAGGCCCAGAGGTCGGCCAGCCGCGCCTTCAGATCATGCGCCTCGGGGCTGATCTTGCGGGCGAACAGGTAATCCTGGCTGAGCAGCAGGTCGTAATGGTCGTTGTAGAAGGTCGCGGGCATCCCGTAGTCGGTGAACATCAGGAAGGTCAGCGTCCGGCTGCGGATTTCCGCCTCGGGCACCAGATGGCGCACCAGCGTCTGGAAGAAGGTCTCGTCGGGGATCCATGTCGTGCGGAAGAAGCGCATGACATCGCGGCGTCTGCGCGTGAAGGCGAGCACCGATTCGACGGTCGCGCGCCGCAGGCACCACCATTGCGAGCCGATCTGCATCTGCAGGTCGGAGGGGATCGCCCGGCGCAGCCCCAGCTTGCGCTGCGCGTTCAGCGCCAGATAGAACAGCGCCTTGTGGCGCCGCTCGTTCAGCCAGTGGCGATAGACCAGCCGCTCCTCGCGCAGGCCGGTCCTGATCCAGCCGCTGTCGAAGAAATCGACGCTCTCGATGTAATCGGCGTCCTGCGCGTCCAGGTAGTCATGCGCATGGGCCGCCGACTTGATCGCCATGCAGTCGCCCGAGACCATGTAGAAATGGGTCGCGCCGGGAAATGCCGCCAGCGCGGCCTCGACGGTCAGGATCGTGGCCGCGACCAGGCTCCATTCCCCCCAGCCGCAGCGCACCCGGCGGGCGGCGAAGGTCACGCTGGCGTTGCCCGCCAGCCCGGCGCGGATGCGGGCGTAATCGGCGGCGGGGGCGTTGCCGTCGAAGTGAATGGCGATCCGGTCGCCCGCCGCCGTCATTTGCCGCGCCTGCTCGATCACGGCATCTGGGTTCTTGTGGCACAGCAGGATGAAGGCAATTTCGGCCATGAGGCGAACGATCAGCGGGTTTCGTGGTGATTGTCCATGGCTTCCGGCGCGAACAGGCGTTGATTGCCGCGACTTTCCCTGCTTTGGGTTACGCAGCGCGCACAGGCGGCAGCGAGGGGTTGGAACGGATGGGCTTTCCCGGCACCTGGATGACCGAGAGCGGCAGCATGATCTACCGCGTCGTGCCGAAATGCGCCTGCTCGACCATCGGGCAGATCATGTTCTGGTCGGACCACGGGCGGTTCTTCGACGGCGACATCCACGATTCTACCGAAGGGCTGCACAAATGGGTGCAGGAGGACAGCCAGCCCGCCATCACCGCAGCGGTGGCGGCGCGCAAGGCGCCGGTCTTTACCTGCGTGCGCAACCCCTACACCCGCATCCTGTCGTCGTTCTTCGACAAGATCGCCGGAATCCAGAGGAACGGGCGGCGCTATCGCGGCAATCTCGTGCCGATGCTGGTGAAGCGCTACGGCGTCGATGTCGGCAGCCCCGAGGACGGCTTCGAGTTCGACCAGATCCGCAGCTTCCGCCGTTTCCTGCTGTTCGCCCGCGACACGATCCGCTTTCGCAAGCCGATGGACCCCGACATCCACTGGTCGGCGATGTCGGGCCATGTCGGCACCTTCATCACCAACGGTGGCCGCTACGATCACATCTTCTGGACCGAGGATTTCAACCGGGGCATGGGCGAGGTGCTGGCCCTGGTCGGCGAGACCCCGCACCCGGTCGATCTCGCGACGATCCCGCGCTTCAACGAAAGCGAGGGCCACGGCCCGAAACGCGCGCATCCGGTCGAGGATTACTTCGACGACCTGTCGCGGCATCTGATGTGGGAAATCTACAAGAAGGATTTCCAGCTTTTCCGCTACGACTTCGACAACCCCGGCAACAAGATGCCCACGGGCGGGATCGACCTTGAGGAAGTGCATCGCAAGCTGGGAAAGCAGGGGGGGTGACGCGAGGCGCCCCGCCACCATCAGATCAGCCCGCTGGCCCGAAAGCTGAGTTCGCGCGACTTGCCGATGACGAGGTGGTCGTGCAGCGTGATGCCCAGCGCGTCGGCGGCTTGTTCCACCTGGCGCGTCATCTCGATGTCGGACTGCGACGGCGTCGGGTCGCCCGAGGGGTGGTTGTGCACGAGGATCAGCGCCGAGGCGTTCAGTTCCAGCGCGCGGCGCACCACTTCGCGCGGGTAGACCGGAACGTGATCGACGGTGCCCCTGGCCTGTTCCTCATCCGCGATCAGGACGTTCTTGCGGTCGAGAAAGAAGATGCGGAACTGTTCGGTTTCGCGGTGGGCCATGACGGTGTGGCAATAGTCCACGACCGCATCCCAGCCGCTGATGACATGGCGGTTGATGACCCTGGCGCGGGCAAGGCGGTGGGCAGCGGCTTCGACCAGTTTCAGTTCGCACAGCGCGGCGGGGCCTATGCCGTCCACGGCCAGCAGCCGCGCGGCGGGCGCGGACAGCACACGGTTGAAATCCCCCAGCGTGTCGATGAGCCGCCGTGCCAGCGGTTTCACGTCCTGGCGCGGGATCGCCCGGAAGAGGACCAGTTCGAGCAATTCGTAATCCGGCAGCGCGGCGGCGCCGCCCGCCATGAACCGTTCGCGCAACCGCGCGCGATGGTCGGCGATATAGGACGGCAGCCGCCCCGCAGGCAGGGCGGCAGGCGCCGCGTCGTCATCCGGCACGGGCCGGAGATCGGCGAAGGGAAGCGGCGCTTCGGCGCATGAGGTGCGAGTACGGCTCATGGCGGCAGCCTCGCATGAAAAGGTTAACCGGCGATTGACGAGACCTCGCGCGCCACGCGGCCGCTGTCCGGTTCGACGTTTCGGCGCGCCGGATGCGGGCGGAGCACAGGGCAATCGGGCGAACGGCATATTCCGTCATTGCGATGAGGCGAAGCCGACGAAGCAACCCCGATGCTGTGCGCAAGCCGTCGGGGTTGCTTCGACTTCGCCTCGCAATGACGGGATTTGCGGACGGCGGTGCCGTGCCAAACCGGGCAGAGCCGTTTGCCCGGTTGCCCTGCGGCGGCGCGTGTGGCCATTGCCTTGCGGCCCGTCCACGCTAGATATGGTGAAGGTTTCTCCGGGGCACCCGCCGATGATCCTTTACAGCCTGACCTGCGAGCACGCGCATCGTTTCGAGAGCTGGTTCCAGTCCTCGGCGGCGTTCGAGCGGTTGCAGGCGGCGGGAATGGTTGCCTGCGCGGTCTGCGGCTCGGCAAAGGTCGAAAAGGCGCTGATGGCGCCTGCCGTCGCCTCGGCTGCGGCGCCGTCGCTGGGCAAGGCCGAGACGCCGCTCGAACAGGCGCTGGCCGAGATTCGCCGCCATGTCGAGGAAGACTCGGATTACGTCGGGCTTTCCTTCGCCACCGAGGCCCGCGCCATGCACGAGGGGCGCAGCCCGGCCCGCTCGATCTGGGGCGAGGCAAAGCCCGAGGACGCCCGCGCGCTGGTCGAGGACGGCGTGCCGGTCGCCCCGCTGCCCTTTCGGCCTCGGTCACGGCAGAACTGAACCGCGCGCCCGTCATGGCAAGGCGAACCATCATTGCGAGGAGCTGAAGGCGACGAAGCAACCCCGATGTTGTGCGCGAGCGGTCGAGGTTGCTTCGGCTTTCGCCTCGCAATGACGATTATCGAACCCCGTCATTGCGAGGAGGCGCAGCCGACGAAGGAACCCAGAGGGCATCGAGCGCGAGGTCGCGGTTGCCCCGTCCCGCCCGCAACGGCCCCGCGCCCGCGTGGCGCGCCGGATCCGACCCTTTACCCGCCCCGGCCCGCTGCCTATAAGCCCGCCGATGGCGGGACGGTGCGGCAGACGGCGGCGAATTATCCACCCGGCGCCCTGAGCGTCAGGGTGCCGGGCCAAGGCGCCTGCGATGCCGCGCCGTCCCTGCCGCAACCACCGACCCCGAGGCCCCCATGCCCGCCGATACACCCTCGCACGACTACCGTGACACGCTGAACCTGCCCCGGACCGATTTCCCGATGCGCGCCGGGCTGCCCGCCCGCGAACCCGGCTGGCTGGAGCGGTGGGAAAAGCTCGGCGTCTATGCCCGCCTGCGCGGCAGCGCCGCCGGGCGTACCCCCTTCGTGCTGCATGACGGCCCGCCCTATGCGAACGGGCATCTGCACATCGGCCATGCGCTCAACAAGATCATCAAGGACATCATCACCCGCTCGCATCAGATGATGGGCTTCGACGCGCGCTATGTGCCGGGCTGGGACTGCCACGGCCTGCCGATCGAATGGAAGATCGAGGAGCAGTATCGCGCGAAGGGCCTCGACAAGGACGCGGTCGACATCATCGCCTTCCGCCAGGAATGTCGCCGCTTCGCCGAACACTGGATCGACGTGCAGCGCGCGGAGTTCAAACGGCTCGGCGTCATCGGCAACTGGGACGACCCTTATCTGACGATGGATTTCCACGCCGAGGCGGTGATCGCCGAGGATTTCCTGAAACTGCTGATGGACGGCGCGCTCTATCAGGGGTCGAAGCCGGTGATGTGGTCGCCGGTGGAAAAGACCGCGCTGGCCGAGGCCGAGGTCGAATATCACGACGTGACCTCGCACCAGATCTGGGTGCGGTTTCCGGTGGTGTCGGGCATGGACGATGCCTCGGTCGTCATCTGGACGACGACGCCGTGGACCATCCCCTCGAACCGCGCGGTGGCCTTCAATCCGACCATTTCCTACGGCCTCTACCGTGTCGATGCGGTCGAGGGCGAAAATGCCCCCGCGCAGGTTGGCGAGACGCTGCTTCTGGCCGATGCGCTGGCCGACAATGTGCGCACCGCCGCGAAGATCGCCACCCTGACCCGGCTGCGCGACGTGGAGGCGAGCGGGCTTGAATCCCTCACCCTCGCCCACCCCTATCGCGGCATCGCGGACGGCAACGGCGAATGGGATTACCCCGTCCCCATGCTTCCCGGCGATCACGTCACCGAGGATGCGGGCACCGGCTTTGTCCATACCGCCCCCAGCCACGGCGAGGACGACTATTTCCTCGGCCTGAGACACGGGCTGAAGATGACCCACAACGTCGGCCCCGATGGCAGCTTTCGCGCCGACCTGCCGATCTTCGGCGGCGAGCAGATCATCACCCCCGAGGGCAAGGAAGGCCCGGCCAATGTCTCGAACATCAGGGCGCTGGCACGGGCGGGGGCGCTGCTGGCCAAGGGGAAGATCAGACATTCCTACCCGCATAGCTGGCGCTCGAAGGCGCCGGTCATCTACCGCAACACGCCGCAATGGTTTGCCGCTATCGACCGGCCGCTTGACGACGGGCTGGGGCAATATGGCGACACGATCCGCGCCCGCGCGCTGACCTCGATCGAGGAACTCGTCACCTTCACGCCGCCTTCGGGCCGCAACCGCCTTCATGCGATGATGGAGACCCGCCCCGACTGGGTGCTGTCGCGTCAACGCGCCTGGGGTGTGCCGCTGGTGTGCTTCGTGAAGAAGGGCGCGAAGCCCGATGACGCGGATTTCCTGCTGAAGAACCCCGAGGTGAACGCCCGCATCGTCGCCGCGTTTGAACAATCGGGCGCCGATGTCTGGTATGAACCGGGCTTCAAGGCGCGGGTGCTGGACGGGCAGGCCGACCCCGACGCCTACGAGCAGGTTTTCGACGTGCTCGACGTGTGGTTCGATTCGGGTTCGACCCATGCCTTCGTGCTGCGCGACCGCCCCGACGGGGCGCCGGACGGGATTGCCGACGTTTACCTTGAAGGCACCGACCAGCACCGCGGCTGGTTCCATTCCTCGATGTTGCAGGCCTGCGCGACGCGCGGGCGGGCGCCCTATCGCAACGTGGTGACGCACGGCTTCACGCTCGACGAGAAGGGCATGAAGATGTCCAAGTCGACGGGCAACATCACCGCCCCGCAGGAGGTGATCGACCAGTATGGCGCCGATATCCTGCGGCTCTGGGTGGCGCAGGCCGATTACACCGCCGACCAGCGCATCGGCCCGGAAATCCTGAAGGGCGCCGCCGACAGCTATCGCCGGTTGCGCAACACGTTGCGGTTCATGCTGGGATCGCTGGCCGATTTCGGCGAATCCGACCGCATGGACGCGGCAGAGATGCCGGAACTCGAACGGCTGATACTGCACCGGCTGGCGGAGCTGGATGCGCAGGTGCGCGAGGGTTACCGGCGCTTCGATTTCCAGAACGTGTTCAAGGTGGTGTTCGAGTTTGCGACCTCGGACCTGTCGGCGTTCTACTTCGACATCCGCAAGGACGTGCTCTATTGCGACGGCGACAGCCCCCGCCGCCGCGCCGCGCGCCATGTGCTCGACCTGCTGTTTCACCGCGTGGTGCGCTGGCTGGCGCCGATCCTGGCGTTCACGATGGAGGAAGCCTGGCTTGAACGCTTCTCCGGCGACGAGTCGTCCGTTCACCTGGTGGATTTCCCCGAGACGCCCGCCGCATGGGCCGACCCGGCGCTGGCCGCGAAATGGGAGCGCATCCGCGCCGTGCGCCGCGTGGTCAACGGCGCGCTCGAGGTGCAGCGGGTGGCCAAGGTGATCGGCGCCAGCCTTGAGGCCGCGCCGGTGGTCCATGTCGATGCCGAGACCGCCGCATTGCTGGGCAGCGTCGATTTCGCGGGGGTGTGCATTACCTCGGGCCTGACGCTCAGCACGGACCCGGTACCCGAGGGCGCGTTTGCGCTGGGTGACGTGCCGGGCGTGGCGGTGGTGTTTGCACCCGCGCCGGGCACCAAATGCGAACGCTGCTGGCAGGTGCTGCCCGATGTCGGCACCCATTCCCACCCCGGCACCTGCGCGCGCTGCGACGCGGCGCTGGCCGCGCGGTGACGGCTGACCGGCAGACCGGCGGCATCCTCACCCCCGCCGGGCCGTTTCGCGTGACCGTCGCGGGTGGTGTGCTGACCGCCGCCGAATGGCGGCGCGCGCCGCCGCCCGAAGGCGATCTGCTGCGTGCGGCGCTGGCGCAGGTGGCGGAATATTTCGCAGGCACGCGGCGCGGATTCGACCTGCCGCTTGAACCCGCGACCGGCTTTGCGGCGCAGATGCGTGACGCAATGTGCGCGATCCCTTACGGCGAAACCCTCACCTACGGCGACATCGCCCGCACGCTGGGCGTCAGCGCGCAGGCGGTGGGGCAGGGCTGCGGCGCTAACCCGCTGCCGCTCATCGTGCCCTGCCACCGGGTGCTCGGGGCTCATGGCACCGGCGGCTATTCCGGCGGTGCCGGGGTCGAGACCAAGATCGCGCTGCTGCGCCATGAAGGCGCGGGCGGCTTTCTGATATGAGCATGGTGGTCCTGCTGGCTGTCCTCGGCGCGGCGCTGCTTCATGCGATGTGGAACGCCCTCATCAAGGTCGGGGCCAGCCGCATCGGCGCCATGGTCATCATGTCGATCGGCGAACTGGTCATCGGCCTGCCCATCGCCCTTGCCCTGCCGCCCATCGCGCCCGGCGCCTGGCCCTGGGTGATCGCGGCGGGCTGCACGCATTTCGCCTACAAGTCGTTCCTGACCTTCGCCTATGATCGCGGCGACCTGAGCCGGGTCTACCCCATCGCGCGCGGCGCCGCGCCGATGGCGGTGGCGGTCGTGGGCGCCTTCCTGCTGCCCGACGAGGTCAGCCTCGGCCAGTATGGCGGCATCGTGATGCTGGGCCTCGGCATCCTGCTGATGGCGCGCGGGGTGTTCACCGGCGGCGAGGAACGGCGGCTGCTGCCCTTCGCGCTGGGCTCGGCCGCCGCGACCGCGACCTATACGCTGATCGACGGCATGGGGGCGCGGATCGCGGGCGATGCGGTGGCCTATGTCGCCTGGGTGTTCGTGGTCGACGGCATCATCTTCTCGCTGGGCACGGTGGCCTGGCGCGGGCGGCAGGTCATTCCGCGCAACAGCCGCGCCTGGGCGCAGGGGATCGCGGCGGCGGCGGCGTCCTATGGCGCCTATGCCGTGTCGATCTGGGCGATGACCGTGGCGCCGATTGCCGTCGTCGCGGCGCTGCGCGAGACCTCGATCCTGTTCGCGGTGCTGATCGGCTGGCTTGCCTTCGGCGAGCGGATGGACAAGGCCAAGGGCGCCGCCGCCGCGCTGATCGTTGTCGGCATCGTCCTGTCGCGCCTCTGAAAGGAAGCCCCATGCCCGTCCATGTCGCCATGACCACCACGCCCGGACAGGCGCAGGCCGAAGCGCTGGCCGGGGCGCTCGAGGACATCGACCCTGCACCCTATGCGGTCGGCGTCACCGAGATCGAGGACGGCTCCGGCCGCTTCGAGGTTGGCGCGCATTTCGAGACGCCGCCCGATGCCGTGACCCTCGACCTGCTGGCCGCCGCCCATGGCGCCCGGCCCTTTGCGGTCAGCGAGGTGCCCGACATCGACTGGGTCGCCCATGTGCGCCGCGAACTTTCGCCGGTGGTGGCCGGGCGGTTCTTCGTCCACGGCAGCCATGATGCCGACAAGGTGCCCGATGGGGCGGAGCCGCTGTTGATCGAGGCGGCGATGGCCTTCGGCACCGGGCATCACGGCACCACGCTGGGCTGTTTGCGCGCGCTGGAACGCATGGCGGCGCGCGGCGAGACGCCGGCCCGCATCGCCGACATCGGCGCGGGGACGGCGGTGCTGGCCATGGCTGCCGCGCGGGTCTGGCCGGGCGCGGTGCTGGCCAGCGACATCGACCCGGTCGCCGTCGAGGTGGCGCAGGCCAATGCGGCGGCGAACGGGCTTGCGGACCGCATCCTCTGCATCGAGGCGGCAGGCTTCGATCACCCCGACATCGCCGCGCGGGCGCCTTTCGATCTGGTGTTCGCCAATATCCTCAAGGGACCGCTGATCGCGCTGGCCCCCGACATGGCGTCCCGTGTCGCGCCGGGGGGCAAGGTGATTCTCTCGGGGATTCTGGTCGAGCAGGCCGACGAGGTCGCCGCCGTTTATGTCCGATCCGGGTTCAATCAGCTCGAACGCGAGGATATTGGCGACTGGGCGACGCTGGTTCTCGGATTTGCCACGAATTATTCATCTCATTCTTCATAATTCCGCCACGCTTGGCGTAGAATAAGTGCCGTGTGAGGTGGGGGCCTCGCAAAGGTTACTGTGGATGGCTGCTACACCTATCATTGATCCCGAGTTCGGGCACCGATTGCACCGGCTTGAGCGCAAGCACACGCGGCTGCGGGCGCGCGGGTCGCGCGTGCATGTCGGGCCGGACGGCCTGATGGTCGAATACCCGCGCCGCCATGTGGCGCGGTTTCCGCTGAAGTCACTCGTGATGCTGCTGCTGCTCGCGTTCGGCTTCAAGCTGTGGATGTTCGCGGCGCTCGGCGGCGACGACTACAATGCCCGCGTCGAAAGACTGGCGCAGGGCAACACCGCCGAGCAGGTTGCCGCCTGGCTGCTTCAGCCGGACGTGTTCACCG
Organism: Rubellimicrobium sp.; assembly: GCA_019454835.1. Taxonomy (GTDB): domain Bacteria; phylum Pseudomonadota; class Alphaproteobacteria; order Rhodobacterales; family Rhodobacteraceae; genus JADYZU01. The sequence goes on from JACFNP010000015.1 coordinate 15,026, forward strand.
AAAGCGCTGCTGGATGGGTGACCGACGCACTGGCTGCGCTGCGCGGCTAGTTATCGGGGGGTAACGAGTGCGAAAGGCCGCGCCGGGGCTCCGGTGCGGCCTTTGTTATTGTATTTGCCGAGTGGTTCAGCGGCGACCGATATACTCGATCTCGTTGCGGCTGAGACCGATGTCGCGCAGCTCGTGCTCGCTGAGACGCGACAGCGTCGCGCGCGTGGCGCGCGCGTCGTTCCAGGTCTGCAGGTTGTGAAACAACGTGGTGGCAATCCGGGCGAGCGAGAAACGCGGCACGGCGACGAAGGGGCGGGTGGTGTCAATGCTGGCCATGACGAAACTCCAGTAAACCGGCGCCGCTGCATTGCGGCATCTTGCCTGTCCCGGCAGATAGGCGGGTGGATCACCCGGAGCCAGAGCCGAAAACGCATGACGATCATGCGATTTCCGCATGTCGGATAACACATTTTCACGAACCCGTGTGCCGCCCGTGAGGGGTGTCGCTTTTGCATCTGCAACCGTCGTCGGCAATGCGCAAATATGGCACGATCCGGCGCGCGGCGCCGATCCGGGGCGCAGTTCCACCTTGGCCGGGGTTCGTGCTTTGTGCTAGCTGTTGCGGCAAGGATACAGGGCAGGGACATTCATGCGGGTTCTGGGCGTCGATCCCGGCTTGCGCAACATGGGCTGGGGCGTGATTTCGGTCGAGGGATCGCGAATCAGCCATGTCGCAAACGGCATCTGCCATTCCACCGGCGCGACGCTGGCCGAACGGCTGCTGTCGCTGCACGACCAGTTGTCGCAGGTGCTGGCGCTGTGGCTGCCGGATGCGGCGGCGGTCGAGGAAACCTTCGTGAACAAGGACGCCACCGGCACGCTGAAGCTGGGCCAGGCGCGCGCCATCGCGCTGCTGGTGCCCGCGCAGGCGGGGCTGGCGGTGGGGGAATACGCGCCCAATGCCGTCAAGAAGGCGGTGGTCGGCGTCGGCCATGCCCAGAAGGAGCAGGTGGCGCATATGGTCCGCCTGCATCTGCCGGGCGTCAGCCTTGCCGGGCCGGACGCCGCCGACGCGCTGGCCATCGCGATCTGCCACGCGCATCACCTGCAATCGGCGGGCCACCTGCAACGGGCGCTGTCGCGCGCGGGGGCGGGTGCCGCATGATCGGGCGGCTGTCCGGGGTGGTCGACTACAAGGGCACCGATCACGTCCTGATCGACGTGCGCGGCGTGGGCTATGTCGTGCATGTCAGCGACAGCGTCCTTGCCCGCCTGCCGGGGGCGGGCGAGGCGGTGGCGCTTTATACCGACATGATCGTGCGGCAGGACCTGGTGCAGTTGATCGGCTTCCTGACCCTGGCCGAAAAGGAATGGCACCGGCTGCTGGTCGGCGTGCAGGGCGTGGGCGCCAAGGCGTCGCTGTCGATCCTCGGCACACTGGGCGCGGACGGGCTGTCGCGGGCGATCGCGCTGGGCGACTGGTCCTCGGTGGCGCGGGCAAAGGGTGTCGGCCCCAAGACCGCGCAAAGGGTGGTGCTGGACCTCAAGGACCGGGCGCCCTCGGTGATGGCCATGGCGGGCCGCGCGGCGATGGAGGGCGTGGCCGCCGAGGTGACCCACGACGCCGCCCCCGCCCGCAGGACGCGCCGCCCCGCCGCGCCGGACCCCGCCGCCACGGCAGCGGCCGATGCGCTCTCGGCGCTGGTCAATCTGGGCTGGGGCCCGTCCGATGCGGCGGCAGCGGTGGCCGAGGCACAGGGCGCGGCCCCCGACATCCCCACCCCCGACCTGATCCGCGCGGCGCTGAAGCGCCTGGCGCCGAGGTGACGCAATGAAGCGCCCCTCATCCTTGCACAAATACTCCGGGGGGAGGCGCGCCAGCGCCGGGGGGCAAAGCCCCCCGACCATCACGTTTGGGCACCTTTGGTGCCCGGAGGGGCAAAGCCCCCGTCCCGGCCAGATGTGGTGCGCCCCATGACCCAACCCGACCCGATCCTGCGCCCCGACGCGCAGCCCGAGGATGCCGACCGGGCGTTGCGGCCGCAGTCGCTCGATGAATTCACCGGGCAGGCCGAGGCGCGCGCGAATCTGCGCATCTTCATCGAATCGGCGCGGCGGCGCGGGGTGGCGATGGACCACACTTTGTTCCACGGGCCGCCGGGGCTGGGCAAGACCACGCTGGCGCAGATCGTCGCGCGCGAACTGGGGGTGGGGTTCCGCATGACATCCGGCCCGGTGCTGGCGCGGGCGGGCGATCTGGCGGCGATCCTGACCAATCTCGAACCGCGTGACGTGCTGTTCATCGACGAGATCCACCGCCTGTCGCCGCAGGTCGAGGAGGTGCTTTATCCGGCGCTTGAAGACTTCGCCCTCGATCTGGTGATCGGCGAAGGCCCCGCCGCGCGCACCGTGCGCATCGAGTTGCAGCCCTTCACGCTGGTGGGCGCCACCACCCGGCTCGGCCTGCTGACCACGCCGCTGCGCGACCGTTTCGGCATCCCGACGCGGCTGGAATTCTACACCGAGGATGAACTGTTCCGCATCGTCACCCGTGCCGCGCGCCTGATGGGCGCCCCTGCCGATGAAGGCGGCGCACGCGAAATCGCGCGCCGTGCGCGCGGCACGCCGCGCATCGCCGGGCGGCTGTTGCGCCGGGTGGCCGATTTCGCGCTGGTGGAAGGCGACGGCACCGTGGGCCGCGAGATCGCCGACCGGGCGCTGACCCGGCTGGGGGTCGATCACATCGGCCTCGACGGCGCCGACCGCCGTTATCTGTCGCTGATCGCCGAAGCCTATGGCGGCGGCCCGGTGGGGATCGAGACGCTGTCCGCCGCGCTCTCCGAGGCGCGCGACGCGCTGGAAGAGGTGATCGAACCCTATCTGCTGCAACAGGGTCTGATCCAGCGCACCCCGCGCGGGCGGATGCTGACGCAGGGCGCATGGCGGCATCTGGGGCTGGAACCGCCGCGCCCGCAGGGCGACCTGTTTGAATGAGGGCCTTCGTCGGCCTGCCGCTGCCCGATGACGTGGCGGATGATCTGGCCCGCCGCGCCGCCGGGGCCGGGGCGGGGCGGGTGATCCCGGCCGAAAGCCTGCACCTGACGCTCGCCTTTCTGGACGACCAGCCGCAGCATCTGCTGGCGGCGCTGGGTGCCGAACTGGACCTGATCCACGCGCCCGCGCCGGTGCTGCGCTGGGGGGCGCCGGATTTCCTCGGCAGCCCGCGCAACCCGGTATTCGCGCTGATGGTGGAGGCCGACCCCGCGCTGGTGGCCCTGCAGGCGCGGGTGATCCGCGCCGCGCGCGACACCGGCATCGCCCTGCCGGCCACCCGCTTTCGCCCGCATGTCAGCCTGCTCCGCCTGTCCGCCCGCGACGGCACCCGCGCCCGCGAACGCTTGCAGCATTTCATCCTGTCGGGCGCGCTGACCGGGCTGGCGCCGGTGGTGGCCGAGGTGCTGACGCTCTATCATTCGCGCCTCGATGAACGCGGCGCGCGTTACGAGTCCCTTGCCGACTGGCCGCTGGAGATTGCCCCGTGACCCACCGCTTCACCTGCCGGGTCTATTACGAGGACACCGACCTTGCCGGGCTGGTCTATTATGCCAATTACCTGAAATTCATCGAACGCGCCCGCAGCGAATGGGTTCGCGAGCTGGGTATCGACCAGCGCCGGATGAAGGCCGACGAGGGCACGGTCTTTGCCGTGCGTCGCATCGAGGCCGACTATCTGTCGCCCGCCCGGTTCGACGACCTGCTGACCGTGACGACGCAGATCGAGGCTGCCACCCCCGCCCGGCTGACCCTGTGGCAAGAGGTGACCCGCGACGGCGCGGTGCTGTTCACGGCCCGCGTCACGCTGGTTGCCATCGGTGGCAACGGCCGCCCCACCCGCCTGCCCGTGGCACTTCAGCACTTCATCGGCTGAATTCGCGCCTCAAACGCCATCGTGACAACGCCGCGCTTGGCAAATGTGGCCGGCATGCGGTAATCGCCGGGCAAGCACGCCCGAAAAGCGGCGGCAACGGGACACGAGCAGCATGGACGCAGTCGCCGATTACACGATGTGGGCGCTTTTCGCGCGCGCAACCTTCACGGTCAAGCTGGTGATGATCGGGCTGCTGGCGGCCTCGGTCTGGTGCTGGGCGGTCATCGTCGACAAGCTCATCCAGTATCGCCGCGCCCGCGCCGAGGCGGCGGTCTTCGACCGCGCCTTCTGGTCGGGCGAGCCGCTCGACGGGCTGTACGAACAGATCGGCACCAGCCCCGCCGGGCCAAGCCAGCGCGTCTTTGTCGCCGGAATGACCGAATGGCGCCGCAGCCACCACAGCGACGGCCATCTGATCGCGGGCGCCCATGCCCGCATCGACCGCGCCATGGATGTCGCCATCGCGCGCGAGACCGAAAGCCTGCAACGCGGCCTGCCGGTGCTGGCCACGGTGGGGTCGACGGCGCCCTTCGTCGGGCTGTTCGGTACCGTCTGGGGCATCATGAACGCCTTCATCGAGATCGCCGAACAGGGCAACACCAACCTTGCGGTGGTGGCGCCGGGGATCGCCGAGGCTTTGCTGGCCACCGGGCTGGGCCTGCTGGCCGCGATCCCGGCGGTGGTGTTCTACAACAAGCTGTCCAGCGACGCGAACCGCATCACCGGCGGCTACGAGGCGTTCGCCGACGAATTCTCGACCATCCTCTCGCGCCAACTGGAGGATTGAGATGGGCGCCGGGGTCATGCCGCAGGGCGCGGGGGGCGGACGCCGCCGCAGGCGCCGCTCGCGTGCACAGGCGATGTCCGACATCAACATCACGCCTTTCGTGGACGTGATGCTGGTGCTGCTCATCATCTTCATGGTCGCCGCGCCGCTGATGACGGTGGGCGTGCCGGTGGAACTGCCCAAGACCGCCGCAGCATCCTTGCCGCAGGATCAGGAAGAACCGCTGACCGTCACCATCACCGAGGACGGTGCGGTGATGATCCAGACCACCGAAGTGCCCTATGACGATCTGGTCGCCCGCCTGCAGGCGATCGCCACCGAACGGCAGGGCGACCGCATCTATCTGCGCGCCGACGGTCACAACGCCTGGAGCCGTGTCGCCGAGGTAATGGGGGCGCTGAACGCGGGCGGGTTTTCCAACATCGGACTGGTGACGGATGTGGGCGGCCCGCGTCTGGGCGGCGCGCAGGCTGCGCCGGGCGGCTAGGGCGGGCGGGGCCATGGAGGGCGAACGTCCATCCCTGCGCAATCCGAGCTTCGGCGGCTGGGTGTCCGGCACCGGGCATCTGGCGCTTGTCATCTGGCTGCTGTCGGGCTGGGGGCTGACGCATGATCCGCTCGATTTCCAGGTGACGCCGATCACCACCATCTCGGGTGAGGAATACGCCCAGCTTGTCGCGGCGACGACGCCGGACGCCCAGACCGAGGCGGTCGAGGTCACCGCCCCGCCGCCCGACGAGACTCCGCCCGAGGCCGCCCCCGCGCCCGACGACCCCGCGCCCGAACCCCCGCCGCAGGTCCCGCCCGAGACCCCGCCGGACGAGGCCCCGCCGCCGCCCGCGCCCGATCCGGTCCCGCAACCCGCCGAGGTGCTCGACGCGCCGCCCGAGATGGCGGCGCCCGAGGCCTGGGTGCCGCCGCCCGCCCCCGAAAGCGCCCGCCGCCCGCAGGCCCGCCCCGCGCCGCGCGTCGCCGCCGAGGCCGTGGCCCCGCCCCCGCCCGAGGCCGATGTGGCCCCGGTGGTGCAGGACGAGGTCGCCCCCGAGGCCGAGACCCCCGCCGTGGTCGAGGAGCCGAGCCGCGCTGCCGCCCCCGAGGAGGCCGCGACCGAGATCGTGACCGAGGCCGAAACGCCCTCGGGCGCCCCCGAAGTGGCCCTGCGCCCGCACAGCCGCCCCGCGCGCCCGGCGCCACAGGCGGAAACGCCGTCGCAGACGACCCCGGCGACGCCGCGCGCCGAACCCGAGACACCGCGTCAGGCGGCTGCGGAAACCCCCGCCGCGCCCGATAACGCTGGCGTCGAAGATGCGCTGGCGGCGGCGCTGGCGGGCGCGGCTGCGGAACCCGCCCCCGCTGGCAACCCCGGCCCGCCGATGACCGGCGCCGAACGCGATGCGTTCCGGCTTGCGGTCTCGGGCTGCTGGGCGGTCGATCCGGGGTCCGAGGCGGCGCTGGTCACGATCACCGTGGGCTTCGAGCTGGACCGGCAGGGCAGGGTCGCGGGTGACGTGCGGCTGGTGAATTCCTCGGGCGGCAGTCCGGGCGCGGTCGACAGCGCCTTCCAGTCCGCCCGCCGCGCCATCCTGCGCTGCCAGAGCACGACCGGCTATCAGCTTCCGGCCGACAAATATGACCAGTGGCGCGATGTCGAGATGACCTTCGACCCGTCCGGGATGAGGATGCGGTGATGGCGGGGCACGACAGGCGCGCGGGCGGGCCTGCTGCCGGGGGGCCACGGGCGCGGGGCGGGTGCCGGGCGTCGCGGTCACAGGGGCAGGAAATTTCCGGTTCTGCAGCGAATCTTAACCTCAACTCCACAAATTTGGCTATCCAAATTTCTGGAAATTTGGACGCCACCATTGCGTCGTTTTCCATGCGGCAACCCGGCAGGCGGCAGTGCCGATCCCGCCGCAGACCGCTCGGGGCCGCCGCCTGCTTGCCTGCCATCCGCCTGAACGCCCCGCGCCACGGGGGGCGACCCGCCCCCGCCGGTGCTGGATTTGCCATTCCGTGTGACTTAAGGGATCGGGCAGCGACCCGCCCCGGTAAAGGCCCGTGCGGCCTGTTGAGAAGGGACCGAGCATGAGACAGTTTTTCCTCTTCCTGGCTGCGCTGGCCGTCAGTGTCGCCAGCAACGGCATGGCCGAGGCCCAGCAGGGACCGCTGCGCATCACCATCACCGACGGGGTGATCGAGCCGCTGCCCTTCGCCCTGCCGGTCTTTCAGGCCGAAACCGGCGGCTCGGAACAGGCGGCGGCGCAGATTTCGCAGGTGGTGATCGACGATCTCGTGGGGTCGGGCCTGTTCCGGCAGATCGACCGCGGCAGCTTCATCTCGACCGTGTCCAGCTTCAACGCCCCCGTCGCCTATGCCGACTGGCGGGCGATCAACGCGCAGGCGCTGATTACCGGGGCGGTGGCGGTGCAGGGCGGCAACCTGACGGTGAAGTTCCGCCTCTACGACGTGTTCTCGGGCGCCGAGCTGGGCGAGGGGCTGCAATTCGCCGGCACGCTGAACGGCTGGCGGCGGATGGGGCACAAGGTCGCCGACGCGGTCTATTCGCGCATCACCGGCGAGGGCGGCTATTTCGACAGTCGCGTGGTCTTCGTGGCCGAAAGCGGCCCCAAGGATGCGCGGCTGAAGCGGCTGGCGATCATGGATTACGACGGCCAGAACCTGCAATATCTGACCGACAGCTCGGCGCTGGTGCTGGCGCCGCGCTTCTCGGCCTCGGGCGACCGCATCCTCTACACCACCTACGAATCCGGCTCGCCGCGCATCAGCATCCTTGACGTGGCCTCGGTCGCGCATCGCCAGATTTCCACCGCGCCGGGTGAAATGGCCTTCACGCCGCGCTTCTCGCGCGATGCCTCGCAGGTGATCTATTCGCTGGCCAACGGCGGCAATACCGACATCTGGATCACCAACCTCGCCTCGGGGCAGCACCAGCAACTGACCAATGCGCCCTCGATCGAGACCGCGCCCTCGCTGTCGCCGGACGGCAGCCGGATCGTCTTTGAAAGCGACCGCTCGGGGGCCTCGCAGCTTTACATTATGTCGGTCGCGGGCGGCGAGCCGCAGCGGATTTCCTTCGGCGAGGGCCGCTACGGCAGCCCGGTCTGGTCGCCACGCGGCGACCTGATCGCCTTCGTCAAGCAGGCGGGCGGCTATTTCTACATCGGCGTCATGCGCACCGACGGATCGGAGGAACGCATCCTCACCCGGTCCGAACTGGACGAGAGCCCGACCTGGGCGCCCAACGGCCGCGTCATCATGTTCACGCGCGAGGTGCTGGGGCCGAACGGCGGGCCGTCGCTCTACACGGTCGACATCTCGGGGCGCAACCTGCGGCAGGTGCCCACCGGCGGCTTTGCCTCGGACCCGTCCTGGGGGCCGCTCCAGCCCTGACCTTCGCCATGGCCCGCTGGTGCGGGCCGTGCTAGATTGCATGCGAGAAGCCGACTCCTGAAGGGATGTTGCAGATGAATAAAATACTGATGGCGGCACTGGTGATCGGCGCGCTCGCGCTTTCGGGCTGCACGCGGCCGGACCGCTTCGGCGGCGGTGCGGGTGGCGCCGGAGGCATGGGCGGCGACGGCGGCATCGGTGCCAGCGGCCTGCCCGGCAGCCCCGGCGATCCCACCAGCCCGGCGTATTTCGCCCAGACCATCGGCGACCGGGTGTTCTTTGCCGTCGACCAGTCCACCCTCAGCCCGGCGGCGATGCAGACGCTTGACGGGCAGGCGCAATGGCTGCTGTCGAATCCCAGCTACCTGATCGTCGTCGAAGGCCATGCCGACGAGACCGGCACCCGCGAATACAACGTCGCGCTGGGCGCGCGGCGGGCGAATGCGGCGCGCGAATACCTGATCTCGCGCGGGGTGCCCGGCAACCGGCTGCGGACCATCTCCTACGGCAAGGAACGGCCCGTCGCCACCTGCGCCAACGAAAGCTGCTGGTCGCAGAACCGCCGCGCCGTCACCGTCATCTCCATCTCGGCAACGAGCTGAGGCCGGGGCGCTTATGGGTCGTGTGCGTATCGGGCTGACGGCAGCGCTGGCGATGCTGGTGCTGCCGGTTGCGGCCCAGGCCGACAGTCTGGCCGACATCCGGCAGGAACTGTCCGCGCTTTACGGCAGCATCAGCAGCCTGCGCGGCGAACTGGTCGCCAGCGGCCAGGCGACGGCAGGGGTCGCGGGCAACACGCCGCTTGAGCGGCTCGACGCCATCGAGGCGGCGCTGCAACGGCTGACCTCGCGCACCGAGGATCTCGAATTCCGCATCAACCGCATCACCCAGGACGGCACCAACCGCATCGGCGATCTGGAATTCCGCCTCTGCGAACTGGAACCCGGTTGCGACATCTCGATGCTGGGCGACACGCCGTCGCTGGGCGGCGTCGACAATGCCGCGAACGTGCCGCAGCCCGCACCGCAACAGCCCACGGGACCGGAACTGACCGCAGGCGAACAGCAGGACTACCGGCGGGCGCAGGAGGCGCTCGCCCAGGGTGACTTTCAGCGCGCCGCTGACCTCTTTGCGGCCTATGTCGAGGCTTGGCCGGGCGGGCCAATGACCGCCGAGGCCCTGTATCACAAGGGTGAGGCGCTTGAAGGGCTTGGTCGGATTTCGGATGCCGCGCGGGCCTGGCTCGACAGCTTTTCCGGCACGCCCGACGGGCCGGTGGCGCCCGATGCGCTGCTGAAGCTCGGCACCGCGCTGGGGCGGATGGGGCAGGGGTCCGACGCCTGCGTGACGCTGGGCGAGGTCGGCCTGCGCTTCCCGACCCATCCCGCCGCCGCACAGGCGCGAAGCGAACGCGCACGGCTGGGCTGCCCGTAGGGCATTTTGCAGCCGGATGGGGTTTTTGACGCCAGGGCGACCGGGCGATTTCGTCATTGCAAGCCGCAGGCGAAGCAACCCCGACCGCTTGTGCAACCACATCGGGGTTGCTTCGTCGGCTGCGCCTCCTCGCAATGACGGGATTTGCGGGTTGCTTCGCCTTGCGGCTCGCAATGACGGAATTTGCAGGCCGCGCCGCCGCGCAACGACGGCTGGAAAACGGCGGAGCATCGCTTGAAAAGCCGCATCTGCGGCACCACTTCTGAAGAATAGCCCGGAGTTCCCCGGACTGCTCAAGAAGGGGAAAGATCATGCGTATCCTGTCTGCCGTTGCCCTGTCCGCCGCCATGGCGACCGGCCTTGCCTTTGCCGGTGTCGCCTCTGCCCAGGACGCCGCGCCGCCGCCCGCGCCGTTCCAGAAGGTCAGCGATCTCGTCGCGCTGCCCGACTTCATCCCCGGCCTTGGCGAGTTGTTCGTCGATCCGGCAACCCTGCCCGCAGGCCCGTTCCTTGCCTATGACCACGACGGCAATCTTGCCGCGACCGTCTACATGGTGCCGATTGCCGCGCTCGAGGACGGCACCGCCTATACGGACCTGCCGCTCGGCGATGATACCGTCACCTCGGTCGACGTGATGTACAACGCCGGTCACCCCGGCGTCGAGGAGCCGCATGTTCACGTCATCCTCTATCACGGCGAGGATGCCAAATCGAGGATCGCGGAATGATCCTCACCCGACGTGAGGCACTGGTGACGGGCGGCGCGATCGCCGCCCTTGCCACGCTGCCGCTGGCCGCCCGCGCCGACGGGCCGGTCATCATCACCATGAAGGGCGCCGACAATGGCGCAAGGGTGTGGTTCTCGCCCGCCGGTCTCGCCGTGGCGCCGGGCACCACGATCCGCTTCGAGAACGGTGACGCGGGCAACAGCCATACCGCGACCGCCTATTCACCCGACATCGACGACCGCCAGCTTCGCATCCCGCCCGATGCCACAGCCTGGGACAGCGACTATCTGCTGCCCGGCGACACCTTCGAGGTGACGCTGACCGTGCCCGGCGTCTACGACTTCTACTGCCGCCCGCACGAGATGGCGGGCATGGTCGGTCGCATCGTCGTCGGCACGCCGGACGACGCGGGCTTTGCCGGGGCTGCCGCAGACAGCGACGACCTGCCCGATGCCGCACTGGCCGGGTTCCCGGCGGTGGCGGATATTCTTGCACAGGGCAGCGTCGAGGGCGGCTGAACGGCTCGGGCAGTTTCCGCCCCGGCCCGGATCATGTGTCGGAGTGTTTTCGGTTGACGCAGATGACGTGGCCGACGGCCCGTTTGCCGCCCGCCGCGATGTAGGCGGGCGCGGGCATGGAGCGGCTTTGCGCCGCCAGATGATGTCATGGCTGCAAACAGGCTGATCGCAGCAAAGGCTCGCGCAGGCTGCGATTAACCATCTGTTTATCCATTAGGCACAATGACCACGAAACCTCCATATTGCCGCCCTTCACGCTGGTGAGCCTGCCTTTGCCGACAAGGCGACACCCAGGCTCAACCAGAATGGAAAGGCATTGGTATGGACTTTGCGCTCCGCACAACATCGTACGAGGGCTACCCCAGCATGCGCCACGACGTGCTGCCCTCGAACCCTGTGATTGGTGACCTTATTGCCGAGTACACATATGTCGAGACTCTCTGTGAAGAGGCGATTGCCCGTCTCGAGGAACTCACCCGGAAGTACTACTCCATTAAGCTCTGCAGGTCCGCCGACGAGATGGTGGCGGTCAAGTCGGGGGAAATAATCCCCCGCTCGGAGATGTCTGCAAGCGACATTCCCTTCAAGGATTTCCGGCACCTGTATCGGCTTGCCGAGAAACTTGTTCCTGACGGGTTACCAAACGCCAACCGCAGGTTCACGATCAACGCCTGCTCGCTGGATTTCATCGAGATTGACGATCTGGAGAACACGATCATGGCGCATCAAAGCCGGATGAACCTCGTCGAACAGGAAATTCTGGATACCCCTCCGCTCACCCCGGTTGCAGCGGTCGAGAAACTGAAATTCATGTCGGTTCTCATGCTCGACAACCACAACCTCGAAGTCGACTACTTCGCTTATCTGGTCGAGGAATGTGCCCACGTTATCGCGCGCGAGCTGATTCCGCGCGACAGCGCGACGGCGGACCCTCGTCTCGCCTGATCGCGGCGTGATCGCGGCGCGCCTCGTCGTCGGATGTGCGGCTGACTACTGCGTCAGCCGCGCGTTCACCGATCCCTGCGCGAGCAGCATCCAGCCGTGATCCTGCGCCCAGGTGCGGGCGGTGGTGGCGACGACATCGGCACATTCGGGCACCTGTGCAGGTGGCGCCGGATAAAGCATTTTGCAGCCGGACGGCAGGCTCGACGCCCGCGACGATGCGACGGGATGAACAGCCGGAGCGGGTCCGCTGAACCGGATCGCCCGATTGCCCTGACGAATCCCGTCCCGGCCTCGATCAGCGGCGGGCAAAAAGCCGCTCGATATCGGCGAGTTTCAGTTCCACCCAGGTCGGGCGGCCGTGGTTGCACTGGCCGGCAAGCGGCGTGGCCTCCATCTCGCGCAGAAGGGCATTCATCTCGTCGCCGCGCAAGGCGCGTCCGGCGCGCACCGAGCCGTGGCAGGCCATCCGGCTGAGGATCGCGTCGAGGCGGTCGCCGAGGATGCGGCTGTCGCCCCGATCGGCCAGCTCGTCGAGAATGTCGCGCAAGAGCGCGGCGCAATCCACCTCGCCCAGCGCCGCCGGGGTCTCGCGCACCGCGACGGCACCGGGGCCGAAGGCTTCGACCATCAGGCCCATGCGGGCAAGGCTTTCGGCCGCCTCAAGAAGCTGCGCGGCCTCGTCGGGCGCCAGTTCCACGATCTGCGGGATGAGCAGCGCCTGCGCCGCCACGCCGTTTTCGGCCATCTGCCGCTTGAAGCGTTCATAGACCAGCCGCTCATGCGCGGCGTGCTGGTCGACGATCACCACGCCGTCGGCGGTCTGCGCGATGATGTAGGTGCCGTGCACCTGCGCGCGGGCGGCGCCAAGGGGAAGGGCCTCGCCTGCGGGCGCGGCCTCCTCGATCCGGGCCGAGGGGGTGAAGCCCGCCGCCGCCTCGCCGAAGCCCGGCGCCTGCGCGGCATAGGCCGCCTGCATCACGGCGGCGGCGGGGCGGCTCGCCTGCCACGGGCGCGCCTGCCATTGCCGCGGGCCGGGGTTGTCGGGCCGCACCATCGCCCCCAGCGCCGCGCCCGCCAGCGTGGACGCGGTGCGCAGACCTTCCTCGGCCAGCGCGTGCCGGATCGCGGTGACGATCAGGCCGCGCACCAGCCCGGCATCGCGGAACCGCACCTCGGTCTTGGCCGGGTGCACGTTCACGTCGACCTCATGCGTGTCGCAGTCGATGCGCAGCACCGCCGCCGGATGCCGGTCGCGCGGCAGCGTGTCGCCATAGGCGGCGCGCAGGGCGCCCAGCAACTGCCGGTCGCGCACCGGGCGGCCGTTCACCTGCAGATGCTGCGCGACCCCGGTGCCGCGTGAAAAGGTCGGCAGGCTGACATGGCCGGTCAGGCGCAGCCCGTCGCGGGTGGCGTCGATGGCGACCGCGTTCTGCGTGAAGTCGCGGCCCATGACGCGGCCGATCCGCGCCAGCCGGGCGTCGAACAGGTCGCCGCTTTCGGCGGGCAGGCGCAGGATCGTCCGGTCCTCGCCGCCCGAGATGTCGCGCAGGGTGAAGCCCGCCTGTGGCTCGGCCAGCGCGAGGCGGCGCAGCATCTCGGCCACCGCCTGCCCCTCGGCGCGTTCGCTGCGCAGGAATTTCAGCCGCGCGGGGGTGGCGTAGAACAGGTCGCGCAGTTCGACCACGGTGCCGCGCGACAGGGCGGCGGGGCGCACCGGGCCGATGGCGCCGCCTTCGGCGGTGATCGCCGCGCCGTCATGGCCGCCTGCGCGCGAGGTCAGCACCAGCCGCCCCACCGCTGCCAGCGAGGCCAGCGCCTCGCCCCGGAAGCCGAAGGAATGGATGGCAAGCAGGTCGTCACCCTGCAGTTTCGACGTGGCATGGCGCGCCAGCGCCAGCGGCAGCGCCTCGGGGGCGATGCCGTGGCCGTCGTCCTCGACCCGGATCAGGCTGCGCCCGCCGTCGGCAATGGTCACGTCGATCCGGGTGGCTCCGGCGTCGAGCGCGTTCTCGACCAGTTCCTTCACCGCCGAGGCAGGCCGCTCGACCACCTCGCCCGCCGCGATGCGGTTGATGATGCCGTCATCCAGTTGCCGGATGGCGGGGCGCGAATCGGACATGTTGGGGTGCGGCGCGTTCATGCCACTAACCATAGCATGAACGCGGGGTGAAGGTCACGGGGTCGATGCGTCCTCGAGACCCTCGGGCCGACCGACGACGACGACATGCAGCCCGTCGGGGTCGAACAGTTCCGCCGCGACCCGGTTCGCCTGGTCCAGCGTCACCGCATCCACATAATCGTTGCGGTGGAGGACGTAATCGGCGGGCAGGCCGACCATCTGCATCCCGACAAGAATCCGCGCGATGGCGCCGTTGCCGTCGAAGCGCAGCGGATATTCGCCGGTCATCCAGGTCCGGGCGAATTCCAGTTCGTCCGCCGTGATGCCGGTCGCGGCGATCTTCGCCCATTCCCCGCGCACCAGCGCCACCGCCTCGCCCATGGTCGCATTGGCCGAGGCGAACGAGCCGAGGATCATCGCCGACAGGTCGCGCGGCGCCAGGAAGGTGCCGACCCCGTAGGTCAGGCCGCGCTTCTCGCGCAACTCCTGCATGAGACGGCTTTCCATGCCGTCGCCCAGAACCCGGTTCACCAGCGAGGCGGCGAAATAGCGCGGGTCGTCGATGGCGATGCCGCGCTGCGCGAAGACGGCGACCGATTGCGGGGTCGGGAAATCCACCACGGTGGTGCCGCCGGGCAGCGCGTAATCGACATGCGGCGGCCCCGGCGGGGCACCTGCGGGCAGGCCGCCCAGCACCTTGTCGACCAGCGCACCCAGCGCCTCGGGCGTGATGTCGCCCACGGCGGCGACATAGGCATCCTGGCGGGTCATCGCGTTGTGCCATGCCGCAAGAATATCGTCGCGGGTCAGCGCGGCCACGCTGTCGGCGGTGCCCTTCAGGTCGCTGCCGTAGGGATGACCGGGGTAGGCCATGGCATTGAGCGTGTCTCCGGCGATGGCGCCGGGGTTCATCGCGCGCCGGGCGATGGTCTGGAGCACGTCGGCGCGCATCCGCTCGATCGCATCGGCGTCGAAGCGCGGCTCGGTCAGCGCCAGCGCCAGCAGGTCGCTGGCGGCGTCGAGGTTCTCGGTCAGCATCATCGCGGAAACCGACAGCGCGTCATCGGTGACGCCGAAGGAGAAATGCGCGGCCAGCGCCTCGGATGCCTCGGCGAAGGCGCGCGAATCCATGTCGCCCGAACCTTCGTTCATCAGCCACACCATAGCATTGGTGGCGCCGCGCCGGCCCGGTTCATCCAGATTCGCCCCGCCGCGCAGGCGGATTTCCAGCGCGACGAAGGGGATCGAATGTTCCTCGACCAGCCAGACGCCGATGCCGCCGGGCGAGGTCAGTTCCTGGATGGCGATCTCGGCGCGCAGCGGCAGCGCGGCGAGGCAGAGGACGGCGGCGGCAAGCAGGCGGCGCATCTCAATTCTCCTCCTCGCCGGGTGTCACCCATGTCGTGACGGATCGCTCCGGCACCAGCACCGCGCGCGCGACGCGCATCACGTCCGCGGCGCTTACCTCCAGGAGGATGCGCGGCCAGTCCTGCACGTCCTCGACACTCAGCCCCGAGGTCAGCGCCGCCCCGTAGCGCTGCGCCAGACCGGCCACGTTGTCGCGGGCGTAGATTTCCGAGGCGCGGAGCTGGGTGCGCAGGCGCTCGAACCGCGCCGGATCGACGCCTTCGTCCAGAAAGCGCGCCAGCGACGCATCCATCGCCGCCTCGGCCTGTTCGGGCGTGACCCCGGCGGCGGGCGTCACCGCCAGCCGGAAGGTCGTCACGTCGAGCGAGGTGCCCTGATAGCCCGCCGAAGTGTCGGTGGCGATGCGGCTGTCATAGGTCAGGTCGCGCGCCAGTACCGAGGTGAAGGGCGAGCCGCCGAGGATTTCCGCCAGATAGACCAGCGCCGCCGCATCGCGCTGGTCGCCCGCGTTGCGTTCGGGCGCAAGATAGGTCCGCCACAGATGCGGCTGCGCCACCCGCGCGTCGGCATAGAGCAGATGCCGCGCCGCGCGCTGCGGTGGCTCGTCGGGGCGGATGCGTTCGGGCAGGTCGGGGGCGGGCGGGATCGGCCCGAAATATTCGCGGGCGAAGGCCATCACCTCGCCGGGCGTCACGTCGCCTGCGACGACGAGGATCGCGTTGTTGGGCGAATAGTAGAGATGGTAGAAATCCATCACGTCGGCGGCACCCAGCGCCTCGATCTCGTGCATCCAGCCGATCACCGGCGCGCCGTAGGGATGGTTGAGATACTGCGCCGCCATGCCCTGTTCGCGCGCCAGCGCATCGGGGTCGTTCTCGACGCGCTGGTTGCGCTCTTCGATGATGACGCCGCGCTCGGTGTCGATGACATCGGGCGTCAGGCGCAGGTTCCGCATCCGGTCCGCCTCCATCCGCATGACGACGGGCAGCCGGTCGGCAGCGATGCGCTGGTAGTAGAAGGTATAGTCGGACGAGGTCGCGGCATTGTCGCTGCCCCCCAGCGCCGCGACCCTGGCCGACAGTTCGCCCGCCGCCAGCGTGTCGGTGGCCTTGAACATCAGATGTTCGAGGAAATGCGCGGCCCCCGAGGCGCCGGGCGGTTCATCCGCCGCGCCGGTGCGATACCAGACCGAGTGAAAGATCGCCGGGGCGCGATGATCCTCGATCACCACGACCTGCATCCCGTTGTCGAGAAACGCGCTCGTCACCTGCTGGGCGCGGGCGAGCGCGGGCAGGACCATCAGGACAAGGATCGCAAATCGCAGCATGGCTCCCCCGGCGATACGGTGCGGGCGCCACCCTAGGCAGCGCCGGGCCACACGCAAGCCACGCCCGCGTGAGCGGCGGGGCGGGGGCGTCGGGCCACGGTGGCGGAGAATTATGACGGATGCGGCAAATCTTGACGATTTATCAACACTTTCGCTATCCAAATTTCTGGAAATTTGGAAGGCCAAATTTGTGTGTGCGCTCCGGGCTGACACCCGCCCCCCCGCGATCCCCCGTCATCCCCCGCTGCCCCTGTCCGCTGGCGTTGCGCCGCCGGGCGGGGTATCGCGGGGGCGGGAATGACAGCGGCGGGGTGCGGGCATGGCCGGAAAACAGGTCGGCGAGATGAGCTTCGAGGAAGCGCTTGGTGAACTCGAGGCGGTGGTCGGCAGGCTCGAACGCGGCGAGGTCGCGCTCGAGGACTCGATCGCGCTTTACGAACGCGGCGCGGCGCTGAAGGCGCGCTGCGAGGCGAAACTGGCCGAGGCCGAGGAGAAAGTGGCGAAGATCACCCTCTCCGCCGATGGCCAGCCTGCCGGGACGGTGCCGCTTGACGCTGACTGACTCCATGGCCGCGACGGGTGCCCGGATCGAGGCCCTTGTCGCGCGGCATCTGGACGGCGCGGGGAACCCGGTCGCCGGGGCGATGCGCTACGCGCTGGCCGGCGGCAAGTGCCTGCGCGGCTTTCTGGTCGTCGAATCGGCGGCGCTGCACGGGATCGGCGCCGATGCCGCGCTGCCCGCCGCCGCCGCCATCGAATGTATCCACGCCTACAGCCTGGTCCATGACGACCTGCCCGCGATGGACGACGACCACCTGCGCCGGGGCCGCCCCACCGTGCACCGGGCCTGGGATGAGGCAACCGCGATCCTGGCGGGCGACGCGCTGCAGGCGCTGGCCTTCGAGCTGCTGGCCGGGGCGGACACCCCCAACGCGCTGCGGCTGATCGCCACGCTGGCGCGCGGCGCCGGGGTGCGCGGCATGGTCGGCGGGCAGGCGATGGACATTGCCGCCGAAGGCGCCGAGGTGCCGCTCACGCTGGATGAAATCACCCGGTTGCAGGCGGGCAAGACCGGCGCGCTCATCACCTGGGCGGCTGCGGCGGGCGCGCGCATGGCCGGGGCGGACGACCGCGCGCTGGTCGCCTATGGCGATGCGCTGGGCCTGGCCTTCCAGATCGCCGACGACCTGCTCGATGTCGAGGGCGATGCGGCGGCGGCAGGCAAGGCGCTGCGCAAGGACGCGGCGGCGGGCAAGGCGACCTTCGTGTCGCTGCTGGGGCCTGCGGGCGCAAGGGCGCGGGCGCAGGCGCTGGCCGATGCGGCGCGCCTTGCGCTTTTACCTTATGGTAATATTACCGATAAACTGTCGGAACTGGCCCGTTTCGCGATTACCCGGAAGAACTGACTATGGCCGAAGGCCCCAGCAAGACCCCGCTTCTTGACCAGATCGCCTCGCCCGCCGACCTGCACCGGCTGGACGACGCGCAGTTGCAGATGCTCGCGCGCGAGCTGCGGCACGAGGTGATCGCCGATGTCGCCCGGACCGGCGGGCATCTGGGCGCCGGGCTGGGGGTGGTGGAACTGACCGTCGCGCTGCACGGCGTGTTCGAGGCGCCGAAGGACAAGATCATCTGGGACGTGGGCCATCAGGCCTATCCGCACAAGATCCTCACCGGCAGGCGCGACCGGATGGGCACCCTGCGCCAGAAGGACGGGCTGTCCGGTTTCACCCGCCGCGCCGAATCGCCCTATGATCCGTTCGGGGCGGGCCATTCCTCGACCTCGATCTCGGCGGCGCTGGGCTTTGCCGTGGCCCGCGACCTCGGCGGCACCTGTGAGGGCGGGATCGGCGACGCGGTGGCGGTGATCGGCGACGGCGCGATTTCCGCCGGCATGGCCTATGAGGCGCTGAACAACGCGGGCCATCTGGGCAAGCGGCTGTTCGTGATCCTCAACGACAACGAAATGTCCATCGCCCCGCCGGTGGGCGCCATGTCGGCCTATCTGGCACGGCTTTACGGGCAGGGCGGCTTCCATGACCTGCGCGAGGCCGCGAAGGGCGCGGTGTCCTTCCTGCCGCAGCCTTTGCGCGACGGCGCCCGCCGCGCCAAGGACGTGCTGAAGCAACTGGCCGTCGGCGGGACATTGTTCGAGGAACTGGGTTTCTCCTATGTCGGCCCCATCGACGGGCACGACCTGACAGTGCTGCTGCCGGTGCTGCGCAAGGTGCGTGAACGCGCCACGGGGCCGGTGCTGATCCATGTCATCACGCAAAAGGGCAAGGGCTATGCCCCCGCCGAAGGCGCCGCCGACCGGGGCCATGCGACTGCGAAATTCGACATCGCCACCGGCGCGCAGGTCAAGGCTGCCAGCAACGCCCCCAGCTATACCTCGGTCTTTGCCGAGGCGCTGGTTGCGCAGGCCGCGAAAGACCCCCGCATCTGCGCCGTGACCGCCGCGATGCCCGACGGCACCGGGCTGGCCCGCTTCATGGAGCGATACGCCAGCCGCTGCTTCGATGTCGGCATCGCCGAACAGCACGCGGTGACCTTTTCCGCCGGGCTGGCCGCAGGCGGGATGCGACCGTTCTGCGCGATCTATTCGACCTTCCTGCAACGCGGCTACGACCAGATCGTGCATGACGTGGCGATCCAGCACCTGCCGGTGCGCTTTGCCATCGACCGTGCGGGGCTGGTGGGGGCGGACGGCGCCACCCATGCCGGGGCCTACGACATCGCCTATCTGTCGAACCTGCCCGGCTTTACCGTCATGGCCGCGGCGGATGAAGCCGAACTGGTGCGCATGGTCGCCACCGCCGCCGCCCATGACGACGGCCCCATCGCCTTCCGCTTTCCGCGCGGCGAAGGCGTGGGCGTCGACATCCCCGCCGATGCGCAGCCGCTGGAAATCGGGCGCGGGCGCATCGTGCAGGAGGGGGCGCGCGTTGCGATCCTGTCGCTCGGCACGCGGCTGCAGCAGGTGATGCAGGCGGCCGAATCGCTCGAATCGCGCGGGCTGCGGCCGACCGTCGCGGATGCGCGCTTTGCCAGGCCGCTCGATCTGGACCTGATCCTGCGGCTGGCGCGCGAACACGAGGCGCTGGTCACCATCGAGGAAGGCGCCGTCGGCGGCTTCGGCAGCCATGTCGCGCAGGCGCTGGCCGAAGCGGGCCTGTTCGATACCGGGCTGAAGTTCCGCTCGATGTTCCTGCCCGACACGTTCATCGAACAGGCCAGCCCGGCGCAGATGTATGACATGGCGGGGCTGAACGCGGCGGATATCGAGGCGAAGGTGCTTGCCACGCTGGGCGTCGCACGGATGGGACGCCGGGCCTGATCGCGGGCGTTTCCTGATCCTGGTCAAAGACAGCGTGATCCGGCGGATTTACCATGACGCCATCTGCCGGGATATGACATGATCGCGGTGTCTCGCAGGGGGGGATGACATGCGCAGGCTATTGACCGCCGTTCTTGCCGTGACCGTGATGCTGGGCGCCGGGATGGCGGCGGCGCAGCAGGTCGTGGGTGGCTATGCCGCCTGGATCGGGGTCGACGACCTCTACAATTCCAGCGGTCAGCGGCTGTCCGAACCCTGGCAGGTCATCCGGCAGGACCGCGCCAACTACCACCGCTTCCGCATCCGGCAGGCCGGTGACGAAGGCGACCCGTGGTTCGGCGATGCAAACAACCGCGCCGCTCTCGAAAGTCTCGTCCGGCGGGGCCATATCGAACGCAGCGCCGCGAATGCCATCCTGCGCGGCAACGTGATGATTCATGTCACGGTCTACGGCTCGGGCCGGGGCATCGACCGGATCGACGTGATCGTCGGCAACTGAGCGGCATAACGGAAAGGAACCGCTGCATGTATGACAATATTCTCGTCCCGCTCGCGCTTGCGACCGAGGATGATTCGGTCCGCCCGCTCGAGGCGGTGGCCAAACTCGCCTCGCCCGGCGCAAAGATCACCTTCATCCATGTGGTCGAGGACATCCCGCCCACCGTCGCGGGCTATCTGCCCGGCGACTACATCGCCACGATCCACAAGGACCGGCTGGCCGAACTGGCCCGGCGGGTCGGCGAGGTGAAGGGTGCCAAGGTCGAGGTCGTCGAGGGCAATGCCGCGACGCGCATTCTCGATCGCGCCGAAAAGCTGGGCATCGACTGCGTGGTCATCGCCTCGCACCGGCCCGGCCTGCGCGACTGGTTCCTCGGCTCGACCGCCGCGCGCGTCGTGCGCCATGCGCAATGCTCGGTGCTGGTGCTGCGCTGAGCCTAATCCAGCGGGCGCAGTCGGTGCCAGTGGCGGTTGAGATAGACGATGGATGATTCCTCCGGCGCCGGGTCAGGCGCCGGATGCGAGGCGGCGACCAGCTCGGCCACGACGATGGTTGCCCCCCGCAGAACAAGCGTCTCGCGCTTGCAGGCGCGGAACCAGGTGCGCACTTCGGGGAAATAGGGATCGCCGCCGGGCAGCCGCGCCCAGCCGGTCGCGGGCGTGAAGCGGGCGGCGCCGCGCGTCGCCCCCAGCCGCGCCAGCGTGACATTCTCGGCGCGCAGGAAATGCACGACCATCGTGTCCGCCCGCAGGATCGCGGGCGACGACGACGACAGGTCCGACAGCGAGAACGCCACCGTCGGCGGCGCGGCGCTGATCGAGATCAGCGAGCCGGCGGTCAGCGCCACCGGCCCGTCACCCGGATCGGCCGAGATCAGCGCCGCGCCGGACGGGTGATGGCGGAAGGCCTCGACAAAGGCAGTCGCCAGGTCAGCCGGATCGGGCCGTTCGTCATCCATCGCATGTCTTTCCGTTCTCGGGGCCGGGCCAATCTAGGCGCCGCAGGCCGGGGCAACAATGGCCGGTGCGCCCGGACGGGGCTATCGGGCGAGCGGCCTATTCCGTCATTGCGAGCCGCAAGGCGAAGCAACCCCGATGTTGTCTGTGAGCGGTCGAGGTTGCTTCGGCTTCGCCTCGCAATGACGGGATTTGCGGGCGGCGACGCTGTACCAACCCGTGCGGAGCTGTTCACCCGATCCCCCTGTGCCCCCGGACGGCCCCCGTCAGGCCAGCCCGGCCAGAAGGCACAGCCGCAGGACGGCGTTTTCGACCCGGCGGTCGCGGCGCAGTCCCGCCCGCGCAAAGGCCGCCACCCGTGCGGGACCGCTGGCCGGCGCATCGGCGAGCGCGCCAAGCAGCGCCTGCGCACCGGGATCGAGCGCGACACCCGCGGCGGGCAGCGCAGCCAGCGCGTCGCGGTTTGTGGCCAGCCATCGCCGCCACTCGCCCCGGCCCAGCAGCCCGGCGCGGCGCAGCCCGGCCCGGATGCCGCCTGCGCCGCCCAGCAGGTTGCCGCGATGTTGCCGGTAATGCAGCACCACGGCGCGGTCGATCACCGCCCGCCCGCCGCAGGCCAGCACCAGCAGGGCCAGCCACCAGTCGTGAAACGCCACGCCGGGCGCCCCGGCACGGCGGGCCAGCCGCACCGCCGCCGGGTTCAGCACCAGCGCATGACCCCGCACCGGGTTCTGCACCAGCGCGCGGGCCAGCGTCACCTCACCCTGCGGCGGGCGCGAGCGGCCCGTGATCCGGCCCTGCGCATCGACATGCAGCGACTGGGCGCCGTAGATCGCCGGACCCGGCCCCGCCGCCGCCAGCCGCGCCGTCGCGCGGGCCAGCTTGCGGGGCAGCCAGATGTCGTCCTGGTCGGCAAGGGCGACATGGGTATCCGGGCCGAGCGGCAGGTCGGGGCGCGCCAGCAGCGCCAGAAAGTTCGCTGCCGCCCCCCGCCCGCCGCCACGATGCAGGCGGATGTCGCGGCCCGGATGGCGGGCGGCGAACCGGGTGACGCGCGCGCATGTGTCGTCGGTCGAGCCGTCGTCGCCAATGCAGAGCGCCCAGTCGCAGCCCTGTTGCGCGGCGATGCTGCCAAGCTGGTCATCTAGCCATCGCCCGCCGTTCAGCGTCGCCATGAGGATCACGACCTGCGGCGGCGGGCGGGCAGGGCCGGTCACAGTTGCAGCAGGAACCGCGCGCTGCGGCGCAGCAGCAGCAATCCGGCCAGCGCCAGCAGCCCGGCAAGGGCAATGACGTGAATCGGCGAGACATAGGCCGCCTCATAGCCCGCATAGATGCCGCGCCGCATGAGACCGACGACATGGATCAGCGGGTTGAACCACAGCAGGCTGCGGAACGGTTCGGGGACGGTCTCGAGCAGGAAGAACACGCCCGAGAGAATGAACATCGGCCGCATGAGCACCCCCCATATCCGCTGCCACAGCGGAAAGCGGGTCATGAGAAAGCAGTTCGTCGCCCCGACCCCGAAGCCGAGCAGCGCGGCCAGCGCCATCGCCTGGATGATGACCGGCCAGTCGGGCAGGGTGCGCGTGTCGAACACCGTCAGGATTCCGCCAAGCACGAGACCCGCCACCACGAATTCGGTCAGCGTCGTGAGCAGGAACCGCGCCAGCAGCGCGTCGAGCCATGTCACCGCCGGATAGGCGAGCAACTGGCGCGAGAAGTTCAGCGCCTGCGCGACATTGCGCGACACCGCCATGAAGGCCATGAAGGGCAGCATCCCGGTCGCGTAATAGAGCGCGAAGTTCTGCCCGAGGCCAGGCGTGCGCAGCACCGCCGAAAACACCACCGTCAGCAGCGCGATCCCGCCCACGGGTTCCAGCACCGCCCAGAGATAGCCGCCCGGCGAGCGTCCGTAGGTCGTCGCCATCTCGCGCAGGACCAGCGCCGCGACGGTGCGCGCACCGGCAAGGCGGCGGCGGTGCGGTCGTGCGCGGGCTGCGGGCGGGGCGAGGGACATTGCCGGGTTGCTCCTGGCGGTGATGCCGGACGGGCGGGGTCGGTCACGAAAAATTAACCTCCGCCAGTGTAGGCAGGCAAAGGTGAACGCGACGTTTACACGAGGCGCGGGTGGCAAAGGGCGGCATGGCTGCGGATTCGGGCAAGCGGGGCGGTTCCGGGGCAGCGCCGGTGCCGATTCGCCCGGTATCGCCCGCTGCAGCCCCCGTTGCCCTGCGCCCGCCGGTGCGGCGCGCGCGAATGCGGCGGCGGCACTGGCTGGCGCTGCTGGGTCTTGTCCTGCTGGTCGTCGTCCCCGTCGGTGCCTCGATCTGGTATCTCTGGACGCGGGCGGCGGACCAGTATGCCTCTGAGGCGGCCTTCTCGGTCCGGCACGAGGAAGGTGGTGCCACCGCCGCCGGGCTGCTGGGCGGGCTGGCGCAACTGACCGGCTCGGCGCCCTCGCCCGACGTGGAAATCCTCTGGCAGCTTCTCCACAGCCAGGATTTCGTGGCCGGGATCGACGCCGCGCTCGACCTGCGCGCGCTGTGGTCGCGGCCCGGCACCTCATGGGCCACGGGCGACCCGGTCTTTGCCTTCGATCCCTCGGGCACGATCGAGGATCTTGCCGATTACTGGGCGCGCATGGTGCGCGTCTCGTCCGATGCGGGCAGCGGGCTGGTCATGCTGCGCGTCCTTGCCTTTCGCCCCGAGGATGCGACCGCCATCGCCCGCGAAATCCTTGCCCGCAGCGAGGTGGCGATCAACGCGCTGAACGCCGCCGCGCGCGCCGATGCGCTGCGCCATGCCGACGATGACCTCGCCCTTGCCGTCGAACGGCTGAAGGACGCGCGCGCGGCGCTGACGCAGTTCCGCAACCTGCACCAGATCGTCGATCCGGGCGTGGACCTGCAGGCGCAGTCCGGGCTGATCGGCTCGCTCGAGGAACAGCTTGCGCAGGCGATGATCGAGGCCGATCTTCTGGCCGAAAACGCCGCGCCCGGCGACCCGCGCCTCGTGCAGGGCCGCCGCCGGATCGCGGTGATCGAGGCCCGCATCGCCGACGAACGCCGCCGTCTCGGGACGGGCGCGGGCGCGGCAGGCGACGACGATCTCGCCGCGCTGGTCGGCGATTACGAACGGTTGCAGGTCGATGCCGAATTCGCCCGCGAAAGCTGGCTTGCCGCCATGGCCGCAGGCGACGCCGCCCGCGCCGGAGCCGCGCGACAAAGCCGCTATCTCGTCGCCCATGTCCCGCCGGGCATGGCCGAAAGCGCGCGCTACCCGGCGCGGCTGATGATCGTCGGGCTGGTGGCGCTGTTCTCGATGCTGGCCTGGGCGATCCTCGTGCTCGTCGCCTGGTCGCTGCGCGACCGCCGATGATCCGGCTCGACCACCTGACGAAAACCTTCACGCTGCAGGGCGCCCGCAAGGTCGTGGCGCGCGACATCTGCGCGACCTTCCCCAAAGGCAGGTCGGTGGCGCTGCTGGGTCGCAACGGTGCGGGCAAGTCGACGCTGCTGGGCATGATCGCGGGCACCGTCGCGCCCACATCGGGGCGCGTGGTCTCGAAGGGCACGATTTCCTGGCCGGTGGGATTCGCGGGGTCGTTCCATCCTGACCTGTCCGGCTTGCAGAACACCCGCTTCGTCGCCCGCATCTACGGCGTCGACAGCGGCGAACTGGTCGATTTCGTCGAGGATTTCGCCGGGCTGGGGGCGCATTTCCGACTGCCGCTGCGCAGCTATTCGTCGGGCATGAAGGCGCGGCTGGCGTTCGGCGTCTCGATGGGGATCGCCTTCGACACCTATCTGGTCGACGAGGTGACGAGCGTGGGCGACGCCGCCTTCCGCGCCCGCGCCGACGCGCTGTTCAAGGCCCGCATGGCGGGGGCGGGCGCGGTGGTGGTCAGCCACTCGACCGGCACGCTGCGCAGGCTCTGCGACATGGGCGCGGTGCTCGAGGACGGGCGGCTCACCTTCCACGACGACCTCGAGGCGGCCATCGCCGCCCATGCGCGGAACATGGCGGCATGATGTAGGGCGAAGGGGATATTCATTGTTGGTATTTGTTGGTATGCCTGAACCTGAACCAGTCAGGAGTCACCGCGATGGCACGCAACACCTCGATCGCGCTTGGCGATCATCTCGCCGATTTCATCGACGCACAGGTCCGTTCGGGCCGCTACGGCTCGGCCAGCGAGGTGGTGCGCGCCGGGCTGCGGCTGCTGCAGGAACACGAGGCGCAGATGCAGGCCCTCGAAGCGGCGCTGATCGAGGGCGAGGAATCAGGCGAACCGCAGCCGTTCGACTTCGACGCCTTCATGGCCCGCAAGCGGGCGGAATACACCGGCAGGTGAAGGCTCTCGTCTATTCACCGGAGGCGCAAAAAGACATCGACGGCATCTGGGACTACAGCGCCGCGAACTGGGGCGCGGATCAGGCGGATCGCTATGTGGCCGGGATTCGTGACGCCTGCCACGCCCTCGCCTCGGGCCACAGGCAGGGCCGTCCGGTCCGGGTCGGGGGGCGGCATTATCTGAAACATGCCGCCGGGTCGCATGTGATCTGGTTCCGGTCCGGTCCCGGCGGAATCGTGGTCGTGCGCATCCTGCACGGTCGGCAGGACGCGCCGCGCCATATCTGAGCGCGCGCAGGCCCAACATTCCCTTCACCCCTGCGCCGCAGTCTCGCGCCCGACCCAGCCCGGAGCGCGCCCCATGTCCGACGATCTCACGCCGAACCTCGCCCTGCCCTTCCTGCTGCCTGCACAGGCGCAGAAACACGTCACGGTGAACGAGGCGCTGACCCGCCTTGATGCGCTGGTGCAGCTTGCGGTGATGCGCCGCGACCTGTCCGCGCCGCCATCCGCCCCCGCCGAGGGTGAACGCCAGATCGTCGGCCCGGCGCCCTCGGGCGAATGGGCCGGGCAGGCGGGGCGGATCGCGCTGTTCGCGGGCGGCGGCTGGCAGTTCCTGACCCCGCGCGCGGGCTGGCGGGCCTGGGTCGTGGCCGAGGGGCGCGCGCTGGTCCATGACGGGGCAGGCTGGACCGACGGGCCGCAGATGCTGGGCGTGAACACCGCGCCCGATGCGGTGAACCGGCTGGCGGTGGCCTCGGAGGCGGTGCTTTTCACCCATGCGGGCGGCGACCAGCGGCTGGTCCTGAACAAGGCGGGCGCGACGGATACGGCAAGCCTGGTCTTTCAGTCGGGCTGGCAGGGGCTGGCCGAGATGGGCCTTGCGGGGGGCGAGGATTTTACCATCAAGGCCCACGACGGCGCGCAATGGTTCGAGGCGCTGCGCATCGACCGCACCAGCCACGCGCTGCTTGCCGGGGGCGGGGCGCTCTATCATCAGGGCAACCTGCTGGGCGAGGTGACGCAGGCCGGGGGTGCGGTCACCGGCGCGGTGATGGAGCGCGGCACCGGCCCCTCGGGCGACTGGCTGCGGCTGGCGGACGGGACGCAGCTTTGCCACCATGTGATGGCGGGATCGGCGGCGGCGGCCACGACCTGGACCTATCCGAAACCCTTCGCCAGCGCCCCCGTGGTGACGGGCACGGTGGTGGCGGGCGTGCTGTCGGTGCTCTGCCTCGATGCGCCGCCGGACGGGGACGCGGCCAGTTTCAGCCTGCGCGACGGCGCGGGGGCGCGGCGGGGGGACGACGTGCACCTGCTCGCGGCGGGGCGATGGGCGTAGCGCCCCGGCGAATCGGTCGCATTGCGCGCGGGCCGCGCGGCGGTCATCATCCGTTCATGCCGGATGTCGCCCCCCCGATCCCGCCCAAACCCGCGAGCCGGGCCGGGAAAGTCTCGCTCTGGCGGCATCTGGCGCTGTTCCGCGAGGATATTCTCGCATCGCAGCCCGCGCGGCTCTATCGCGCCTGGATGGCCGAGTTCCGCACGCCGTTCTTTCACAGCTTCCTGTGCAACGACCCGGCGCTGGTGGCGCTGATCCTGCATGGCCGACCCGGCGATTTCCCCAAATCCGCCATGGTGCGGCAGGGGCTGCTGCCGCTGCTGGGCCGTTCGGTGATGGTGACCAACGGCGCGCTCTGGGAACGGCAGCGCCGTATCCTTGATCCGGCCTTTGCAGGCGGGCGGGTGGCCGAGACCTTCCCGGCCATGCTTGCCGCCGGGCAGGCGGCGGCGGCGCGGCTGGCGCCGGGCACCCAGGACATCCAGCCGTTCTGCGGCGAACTGGCGCTGGATGTCGTGATGCGCACCACATTCTCGCTGCCGGTGGACGACGAGGCCGCCGCCGTGATCCTGCGCCGGTTCCGCGACTTCATCGCCACCCGCCCGATCATGAGCCTCGCCTCGCTGCTGCCTTTGCCCGGCTGGCTGCCGCGCCCGCGCAACCGCCGCGCGCTGGCCGCCGCGCGCGACGTGCGCGCGCAGATCACGGCGCTGGTGCAGGCGCGCCGCGCCGCGATCGCCGCAGGCACCGCGCCCGACGACATGGCGACCGCGATCCTCACCATGTGCGACCCGGTGACGGGGGAAACGCTGGGCGACGAGGAAATGGTCGATCAGGTCGCAACCTTCGTGCTCGCGGGTCACGAGACCACCGCCGCCTCGCTGGCCTGGACGCTGTATCTGCTGGCCACGCATCCCGAGGTGCAGGAACGCGCGGCAGCCGAGGCCCGCGCCTTCGCCGCGGACCCCGGCTATGCGCGCATGATCGCGCTGCAGTTCCTGCGTGATGTCTACCGCGAATCGCTGCGGCTTTACCCGCCGGTGCCGATGATCGTGCGCGAGACCGCGCAGGAAGAACACTTTCGTGGGCGCAGGGTGCCCAGGGGCGCGCAGGTGACGATCTCGCCGTGGCATCTGCAACGCCACGAGAGGCTGTGGGACAGGCCGGACACATTCGACCCCGACCGCTGGAAAGACCCCGCGACCGTGCACTGCGCCCATGCCGCCTATGTGCCGTTTTCCGCCGGACCCCGCGTCTGCATCGGCGCGGGCGTGGCCCGGATCGAGGGGCCGCTGCTGCTGGCGCTGCTGCTGGCTCGGTGGGAATTCACCCCCGACGGCCCGCCCCCGGTGCCGATGGCGCACCTGACCCTGCG
This sequence comes from Rubellimicrobium sp., assembly GCA_019454835.1. Taxonomy (GTDB): domain Bacteria; phylum Pseudomonadota; class Alphaproteobacteria; order Rhodobacterales; family Rhodobacteraceae; genus JADYZU01. Next base: position 43,444 of record JACFNP010000015.1, read on the forward strand.
CGGGCGCGACGGCATCAGGCTGCGGCTGACGCCGAGGGGCTGAGCGGGCAGAGGCCGGGCGGCGAACACGCGGCCCGTTGCCCGCAAACCCTCAGTTGGCGGCGAGGTGCAGATCCTGCAGCATCCCCGAGACGACCAGAAGGTCGCCCGCAACCTCGCAGCCCGGCACCCGCAGCGTCAGGTCGTGGGCGACGATGTCCGTCCCCGGCGCGATCTGCAGGCTTTGCGCGGCGATGTCGCGGCCGCAGTTGTCGGCGGTCACCTCGACCTCGACGCTGAGCGCGACCTCGCCGCTGCGGCTGCCGTCATGCGGGAACGTATAGACCTGCGCCAGTTGCGAGGCCGTCAGCGCGGGATCGCCCAGCTCGATCAGGAAGCCGGTGCCCTCGGCGCCGGGCGCATGGGGCGCCCCGGCCCAGACATCGCCGTCGCTGCCGTAATCGGCGCCGAATTCCAGCGCCCGCAGCGTCAGCCCGTCCGCCCCCTGCCATTGCAGCACCGCCCGGTCGAGCGTCGCCACCTCGGGCACCTCGACCAGCGCGACCGCGCCGGGGGCGCCCGTCACATCGGCCAGGAACATGGCATTCGTCGCCAGCGCGGGCACGACAAGGTCGATGGCGCCGTCGCCATCGGTGACTTCGGTGAACATCATGCCCTGATGCAGGAACGACACCTGCGCCAGCGGCGCGCAGGGCGACGACAGATGCAGGTTCACGAGGCCCGCAGGCAGCGCCTCGGCAGCCATAACGCTGCGGCACGAGTCTTCGGCCAGCACCTGCGGTCCGGGATCGGGGGCAGGCGTCTCGTCGACGGTCAGCGCGGCCAGCACCGGCCCGGCAGCGTCCGCGCCCGAGTCGTCGAGGACAAGCGCGGGCAAGGGGTCCAGCGCGTCCGAGGGCAGCGCGATGGCAAGGGCGCCCGTGTCGTCGTGACCGGCCCTGGCATCCGGGGCGCGCGGGAATGCGGCGGCGAGCGCGGGTTCCTGCGGCGCGGCGACCGGGCCGCGCACGACCGACGGCGCAGGCGCAGGCCCGCCCGCCGGGGACATCGCCCCGAACCGCGCGGCCAGAACGTCGCCGTTCTGCATGACGAACCCGACACCGAGCGCGAGCGAGAAGGTTCCAGCGGCAACTGCCAGTTTACGGATACGGGACATGATCGCGGCCCTTGTTGTCTCTGGGGAAACAATCTGGGCGCCCAATCGGGCCGCCCGACGGCTTGAAAGGGGCCGGACCGGGGTAACACCATGGCACGATTGCGACCCTTGCGCGGGTCGCGTCATCCTTGATCAAGCGGGCCCGCGCGAGCTTTTTTTTACGCATTGTCGCGGGCGCCGGATGTTCCATCCGGCTGCGAAATGCCCAGGCCGCCGCGTTGACGCGCCCCGAAAACGCAGGCAAGAGAACGCCGCACAGGAACGCCCCCTGGCCCCGTAGCTCAGCCGGATAGAGCGTCCCCCTCCTAAGGGGAAGGTCACACGTTCGAATCGTGTCGGGGTCGCCAGGGGCCTGCCTCAGCGATTGGTGACAATGCGGCTGTCGTGCAGTTCGACGAACAGGCGTCGCGCGTTCCTTTCGCCCGCGAACATCCATTCGCTTTCGATCAGTTGCAGGGCTTGTTCCACACGGTTGGCGGCCTGTGTTTCGACGCATCCAAGGTGAAGCAGATTCAGCGACCGATACCGGGTGTTGCTGATGCCGTGCTGTCGCGCCCGTGAGCGCATGTCGCGATCAACTGCCACGAGGATCGCCTGATTTTCCAGGGCGGCGGCCACGACAAGATCGTCCGACGATCCCCGTGCAACAGCCTCGTGCAGATAGATCACTTCGTGACCGGCATTTTCGAGAACCTTGCCCACGCTGTGCGGTACGCCTTCATCCAGCAGGAACCGCAACCGGAGCGTCACGCGGCGGTTTTCCTTGCCCGAACCGCTGCGATATCCGCCTTCGTGAGCGACGGGTATTCGGCAAGGATGGCGGCATCGTCATAGCCGTCATCCAGAAATGCCATGACCGAGTCCACCTTGATGCGGGTTCCCGCGATCACCGGCTCGGACCCGACAACGCGCCGGACCTTCTCGATCTTTCCCGCAGCATTGTCCCGACGAGCGAACTCGTGCGCCACGGCATCCCGCATCTGCGCCTTTACGTCACGCAGGGGGATACCGAGCAGCCCCTGACCGCTGAGGACTTCCTCGCGTTGTGTGGTTCTCGGGTTCTCGAACACGACACGGCGCTTGTGAACGAACAGCCGCACATCCGACCAGTCGGCATCGGCCAGTTCGCGCAGTTTCGGCCCGACCTCGCGCAGATGCTGGAGCGAGATACCCAGATCACGACGCAGGGTAATGATGACCCGCAGGTTCAGCAGGTCGCGGAACGTATAGACGCGCCCTTGCACCACACTGATCGACGGGCGATAGAAATTCGTGCGGTCCCACGACCGGAGCTGGCCGACGGAGGCACCCGTCAGCCGGGCAGTCTGGTCCTCGGTAAAGGCCTGGACGATCTCTCCTGTCGGCACGGCTGGCTCCCTGCTGCGCAGAGCGTATCGCATGACGCGCGGCACGGCAATCCGACTGCCGCCCACTGGTCGGAGCGAGAGGATTCGAACCTCCGACCCCCTGCTCCCGAAGCAGGTGCGCTACCAGGCTGCGCTACGCTCCGACCGTGTGGGGGCAGGTAACGGCGTGTCCGGGGTTTTGCAAGTGGTCTTGCGCGACCTCATCCCGCTTCGTCCTCGCGGCTGATGAAGCGGCGCAGCAGGGACGGGCGCGGGGCGGCGGGGGATTCGGGGCGGGCGCGGGTGTGCAGTGCCGGGCGGGTGGCCGAGGCGGTGCTGCGGCCCTCGCGCAGCACGATGTAAAGGCCCGAGGCAATGATGACCGCCGCGCCCAGCGCGGTGCCGCCGTCCGGGGTCTCGTTGAAGATCAGCAGGCCGAACACGGCTGCCCAGATGATCTGCGAATACTGCATCGGCGCCACCACCACCGCCTCGCCCGAACGATAGGCGTGGATCTGCACCAGCCCGGCGGTCCAGCCCAGCACCGACATGCAGGCCAGCAGCCCCAGATGCGCCAGCGGCATCGGCCGGTAGACGAAGGGCAGCGCCATGCCCATCAGCACCAGATTGGCCAGCATCGGATAGAGCAGCAGCACCACCGGACGCTCGCCCGACCCGACCCGGCGCATCACCACGGCCGAAAGCGCCCCGCTGGTCGCCGCCAGCAGCGCCGCGAGATGCCCGAGGCCGAGCGACGCCTGCCCCGGCCTTATGACGATCATCACCCCTGCCAGCCCGACCAGCACCGCCAGCCAGCGGCGGATGCGCACGGTTTCCCCCAGCAGCGGGATCGCCAGCACGGTCACCAGCAGCGGCGTGGCGAACAGGATCGCATAGGCCTGCGCCATCGGCAGCGCGGTGAAGGCGTAGAAGGCCGACATCCCCGAAGTCACCGCCGCCAGCGTGCGCAGCAGGACCCAGCGCGGATGCGCCGGCTTCAGCGTCCCCGGCGTCGAATCGCCGATGATGGCGAGCACCGCGAGCGGGAACGAGAACAGGACCGAGAAGAAGATGATCTGGAAGGTCGAATAGTCGACGCCCAGATGTTTCACGATGGCGTCGTGGGTGGAATAGATGGCGAATGCCAGAAGGGCGAAAAGCGACCCCTTCGTGTTGGACCCCATCGCCTCTGCTCCGCCCCCTCTGTCCACTGCCCTGCGGGCGGCGGGTTTCGGGCAGGATTGGGCCAGAGCCGGGACTGCGTCAATGGTGTCCGGCTGCTGGTGCAGGGCAATCGGGCGCATGTTCCGTCATTGCGAGGAGGCACAGCCGACGAAGCAACCCCGATGTCGTGTATGAGCGGTCGGGGTTGCTTCGGCTATCGCCTCGCAATGACGATGGGAAGATGTCGTCATTGCGAGGAGCCGCAGGCGACGCGGCAATCCATGCTGCAACCTTGCGCCCGGCATGGATTGCTTCGGCTTCGCCTCGCAATGACGGAACGCGCGGCTCGCCCCGCCCCGCCGCCCCGTCCCTTGACGCCGTGCCCCGCGCGGGACCACAAGCCGCCATGCCCCGGTATGCCTTTCTCATCGAATACGACGGCGGCCCCTTCTCGGGCTGGCAGCGGCAGGAGGACCGGCCCTCGGTCCAGGCCGCCGTCGAGGCGGCGCTGGGGCGGCTCGAACCTGGCCCGCACGGCATCGCCGCCGCCGGGCGCACCGATGCCGGGGTCCATGCCACCGGGCAGGTGGCCCATGCCGACCTTGCCCGCGACTGGGTGCCGCGCCGTCTGGTCGAGGCGCTGAACTTCCACCTGCGCCCGGCGCCGGTCGCCATCCTCGCCTGCGCCGCCGTGACCGAAGATTTCCACGCCCGCTTTTCGGCCCGGACCCGTGCCTATACCTACCGCTTCCTCTGCCGCCGTCCCCATGCGGTGCTGGATCGGGGCCGGGTCTGGCGCGTCGGGCGGGCGCTCGACATCGACGCCATGCGTGCGGCGGCGGCGCATCTGGTCGGGCGGCACGACTTCACCACCTTCCGCGCCTCGATCTGCCAGGCGAAAAGCCCGGTCCGGACGGTGGATGCGATCAGTTTCGAGGAACTGCCCTGTCCCGGCGGCACCGAGATTCGCATGAACGTGCAGGCGCGGTCGTTCCTGCACAACCAGGTGCGGTCGTTCGCCGGAACGCTCGAGCGGGTCGGCGCCGGGGCATGGCCGCCCGCGCGGGTCGCCGAGGCGCTGGCCGCCCGCGACCGCGCCGCCTGCGGCCCGGTGGCGCCGCCCGAGGGGCTGTGTTTGACGGCGGTGGGATACGACCCCGACCCGTTTGCCGCCGGGGCAACCGGGTGAACTGCATTTCCCGTCATTGCGAGAAGGCGCAGCCTACGAAGCAAGCCCAATGTCGTGTGTGAGCGGTCGGGGTTGCTTCGGCTTCGCCTCGCAATGACGGGGTTTGCGGGCGCCGGTCGTGCTGCGCACGCCCGAAGGGGGCAACCTGCGGGCCGCTCGCCGCATGGCAGGCAAATGCGATTGCCCTGCGGTTTGCCGCGCCCGCCATTGGAAAGGGCGAATCCTTCGTCTAGTCTGGACCCCGCATCGCATCGGGGGACGGATGCCACGGAACCTGCCATCACTTGGCGCGCTGGCGCTGACGGCGCTGTTGCCCGCCTTTCTGTCCGCGCAGGAAGTGGGCCTGACCGTCACCACCGGCGACGACGACCTTGCCGTGACGCTGCGCGGCAACTCGCTGACCTATGCGTTGCAGGACGAGGACGACCACGATGCCGTCGAGGCCGTTGCCGCCGCGCGGGCCGATTACCGGCGGCTGCTGACCGCGCTGTATTCGCAGGGCTATTACGGCGGCAGCATCTCGATCCGCATCGACGGGCGCGAGGCGGCGGGGATCGCGCCGCTCGATGCGCCGGACCGGGTGCGGCGCATCGACATCACCGTCGATCCGGGGCCGCAGTTCACCTTCGGCACGCTGTCGGTCGAACCCCGCGCCACCGGGACGCCCCGGCCCGAGGGCCTGACCACCGGCGCCGTGGCGGCCAGCACCGTGCTTGAGGACGCCGCGCAGGGTGCCGTCGACGGCTGGCGGCAGGCGGGTTATCCGCTGGCGGCGGTGGCCGGGCAGGACATCCGCGCCATCCATGCCACATCGCGCCTCGATGCCGCGATCACGCTGGCGCCGGGGCCGCGCCTGACCTTCGGCCCGCTGACGGTGCGCGGCAACGAGCGGATGCGCGCCGAGCGGATCATCGCCATCGCCGGGCTGCCCGAAGGTGCGGTCTATTCGCCCGCCGACATCGACCGCGCCGCGCTGCGGCTGCGGCGCACCGGCGTCTTTGCCTCGGCGGCGCTGATCGAGGCCACCGCGCCCGGTCCCGGCGGCACGCTGCCGGTCACCGCGCAGGTGCAGGAGATGCCGCTGCACCGGCTTGGCTTCGGGGCCGAGATTTCCTCGACCGAGGGGCTGTCGCTCAGCGCCTTCTGGCTGCATCGCAACCTGTGGGGCGGCGCCGAGCGGTTGCGGCTCGAGGCCGAGGTCACCGGGATCGAGGGCGCGGCCGGGCTGGGCCATTCCGGCCCCGACCTGCGGCTGGCCGGGGCCTTTTCCCGGCCCGCCACGCTGGCGCCCGACATCGACCTGACCGCCGATCTGGCCTTCGAGCGCCGTGACGAACCCGACTACCTGAGCACGCGGCTTGAAGGCGCGCTCGGCTTCACCCGCCACGGGCGCGAGGGGGTGACGCAGCACGCGGGCCTGGGCTTCATCGCCGCGCGCGAGGAAATGCCGTGGCGGACCCGCGACTACGTTCTGGCCACCCTGCCGCTGGCCGCGACATGGGAACGGCGCGACAACGCGCTTGACGCGACGCGCGGCTGGTATCTGGATGTCGAGGCCACGCCGTTCCTGGCCATCTCGGGCGGCGACGACGGCGCGCGGCTTTATGCGGATGCGCGCTACTACCACAGTTTCGGCGACGCGCACCGGGTGACGCTGGCGCTGCGCGGGCAGGTCGGGTCGGTGATGGGAGCCGGGCTGCTGGATGCGCCTGCCGATTTCCTGTTCTATTCGGGCGGCGGCGGCACGGTGCGCGGGCAGCCCTATCAGGCGCTGGGCATCGACCTGTCGCCGGGGCGCGCGGGCGGGCGGTCCTTCGTCGGTCTTCAGGCCGAGGCGCGGGTGCATGTCACGCAGTCGATCAGCGCCGTGGGCTTCTACGACTTCGGCATGATCGACAGCGACTCGTTCCCCGGCGATACCGCGCTGCATCATGCGGGCGCGGGGATCGGCCTGCGCTACGATACCGCCATCGGGCCGATCCGGCTGGATGTCGCCACACCGGCCGGCGGGCAGGTCGCGGGAGGGTCCGTGCAGGTCTATATCGGCATCGGGCAGGCGTTCTGATGCGGCGGCTGGTCCTTGTCCTCGCGCTGCTCTGGCCGCTTGCCGCACTGGCGCAGACGGCGGACGAAGAGCGCGACCGTTCCTTCCTGTCGGACACGATCGAGGGGCTGATCTCGACCGAGGACCAGACCGTGCGCATCGACGGCTTTCGCGGCGCCTTGTTCTCGCAGGCCACGGTGGCGCGGCTGTCCATCGCCGATGCGCAGGGCGAATGGCTGATCGCCCGCGACCTGACGCTGGACTGGAGCCGCTCGGCGCTGCTGTCGCGCAGGCTTGAAATCGAACGGCTGGCGGCCGGTTCCATCCAGATCCTGCGCGCTCCCGAAGGCGACAGCCCGCCGCCGCGCCCCGAGGCGGTGCCCTTTGCCCTGCCGGAACTGCCGGTCGCGGTGCATGTCGGCGCGATCGAGGCCGACAGCATCACGCTGGGCACCGCGCTGTTCGGGCAGGAGGTGGTGCTGCGTCTCGACGGCCACGCGGATCTGGCCGCAGGCGCGGGCGAGGCCCGTTTCACCGCCACCCGCATCGACGGCGGCGCGGGTGAAATCGCGCTGGCGGGCGGGTTCTCGAACGAGACGCGGGTGCTGGCGCTGGACCTGTCGATGAACGAGGGGCCGGGCGGCATCGCGGCGACCCTGCTGGGCATTCCCGGTGCGCCCGCGCTGGACCTCGCCATCGCCGGGACCGCACCGCTGGACGACTACGCCGCCGACCTGCGGCTGGCCTCGGATGGTGCGGACCGGGTGACCGGGCGCTTTGCGTTGCAGGCGCAGGGCGACGGCGGGCAGGCCTACCGGCTGGACCTGCAGGGCGACGTGACGCCGCTGGTGGCACCCGACTACCGCGCCTTCTTCGGGCCGGATGTCGGCCTGCATGTCACGGCGTTGCAGGGCGCAGACGGCAGCCTGAACCTGTCCGACCTGACCATCGACGCCAGCGCGGTGCGGCTGGCGGGGCAGGCCCGACTGGCCCCCGGCGGCTGGCCCGAGGCGTTTTCGCTGACCGGCGACCTTGGCCTTGCCGGTGGCGGGCCGGTGCTGTTGCCGACCGGCGGCGCGCCGCTGCATGTGACCTCGGCCCGCCTGGCCTTCGACTTCGACGCCGCGCAGGGCGACGGCTGGCGGGGGCGGGCCGACCTTCGCGGTCTGGACGGCGAGGGTTTCGCCCTTGACCATCTCGTGCTTGACGGCGGCGGCACCATCGCGCTGGCCGAAGGCGCGACGCGCAGCGACGCGGAACGCGCCTTTGCGGTGGACATGGCCTATGACGCCCGTGGTCTGTCGCTGGCCGATCCCGGCATGGCGCAGGCGGTGGGCAGCGCCGCCACCGGGCGCATCGCGCTGGCGCGTGACGGCGGCGGGCCGGTGGTTCTGCGGGCGCTCACGCTGTCGGGGCCGGGGGTCGAGGCGAACCTGACCGGCACGCTGGGCGGTGAACGGCTGGCCTACGACCTGCGGCTGGCATTGCAGGCCGGTGATCTGGGGCGGTTCGCGGCGCTGGCCGGGCTGGACCTGCGGGGCGCCGCCGATCTGGCGATCACCCTGCAGGGCCGGGCGCTGGACCGCAGCGCCCGGCTCACGGCCATCGGCGGCACGCATGACCTCGGGCTGGGCATCGGCGCCGCGGACCCGCTGCTCGCGGGCGAGGGCATCATCAGCCTTGCCGCCGTCCGCGACGAATCCGGGCTGCGCATAAGCCGCCTGATCGCCCGCACGGCGGCGCTTTCGGCAAGCGGCAGCGCCGGTCTGACCAGCGATGCGGTCTCGGGGCAGTTCAACCTGACGCTTGACGACACCGGGCGGCTGGTGCCGGGGATCACCGGACCTGCGACCGTCGCCCTGACGCTGCGCAATGACGATGCGGGGCTGGACCTGACCGCCGACACCGCCCTGTCCGGCGCCGATGCGAGGGTGCGGGCCACGCGGGCGGCGGAGGCCGGGGATTTTGCCTTGCGCGTGACCGGCACGATTCCCGACCTTGCCGCCTTTGCCGGTCTGACCGGGCTGGAGCTTGCGGGCCGCGCCGATCTGGCCGCGCGCGGCCATGCCGGGGGCGACGGCGTCGATCTGGCGCTGGCCCTGCGGGCGGGCGATCTGGCGACCGGGATTGCGGCGCTCGATCCGCTGCTGGGCGGCGAGGCGGTGCTGGGCGCGCATGTCGCGCGGGGGCCGGACGGGGTGCTGCATCTCGACCGGCTGACGCTGGGCGCCGCGCAGGTGACGGGCGCCGGGTCGGCGCAGCTTGACCCGGACGGGGTGCTGTCGCTTGACCTGACCGCAAGCGCGCTGGGCACCGATGCCCATGTCGGCGGGGCGCTGGCGGGCGGCACCTTCACCGGCGCCGCCGATCTGGCCGCGCGCGATCTGGCCGCGCTGACCGGCGGCGCGGTGGCGGGGGCCGCGAACCTGACCCTTGCCGGAGAGGCCGCGACCGATCTTTCCGCCGTCGATGTCACGCTTTCGGGCGTCACCCGCGATCTCGATACCGGCATCGCGGCGCTGGCGCCGCTGACCGCCGGGCCGGGCACGCTGGACGCCACGCTGCGGCGCGCGGATGCGGGACCGTGGCGGCTGGACGACGGGCGTTTCGCCACCGGGGCCGCGAACCTTGGCGCTGCGGGCGAGACCGACGGCACCGCCGCCACCGCCACGGTGACGCTGGAACTGCCCGACCTGCGCCCGCTGCTGCCCGGTCTTTCCGGTCCGGGCCGCGCGAGCGCCGACATCCGCCGCGATGCCGCCGGGGTGCTGGCGCTTGATGCGCGGGTCGAAGGCGCGGGCGTGCAGGCGGCGCTGGCCGCGACGGCTGACGGCCCCGACCCGATGCAGGGGATCGGCGGGCGGCTCGACATCGCCGCCGCCGATCTTGGCCCCGTCGGGCGGGTGGCGGGGATCGCCCTGTCAGGTGCGGGCACGGCCAGCGTCTCGGGCCATGTCACCCCCGCCGACCTGTCCGCCGATCTCGACCTTGCCGCAAGCATGCGCAACCTGGACCCCGGCAGCGCCGAACTGGCGGGCCTGCTCGCAGGCGAGGGGCGGCTGTCGGCGCATCTGAGCCGCGATGGCGCGGGCCGGATGGTGCTGCGCGACGCGCGGCTGGACTTTCCCAACCTGTCTGCCAGCGGCAGCGTCGAGGGCACCGCCGATGGTCTTGCTGCCACGCTGGACGCGCGGCTGGCCGACATCGGCCTGCTTGCCCCCGATTTCAACGGCCCGGCCACGGCGCAGGGCAGCGCGCGGCTGGCATCCGGGGCGTGGACGCTGGATGCCGGTCTCACCGGCCCCGGCGGGATGAGCGGCCGGCTTTCCGGCGGCATCGCGGCCAGCGGCGCCCCCGACCTGCGCGCCACGGGCACGCTGCCGCTGGGGCTGGCGAACGGCTTCATCGACCCGCGCCGCCTGCGCGGCGAGGCCGCCTTCGATCTGCGTCTGGCCGGGCGCATGGCCCTTGATGCACTGAGCGGCACGCTGCGGGTGAACGGCGCCGAGGCGGCGGATGTCGAGCTTGGCCTGCGCCTTTCGGGCATCAGCGGCACGGCGACGCTGGCTTCGGGGCGCGCCACGCTGAACCTGCAAAGCAGCGTGAACGATACCGGCAACTTCACCGTCACCGGCGGGCTGGGGCTGGCGGGCGCGCTGCCTGCCGACCTGCGCCTTGCCGCGCGCGGGGTGCGGCTGCGCGATCCCGAGCTTTACGACACGACGGCAAACGGCGACATCACCATCACCGGCCCGCTAGCCGGCGGGGCGCGTATCGCCGGGCGCATCGACCTTGGCGCGACCGAACTGCGGATCCCGTCCTCGGATATCGGCGGCCTCGGCGACCTGCCGCCGGTCGTGCATGTCCGCCCGCCTGCCGCTGTGGCGCAGACCCTTGCGCGGGCAGGCGAGAACGGCAACGGCGCGGCGGCGGCGGCAGGCAGCGGACCGGCCTACGGGCTGGACATCCTGCTGTCGGCGCCCGCGCGCATCTTCGTTCGCGGTCGCGGCCTGGATGCCGAACTCGGCGGCAGCCTGCGGCTGGTCGGCACCACCGCGAACATCATCCCCTCGGGCGCGTTCGAGCTGATCCGGGGGCGGCTGGACATCCTCCAGCAACGCTTCGCGCTGAGCGAGGGCCGCGCCGACATGCAGGGCGGCTTCATCCCCTGGCTGCATCTGGTCGCCCGCACCCGCGCCCGCACCGGCACCGATATCGCCATCACGCTCGAGGGACCTGCCGACGCGCCCAGCGTGACCTTCACCTCGCAGCCGGAACTGCCGCAGGACGAGGTGCTGTCGCAACTGCTGTTCGGGCGCGACATCGCCAGCATCACGCCCCTGCAGGCGGTGCAGCTTGCCGCAGCGGTGGCGACACTGGCGGGCCGGGGCGGCGGCGGGATCGTGGACCGGCTGCGCGGCGGGCTGGGTGTCGACGACCTCGACATCGTGACCGGCGAGGACGGTTCCGCCGGGCTGCGGCTGGGGCGCTATCTGTCGGACAACATCTATACCGACGTGACGCTGGGTGCCGAAACCGAGGTGAACATCAATCTCGACCTGACCCGCGACATCACCGTGACCGGCACGGTCGCCGCAGACGGCGAGACCCGGCTCGGCATCCATTACGAACGGGACTATTAGGCCGCGCCGGTGATCGACAAGCTGGAAATGCTCATCGTCCTTGCCCAGACGCAGCATTTCGGGCGCGCGGCGGAACGGCTGGGCATCGCGCAGCCCAGCCTCTCGGCGGCGATCCGGCGGCTCGAGGCCGATCTTGGCGTCATGCTGGTGAAACGCGGCAGCCGCTACGGCGGCCTGACGCCCGAAGGCGTGCGCGTGCTGGAATGGGCACGCCAGATCGTCGGCGACTCACGCACCATGCGTGAAGAACTGCGCGCCGCCCGCATGGGCCTCTCGGGCACCCTGCGGCTGGCGGTGATCCCGACCGCGCTGACTGCCGCCTCGGCGCTGACCCGGAACTTTGCGATGACGCACCGCAACGTGCGCATCTCGGTCATGTCGTCGAATTCCATCGACATCCTGAAGGCGCTGGAAGGATTGCAGATCGACGCGGGCATTTCCTATCTCGACAACGAACCGCTGGGCCGGGTCATCACCGTGCCGCTCTACCGGGAACGCTATGTCCTGCTGGTGCGCCACGACGCGCGCGAGGCGGCGCGGCCGTCGGTGCGCTGGGCGGAACTGGGCGGCGTGCGGCTGTGCCTGCTGTCGCCGGACATGCAGAACCGCCGCATCATCGGCGGCCATCTGGCCGAGGCGGGGGTGACGGTGGCGCCGGGGATCGAGTCGAACTCGACCATCGTGCTGGCGCAGCATGTCGCCGAGGGCGGCTGGGCGACGATCCTGCCTGCCAAGGCCGCCCGCGTGTTCGTGGACGGCGGGCATCTTGTCGCAGTCCCGATCACCGAACCCGACGCCCGCCATGCCGTCGGCCTGATCGCGCCGTGGCGCGAGCCGCATACGCCGGTGATCGCCGCGCTGCTGGCCGAGGCGCGGCGGATGGCCGAGGCTTGATAGCCTGAGCCTATCACGCAACGGGATTGCGATGTTGTATTCATGTGTGACTGGGCCTATCGGGTAGGGACCAGTATCGCAAAGGCCCAGCCATGACTTCTCAGCCCGGCCACCTCTCGCCCCGTCTGGACGAGATCATCGCCGACCACATCGCCCTTGAAGGGCCGCTTCTGCCCATTCTTCACGCGGTCCAGGCCGAGTGGGGCCATGTCCCCGAGGAATCTTTGAAGCCGATCGCCGCCGCGCTGAATATCGGCAAGGCGGAAATCCACGGCGTCGTCAGCTTCTACCACGATTTCCGCCGCGAACCGCGCCCGGCGCATGTGGTGCGCATCTGCCGCGCCGAATCGTGCCAGTCGCAGGGCGGTCGCGCGCTGGAGCGTGACGTGAAGGCGCGCCTTGCGGGGCGTTCGGACGTGCTGTTCGAGGATGTCTACTGCCTTGGCCTCTGCGCCTGCTCTCCGGCGGCGATGGTCGACGGCGAACTCGTGGGCCGTGCCGGGACGGACGAGATTTGCGAAAGGGTCGGGGCATGAAGGTCTGGCTGTCTCAGGATGCCGCCGCCCGCGCGCTGGGCGCGGACAGGGTGGCAAAGGCGATGGTCGACGCGGGGGTGCAGCCGATCCGCACCGGCTCGCGCGGGATGGTCTGGCTGGAACCCATGGCCGAGGTGGAAATCGACGGCGTGCGCCACGCTTTCGGCCCGCTGGTGGCCGGTGACGTGGCCGCGCTGATGGCCGATCCCAAAGGCCACCCCAAGGCGCTGGGTCCGACGGACGAATTGCCGTGGATGAAGGGCCAGACCCGCATGACATTCGCGCGGGTCGGCGTCATCGACCCGCTGTCGCTGGACGACTACCGCGCGCATGGCGGGCTGAAGGGTCTCGAGGTCGCGCGCGCGATGCCGCCCGCCGATGTGGTGGAAGAGGTGACGCAATCCGGCCTGCGCGGCCGTGGCGGCGCGGGCTTTCCGACCGGCATCAAGTGGAAGACGGTCGCGGGCGTCGAGGGGCCGAAGAAATACATCGTCTGCAACGCCGACGAGGGCGATTCAGGGTCGTTCGCCGACCGCATGATGATGGAGGGCGATCCGCTCTGCCTGATCGAGGGCATGGCGATTGCCGCCTATGCGGTGGGCGCGGACAAGGGTTATGTCTATCTGCGCTCGGAATACCCGGACGCGATCCGCATCATGCGGGCCGCCGCCGACCTGTGGAACCGCGAGCGGCTGACCCCGGATTTCAACGTCGAGATCCGCGTCGGCGCCGGGGCCTATATCTGCGGCGAGGAAACCGCGCTGCTCAACTCGCTGGAAGGCAAGCGCGGCACGGTGCGCGCCAAGCCGCCGCTCCCGGCGATCAAGGGCCTGTTCGGCAAGCCCACGGTCGTCAACAACGTCATCACGCTGGCCGCCGTGCCGGGGATCATGGCGGCAGGCGCCGCGACATACCGCGACTTCGGCATCGGCCGCTCGCGCGGCACGATCCCGCTGCAGATCGCCGGCAACGTGAAATACGCGGGCCTCTACGAGGTCGCCTTCGGCCTGACCCTGGACGAGATCGTCAACGACATCGCCGGGGGCACCGCCTCGGGCCGCCCGGTGCGGGCGGTGCAGGTCGGCGGGCCTCTGGGGGCCTATCTGCACCCCAGCCAGTTCGACGTGCCCTTCGGCTACGAGGAATACGACGCGAAAAGCGCCCTTGTCGGCCACGCGGGCATCGTCGTCTTTGACGACACCGTGGACATGGCCGAACAGGCCGAGTTCGCCATGGAGTTCTGCGGCATCGAATCCTGCGGCAAATGCACCCCCTGCCGCATCGGCGCGGTCCGCGGCCGCGAGACCATCGCCCGCATCCGCCGTGGCGACATGACGGCAAAGCCGCTGGTCACCGATCTGGCCGAAACCATGCGCGAGGGGTCGCTCTGTGCACTGGGCGGGTTCACGCCCTTCCCGGTAATTTCGGCGATGAACCTTTATCCGGAAGATTTTGAACAGGTGGAGGCCGCGCAATGAAGACGGCCCGCATGACGGCAGGGAAGGAGTAACCCCATGAAGGATTTCATCATTCCCGACCCCCGCTATTACGGCACCGGCCTTGACGGGGCCGACATGGGCACGCCTGCGGTCGACTCGGATCAGGTCGTGACCCTGTCCATCGACGGTTTCGCGGTGACGGTGCCTGCGGGCACCTCGGTCATGCGCGCGGCGGCGACCATCGGGATCGACATTCCCAAGCTCTGCGCCACCGACACGCTGGACGCCTTCGGTTCGTGCCGCCTGTGTCTGGTGGAAATCGACGGCCGCAAGGGGACGCCCGCATCCTGCACCACGCCGGTTGCGGAAAACATGGTCGTCCACACCAGCACCGAACGCATCAACCGCATCCGCAAGGGTGTGATCGAGCTTTACGCCTCGGACCACCCGGCCATCGGCATCGGCGACCCGGCCAACGGCGATTCGCGCTTTCAGGAAATGGCGGCGCGCGTCGGCCTGCGCGAGGTGCGCTACGAACCGGGTGCGAACCATGTCTTCACCCATGGCCCGAACGGCGCGGAAAACCCGCTGCATGACGGCGGGGTGGACCGTTCCAACCCCTATTTCAGCTATGATCCGGCGAAGTGCATCGCCTGCTCGCTGTGCATCCGCGCCTGCGACGACATCCAGGGCACCTTTGCCCTGACGATGGAGGGGCGCGGCTTCGACACCCGCATGTCGGCGGGCGGTGCGGATGACAACTACCTGACCTCGGACTGCGTGTCCTGCGGCGCCTGCGTGCAGGTCTGCCCGACCGGCAGCCTTCAGGAAAACGCGGTCATCGAGATCGGTCTGCCCGAGCGCGAGATCATCACCACCTGCGCCTATTGCGGGGTCGGCTGCAACTTCAAGGCCGAGATGAAGGGCGACCAGCTTGTGCGCATGGTGCCCTGGAAGGACGGCAAGGCCAACCACGGCCATTCCTGCGTGAAGGGCCGCTTTGCCTGGGGCTATGCCAACCACGGCGACCGCATCCTGAAACCGATGATCCGCGACAGGATCACTGACCCCTGGCAGGAAGTGTCGTGGGAAGTGGCGCTCTCCGAAGCCGCCCGCCGCCTGCGCGCCGTGCAGGAGAAATACGGCCGCACTTCGATCGGCGGCCTGACCTCGTCGCGCTGCACCAACGAGGAAACCTATCTGGTCCAGAAGCTGATCCGCGCGGTGTTCGGCAACAACAACACCGACACCTGCGGGCGGGTCTGCCACTCGCCCACCGGCTACGGGCTGGGGCAGGCGTTCGGGACATCGGCGGGCACGCAGGACTTCGACTCGGTCGAACATACCGACGTGTTCATCATCATGGGCGCGAACCCGACCGATGCGCATCCGGTGTTCGGCTCCAAGCTGAAGCAGCAGATGCGCCGGGGCGCGAAGATGATCGTCATCGACCCGCGCCGCATCGACCTGGTGCAGTCCACCGGCATCAAGGCCGACTATCACCTGCCGGTGCGTCCGGGCACCAACGTCGCCATCGTCAGCGCGCTGGCGCATGTGATCGTGACCGAGGGCCTGATCGACGAGGACTTCATCCGCAACCGCTGCGACTGGGACGAATTCCAGCATTACGCCGAATTCATCACCGACCCGCGCCATTCGCCTGAAAATCTTGCCGAACTGACCGGGGTTCCTGCGGATGTGGTGCGCGGTGCTGCGCGGCTTTATGCCACCGCGAAGAACGGGGCGATCTTCTACGGCCTCGGCGTCACCGAACATTCGCAGGGGTCCACCGCCGTCATGGGCATCGCCAATCTGGCGATGATGACCGGCAACCTCGGCCGCGACGGTGTCGGCGTCAGCCCGCTGCGCGGACAGAACAACGTGCAGGGTTCCTGCGACATGGGGTCGTTCCCGCACGAACTGCCGGGCTACCGCCATCTGTCCGACGACGTGACGCGCGAGCTGTTCGAGGACATGTGGGGCGTCATGCTCGACAAGGAGCCGGGGCTGCGCATCAACAACATGCTTGATGCCGCCGTCGACGGCACGTTCAAGGGCATGTATATCCAGGGCGAGGACATCATGCAGTCCGACCCCGACACGCGGCATGTCGCCGCCGGGCTGGAATCGATGGAATGTGTCGTCATCCACGACCTGTTCCTGAACGGCACCGCGGACTTCGCCCATATCTTCCTGCCCGGCTCGACCTTCCTTGAAAAGGACGGCACCTTCACCAACTCGGAACGCCGCATCAACCGTGTGCGCAAGGTGATGGAGCCGAAGAACGGCTATGCCGACTGGGAAGTGACCCAGATGCTGGCCAATGTGATGGGCGCGGACTGGAGCTATACCCACCCCAGCCAGATCATGGACGAGATTGCCGCCACAACCCCGTCGTTCGCGGGCGTCAGCTTCGATTTGATCGACCGGCTGGGGTCGCTGCAATGGCCCTGCAACGAGAAGGCGCCCGAAGGCACCCCCGTCATGCATGTCGGCGAATTCGTGCGCGGCAAGGGCCGGTTCCTCATCACCGAATACATTCCGACGGACGAAAAGACCGGACCCCGGTTCCCGCTGCTGCTCACCACCGGGCGGACGCTCACGCAATACAATGCGGGCGTGCAGACCCAGCGCACGGCGAATACCGTCTGGTATGAAGAGGACCTGCTGGAAATCCACCCGCACGACGCCGAGGTGCGCGGGGTGCGCGACGGCGCCTATGTCCGTCTGGCGTCGCGCATGGGGGAAACCACGCTGCGCGCGCTCATCACCGACCGGGTGTCGCCGGGGGTGGTCTACACCACCTTCCACCACGCGACCAACCAGACCAACGTGGTGACCACCGACTATTCCGACTGGGCGACCAACTGCCCGGAATACAAGGTGACGGCGGTGCAGGTCAGCCCCTCGAACGGGCCGACCGAGTGGCAGGAAACCCAGGCGCGCCGGGCCGAGATCGCCCGCCGCGTCCTGCCTGCCGCCGAATGAGCGCGTTCCGCCCCGTCGCGCGTGTCGCCACGCCGGCGGGGCCTGCCGCCCTGCCCGAAGAGGTGGCGGTGACGCTGGTCTACAACGGCACCACCCAGGCGGTGATGATGGCGACCCCGGCGGATATCGAGGATTTCGCGCTGGGCTTCACCATTTCCGAAGGGATCGCCCCCCCGGCCGAGGCGGGCGAGATCGAGGTCGTCACCCATGGTCTGGGGATCGAGGCCCGGCTCTGGCTGCCTGCCGCCCGCGAGGCCGCGCTGGCAGCGCGGCGCCGGGCGCTGGTGGGGGCCGTGGGCTGCGGGCTGTGCGGCATCGACAGCCTCGAGGCCGCCAACCGCGCCCTGCCGCGCCTGCCCGACGGCGGGCCGGTCATGTCGGTCGCCGACCTGCACGCCGCGCTGGCCGCGTTGACCACGCGGCAGCCCTTCCACGACGAGACCCACGCCGTCCACGCCGCCGCGCTATGGCACGGGGGCGAGATCGTCATCGCCCGCGAGGACGTGGGCCGCCACAACGCGCTCGACAAGCTGATCGGGGCGGCGGCGCGCGCCGGAATCGCCATGGGCGATTGCGCGGTGCTGGTCACCTCGCGCCTGTCGGTCGAGATGATCCAGAAAACCGTCGTCGCGGGCGCGCCGATCCTTGCCTCGGTGTCGAAACCGACCGCCCATGCCCTGCGCCTTGCCGAGGGCGCGAACCTCACCCTCATCTCCACCGCCGGGGGACACCCCGTCGCCTATTGCCACGAGGCCCGCCTGACATGACCGACGAAAAGATGATCCACATGGCGAACCAGATCGCCGCCTTCTTCGAGACCCAGCCCGAGGATGCCGTCGCCGCCGTGGCCGACCATCTCGAAAAGTTCTGGGAGGCGCGGATGAAGGCGCAGCTTTACGCCCATGTCGACCGGGGCGGCAAGGGCCTGCACGACAGCGTCATCGCCGCCGTCACCCGGATGCGCGAGACCGCCTGACGGGGGCCCCGTCATTGCGAGGAGCCGCAGGCGACGCGGCAATCCATGGGCCGGGCGCTGCGCCCGGTGTGGATTGCTTCGGCTTGCGCCTCGCAATGACGATGGGATGATGTCGTCATTGCGAGGAGGCGAAGCCGACGAAGCAACCCCGATGTTGCGTATGAGCGGTCGGGGTTGCTTCGGCTTGCGCCTCGCGTTGACGAAACCGCCGCCCTACGCCAGCCGGCCGTGGCAGTGCTTGAACTTCTTGCCTGATCCGCAGGGGCAGGGGTCGTTGCGGCCCGGATTGCCCCATGTCGCCTGATCCTCGGGGTCAAAGCCCTCGCGCGGCGCCGTTGCTGCCGCTGCGGCACCGGCGCCGACCAGCACCGGCCGCATCGCGGGCGCGGCGGCGGCCTGTGCGGCGCGGGCCTCTTCCTCCTGGGCGCGGCGCTGCAATTCCAGCGTCTGCTGGATGAGCGCCTGCTGTTCTTCCTGCGTCATCGGGCGGATGCGCGACAGTTGCTGCGTGACATCGGTGCGCAGGCTGTCGAGCAGGTGCTCGAAAAGCTGGAAGCTCTCGGTCTTGTATTCGTTCAGCGGGTCGCGCTGCGCATAGCCCCGGAAACCCACCACCGAGCGCAGATGTTCGAGCTTCAGCAGATGCTCGCGCCATTTGGTGTCGATGGTCTGGAGAAGAATCTGCTTTTCCACCGACCGCATCGTGTCGGCACCGAAGGAGTCCTCCTTCTCGGCCATCCGCGCATCGGCGGCTTCCTCGATCCGCAGCCGCAGCGCGGCGGGATCGACGCCTTCCTCGCCCGCCCAGTCGGCGACCGGCACCTCGATGCCGACGATCTCGCGCAGGTTCGCGGCCAGACCGTCAAGATCCCACTGGTCGGGATAGCTGCGCGGCGGCATCGCGGCGAGGCACAGATCCTCGATCACCTGGTGGCGCATGTCCTCGACGATCTCGGCCAGGTCTTCGGCCTCCATGATCTCGCGGCGCTGGGCGAAGATCACCTTGCGCTGGTCGTTCATCACGTCGTCGTATTTCAGAAGCTGCTTGCGGATGTCGAAGTTGCGTCCCTCGACCTTGGCCTGCGCGCGTTCCAGCGACTTGTTCACCCAGGGGTGAACGATGGCCTCGCCGTCCTTCATTCCCAGCTTGGACAGCACGCTTTCCAGCCGGTCCGAGCCGAAGATGCGCATCAGGTCGTCCTCGAGGCTGAGGAAGAACGACGAATGGCCGGGGTCGCCCTGCCGCCCGGAACGACCGCGCAACTGGTTGTCGATGCGGCGGCTTTCATGGCGTTCGGTCGCCAGAACGTAGAGGCCGCCTGCGGCCTTGACCTTCTCTTCCTCGGCGACCGTCCGCGCCTCGATGCGGGCGCGCACCTCGTCGGGGTTGGCGTCGGGTTCGGCGGCCAGCGCGGCCAGCACCTCCATCTCGACGTTGCCGCCCAGCTTGATGTCGGTGCCGCGCCCGGCCATGTTGGTGGCGATGGTCACGGCGCCCAGCCGCCCGGCATCGGCGACGATCTGCGCTTCCTGTTCGTGGTGGCGGGCGTTCAGGACATTGTGCGGAATCCCGGCCTTCTTCAGCAGCGAGGACAGCATTTCCGATTTCTCGATGGACGTGGTGCCGACAAGAATCGGCTGGCCGCGCCCGTGGACCTCGGCGATGGTGCGCACGATGGCGGCGTATTTTTCCTCGGCGGTGCGGTAGATCTGGTCGTGCTCGTCGTCACGGGCGACGGGGCGGTTGGTCGGCACCTCGACCACGCCCAGCCCGTAGATGTCCATGAATTCCTCGGCCTCGGTCAGCGCGGTGCCGGTCATGCCCGCGAGCTTGCCGTAAAGGCGAAAGTAGTTCTGGAACGTCACCGAGGCGAGGGTGATGTTCTCGGGCTGGATCTTCACATGCTCCTTGGCTTCGATGGCCTGGTGCAGCCCGTCCGACAGGCGGCGCCCGGTCATCATGCGCCCGGTGAATTCGTCGATCAGCACGACCTCGTTGTCGCGGACGATATAGTCCTTGTCGCGCTGGAACAGCTTGTGCGCGCGCAGCCCCTGGTTGACGTGGTGCACGAAGGTCGTGCTTTCCGGGTCGTAGAGCGTCTGCCCCTCGGGCAGGATGCCGGCCTGGTGCAGGCGGGTTTCGAGAAACTCGTTGCCCTCGTCGGTATAGGTGACCGAGCGGGTCTTTTCGTCCAGCGAATAGTGATCGTCGGTCAGTTCCGGGATCAGCGTGTCGATGGTGTTGTAGAGGTCCGAACGATCCTGCGACGGCCCCGAGATGATGAGCGGGGTGCGCGCCTCGTCGATGAGGATCGAGTCGACCTCGTCGACGATCGCGTAATTGTGCCCGCGCTGATACATCTGCGACAGTTCCGACTTCATGTTGTCGCGCAGGTAGTCGAAGCCCAGCTCGTTGTTGGTGGCATAGGTGATGTCGGCCTGATAGGCCGCGCGCTTTTCGGCCTCGGGCTGCTGGGGATAGACGACGCCGGTGGTCAGGCCCAGCGCGGCATAGACCTTGCCCATCCATTCGGCATCGCGCCGGGCCAGATAGTCGTTCACAGTGACGATATGCACGCCCTTGCGGGTCAGCGCGTTCAGATAGGCCGGGAAGGTGGCCACGAGGGTCTTGCCCTCGCCGGTCTTCATTTCGGCGATGTTGCCCTGGTGCAGGAAGATGCCGCCCATGATCTGCACGTCGAAGGCCCGCAGCCCCAGCGCGCGGCGCGCGGCCTCGCGGCAGTTGGCGAAGGCTTCGGGCAGCAGCTTGTCAAGGTCTTCGCCCGCCTGCGCGCGCGCCGAGAGGTCTTCGGTGGTGCGGCGCAGGTCGTCGTCGCTCATGGCCTGGAACTTCGGCTCGAGCGCGTTCACCGCGCGAACCATGGGCCATGTCGCCTTCACCTTGCGGTCATTCGGGGTGCCGAAGACCTTGCGGGCGAGCGATCCAACTCCAAGCATCAACCGTTCCTCCGGTTCCTGTGAGGCCAGATGACGCGCCGCTCTCTTGTGGGCCTGCGGCACGCATCATACACAGGGAACCGCCGCCGGGGCCCCGCTGGCCATCCCGCGATGTAAGGGGCGCCCCCAATGCTGTCAACGTGGCGCACCCGCGCCACCGAAGGGGAACACCATGCTGAGACATATCCTGCTGGCCACGAGTGCCGTCGCCGTGCTGACCCTGCCCGCGATGGCGCAGGACGCGGCAGCCGGGGACGAGGCCCCCGCCGAGGCGGCAGCACCCGCCATCGACGTGACCCGCGACACCGTGGTGGCGACGGTGAACGGCACCGACATCACCATGGGCGAGGTCATCGCCGCCACCTCGCAACTGCCCGCCGAATACCGCCAGCTTCCGCCCGACCTGCTGTTCGACGGCATGGTGTCGCAGCTCGTGCAGCAGCAGCTTCTTGCCGACACCGTGGACGGTGACAGCCCGCGCGTCGCGCTGTCGCTGGCCAACGAACGGCGCGCCCTTCTGGCGGCCGAGGCGATCAGCGCCTTCCTGCCCGAAGCCGTCACCGACGGCGTCGTGCAGGCCGCCTATGACGCGAAATACAGCGCCGAAAACGCGCAGGTCGAATATGACGCCGACCACATCCTTGTCGCCACCGAGGACGAGGCGAAGGCCGTCATCGAGCGCCTGAACGCAGGCGAGGATTTCGCCGATCTGGCGCGCGAACTGTCGACCGACACCGGCTCGGGGGCCAATGGCGGCGATCTGGGCTGGTTCGTTCCGGGCATGATGGTCGAACCCTTCGCCAATGCCGTCGAGGCCATGGAACCCGGCACGATCTCGGACCCGGTCCAGAGCCAGTTCGGCTGGCATGTCATCAAGCTCAACGACACCCGCCGCCAGGCGCCGCCGCCGCTTGATGCGGTGCGCGCCCAGATCGAGGGTGATCTCCAGCAGGCCGCGATCCAGGCCCGTCTCGACGAATTGCAGGCCGGTGCCGACATCACCCGCACCGAGGCCGATGCCATCGACCCGGCGGCGATCTTCGATCTCGACCTGCTCGACGACTGAGGCCCGGACATGGCACCGAAGGTATCGCCCCTCGCCCCCGCTGCCTTTCCCGACCTGCCGGTCATCGGCGGCGTGCGCTTTGCCAGCGCTGCCGCCGGGGTCCGCTATCGGGGCCGCGACGACGTGATGCTGGCCGTGCTCGATCCGGGCACGGTGATGGCGGGGGTGTTCACGCGCTCGGCCACCCGCTCGGCGGCGGTGCTGGACTGTCAGGACAAGATCGGCGGCGACGGCGACCAGGGCGCGGCCATCGTCGTGAACTCGGGCAATGCCAACACCTTCACCGGGCGTCTGGGCCGCGAGGCGGTCGAGGGCGTCACCACCGCCGTGGCCGGTGCGCTGGCGCTGCCGCAGGCGCGGGTCTTCACCTCGTCGACCGGCGTGATCGGCGAGCCGATGCCGTGGGAACGGATCACCGCGCAGCTCGGGCATCTGATGGCCGGGCTTGATGCGGGCGGCATCGCCGGGGCGGCGCGGGCGATCATGACGACCGACACCTTCCCCAAGGGTGCCACCGCGACGGTAACGGTCGCCGGGCGTGAGGTGCGGATCGCGGGCATCGCCAAGGGTTCGGGGATGATCGCGCCCGACATGGCGACGATGCTGGTCTATATCTTCACCGACGCGCGCATCACCCGCGCGGCACTGCAGGCGCTGGTGACCGAGGCGGCGGGCCGGACCTTCAACTGCATCACGGTGGACAGCGACACCTCGACCTCGGACACGGTGCTGGTGGCGGCAACCGGGGCGTCGGGGGCGGATGTCACCGGGGACGCGGGCTTTGCCGCAGCGCTGGAAGGCGTGATGCGCGACCTCGCGCTGCAGGTGGTGCGCGACGGCGAGGGCGCGACCAAGCTGATCGAGGTGCAGGTGGAAGGCGCCGGTGACGACGCCGACGCCCGCCGCGTGGCGCTGTCGATTGCCAACTCGCCGCTGGTGAAGACGGCGGTGGCGGGCGAGGACGCCAACTGGGGCCGCGTGGTGATGGCGGTGGGCAAGTCGGGCGCAAGGGCCGACCGCGACCTGCTGGCGATCCGCTTTGGCGACATCTGGCTGGCGCGCGACGGGCAGCGGGTGGCGGATTATTCCGAGGACGCGGCCAGCGCCTACATGAAAGGGCAGGAACTGGTGATCGGCGTGGACCTTGGGCTGGGCACCGGGCGCGCGGTGGTCTGGACCTGCGACCTGACCCACGGCTACATCGACATCAACGCGGATTACAGGTCTTGAGCCGCATCCTGCTGGTCTCGGCGGTCGCGCTGATCGACGCCGACGGCCGGGTGCTGCTGGCGCAGCGCCCCGAAGGCAAGGCGATGGCGGGCCTGTGGGAATTTCCTGGCGGCAAGGTCGAGGACGGCGAGACCCCCGAAGCCGCCCTGATCCGCGAACTGCACGAGGAACTGGGCGTGGACACGCAGGAATCCTGCCTCGCGCCGCTGACCTTCGCCAGCCATGCCTATGCGGATTTTCACCTGCTCATGCCGCTGTTCGCCTGCCGCCGCTGGCAGGGCACCGCGCAGGGCCGCGAGGGGCAGGCGCTGAAATGGGTCCGCCCGCGCGAACTGCGCGACTACCCGATGCCCCCTGCGGATGCACCGCTGGTGCCGGTGCTGCGCGACTGGTTGTGAGGTTACCCGCCCGCCTCGGCCAGCGAGGCGGCGATGGCGCTGATCGGGCGCAGCAGCAGCAGCGGATCGTCGCGTGACGGCAGAAACCCCCGCCGTTGCCAGAATGCCGCTGCCTCGTCATCGACGGCACTGACCAGCAGCGCGCGCCCGCCAATCAATCCGGCGGCCTGAACGCAGCGCTGCAGCGCGTGTTTCACGAGGCCGGTGCCGATGCCACGCCCGCGCCAGCCCTGATCGGTGGCCAGTTGGCCAAGCAGAAGGCAGGGGACCGGATCGGGCGGCTGCCCCGTCCGCACCGCGCGCGGCAGGATCGAGGGCACGACGGATGCAGGCGCAAGACCGTAGTAGCCGACCACCCGTCCGGCGTCGTGCACCACCATGACGGCGGTAAAGCCCTTCTGCTGGTTGGCAAGTGCCCGAGTCCCGAGCCAGTGGTCGAGCACCGGCTTGCCGCAGGAAAAGCGTGACACATCATGCGCCGCCGAAATCACCTCGGGGCGCGAGAGCACGGCGGTTCAGCGCCCGGTCGGGGGATCGGATTCCCATGGCGCGGGCCGCTTCAGCAGCGCGACCATCTCGGCCACCGGGGCCGCAGGCTGATCGAGCAGCGCCGTGAAGGCCGCAAAACCGGCGGCGCTCATCCGGGCAGGACCGTGCTCCATCACCACCTCTTCGGCGGCGCGCACGGCGGCCTCACGCACGAAATCGGTGCGCGTGCGCCCCCGCAGGCTGGCGGCGCGGTCGATCATGGCCACATCCGCCTCAGGCAGGCGCATGGAGATCGGGTAGTCCCGGCGTTCGGCCAGACCGGCCATGATGACACTCCGTTCACGTGGACCGGGTGGAATATGGGGCATCGTAGCGCGGTTTGCAATACGCGGGGTGGTTGTTGTGGGGGGTAATCGGCAAATTCCGTCATTGCGAGGAGGCGAAGCCGACGAAGCAATCCCGATGGCCATGCGCGAGCGGTCGGGGTTGCTTCGTAAGCCTACGCCGCGGGCCGTCTTTTTGCGCTGAAGATTTCGGCTTAGATCCG
>JACFNP010000062.1 GCA_019454835.1 Rubellimicrobium sp.
GCCGAACAATCAGCGCGCGACCCGCAGATTTCCCCCTTCGGGCGTGCGCAGCACGACCGGCGCCCGCCCCGCCCCCCAGGGCGGGCGCATCCGCGCCCCCCCTCGGTGCGGGCGCCGGTCATGCTGCCCCACCGTTGCGCCCCGCAGGCTGCTGCGCAGGTCAAATGCGATAGCCCTTGCCCGCGCACACTCTCTTGACAGGGATCGCGGCTGGCCTATCTTCCCCGCGCCTTCGGTCCTGCGGCGTCACGCCCGTGGGGGAGAGAGGGAATGCGGTGTGAATCCGCGGCTGCCCGCGCAACTGTAAGCGGCGAGCGAGGACGGAAACTGCCACTGGGGGCACCCCCGGGAAGGCCCGTCAAGCCCAGACCCGCAAAGCCAGGAGACCTGCCGGAGCGATCACCCTTTCTGCCTGCGCGCGGCGCGCGGCAGAGGGCGGGCTTCCGCCAGAGGTGACGCATCACCGTTCCGGGCGGGCGCACCCCCGGAGCAGATCGCATCGCGGGCGGCCCCGGCCGTCCGAACGGGGGAACGTCCATGCGGAGAGCCGTCCGCCTTGCCCTTGGCGCCATGGCCGCGGCCCTGGGCGTGCTGGCCGTGCCCGCCGTGGCCGCGCCCGCACGGGTCGTCTCGATCAACCTGTGCACCGACCAGCTTGCCATGCTGCTTGCCGCGCCGGGGCAGCTCGTCTCGGTCAGCCGGCTGGCAAGCGACCCGCTGTCGTCCTCGATGGCCGATGAGGCCGCCGCCTATCCGGCCAATCGCGGCAGCGCCGAGCAGGTCTATCTCATGCACCCCGATCTGGTGCTGGCGGGCGAATATACCGACCATGCCACCGTCGACCTGCTGCGCCGTCTGGGCGTTCAGGTCGTGCAGGTGCCGATCGTGAACGCGCTGGACGAGGTGCCCGGCCAGTTGCGCCTCGTCGCCGCCGCGCTGGGCCGCGAGGCCGAGGGCGAGGCGCTGGTCGCCCGCTACGAGCGCGACCTTGCCGCGCTGACGCTGGATGTGCCGGAACTCGCGGGCGCGCTGTATTATCCCAACGGCTATACCACCGGCGGCGGCACCGTGGCCGATGACGTGCTGACCCGCGCCGGGTTCTTCAATGTCGCGGTCGATGCCGGGGTGACCGGCGGCGGTATCCTGCCGCTGGAAAATCTCGTGCTCGCGCATCCTCGCCTTGTCGTCACCTCGCGGCCCTATCCGGGCGCCTCGCGCTCCGAGGACATCCTGCGCCACCCGGCGCTGGCCGCGCTGGGGGCCGAGGCGCGGGTGGTGGCCGCCAATGATGCCGACTGGCTGTGCGGCACGCCCCATATCCTGCGCGCGCTGGCCGCGATGCGCGAGTTGCGGCTGGCACTGCAATGAGGCTGGCCCTGGTGCTGTCCGTCACCGTGGCGGTGCTGTTCGCGGCCTCGCTGCTGATCGGCCCCGGCGGGCTGGGCCTGGGCGAAAGCCTGCGCGCGCTGTTCACCGGCGAGGGCGGGCCGGTCGCGCTGGTCATGCGCGAGATTCGCCTGCCCCGCGCGATCCTCGGGCTGCTGGTCGGCGCGACGCTGGGCCTGTCGGGGGCGGCGATGCAGGGCTACCTGCGCAACCCGCTGGCCGAGCCGGGGCTGATCGGCGTCACCGCCACCTCGGCCCTTGGCGCGGTGCTGGCCTTGCAGACCGGGCTGGTCGCGGCGTTCTCGCTGGCGCTGCCGGTCGCGGCGCTGGCGGGCGCGGCGCTGTCGGTGGTGCTGGTGCTACTGCTGGCCGGTCCGCGTGGCGGGGCGCTGGCGCTGATCCTTGCGGGCGTGGCCATCGCGGCGTTGGCGGGCGCGCTGACCTCGCTGGTGCTGAACCTGTCGCCCAACCCCTATGCGGCCTCGGAGATCATCTACTGGATGATGGGATCGCTGGCCGACCGTTCCTTCACCCATGTCTGGATCGCGGCGCCGTTCATCGCCCTCGGGCTGGCGGCGCTGGTGACGCTGGGGCCGGGGCTGGACGCGCTGACGCTGGGCGAGGACGCGGCGCAGTCGATGGGCGTGAACATCGCCCGGCTGCGGCTGGTGCTGATCCTCGGCACGGCGGCGTCGGTGGGCGCGGCGGTGGCGGTGGCGGGCGCGGTCGGCTTCGTCGGGCTGGTGGTGCCGCATATCCTGCGGCCCTTCGTCGCGGCGCGGCCGTCGCGGCTGCTGTGGGCCTCGGCCTTCGGCGGCGCGGCGATGCTGCTGGCGGCCGACATCGCCACGCGGCTGATCGCGCCCGAACGCGACCTGAAGCTGGGCGTGCTGACCGCCATCGTCGGCGCGCCGTTCTTTCTGCATCTCATCTGGCGGCTGCGGGGGAGCGAGGCATGAACGCGCTTCTGGACCTTGACCGCCTGACCGTGCGCCGCGGCGCCCGCGCGGTGGTGGACGGCGTCAGCCTGCGCGTCGCGGCGGGCGAGGTGGTCGGCCTGCTCGGCCCCAACGGTGCGGGCAAGACGACGCTGCTGCGCGCGGCGCTGGGCCTGCTGCCGCATGAGGGCCGCTCGTCGCTGGCCCGGCTGTCGCCGCGCGAGCGGGCGCGCATGGTCGCCTTCCTGCCGCAGGGCCGCGAGATCGCCTGGCCGGTGCCGGTCGCCGATCTCGTGGCGCTGGGCCGCGCCCCGCACGGCAGCCCGGACCGCGACGATCCGGCCGTTGCCCGCGCCATCGCCCGCATGGCGCTGGAGGATTTCCGCACCCGCCCGGCGACCGAACTGTCGGGCGGCGAACAGGCGCGGG
The DNA here is from genome assembly GCA_019454835.1 of Rubellimicrobium sp. GTDB lineage: Bacteria > Pseudomonadota > Alphaproteobacteria > Rhodobacterales > Rhodobacteraceae > JADYZU01. Next base: position 2,754 of record JACFNP010000062.1, read on the forward strand.
TGCTGATCGCCCGGACGCTGGCGCAGGAGACGCCGCTGATCCTTGCCGACGAACCCGTCGCCGGTCTGGACCCGGAGGCGCAGATCCGCACCATGCAGGTTTTCGCCGACCACGCGCGGGCGGGGGGCGCGGTGGTGGCCTCGATCCACGATCTCGGCCTTGCCGCGCGGCATTGCACGCGGCTGGTGTTGCTGAAGGCCGGGCGGCTGGTCGCCGACGGCACCCCGCGCGAGGTGCTGACCGAGGCGAATCTTGCGCAGGTCTTTGCGATTCGCGGCTATCACGCCGAAACCGGCGACGGCCCGGTGTTCCTGCCGCTCGGCACGGTGGCATGATCCGGGTCACGCTGGCGCGGCCCTGGCTCGAGGCGCGGCTGGCGGCGCCCATGCGGGTGCTGAGCTGGGCGCCCCACGGTGCCGGGTTCCGGGTCACCGACCGGGTGCTGTGGCGCGAGGTGCGCAACGCCGATCTTGGCCCCGGCACCGACGCGCTGGCCTGGCTGGCGGCCCGGCTGCCCGCGCGCGACGTGGTGGCGATGATGACCTCGTGCGACGTGGGCACATGGCAGGAGGCCCGCGCCTGCATCCAGGGCGTCCCGGCGCAGGCGGTGGTGACGCTGGGGCTGACCAATGCCGAAAGCGTGGGCCGCCGCCGCGACTGGCAGGCGGTCGAGTTCGGGACGATCAACATTCTCGTCGCCACCGGCGCCGCCCTGTCGCGGCCCGCGCAGATCGAGGCGCTGAGCATCGCCGTCGAGGCCCGCACGGCAGCGCTGATGGAGGCCGACATCCCCCTGCCCACGGGCCGGGCGACCGGCACCGGCACCGATTGCGTGGCGCTGGCCTGCCCGCCGGGCGGGCGGTTGCGTCACGCCGGGCTGCATACCGCGACGGGCGAAGCCGTCGGCGCGGTCGTGCGCACGGCGGTGGCAAGGGCGACGGCAGCCTGGATCGCGGCGCGGGGGTAGAGCATTTTGCAGCCGGATGCAGGGCAATCGGGCGCGCGGCCCCCCCGTCATTGCGAGGAGGCGCAGCCGACGAAGCAACCTCGATGTCGTGTGCGAGCGGTCGGGGTTGCTTCGGCTGCGCCTCGCAATGACGGGATTTGCGGGCGACGGCGGCCTGGATCGCGGCGCGGGGGTAGAGCATTTCGCCGTTACATGCAGGGCAATCGGGCGCGCGGCACGTTCCGTCATTGCGAGGAGGCGAAGCCGACGAAGCAACCCCGATGTCGTGAGTGAGCGGTCGGGGTTGCTTCGGCTGCGCCTCGCAATGACGGGATTTGCGGGCGACGGCGGCCTGGATCGCGGCGCGGGGGTAAAGCGCGCTACCCGTCGCCCAGCGCCGCATCCAGTTCGCGTTCCAGCCGCGCGGCCTCTTCCACCTTCGGCTTCGAGAACCGCGCCAGCAGCAGATAGGCCACCGGGGTCAGGAACAGCGTGGCGATGGCCGCGAACGACAGCCCGCCGACGATCACCCAGCCCAGCGCCGCGCGCGCCTCGGCCCCGGCGCCGCTGGCCAGCACCAGCGGCACGCCGCCGATGATCGTGGCGATCATGGTCATCATCACCGGGCGCAGGCGGATGTTGGCACCTTCCTCGATGGCCTCGCGCACCGACAGGCCCCGGTCGCGCAACTGGTTGGCGAACTCGACGATGAGGATGCCGTTCTTGGCCATGATGCCGACCACCAGCACAAGGCCGATCTGGCTGAAGATGTTCACGCAGCCCCCGGTCAGCATGATCGCCCACAACCCCGCCGCGATGCCGAAGGGCACCGTGGTCATGACGATGATCGCCGACCAGAAACTTTCAAACTGGGCCGCCAGCACCAGCAGGATGATGACCAGCGCAAAGCCGAAGGTCGTGAACATCGCGTTCGAGGAATCGCCCAGCGTCTTTGCCTCGGCCATCGGCAGAAGCGCGGTGCCCTCGGGCAGAAGCGGCGCGGCGATGCGCTGCAATTCGGCCCAGGCGTCGCCCAGCGCAAGGCCGTCCTCGAGGCTGGCCGAGGCCGTCACCGCCCGGCGCTGCCCCTCGCGGCGCAGGCTGGGCGGCACGGCGGATTCGGTCAGCGTGGCGATGGTGGACATCGGCACATAGCGCCCGTCGCCGGTGCGCAGGAACAGGGTTTCCAGATCATGCGGATCGTTCACCGGATGCGTGGTCGAGACGATCTGCACCGCATAGGAGGCGTCGTTGATGAACACGTCGCCCACCTTGGCGCCGTCGATCATCGCCTGCATCGTGGTCGCAAGGCCCGCAACGTCGATGCCCAGCGATTCAGCCCGCGTTCGGTCGATGCTCAGCGTCATCTGCGGCTGGGTCGTGTCGAAATCGACGCTGGTGCGCCCGAAGCGCCCGTCGGCCTCGAGCGCGTCGGCGATCCGCTGCGCCGTCGCGGCCAGCACGGCATAATCGGCCCCCGCCACCGCGAACTGCAACCCCGAGCCGCCGCCCCTGATGCCCAGGCTGTTGCCCTGCCGGATCATCGCCCGCACGCCGGGCACCTGCGCCATGAGGCCGGTGATCTCGGCCGCGATCTCCTGCTGGCTGCGGGCGCGCGCGTCCCAGGGCGCCAGCGTCAGCGTCATGAAGCCGCCGTTGCCGAAACCCGAGATGACGAACAGCGAGGTGGCCTCGCCGCTGTCGAGATAGGGTTGCAGCATCTGCTCGACCTGCCCCATCCGGGTGCGCACGAAATCGAGGCTCACCGTGCTGGGGGCCGAGACCATGACGCTGATGACCGAACGATCCTCGGGCGGGGTGATCTCTTGCGGGAGGCGTTCGTAGACGAAGAAGGCCGAGGCCGCGAACAGCGCGGCGACCAGCAGCACGACGACCGGATTGCGCAGCGCCATGCGCAGCAGGCGGCGATACAGCCCGCCGAATGCCCGCCCGATCCCGCCGATCAGCCCGCCATGCCCGCCGCCGCCCTCGCGCAGCAGCCGCGAGGCCACCATCGGCCCCAGCGACAGCGCCACGACCGAGGACAGCAGCACCGCCACCGCCAGCGTGAAGCCGAACTCGCGGAACAACTGGCCGGTCTGGCCGTCAAGGAACGACAGCGGCACGAAGACCGCCACCAGCGTCAGCGTCGTGGCGACGACGGCGAAGAACACCTCCTGCGTACCCAGCACCGCCGCCGCGCGCGGCCCGGCGCCCATGTGCTTGCGGCGCACGATGTTCTCCAGCACGACGATGGAATCGTCCACCACCAGCCCGGTTGCCAGCACCAGCGCCAGCAGCGTGATGATGTTGAGCGAGAACCCCAGCGCATACATCCCCGCCACCGCCCCGAGCAGCGCCACCGGCATCGACAGCGCGGGCACCAGCACCGCCCGCCAGTCTAGCAGGAACAGCCAGATGATGACGATCACCGCCATGAGCGCGACGACCAGCGCGGTCTCGACCTCGTGGAGCGCGCCCTGGATGAACACCGCGTCGTCGGAGGAAATCTTCACCGTCACGCCGGGCGGCAGGGTTTCGTTCAGGCTGTCCACCGCCGCATGCACGGCCTCGGAAATCGAGATCGTGTTCGACTGCGCCGCCCGCACGATGCCCAGCCCGATGGCGGGCCGCCCGTCGGCGCGGATCGCCGAAGTGCTGGCGCCCGCATCGAACACCACATTCGCCACATCGCCCAGCAGGACGTGATCGGTCAGCGGCAGCGCCTCGAAATCGGCGGGGCTGGTGATCTCGGACAGCGCCCGCACCGAGATGTTCTGGTTGGGAGCGTTCAGCGACCCCGCAGGCGCATCCAGCGCGACCGCCCCCGCGACGCGGCGCACGTCGGCCAGCGTCAGCCCGTGCGCGGCCAGTTTCAGCGGGTCCACGTCGATCTCGAAACTGGTCTGGCGGGTGCCGTAGACCTGCACCTCGGCCACGCCGTCGATGGCGCCCAGCCGTTCGGCGATGATGTCCTCGACCAGCGCGGACAGTTCCGAGACGCTCATCACGTCCGAGGTCACCGACAGTTGCATCACCGCCTGCGCGTCGCTGTCCTGCTTGAAGATCGACGGATCGTCGGCGCCGTCGGGCAGGCTGCGGGTGATGCGACCCAGCGCGTCGCGCACGTCGGAGGTGGCGATGTCGAGATCGGTCGATTGCGTGAATTCCAGCGTCACCCGGCTGCGCCCGACCGACGAGCTGGACGAGATCGCCGACACGCCCTGCACGCGCGCCACCGCGCCCTCGACCCTGGCGGTCACCTCGCGGTCGACAGTCTCGGCGGCGGCCCCGGCAAAGCCGGTCGAGATGGACAGGACCGGACGTTCGACGCCGGGCAGTTCGCGCACCTCGATGGCCAGCAGCGCCGCCAGCCCCGCCACGATGATGAGCGCGTTGACCACCAGTGCCATGACCGGGCGGCGCACGAACAGGCTTGCCAGAACCCCGCCGCGTTCGTTCTGTCCCGAAATCGACATCGCGTCAGCCTTCCGCGCCGGAGGCATCCGCGCCCCCCGGCCCGTCGAGCACGTTGACCGCCTGACCCTCGCTCAGTTGCAGCAGGCCCTCGGTAATGATCGCATCGCCCGGCGCCAGATCGGCGCGCACAAGCACGCCGTCGCTGTTGCGCTGCACGATCTCGGCCATGACGCGGGTGGCGTGACCGTCCGCGACCTTCCAGACATACGAGCCTTCGCCCGACCACAGGATCGCCAGCGGGTTCACCGCCGGATAGGTCTCGCCGGGGAAGGCCAGCGTGACGGCAAGGCTCATGCCCGCGCGCAACGCGCCGTCGCCGTTCGGGATGTCGGCCTGCACCAGCAGCGTGCGGCTTGTCGCGTCGATGCGGCTGTCGATGACCGTGACCCGCCCCCGGAACACCTGCCCCGGCAGAGCGATGGCGCTGACATCGACCTCCATCCCCGGCGCAAGCTGCGTGGCATAGCGTTCCGGCACCCAGAAATCGACGAGGATCGAGGCGGTGTCGTCCACCGTGGTGATCGCCGCCTGCGCGGCGACATGGTTGCCGGGCGTCACCTGGATGAGACCCACCGTCCCGGCAATCGGGCTGGTGACCGTGCGCCGGTCCAGCGCCAGTTCGGCGGTGCGCAACGCCAGCCGCGCATTGGAATCGGCCAGTTCGGCATCCGACAGCGCGCTGCCCGCGACCACGTTCGACTGCGCCAGATCGCGGGTGCGCCGCAGGGTCGCCGCCGCATTGTCGGCGGCCAGCCCGGCGCGGTCGCGGTCGATGGTCTCGGCCTCGGCGTCGAAGCGCGCGATGACATCCCCGGCCGCGACACGCTGGCCGGGGCGCACCAGCACCTCGGTCAGCATCCCGGCACTGGTCGCCGTCACCGTGACCGAACGGGCGGGCGCGCCCTCGCCGATGGTGGTGAGCGTGTCGTTGATCCGCGCCATCACCACCGGCGCCGTCACCACATTGGACACCCGCCCCCTTCCGAAGCTGCCGGCCGCGCCGCCGGGCGTGCCGGTCGCACGTTCCTCCTGCGGCGCGGGGCCGAAGGGCAGCTCGATCCCGGCACGCGCCAGAACGCCGGGCGCGCCGGGCACCAGATACAGCCATGCCGCACCGGCAAGGCCAAGCACGACGAGCGAGACGAACAACTGCCGGATCAAGTCGGACCTCGGGGCATGGGGGCGCGGCGATGGTTACGCAGCCGCCCCGGACGGGTCAACGCGCAGCCGGGCGCGTGCACGCGATGGTGTGCGGGGGGATGGCCGTTTTCCGCCCGAATGTTGCTGGCGTGTGAAGCGCCCCGCTCAGGCGACATCCTTGCGCGCCAGTCCGGGGATCGCGGCGACGAGGCGGCGGGTGTAGTCCTGCTGCGGCGCATGGAACAGCCGCGCGGGCGGGCCGCTTTCCACCACCCGGCCCTGATGCATGACGAGGATTTCATCGCAGACCTGGCTGGCCACCCGCAGGTCGTGGGTGATGAAGATCATCGCCAGATCGTGCCTGGCCTGCACGCGCTTCAGCAGGTCCAGAATCTGCGCCTGGATCGAGACATCCAGCGCCGACACCGCCTCGTCGGCGATCAGCA
>JACFNP010000063.1 GCA_019454835.1 Rubellimicrobium sp.
CATAAAGCGAACGGACTGGGTTGCTTCGTCGCCTGCGGCTCCTCGCAATGACGGGGAAAAGAATATCGTCATTGCGAGGCGAAGCCGAAGCAATCCATGCCGGGCGAGTGGATTGCTTCGTCGGCTTTGCCTCCTCGCGGGTGACGGGTGAAACGCCCCCCGCTTTGCCACCCCCGGCCCCTTGGGCTACATGGCCCCTGGACTTCACCGGCCGGGGGACGCCATGACGACGACATTGACCATCGCCGAACTGGGCGACCTCATCGAGCGCATCCTGCTGCGCGCGGGGCTGGCGCCGGTTCAGGCCGGGCCGGTGGCGCGGGTGATCCTTGCTGGGGAACGCGACGGGGCGAAATCGCATGGCGTCTATCGTCTCGACGGGGCATTGCAGACACTGAAAGCGGGCAAGGTCAGGGGCGATGCGGTGCCGCGCGTCACCTCGCGGCAGGGCGATGCGATCATCCGCGTCGACGCGGGGTTCGGCTTTTCCTCGCCCGCGTTCGAGCTGGGCCTGCCGGTGCTGGCCGAACAGGCGCGGGCCAGCGGGATCGCCGCCATGGTCGTGAACGACTGCACCCATTTCAGCGCGCTCTGGCCCGAGGTCGAGGCGGTGGCGGACCACGGCCTCGCGGCGCTGGTCATGTGCCCCAGCTACGCGACCGTCGCCCCGGCGGGTGGCAGCCGTCCGCTGCTGGGCACCAACCCGCTCGCCTTCGGCTGGCCGCGTCCGGGGCGCGAACCCTATGTGTTCGACTTCGCCACCTCGGTCGCGGCGCGCGGCGAGATCGAACTGCACCGCCGCGCCGGAACGCTGCTGCCCGACGGCTGGGCGCTGGACCGTGACGGCCAACCCACGACCGACCCGGATGCCGCGCTGGAGGGGGCGATGCTGCCCTTCGGCGGGCACAAGGGATCGGCGCTTTCGACCATGATCGAACTTCTGGCCGCCGTGATGATCGGCGACCTGACCAGCCCCGAAGTGCTGGAGGTGCTGGGCACCACCGGCCTGTCGCCGGTGCATGGCGAACTGGTGATCGCACTGGCGCCCGAACGCTTTGCCGCCGGGCGCGAGGGCGACCCGTTCGCCCGCGCCGAGGCGCTGTTCGCCGCCATCGAGGCCCAGGGCGCGCGCCTGCCCTCGCAGCGCCGTTATGCCGCGCGCAAGGTCGCGCTGGCCGGGGGCATCACGCTGACGAAGGCCGAGAGCGACCATCTGGCCCTGCTGCTGGAACGGGGTCTGGACGCGGTGGGGTAAAGCCCCGTCATGGCGGGGGGCGCGGGTGCAGGGGCAACCTCGCGCCCGGTGTGGATTGCTTCGGCTGCGCCTCGCAATGACGGTGGTATGGTCCGTCATTGCGAGGAGCCGCAGGCGACGAAGCAACCCCGATGTTGTGCGCGAGCGGTCGGGGTTGCTTCACTTCGTTCGCAATGACGGTGGGGAGATATCGTCATTGCGAGGAGCCGCAGGCGACGTGGCAATCCACGGGGCGGGGCGCAGGGAGGGGTTGCGTCGGATTGCACCCCGCAATGACCGGGGTGGCGCGATTGACACCGCCCCCTTGCGGCAACAGGGTCGCCGCAAGGGGGACGACATGCGCGAAGCACTCCATCTCGACCACACCGGCCATATCGTGCGCGACCTGGGTGCCGCCGCCGCGCTCTATCGGCGGATGGGGTTCCGGCTGACGCCGCTCTCGCATCATCAGACTCCGGGGCGCGACGGGTGCATGGTGCCTGCGGGCACCGCCAATCAATGCGCGATGCTGCCGCGCGGTTATCTGGAAATCATGGGCGTCACCGACCGCAGCGCCGATTCCTATTCCGCGCGCGAGGCGGGCGGCTTTCTAGATGCCTTCGAGGGGCTGCACCTGCTGGCCTTCGGCACCGCCGACCGCGATGCGACACAGGCGCGGCTCGAACGCGACGGAGTGGCCTGCGCGCCGCGCGAACTGGGCCGGATGATCGACACCGCGACCGGCCCCGCCGAGGCGCGGTTCCGGCTGCTCACGGTGGCGGCGATGTCGGACGAAAGCCGCTCGTTCTTCTTCATCGAACATGCGACGCGCGACCTGCTCTGGCAGCCTGACCTGACCGTGCATGAAAACGGCGCGCTGGGGCTGGCCGAGCTGGTGATCGTGACCGATGATCCCGGCGGGCTGGAACAGACCCTGAATCGCACCTTCGGCGTCAACGGCACGCCGGAAGGTCCGGCGATCATCTGGCGGCTGGATCGCAGCGCGCTGGTGGTGACGACCGCTGCGGACGCGGACGACAGGTTCGGCGTATCCGTCGCGCGGCGCGACATTCCCCATGCCGCCGGGCAGGTGATCGAGGTTGCCGACATGGCGGCGCTGGCCGGTCTGTTGCAGCGCAACGCGGTGCCGTTTTGCCGCCACCGCGACCGGCTGACCGTGGCGCCCGCCGATGCCATGGGCGTGGCGCTGCAATTCGCCCCGGCGGGCGGCGCGTAATCTGGACCTCGCGCCACCCCGCCGGTATCAGGGACCAATGAAGAAGCCCCGTCAGGACACGCCTTCGCGCGAGGAGCGGCTTGCCCAGGCCCTGCGTGCCAACCTTGCCCGGCGCAAGGCACAGGCGCGCGCCCGCGCCGCGCAGGACGACGACCCGCAGGCCCCGCCTGACGATACCGAGACCGGAGAGAGCTGAATGGATTCCATCCTCGTGCACGGCGGCGCGCCGCTGTCCGGGCAGATCCCGATTGCCGGGGCCAAGAACGCCTGCCTCGCGCTGATGCCCGCGACGCTGCTGTCCGAGGAACCGCTGACGCTGACCAACGCGCCGCGCCTGTCCGACATCGCCACGATGTCGCTGCTGCTCGAAAGCCTTGGCGTCGAGGTGCAGGCGATGGCGGGCGGCAGGGTGCTGGCGATGTCGTCGCACGGGCTGGCCTCGACGCGGGCGGATTACGACATCGTGCGCAAGATGCGGGCGTCGAATCTGGTGCTCGGGCCGCTGCTGGCGCGCGAACACACGGCGGTCGTGTCCCTGCCCGGCGGCTGCGCCATCGGCGCGCGGCCGATGGACATTCATATCGAGGCGCTCACCGCGATGGGCGCGGAGATCGAGCTGCGCGACGGCTATCTGCATGCCGTGGCGAAGGGCGGGCTGAAGGGCGCGCGGGTGCCCTTGCGCTTTGCCTCGGTCGGCGCGACCGAGAACACGCTGATGGCCGCCACGCTGGCGAAGGGCACCACCGTCATCGAGAACGCTGCGCGCGAACCCGAGATCGTCGACCTTGCCCGTTGCCTGCGCCGCATGGGCGCGCAGATCGAGGGCGAGGGCACATCGACCGTCACCATCGAGGGCGTGGACCGGCTGTCGGGCGCCACGCATCCGGTCGTGACCGACCGCATCGAGCTGGGCACCTACATGCTGGCCCCGGTGATCGCCGGGGGCGAGGTCGAATGTCTGGGCGGCAGGCTCGATCTGGTCGCGGCCTTCGTGGACAAGCTGCACGAGGCCGGGGTCGAGGTCGAGGAGACCGCAAGCAGCCTGATCGTGCGCCGCAACGGCGACCGTCCGCGCGCCGTCGATGTGGTGACCGCGCCCTTCCCCGGCTTTCCGACCGACCTGCAGGCGCAGATGATGGCGATGCTCAGCACGGCGGATGGCGAAAGCAGGCTGGAAGAACGCATCTTCGAGAACCGCTTCATGCACGCCCCGGAACTGGTGCGCATGGGCGCGCGGATCGAGGTTCACGGCGGCACCGCCCATGTGACCGGCGTGGACCGGCTGCGCGGCGCGCCGGTGATGGCGACCGACCTGCGCGCCTCGGTGTCGCTGATCCTCGCCGGTCTGGCCGCCGAGGGTGAGACGCTGGTGAACCGGGTCTATCATCTGGATCGCGGTTACGAGGAACTGGAAAAGAAACTTTCCGCCGTGGGCGCGCGGGTCGAACGGGTGCGGGCGGAATGAATGGCGGCGCCGGGGGGCCATCTGCCCCCCGCACGGCAGGAGACGGACGATGACCGAGGACGCAAGTTTCGCTGACGGCGCGATGCGCGCGCTGCGGCTGCGGGCGCTGGACGGCGACGATCTGGCGGTGATCTCGGCGCTGGCGCAGGATGCGGTGCTGTCCTCGGCCGACATGCGGTGGGAAAAGGGTCGGCGGCGCTTCGTGCTGCTGCTCAACCGCTACCGCTGGGAAGACGCCGACCGCGCGGCGCGGGCGCGGGACCACGAACGGGTGCGCAGCCTGCTGGTGATCGAGGACGTGACGCGGGTGCAATCCAGCGGCCTGCCGCAGGGGGCCGATGATCTGGTGCTCTCGCTTTTGTCGCTGGCCTGGGAGCCGGGCGAGGACGGCGCAGGTCGCGTCCTTCTGACCTTTGCAGGCGGCGGCGCGCTGGCGCTTGCCGTCGAGGCGCTGGAAGTGCTGTTGCAGGACGTGACCCGCCCTTACGCCGACCCCGCGCGCCGCGCGCCGGGGCATGATGTCTGAACCTTCGAGGGGGCTGCCATGGCGCGCATCCTGAACAGCCGCGATCCCGGTTTCGAGACTGCCTTTGCCGCGCTGCTGGCCGCCAAGCGCGAGGACGCGCCCGATGTCGATGCGGTGGTGGCGGGCATCATCGCCGATGTCCGCGCGCGCGGCGACGCGGCGCTGATCGAGCTGACCGCGCGTTTCGACCGGATGGCGCTGACGCCCGACCGGCTGCGGTTTTCGGCGGATGAAATCGACGCGCTCTGTGCGCAGGTCGCGGCGCCGGAACGCGCGGCGCTGGAACTCGCCGCCGCGCGCATCCGCGCCTATCACGAACGGCAGGTGCCCGAGGATGCGCGCTGGACGGATGACACCGGCGCCGAACTGGGCTGGCGCTGGGGGCCGGTGGCCTCGGCGGGGATCTATGTGCCGGGGGGGCTGGCCTCCTATCCGTCCTCGGTGCTGATGAACGCGATCCCGGCGCGGGTGGCCGGGGTCACCCGCATCGCCATGGCGGTGCCGACCCCGGACGGGGTGGCCAATCCGCTGGTGCTGCTGGCCGCGCGGCTGGCCGGGGTCGATGAAATCTGGCGCGTGGGCGGTGCACAGGCGATCGCGGCGCTGGCATACGGCACCGAGAGCATCGCCCCGGTGGACAAGATCACCGGCCCCGGCAACGCCTGGGTCGCCGCCGCCAAGCGCCGGGTGTTCGGGCGGGTCGGCATCGACATGATCGCCGGGCCGTCGGAAATCCTGGTCATCGCCGATGGCGACAACGACCCGGACTGGCTGGCGCTGGACCTGCTGTCGCAGGCGGAACACGACCCCAGCGCGCAGGCGATCCTGCTGACCCCCGATGCCGCGCTGGCGCAGGCGGTGGCGCGGGCGGTTGACGCCCGGCTGACCATGCTGGAACGGCGCGAGATCGCCGGGGCAAGCTGGCGCGATTTCGGCGCGATCATCGTCACCCGCGACCTGGACGAGGCGGCCACGCTGTCGAACCGCGTCGCGCCCGAGCATCTGGAACTCTGCGTCGCCGACCCGGACGCGCTGGCCGCGAGATGCCTTCACGCCGGGGCGATCTTCCTTGGCCGCCACACGCCCGAGGCGGTCGGCGATTACGTCGGCGGCCCGAACCACGTCCTGCCGACGGCACGTTCGGCGCGGTTCTCGTCGGGGCTGTCGGTGCTCGATTTCCTCAAGCGCACCACCATCGCCCGCATGTCGCCCGCCGCGCTGCAATCCATCGGCCCCGCCGCGGTGACGCTGGCCGATGCCGAAGGATTGCAGGCGCACGGCCTGAGCGTGGCCGCGCGGCTGGGCGGGAACGGTTGACCGCCGGCGTTACTTGCGCGCCATTGCCTCGAGCGCTTCGGTGGTGCGCTGGGTGTTGCGGTAGATGCCGAGGCCGAGATACATGATGCCGCCCATGACGATGACATAGATTCCGCCGCCGACAAGAACGGCAATGGCGCCCGCCAGCCCGACTCCCCGCTGGCTACCAGCGGCTATCGCGGCGATGATGACGGCAATGATCATCAGCACGACGATAACCGCCACAAGCTGCTCGAACGCATCAATGAAGAAATCGCGCACCATGGCCTCCCTGCCGGTGGTTGTCTTTGCGTCAGCGTGTCACGCGCCCGGAGTTGCCGCAACGACGATGTAACCAGTCGGGGTAATGGGGCGACCCGCATACCCCGTCTTTGCGAGAAGCCGCAGGCGACGTGGCAACCCCGATGTCGTGCACGAGCGGTCGGGGTTGCTTCGGCTTGCGCCTCGCAATGACGATCACCAACCCCCGTCATTGCGAGGAGGCGCAGCCGACGAAGCAACCCCGACCTCTCATGCGATACCGTCGGGGTTGCTTCACTTCGTTCGCAATGACGGGGTATGCGCTTCGCCCGATTGTCCGTGTAACCAGTCTGGCCCTTGCGCCCCTGCCCCCGGCTTTGGCATGACTGGCCCGTGACCCCGCAGGATGAGGACATGACCCGGATCATCGCCATCGACATCGACGACGCCGGGCTGCCGCATCCCTCGCCCGAGATCGAGCAGGAGCGGCGCGTCGCCGTCTTCGACCTGCTCGAGGAAAACTCGCTCGCGCTGCCCGACCGTGACGGCCGCGCCATGCCGCCCGGACCCTACCGGCTGCGCCTGTCGCTGCACGAGGGGCGGCTGGTGTTCGCGGTCCTGACCGAGGCGGGCGAACCGGCGGCGGAATTTCACCTGTCGCTCGGGCCGTTCCGGCAGGTGGTGAAGGATTACTTCCAGATCTGCGAAAGCTATTACGACGCGGTCAAGACTATGCCGCCCAGCCAAATCGAGACCATCGACATGGCACGGCGCGGCATCCATGACGAAGGCGCGCGGGTGTTGCAGGAACGGCTCGCGGGCAAGGCCGTGGTCGATCACGATACTGCCCGGCGGCTGTTCACGCTGGTCTGCGTCCTGCAATGGGGCGCGTGAATTGACCGGCGCCGACAGGCCGGAACCCCTGCCGCAGGCGGTGCTGTTCTGCTGCGACCACAACGCCGTGCGCTCGCCGATGGCCGAGGGGATCATGAAGCGCTTCTACGGCACCGACTGCTACATCCAGTCGGTCGGCGTCACCAACGACATGGAGATCGACGGTTTCGCCATTGCCGTCTGCCGCGAGATGGGCGTGGAACTGTCGCGGCACCGCTCGCGGTCGTTCGACGATCTGGTGCGCGAGGGCGATGACCTGTCGTCCTACGATCTCGTGCTGGCGTTCTCGCCCGCCAGCCACCGCCGCGCGCTCGATCTTACCCGGTTCTACCACATGACGGTGGAATACTGGCCGATCCTCGATCCGACCGGGCTCGGCTATGGCCGCGAGGAACAGCTTGCGTCCTACCGCAAGAGCCGTGACATGATTGTCCAGCGCCTGACAGACCGCTGGGGGCCGCCAAGGGAGGGATACGCATGAACGCCGCCTGCCGTCCGGTATCCTGCTGATGCTGGAATATGTGGTCCATACCGGCGATGACATCGCCCCCGTGCTGCCCGATGTCGCGCGGCTGCGTATCGAGGTGTTCCGCGAATGGCCGTGGCTTTATGACGGCGAACAGGCGCAGGAGGAAAAGGCGCTCGCGGGCTATTGCGCCTGCGACAGTTCCATCGTCGTCACCGCCCGCGCGGACGGCAATGTGGTCGGCGCCGCCACCGGGCTGCGCATGGACCATGCCGACAAGGGCTATTCCGAAGCCTTCGCGCTGACCGAGCTGCCGCAGGACCAGACCTTCTATCTCGCCGAATCGGTGCTGCTGCCCGAACATCGCGGCCAGGGCGCGGGACATGCCTTTTTCGCCCTGCGCGAACGGCACGCGCTGGCGCTGGGGCTGCGCTGGGCGGTGTTCTGCTCGGTGATCCGCCCCGACGACCACCCGCTGAAACCCGAGGGCGCCCGCTCGCTCGACAGGTTCTGGCTGGGGCGCGGGTATCGCCCGCTTCTGGGCGTGTCCGCCGAGTTCCGCTGGAAGGATATCGACGACCGCGCCCGCTCGCCCAAGCCGATGCAGTTCTGGATCAGGGACCTGGGCGCGGGGTGAAGGGCGTAAGCCCCGTCTGTAAACCCCGTCATTGCGAACGAAGTGAAGCAATCCATGCCGGGCGCTCAGTCCGGCCCCATGGATTGCCGCGTCGGCTTCGCCTCCTCGCAATGACGACACCTCTCCACCGTCATTGCGAGGCGCAGCCGAAGCAACCTCGACCGCTCACGAACAAGATCGGGGTTGCTTCGTCGGCTTCGCCTCCTCGCAATGACGGCTGTTCTCGTCATCACCCCGTCGCGGGGCCAAACCGCCTTGAACATTGCAGGATTGAGGCGCATATGGGCCATGTCCGCAGGTTTTCGCGGGTTTTCTGGTTTGGAGACCACATGGCCAAGGAAGAACTGCTCGAATTCCCTGGCGTCGTGAAGGAACTCCTGCCGAACGCGACGTTCCGGGTCGAGCTGGAGA
>JACFNP010000016.1 GCA_019454835.1 Rubellimicrobium sp.
CTCCGCGAGGGAGAAGCCTATCGAACAGCCGGATGAACAACACACTTGCCCGATGCTCGTGCGCGAGATGTCGGGGTTGCTTCACTTCGTTCGCAATGACGGGCGCAGGGATCTACCGCCAGCCCAGCGCGGGGGCGACATCGCGCAGGATGCTGCGCAGGGCATGGACGTTGTAGGCGACGCCCAGCGTGCTGGGGATCGTCAGCATCAGCGTGTCGGCCTCGGCTATCGCCTCGTCCTCGCGCAACTGGTCGACCAGCCGGTCGGGTTCGTCGGCATAGGTGCGCCCGAAGATGGCGCGGAAGTTGTCGATGTTGCCGATGTGGTCGCGTTCCTTGCCGCCGCGGCCGAAATACATCCGGTCCTCGTCGGTGGTCAGCGCGAATATCGACCGGCTGACCGATACGCGCGGGGTGCGGCTGTGGCCCGCCTCTTTCCACGCCGCGCGATAGGCGCGGATCTGTTTCGCCTGCTGGATGTGGAACGGCTCGCCGGTTTCATCCGTCTTGAGGGTCGAGCTTTGCAGGTTCATCCCCAGCTTCGCCGCCCAGATCGCCGTCGCATTCGAGGCCGACCCCCACCAGATGCGATCACGCAGCCCCTCGGAAAAGGGTTCGACGCGCAACAGGCCCGGCGGGTTCGGGAACATCGGATAGGGGTTCGGCTGCGCGAAACCCTCGCCCTTCATCAGTTCGTAGAACACTTCCGCATGGCGCCGGGCCATCGCGGCCTCGTCCTCGCCCTCGGCGGGGGCATAGCCGAAATGTCGCCAGCCATCGACGACCTGTTCGGGCGACCCCCGGCTGATCCCCAGTTGCAGCCGCCCCCCGGCGATGAGGTCGGCGGCCCCGGCATCCTCGGCCATGTAGAACGGGTTTTCGTAGCGCATGTCGATGACGCCGGTGCCGATCTCGATGGTCGAGGTCCGCGCGCCGATGGCCGCGAGCAGCGGGAAGGGCGAACCGAGCTGCCGCGCGAAGTGGTGGACGCGGAAATACGCGCCGTCGATGCCGATCTTTTCGGCCTCGACCGCCAGTTCGATGGATTGCAGCAGCGTGTCCGCAGCGCTGCGCACCCGCGAGCCGCGATCAGGCGACCAGTGGCCGAACGAGAGAAAACCGATCTTCTTCATGGCACCGCTCCTCTGATGGCGTCGGGGTGAATGTGGGCGCCGCATCCCGTGCGGCACAAGGGCGTGATGCGTCGGCGCCGTGCCCAGAGAATGTGCATCTGCGCACAGCCGGATGCCGGGTCATCCACCCCCGAACACCAGTTCCGGCAACACCGTCTCCCACCTGTCGCGCTGCATCAGGTGGTGATAGCTGTCGTCGCCGTCCTCGCGCCGCCATTCGATGATGGCCGCCACCTCGCCGCGCAGGAAGGTCGCGCCCTCGGGCGGGGCGAAGGCGCGGGCCATGCGGGCCAGTGTCACGCCCTGCCGGTTCACCACCCACCAGCGCCCGTCGGCGCGGCGCAGTTCCACCGGATCACCGGGCCGGGCGGCGGCGATGGCGGCAACCGGCGGGCTGGATGCGCCGATCCGCCCGGCCCAGGACAGATCGACGAGCTTCGGGTCGGGCGATACATAGCGCAGCCGCGTGCGCGGCAGCGCGGCGGTGTCCGGGGCGATCCGGCGGTGCAGCACCGCATCCGAGGGGCGGACGAAGACATGCGGCCCGTCGGTCAGCACGGCCAGCGTCTCTTTCGCCCGCGTCATGGCGACGTAGAACAGGCGACGCGGGGCGTCGGCATCCTCGTTCTTCGAGGGCCGGTCCCAGCCGCGGTTCAGGATGGCGACATGGTCGAACTCCAGCCCCTTCGCCCGGTGCGCGGTCAGCAGCAGCAGGCCGCGTTGTTCGCCACGCGCCGCGCCTGCCCATTCGCCGAACCATTCGACCAGATCGGGCACCGGCGCGGTCTTGTCGGTCAGTTCGCGCGCCAGCGCGGCGATGCCCTCGGCAATCAGGTTCACCCAGCGGCCCGGCGGTTGTTCGTTCAGGATCGCCACCAGATCGGGGATCGACAGCAGCCGGGTGCGGTCGACAAGCAGGCTGCGGATGAACGCCTGCATCTCGCGCAGCCGCCAGATGCCGGGCAGGGTCTCGCTGGCCAGATCGACCGGCAGACCCCGCGCCTCGGCATAGGCGCGCACGGGTTCCAGCCTGCGCCATTCGCGCGCGATGATCGCCGCGTTGCGCCATGACCACGCGGGATCAAGCTGCGACAGCCGCACCAGTTCATCGACCGCCGCCACCGCCTGCGCGGCATCGCCCGGCCCCGCATCGAGCAGGCACACCCGCCCGCGCGCCACCGGATCGCGCGCGGCCCATGCGCCGCCGGGGTCGTCGCGCTCGCGGGCGCGGTCCACGGTGATGTCGTGGCCCGCCTTCATCCGCGCCGCCGCCGGGGTGATGACGGCATTGGCGGCGGCGATGATATGGGCAGTCGAGCGGTAGTTTTCCGTCAGCCAGACGGGTTTCGCGCTGTAGTCCTCCTCGAAGCGGCGGATGAAGGCGACCGAGGCGCCGTCGAAAGCATAGATGTTCTGGTCGTCGTCGCCGACGGCGAACAGGCTGATCCTCGCGTCGGCATCCTCCAGCGCCCGGCCCGCGACGGCGGCAATGAGGTCGTATTGTTCGGGCATGACATCCTGATATTCGTCCACCAGCAGCCAGCGATACCCCTGGATCAGGGTCGCGCGCAGGGCCTCGGCCTCGGCGGGGGCCAGACCGTCGCCGCGCAGCAGCGTCACCGCCTTGCGGACGACGCCCTCGAAATCGGGATCGCCCCTGCGGTCGCCCGCAAAGCTCGCCCCCACCAGCCGCATCGCCAGCGCATGAAAGGTCGAGACGGTGACGAACGCCGCCTCCTCACCGATCAGGCGGCGCAGGCGTTCGCGGATTTCGCTCGCGGCATGGCGGTTGTAGGCCAGCGCGAGGATGCCGCGCGGGTCTTCGCGCCGGACCCGCACCAGATAGGCGATGCGGTGCACCAGCACCCGCGTCTTGCCCGAACCGGGACCGGCCAGCACCAGCACGTTGGTGCGTTCGCGGTCGTCGCGGACGATACGCTCCTGCTCGGCATTGCCCAGCGCACGGACGATCTCTTTCCACGAGGTGCTGGTCGTCGGGCGCTTGATCTCGGCGCTGCGACCCGGCAGCCAGCGTTGCAGGAAGGTGTCGCGGTCGAGGGTGAAGTAATCCTCGGACAGGTGCTGCGCCTCGGCCATGTCGTTCAGGCCGTGCTCGGCATAGCTGGCCATCACATGCGTCTGGATGGTCTGTTCCTCGTAATGTTCGGCAAGCGGCTCGAAGTCGGCTTCGGTGAAGGTCTTGCCCTCGGGGTTCAGATGCACCGAAATCGCCGGGCGGAACACGGTCAGGCCCCGGCCCAGCGTTGCGATCTGCTGTTCGTGCAGCCACAGCAACGCCCGGTCCATGAGCCGGGTCATGTCGCGCACCTCGGCGCGCAGCAACACGTCGCCGTTCAGCGCATCGAGCATGGCGCCCAGCGTGGTCTCGATCTGGACATCCTTGCCGCGCTGGCCCTTCGGGGCCTTGTCGGCCAGATGCGCAAGCAGCAGCCCGGCGCCCTGCCTGCGCAGTTCGGCGGTGCGCGCCACGATCGGCCACGACCGTTGCAGCCGCACGAAGATCGTGTTGCGGCTGACCTTGCGCAGGGCCAGATTGCCGCGCCCGCCCTCCAGATCGCGGCCGTCGCGGGCCAGCCCGCGCAGCGTGGTCTCGACCAGATCGGGGCGAATCCCGGTGTGCCCGCGATCACGCAGCGCCTGGGTCGCCTCGGTCAGGTTGAAGGGTTCCCCGGTGGTGTCATCCGCATCGGGCACCGCCTCGCGCATCAGCGCGACAAGATCGGTTTCGAGCTGCGTTGCCGCGTCCAGCCGTCGCCGCGACGAATCCTCGACCCCGAGATGCGCGAACACCGTGACGGTGGTGTCGTTGCTGGCGATGCCCAGCGCCTCCAGATCGGCGAGCGCGCGCTGCAACTGCCCGCCGGACAGGCCGCAGGCGCCGGTCAGGTCGTCGGTGGAAATCCCTTCGTCGGGCGCGGCGTTCATCACGTGGCGGACGATGGCCAGAAGCTGCCCGCGTCGGTTGCCGGTGAACGGGGACTTGTCGAGGATCGCCTGCGCCTCGTCGATGGACCGGATGCGCAGCGACGAGGGAAAGACCTGCACGCGGTTTTCCTCGCGCCGCAGCAGCACGGCCTCTTCCAGCCAGGCAACGGCGGTCTTGACCCGGTTGTCGTCGGTGGCGCTGTCGCGCTCGAACTCGCGGTCGCGCTCCTCGCGGACGATCTCGCCGGGCGTGGCGATCACCTCGCCGGTCTTGCGCCGGTCCAGCCGCTTCAGCGCCTTGAGGATCGCGGCGATCTCGTGCCGCGCCAGCCGCGAGCGCGCCGAGAGCGAGAACTGCCGTTCGACATCGGGCGGGCTGAACAGCAGCACGCAATTCGCCGGGTCGCGGTCGCGGCCCGCGCGCCCGGCCTCTTGCAGGTAGTTTTCCAGCGAGGTCGGGATGTCGCCATGCACCACCAGCCGGATGTCGGGCTTGTCGATCCCCATGCCGAAGGCATTGGTGGCGGCGATGACGCGCAGGGCGCCATCCTGAAATGCGGCCTGCACCTCGCGCTTGCGTTCGGGGGTCAGCCCGGCGTGGAAATGGTCGGCAGCAAGACCCTGTTCCTGCAGGAACTGCGCCACCCGTTCGGTGGCGCCACGGGTCGCGCAATAGACGATGGCGCCCGATGCGCCTTCGGGGGGCAGGTTCGCCTCGATGGCGGCGAGGATGTCCGACAGCTTCGTCGCTTTCTGGGTCGGCAGCACGGCGAACGACAGGTTGGTGCGCACCGCGCCGCCATCCAGCAGCATGAGATCGACCCCGGTGCGGTCCAGGAAATGCGCGCGAATGTCGCGCACCACCTCGGGCTTGGCGGTCGCGGTCAGGCACATGACCGGCGGGATGTCACCGCCCGAAGTCTCGCGGATGAAGCGGCTGACATAGCGATAATCGGGGCGGAAGTCGTGGCCCCATTTCGAGACGCAATGCGCCTCGTCCAGCACCCACATGCCGATCTCGCGCTGCACCAGCGCCGTGCGGATCGCGGGCGAGCGCAACTGTTCGGGTGAAATCAGCAGGATCGCCGCATCGCCCATGCGCACCTTTTCCAGCGCGTCATGCCGTTCGGGCAGCGACAGCATCCCGTTCACGGCCACCGCCGAGGCAATCCCGGCGCGCGCCATGCCCTGCACCTGGTCGGCCATCAGCGCGACCAGCGGCGAGATCACCACGGTCAGCGCCCCGGTGCGTTCATGGCGCGACAGCGCCGGGATCTGGTAGCAGACCGACTTGCCCGTGCCGGTCGGCAGGATACCCAGCAGCGAGCGGCCCGCCAGCGCCTCGGCGACGATGCGCTCCTGCAACGGGCGCCCGGCGGCATCGACCGGCTGCGGGCGGAAGGCGGGAAAGCCGAACCAGCGCTCCAGCCCCGCGCGCGGGTCGTGCTGCGCGGCACACCAGGCACAGCCGGGATCGCCGCAGTCGCTGTCGCGCAGGGCGCGGATGATGCGCGCCGCCTGCGGGAATTGCAGCCGCACCCATGGCGGCATGACGGAATCGCCTCCCGCCACCGAAACCCACGCCAGCGCATAGGCCATCGGCCAGCCGTTCAGCGGGTCGGACAGGCTCTGCAAGGCGGATTCGAGACTGTTTTCGCACGCCTTGCCCTCAAGCAGCCGCCGGATCGCGCCATGGGCGGCGGCCTCGTCCGGGGCCGGGCCGCGCAGGGCACGGAACAGGGCATCGAACCCCGGCGAGGCATCGCCGCGCGTCGCCAGATAATGATACGCGGCCAGCGAATCCGGCGAGTCCTGCGCCAGACGCGCGAAGGCGGCCATCTGGTCGCCCAGCAGCTCCAGCGCCAGCCGCGCATCGGC
The DNA here is from genome assembly GCA_019454835.1 of Rubellimicrobium sp. Lineage (GTDB taxonomy): Bacteria > Pseudomonadota > Alphaproteobacteria > Rhodobacterales > Rhodobacteraceae > JADYZU01. Next base: position 5,957 of record JACFNP010000016.1, read on the forward strand.
TTCGGGGTCGTTCACCTGATCGCCCTGCAAGCGGCCGTCGTGATAGTGCTTCACGAGATGGTGGTAGGGATTCCTCGGAAAGGCGAGCGGGTTCAGCCACAGCGTATCCACGACCGCCTCGCCCAGCCGCACCAGCGCGGCGCGGTTGGCGACCAGATGCGGCAGGTCGTGGCGCAGGATGTTGTGGCCGACCAAAAACCCGGCGCGGTCGCAGAACGCCTCGAGCCGGTCGAGCGCCAGCGGCAGCGCGCCGCCGCGATAGCTGATGCCGACACCGTCGCGCACCGCGCCGAAGGCGAACAGGACGGCGGACTTCGGGTCGACCTCGAGATCGACCGAAACGCAGCGCGCCAGGAACGAGGCCGTATCGGATGTCACCCGCAAGCTACCCACAAGCCCGGACGCCATTCCCGGCGTCACGACAGGGTTAGCCCGTGTTTGTCCCGGATGCCAAGCACTTGCGGCATCGTATCGCCCGGACCGTGTCCGGGCGGCACGGCGGCGCGGGCGCGACCCCGTGGACGGGCGCACCGCACGAGGCTAGAAGGCGCGGGACCACCACGGAGAGCCGCATGTCCGCCCAGAACCAGCCGTTCCGCATGACCTCGCGCCGGGGCGCCGCGCTGCGCGGGCAAGCGCTGGTGCCCGGCGACAAGTCGGTGTCGCACCGGGCGCTGATCCTCGGCACGCTGGCCGTGGGCGAGACACGGATCGAGGGCCTGCTCGAGGGGCAGGACGTGCTGGACACCGCACGGGCGATGCGCGCCTTCGGGGCCGAGGTCACGCGCGACGACGACGGCATCTGGCATGTGTTCGGCGTGGGCACCGGCGCGTTGCGCGAACCCGACAACATCATCGACTGCGGCAATTCCGGCACCGGGGTGCGGCTCATCATGGGGCTGATGGCGACCTCGCCGATTGCCGCAACCTTCACCGGCGACGCCAGCCTGCGGTCGCGCCCGATGGGGCGGATCACCGATCCGCTGGCGCTGTTCGGCGCGCAGGCCCACGGGCGCAGGGGCGGGCGGCTGCCCATGACGATCACCGGCGCGCGCGACCCGCTGCCGGTCAGCTACACGCTGCCGGTGGCCTCGGCGCAGGTGAAGTCGGCGGTGCTGCTGGCGGGGCTGAACGCGCCGGGGGAAACGGTTGTCACCGAACCCGTCGCCACCCGCGACCATACCGAACGGATGCTGCGCGGCTTTGGCGCCGGGGTGACGGTGACCGACGACGGCGCCGCCCGCGTCATCCGCCTGACCGGGCAGCCCGAACTGCGCCCGCAGTCGCTGGCGGTGCCGCGCGATCCGTCCTCGGCCGCCTTCCCGGTCTGCGCTGCGCTGATCGCCGAGGGGTCCGACATCCTAGTGCCCGGCATCGGCCTGAACCCGACCCGCGCCGGGCTGTTCACCACCTTGCAGGAGATGGGTGCCGACCTGGTCTTTGAAAACCGGCGCGACGAAGGCGGCGAACCCGTCGCCGACCTGCATGTGCGCTTCAGCCCCGGCCTGCGCGGCATCGAGGTGCCGCCCGAACGCGCCGCCAGCATGATCGACGAATATCCGGTGCTCTCGGTCGTCGCCGCCTTTGCCGAGGGGCCGACCACCATGCGCGGCGTGGCGGAACTGCGGGTGAAGGAATGTGACCGCATCGACGCCATGGCGCGCGGGCTGCGCGCCGCCGGGGTCGAGGTCGAGGAAGGCCCCGACTGGTGGATCGTCCACGGGCGGGGTCATGGCGGCGTTGCGGGCGGGGTCACGGTCGAGACGCGGCTGGACCACCGCATCGCCATGTCGTTCCTGGTCATGGGGCTGGCGACGGCGCAGCCGGTGACCGTGGATGACGGCACGGTGATCGCCACGTCGTTCCCGGTGTTCGAGGCGCTGATGCAGGGTCTTGGTGCCGGTATCGAGCGGGTCGCCGCGTGACGGATGATGCCGCGCGCGAGGAAGCGCTCGCCCGTGCCCGCGAGACGGCACGGGCCGAGGCAGCCGAACGCGAGGCCGGCGACCGGCGCCGCAAGCGGCGCAGCCGCATCGGACAGGTTGCCATCGGGGTGATCTTTGCCGTGATGATGTTCCAGAGGGCGGTCGAGGGAGGATGGCTCGAATGGCTGACCGGCCGGTGACAATCACCCCCCCGACCTTCACCGTCGCCATCGACGGCCCCGCCGCCGCCGGAAAAGGCACGGTGGCAAGGGCGCTGGCCGGGGCGTTCGGCTTTGCCCATCTCGACACCGGGCTGCTGTATCGTGCCGTCGGCGTGAAGGGCGGCGATCCGGTCGCGGCGGCGCGGGGGCTGGTGCCTGCCGACCTGACGCGCGACGACCTGCGCAGCCTTGCCGCAGGCGAGGCGGCCAGCGTCGTCGCCGCCCTCCCCGAAGTGCGCGCCGCGCTGGTGGATTTCCAGCGCCGCTTTGCCCGCCAGCCGGGCGGTGCGGTGCTGGACGGGCGCGACATCGGCACGGTGATCTGCCCCGAAGCCGAGGTGAAGCTGTTCGTCACCGCCAGCCCCGAGGTGCGCGCCGAACGCCGCTGGCACGAGACCGGCGAGTCGATTCCCTACGACGAGGTTCTCGCCCAGGTCCGCGCCCGCGACGCCCGCGACACGGGCCGCGCCGATGCGCCGTTGCGCGCGGCGCCGGACGCCGTGGTGATCGACACCAGCGACCTGTCCATCGACGAGGCCGTCGCCCGTGCCGCCGCCGTGGTGCGCGCGCGGCTTGGCGCCGCCTGACCGTCAGCCTGCAGCCAGGTCCGCCGCCGGGGCGATGGCAAAGAACCGCCCGCCCGAACGCACTCCGAAGGCATCGCCCTCGACCGTGCCCAGATCGACCAGCCGGTAGAACGACTTGCGGTCGATCAGCGCCCAGAGATCGCGGCGGACGTGCAGATAGGGCGACGGCTCGCGCGTGGCGGGGTCCAGATCGACGCGGATCGGGTTGTCGGCGCCCGCCGTCACCAGCTCGCCCACATTGGTCTCGAAGGTGATGTCGCCGCCGCCCTGCGTGAAATCCACCGCCACGAAGGGCGCGTCATCGACCCGGATGCCGACCTTTTCGACCGGAGTCACCAGAAAATGCGCATCCCCCTCGCGTTTCAGGATCGACGAGAACAGCCGCACCATTTCGGGCCGCCCGATGGGGGTGCCGAGATAGAACCAGGTCCCGTCGCGGGCGATGCGCATGTCGATGTCGCCGCAGAACGGCGGATCCCACAGATGCACCGGCGGCAGGCCGCGCCCCCTTGCGGCGCCTGCCGCCTGAAGCAGCGATTCCGCCTTCGGTGCCGTGTCACCGCCAAGTGTCTTTGCCATCGCCGCCACCCGCGCTATCACCCCGGAATAGTTCTAGAGCGCCGGAGCAGGGTTTGCCATGACCGAAGACCTCATCCCCCGTATCGAGGCGCTGGGCGCGCGGCTGGCCGAGGCCCGCGCATCCGTCGCGCGGCGCTTCATAGGGCAGGATGCCGTTGTCGATCTGGCCTTTACCGCGCTGCTGTGCGGCGGCCATGCGCTGTTCATCGGCCTGCCGGGGCTGGGCAAGACCCGGCTGGTCGAGGCGCTGTCCACCGTCATGGGCCTGCACGGCGGGCGGGTGCAATTCACGCCGGACCTGATGCCCGCCGACATCCTCGGCTCCGAAGTGCTGGAAAGCGACGCCGAAGGCCGCCGCAGTTTCCGCTTCATCGAGGGGCCGGTGTTCTGCCAGTTGCTTCTTGCCGATGAAATCAACCGCGCCAGCCCGCGCACGCAATCGGCGCTGCTCGAGGCGATGCAGGAACGCGCGGTGACGGTGGCCGGGGTGCGCAGGCCGCTGGCGGCGCCGTTCCACGTCTTTGCCACCCAGAACCCCATCGAGCAGGAGGGCACCTATCCGCTGCCCGAGGCGCAGCTTGACCGCTTCCTGTTGCAGATCGACGTGCCCTATCCCGACCGCGACACCGAACGCGCGATCATCCTTGCCACGACCGGCGCGCACGAGGACGAGGCGCGGACCGTGCTTTCCGCAGCGGAACTTGTCGCCGCGCAGGCGCTGGTGCGGCGGATGCCGGTCGGCGAGGCCATCGTCGGCCAGATCCTCGACCTCGTGCGCGCCTGCCGCCCCGACGATGCCAGCGCCCCCGCCGATGTGCGCGATTCGGTGTCCTGGGGGCCGGGGCCGCGTGCGGCGCAGGCGCTGATGCTGGGCGCGCGGGCGCGGGCGCTGATGGCGGGGCGGCTGGCGCCCTCGCCCGAGGATGTCACGGCGCTCGCCTGGCCGGTGCTCGGGCATCGCATGGCGCTGTCCTTCGCCGCCCGCGCGCGCGGCGACAGCCTGCCCGCGCTTGTCGCCCGCATGGCCGCCCGCGCCGAGGCCCCAGAGCGTGCCGCGTGAGTGACCCCGCCGCCCTGCGCGGCGGCGCCGAGGCGCTGGCCGCCCCGCTGCCGCCGCTTCTGGTCGAGGCGCAGCGCCTTGCCGCCACGGTCATCATGGGCGAACACGGCCGCAGGCGACCGGGGCACGGCACCGGCTTCTGGCAATACCGCGCCGCGCTGCCGGGCGATCCGGCCCGCACCATCGACTGGCGGCGCTCGGCGAAAAGCGACGCGACCTTCGTGCAGGAAAAGGAATGGCAGGCGGCGCAGACGCTGCTGATCCATGCCGACGGTTCGGCGGCGATGCGGTTCGCCTCGTCCCCCGCCTATCCGGCCAAGGGCGAGCGCGCCGCGCTGCTGACGCTGGCGCTGGCGGTGCTTGCCGCGCAGGGCGGTGAACGGGTCGGGCTGCTGCCCGCGCACCATCCGCCCCGGCGCGGCACGGCGCATCTGGTGCAGATGGCCCGCGACCTGGCCGCCGCCGACGAGGCCGATTTCGGCACCCTCGATGCGGGCGACCTGCCGCCGCACGGGCGCGCGGTGTTCCTGTCGGATTTCATGGGCGATCTCGCCGCGCTCGAGGCCGCGCTTGCCCTTGCCGCCGCGCGCGAGGTGCGAGGCGCGCTGGTGCAGGTGCTCGACCCCGCCGAGGAGACGTTTCCGTTCACGGGCCGCACGATCTTTGAAAGCATGACCCGCCGCCTGCGCCACGAGACGCTGGACGCGGGCGAATTGCGGTCGCGCTATCTGGCGCGGCTGGCCGAACGCAAGGCGCGGCTGGGCGAACTGGCGCAGGCGGCGGGCTGGCAGGTCGTGACGCATCACACCGACACACCTGCCGCGCCCGCGCTGCTGTGGCTGTGGGGCGCGCTGTCGATGCGGGAGGTGGCCTGATGCCGGTGCTCGGCCCCCTCGGCTTTGCCGCGCCGTGGCTGCTGGTCGCGCTGGTGGTGCTGCCGGTGCTCTGGGTGATCCTGCGCGCGGTGCCGCCTGCGCCGGTGCGGCGCCGCTTTCCCGGCGTGGCGCTGCTGCTGGGCCTGAAGGACGGCGCGCAACAAAGCGCGCGCACGCCGTGGTGGCTGCTGCTTGTGCGGCTGCTGGCCGTCGCGGCGCTGATTACCGGCTTTGCCGGGCCGGTGCTGTCGCCGCAGACGCCCCAGGCGGGCGGCACCGGGCCGCTGCTGGTGCTGGCCGATGCAAGCTGGGCCGACGCGCCCGACCGCGATATGCGCCGCACCCGGATCGCGCAGGCGCTGGGCGATGCCGGGCGCGAGGGGCGGCCCGTGGCGCTGGTGCTGCTGACCGACCCGCCCGCCGCCATGCCCGATTTCGCCGATGCGCAGGCGCTGGCCGCGACAGCCGCGACCCTGACCCCCGCCGCATGGGAGCCGCAGCCCGATGCCGTCGCGGCCTTTGCCGCTGCGCTGGAGGGCGATTTCGACACGCTCTGGCTGTCCGACGGGCTGGCGCGCGACAGCCGCGACGGCCTGCTTGCCGCCTTGCGGGCGCATGGCACGGTGCGCGTGGTGCAATCGCCCGCGCCGGTCCTTGCGCTGCGCGCGCCCCTGCCTGCCGGAGGCGGCGCCAGCGTCACCATCCTGCGCAGCACGCCGGGGCCCGAGGCCGACATCGCCCTTGCCGCCATCGGCCCCGACCCTGCGGGCGTCGAGCGGGTGCTGGCCAGCGCGACCGCAACCTTCGCGGACGGTACGACCATGGCCGAGGCGCTGTTCGACCTGCCGCCCGAACTGCGCAACCGCCTGCGCCGGGTCGAGATCGTCGGCCAGCCGTCCGCCGGAGCGGTGGCGCTGACCGGCGACACGCTGGCGCGGCGCGAGATCGCGCTGGTCGCCGGAACCGGCACCGGCGAGACGCCGCAACTGCTGACGCCGCTGCACTATCTGCGTCAGGCGCTTGCCCCCTCTGCCGATCTGATCGAGGGCCAGCCGCTGGCCGAGGTGATCCCCGCCAATCCCGATGTCATCATCCTTGCCGATGTCGCCACCATCCCGGCGGACGAGGCGCAGGCCCTGCGCCACTGGGTGGAATCGGGCGGGCTGCTGCTGCGGTTCGCCGGGCCACGCCTTGCCGCCGCCGGTCCCGGCGACGATCCGCTGCTGCCGGTGCGGCTGCGGGCGGGAGGGCGCAGTCTGGGCGGCACGATGTCCTGGGACAGCCCGCGCAAGATCGCGCCCTTCCCCGACGAATCGCCCTTCCACGGCCTGCACCTGCCTGATGATGTCACCGTCACCGCGCAGGTTCTGGCCGAACCCGACCCCGACCTGTCGGCGAAGGTCATCGCCACGCTCACCGACGGCACGCCGCTGGTGACGCGCGCCGCGCTGGGACAGGGGCGGGTGGTGCTGTTCCATGTCACCGCGAATGCCGAATGGTCGTCGATCCCGCTTTCGGGCCTGTTCGTGCAGATGCTGCAACGGCTGGCCGTGACGGCGGGCGGCGCGGTGCCCGACGCGCAGGATCTTGCGGGCACGAGCTGGGTGCCCGACGAGATCATGGACGCGCGCGGCGTCCTGACCCGCACCGACACCGCCGCCCCCGTCACCGGCGAGGCTTTGGCCACAGGCATCCCCGGCCCCGGTCTGCCGCCCGGCCTTTACGCCGGGACCGACCGGCGGCTGGCGCTGAACGCCGTCGCCCCCGACCGGGTGCTGGCGGCGGCGCAGTGGCCTGCATCGGTCCGTGTCGAGGGGCTGGAACAGACGCAGGAAATGCCGCTGAAAGGCTGGCTGCTGGCGCTGGCGGTGTTGCTGATGGCCGCCGATGCGATCGGGTCGCTTGCCGTCTCGGGGCGGTTGTCGCGGGTGGCGCCGGTGGCGCTGGCCGGGCTGGCGCTGGTCGCCGCGCCGCAGGCGGATGCGCAGGACGCCACCGCCTATGCGTTGCAGGCCACCGACCGGGTGACGCTGGCCTATGTCGTCACCGGCGACGCGCGCGTGGACGAGATGTCGCGCGCCGGGCTGGCGGGGCTGGGCCGCGCGCTGGCCGCCCGCACGGCGGTCGAGCCGGGTGCGCCGATGGCGGTGGACCTCGAACACGACGAGATCGCCTTCTTTCCGTTGCTCTACTGGCCGGTCACTGCCGACGAACCCCTGCCCTCGGCCGAAGCCTACCGGCGCCTGAACCGCTACCTCCAGACCGGCGGGATGATCCTGTTCGACACCCGCGACGCGGGCATGGCGGGCCTTGGCGATACCTCGCCCGAGGGCCGCCGTCTGCAGGTGCTTGCCGCGCCGCTCGACATTCCGCCGTTGGCGCCGCTGCCGCCGGACCATGTGCTCACCCGGACCTTCTACCTGCTGCATGATTTCCCCGGCCGCCACGCGGGCGGCACCGTCTGGGCCGAGGCCCCGCCGCCCGATGCCGCGCAGGTCGAGGGCGTGCCGTTCCGCACTCTCAACGATGGCGTCACCCCGGTGGTGATCGGCAGCGCCGACTGGGCCGCCGCCTGGGCCGTTGACGACAGCGGCGCCGCGCTGGTCCCGGTCGGGCGCGGCCAGGCCGGTGAGCGGCAGCGCGAAATGGCGATCCGCTTCGGGATCAACCTCGTGATGCATGTGCTGACCGGCAACTACAAATCCGACCAGGTGCATGTCGCCGACCTGCTGGAAAGGCTGGGCCAGTGAGCGCGCGCGTGCTGTTCGACCCGCTGACCGGCTGGCCGGTCATCGCGGCGCTGGCCGCGCTGGTCGTTCTGGTCACGGCGCTGGCGCTGGTGCGCGGCCTGCCGGGCTGGTGGCTGCGGGCGCTGGCCGGGCTGGCGGTGCTGGCCGCGCTTGCCAACCCGTCGCTGCACGAGGAAACCCGCGAGCCGCTGGCCGACATCGTCATCGCCGTGGTGGACGAAAGCGCAAGCCAGACACTGGGCGACCGCAGCGCGCAGGCCGATGCCGCCCTTGCCGCGCTGCGCAGCCAGGCCGGGGCGCGCGGCCATACCGAACTGCGCGTGGTGCGCGTCGGGGATGCGCCCGACAACGGCGGCACGCAGCTTCTGTCCGCGCTGGCCGAGGCGCTGGCGGGCGAGCCGCGCGGCCGCGTCGCCGGGATCGTGCTGATTACCGACGGGCGCGCCCACGACATCGACCGCACCCCGCCGCTGCCCGCGCCGACCCATGTGCTGCTGACCGGCAGCGCGGGCGACTGGGACCGCCGCCTCGTGGTCGAGAACGCCCCGGCGTTCGCGATCATGGGCGAGGAAGTGACCCTCGGCATCCGCATCGACGACGAAGGCGCCGCGCCGGGCGACGAGACCGCGCAACTGACCATCTCGGTCGATGGCGGCCCGCCGGTCCCGTTCGAGATTCAGGTCGGGCGGCAGATGCAACTGCCCTTCACCGTGCCCCATGCCGGGGCGAACGTGCTGGAAATCGCGACACCCCGCGCCACCGGCGAGCTGACCGCCGCCAACAACCGCGCCGTGGTGCAGATGAACGGGGTGCGCGACCGGATGCGGGTGCTGCTGGTCTCGGGCGAACCGAACCCCGGCGAACGCACCTGGCGCAACCTGCTGCGGTCCGATCCTTCGGTGGACCTCGTCCATTTCACCATCCTGCGCCCGCCGGAAAAGCAGGACGGCGTGCCGGTCGACGAACTGTCGCTCATCGCCTTTCCGACGCGCGAACTGTTCGTGGACAAGATCGAGGATTTCGACCTCATCATCTTCGACCGCTACCGTTCGCAGGGCATCCTGCCGCCCGACTATCTGTTCAACATCGCCGAATTCGTGCGCCGTGGCGGCGCGGTGCTGGTCGCGGGCGGGCCGGAATATGCCGATGCGACATCCCTGTGGCGCACGCCGCTGGGCGAGGTGCTGCCCGCCACGCCGACCGCGCAGGTGCTCGAGGCGCCCTTCGTGCCGATACTCACCGATACGGGCCGCCGCCATCCGGTGACCGAGGGGCTGGATGCGCTTGCCCCCGCGCGCGACGACGGCAGCCCCGGCTGGGGAAGCTGGCTGCGTCTGGTCGAGGTGACGCCGGAACCGGGCGCCGACGTGCTGATGGAAGGGCCGGGCGGGCGGCCGCTGCTGGTGCTGGACCGCGTCGGCGAGGGCCGCGCGGCGCTGGTGGCCTCGGACCAGATGTGGCTCTGGGATCGCGGCTATGACGGCGGCGGGCCGCAGATGGAACTGCTGCGCAGGCTGGCGCACTGGCTGATGCAGGAGCCGGAGCTTGAAGAGGACACGCTGCGCGCCGAGGCCGTTGGCCGGACCATCCGCATCATCCGCCACACGTTGCACGACGAGGCGCCCGAGGTGACGATCCTCGGCCCCGACGGGCACGAGGTGACGGTGCCGCTGGCCGAAACCGCGCCGGGCCAGTTCGAGACGCTCTGGCAGGCCGGGGACGAGGGCCTGTTCCGGCTGGAAAGCGGCGCGCGCGAGGCGGTCATCGTCCTCGGCCCCGCCGCGCCGCGCGAATACGAACAGACCATCGCCACGCCTGACCTGCTGGCCCCGCTGATCTCGCCGACCGGCGGCGGGGTGTTCGCGCTGTCGGACGGGATGCCGCGCATCGCCGAGGTGCGCGCGGGTCGCCCCGCCGCAGGTGACGGCTGGATGGGCATTGTCCCGCGCGGCGCGGAACGTGTCACCGCGACCCGCGTGGCGATGCTGCTGCCCGCATGGCTGTGGCTGCTGCTTGCGGCAGGGCTTGCGCTGGGCGCGTGGCTGGCCGAAGGGCGGCGTGCGGCGACAGGAAAGGGCCGGGCATGACCGTGATCGACGCGCAGACGCGCACCGGGTTGCGCCAGGTGGCGCACCGTCTTGCCGACGCCGCCCGCGAGGTGACGCTGCGCCACTTTCGCCAGCCGCTGGTCGCCGAGGCCAAGGGACCGGCGGGCGCGGGCGGCGGGCGCTTCGACCCCGTCACCGTCGCCGACCGCGAAAGCGAGGCGGCTATGCGCGCCATCCTTTCCCGCGAACGCCCCGGTGACGCGATTCTCGGCGAGGAATACGGCGAGACGGTCGGCGAAACCGGGCTGACCTGGGTGCTCGACCCCGTTGACGGGACGCGCGGCTTCATCTGCGGCACGCCCTGCTGGGGGGTGCTGGTGGCCGTGGCCGATGCGGAGGGGCCGCTGTTCGGCATTATCGAGCAGCCCTATATCCGCGAACGCTTTGAAGGCGGCTTCGGCGTGGCGCAGGTTGCCGGGCCGTCGGGCACCGCGCCGCTGCGCGCCCGGCAGGGGCGGCGGCTGGCCGAGGCGGTGCTGCTGACCACCTTTCCCGAGGTCGGCACCAGGGCCGAACACGACGCCTTCGCGCAGGTGGCCGGGCAGGTGACCCTCGTGCGCTACGGGCTTGATTGCTACGCCTATGCGCTGCTGGCGGCAGGGCAGATCGACCTCGTCATCGAGGCGGGCCTGCACGCCTATGACGTGAACGCACCCATCGCGGTGATCCGGGCGGCGGGCGGCGTGGTCACCGACTGGCAGGGCGGCCCCGCGCATCGCGGCGGGCGCCTTCTGGCCGCCGGATCGCCCGAGCTGCATGCAGAAGCGCTGGCGATCCTGTCCCGCTGTCCGGCCTGAGCGCGCAAAAAGTCGCACCGGGGATCTTTCATTTGCCCGGCGTCAGTGACACTCTCTTCCTTATCCCGAAGGGAGATCAGACATGCGCATGACAACTTTTCTGCTGGCCGCAGCCGGTGCAGCATTGCTTGGCTGTGACGAGGTGCCGGTGACATCCGCCGCCGCGCCCGAGGCCACGCCCGAGGCCGCAGCCGCACCGGCGCCGACCGTCGCCGTGGCCACCGACGCCGCATTCGAGGCCGGACTCGACGCCTTGCGCGCCCGGCACGGCCTGTCCGCCGCCACCCCCGACGCGCGGCTGGCGCGGGCGGCGCAGCTTCACGCCGAGGACATGGTCCGGCAGGGCTATTTCGACCACGTCAGCCGCGACGGCCGCACCTATATCCAGCGCATCGCCGCGCAGGGCTATCCGACCTGCTGGCCGGTCGAGAACATCGCCTTCGGGTCGCATGACGCCAGCGGCGCACTGGCGCAATGGACCGGCTCGCCGCCGCATCTGCGCAACATGCTGACATCGGGGTCGGTTGCCTACGGGCTGGGCCATGCGGGCAACATCTACGTTCTCGACCTCGCGCGCACCTGCTGAGCAGGTTGCGCAGGGCAATCGGGCGAGCAGCATAGTTCGCCATTGCGAGTTTCGTCATTGCGAGGCGAAGCCGAAGCAACCTCGAACGCTCACACACAACATCGGGGTTGCTTCGTCGGCTGCGCCTCCTCGCAATGACGGGGTTTGTGCGTGGCGATACCGCGCAGGTCCGTTCGCCCGATTGTCCTGGCAGGTTGCGCCACATGGTCCGGGAATATGCCCGGCATTGGTCACGATCCTGTCGCAATCCTTCACCAGCCTGTGATTGATGCTCTGGCAGCAGCACTCATGCGCTGAAAGGTGACGGACATGCGATTGATGACGATCGTTGCGGCAGCGGCAACGGCGGCCCTGCTGGCCGGTTGCGACGAGACGATGATGACGCAGGAACCGGCGTCGATGGTGACAAGGGCGCCCGCGACCATGGTGGTCGATCCGGGTTTCGAGGCGCAACTGAACGCCTTCCGGGCGCAGAACGGCCTGCAGCCCGCCACGCCGAACGCCCAGCTTGCCGCCGCCGCGCAACTGCACGCCGAGGACATGCAGCGGCAGGGCTATTTCGATCACGTCAGCCGCGACGGCCGCACCTATACCCAGCGCCTTGCCGCGCAGGGCTATCGCTCCTGCTGGCCGACCGAGAATCTCGCCTGGGGCCAGCGCAGCGCCGCGCAGGCCGTGGTCGAATGGGCCGGATCGCCGGGCCACCGCCGCAACATGATGTTGCAGGGCCGGGTCGAATACGGCCTTGGTCAGGCGGGCAACATCTATGTGCTGGAACTCGCGCGGGTCTGCTGACCGGCGACATAGACCCCGGCAATCGCGCGGTCGTCCCCCATCATGATGGTGGGGAACACCGCCTCCCAGATGTCACCCGCGCGGGCGGCGCGCTGGGCGATGGCCAGGGTCGAGTGCAGGTCCAGCACCACAAGATCGGCCTCGGCCCCCGGTGCCAGCCGCCCGATCCTGCCTGCCAGATGCAGCACGCGGGCCGAACCCTCGCTCGCCAGCCACAGCAGTTGCGCCGGGTGCAGCGCGTTGCCCTGCAACTGGCCGATTTCATAGGCGGCGGCCATGGTGCGCAGCATGGAAAAGCTCGACCCGCCGCCGGTGTCGGTCGCCAGCCCGATGCGCTGACCCTCGGCCATCAGGCCGCCCATGTCGAACAGGCCGGACCCGATGAAGGTGTTCGAGGTCGGGCAATGCACCAGCCCGGCGCCCGTCTCGCGCAGCCGGGCGCGTTCGCGCGGTTCAAGGTGGATCGCATGGCCGAACACGCCGCGTTCGCCCAGCAGGCCGAAGGCTTCGTAGGTGTCCAGATAGTCGCGCGCCTGCGGATAGAGGCCCCTGACCCAGGCGATTTCATCCACCTGTTCGCTGATATGGGTCTGCATGAGACAGGTCGGGTTGTCGGCCCAGAGCGCGCCCAAAGCCTGCAACTGCTCGGGCGTCGAGGTCGGCGAGAACCGGGGCGAGATGGCATAGACGGCGCGGCCCCTGCCGTGCCAGCGGGCGATCAGCGCGGCCGACTCGTCATGGGCCGAACGCGCGGTGTCGCGCAGGGTTTCGGGCGTGGTCTCGGGGCGGTCCATGCAGGTCTTGCCCGCGACAACCCGCATCCCGCGTTCTTCGGCGGCGGTGAAAAAGGCATCCACGCTGTGCGGCGCGACGGTGGTATAGCTGCACAGCGTCGTCGTCCCGTGCGCCAGCGCCAGATCGAGGCTGCGCGCCGCGATCTCCTGCGCATAGGCGGGATCGTCCAGCCGCGCCTCCTCGGGGAAGGTATAGAGGTTCAGCCAGTCGATCAGCCTTTTGCCCCATGACGCGACGATGCCGGTCTGCGGATAGTGCATGTGGGCATCGACAAAGCCGGGCAGGATCAGCCCTCGCCCGTGGTCGGTGACCGGCACCTGCGGATGCGCGGCACGCAGCGCGTCGGCCTCGCCCACATCGGCGATCACGCCGTCGCGCAGCAGGACACCGCCCCGCGCGGAATGGCGCGCGGCATCCGCAACCGGCACGGCAAAGGGGTCGGCGGTAAAGGCCAGCGTCTGGCCGACAAGAAGTTGTTCTTTCATGGGCCAAGGTTTAGGCGGCGCGGGCGGTGGCGTAAACGGGGTTCGGCCCGCCCGCAGGACAATCGGGCGCACGGCATGTTTTCGTCATTGCGAGGCGAAGCCGAAGCAACCCCGGCGGCTTGCGCATAACATCGGGGTTGCCGCGTCGCCTGCGGCTCCTCGCAATGACGGGGTGGTTTCGTCATTGCGAGGCGCAAGCCGAAGCAACCTCGACCGCTTGCGCGCAACATCGGGTTGCTTCGTCGGCTTTGCCTCCTCGCAATGACTTTGCCGCCTCGCAATGACGGGATTTGCCGTGCGCCCGATTGCCCTGGGTCCGCCCCCTGCGGATTCCCCCGTCGCCCGCGACTTTCACGTTGTTTCACGGCAGGCCCGGCGCTAGGCAGGCGCGCGAGGGGTGAGGGGTGCGCATGGTCGAGGCCGAGCAGATCGTCGACGACGAGGACGAGGTTTTCGGCCTGCCGCCGACGATCCCGGCCGAAGTGCGCGACGCGCTCGAGGCGCAGGACGAGGCGCGGCTCTCGGCGCTGACCGGCGAGTTGCACCCCGCCGACCTTGCCGACCTGCTCGAACATCTGTCCGCCCGTGACCGCCGCGCGCTCATGGAGCTGGTGCCGGGCATCGTCGATGGCGACGTGCTGTCCGAACTGGCCGAGGGGCTGCGCGACGAGGTCGTGGCGCTGCTTGGCCCCGGCGAACTCGCGCAGGCGGTGCAGGATCTCGATTCCGACGATGTGGTCGATCTGGTCGAGACGCTGGACGAGGAAGGCCAGGAAAGCGTTCTCGCCGCGCTGACCGCGCCCGAACGTGCGCAGGTCGAAAAGGCGCTGGCCTATCCCGAAGGGTCTGCCGGGCGGCTCATGCAGGTCGAGGTGGTGCGGGCGCCCGAACACTGGACCGTCGCCGACGCCACGACCTATCTGCGCCACGCGCAAAGCCTGCCCGACCAGTTCTATCACGTCGTCCTTGTCGATCCGCGCATGAAGCCGGTGGGCTATTGCACCCTTGGCCGCATCCTGTCCTCGCCGGGCACCACGCGGCTGCGCGACATCACCGAGGACAGTTTCCGCACCTTTCACGTGCTGGACGAGGAAGAGGAAGTCGCCCGCGCCTTCCACCGCTATCACCTGATCTCGTCGCCGGTGGTGGATGACGACGACCGGCTGATGGGTACGATCACCATCGACGACGCGGTGCGGGTGCTGGCCGAGGAACACGAGGAAGACCTGCTCGGCCTTGGCGGGGTCGCGGGCGAGACCGGGTTTTCCGCCAGCCCGACGGAAATCATGCGCGGGCGGGCGCCCTGGCTGGCGGTGAACCTGGCTTCGGCGATTCTGGCGTCCATGGTGATCGGGCTGTTCGAGGGCGCCATCGAGAAGATCGTCGCGCTGGCCGTGCTCATGCCCATCGTGGCCTCGATGGGCGGCGCGGCGGGGACGCAGGGGCTGACGGTCGCGGTGCGGGCGCTGGCCACCCGCGACCTGACCGTCGCCAATGCCGGACGGGTGATCCTGCGCGAGCTGGCGGTCGGTCTGTTCAACGGGCTGGTATTCGCCTTCGTGATCGGGGTCGTGTCGTGGTGGCGCTTCGATGACGGGATGATCGGGCTGGTGATCGCGCTGGCGATGCTGCTGAACCTCGTCGTTGCGGCGGGCGCCGGGGTGCTGATTCCGATGACCCTCGACCGGCTGCGGGTCGATCCGGCCATCGCCTCGGGGCCGTTCGTGACCACCGTGACCGACATCGTCGGTTTCTTCGCCTTCCTGGGCCTTGCCGTGGTGATCCTGCTGTGACCCTGACCGAACAAAAGACCGCCGCCCGCCATGCGGCCTTTGCGCGTCGCAAGCTGGCACATGCAGCGGGCCACCCCGCCCCCGCCGCGCATCTGGCCGAAGTGCTCGCGGCGCATCACGGCAGACCGCTTGCGGGCTACATGCCGATGCGCACCGAGATCGACCCGCTGCCCGCGATGGCCGCCCATGCCGCGACCGCGCCGGTCGGGGTGCCGGTCATCACCGCGCCCGCCACGCCGCTGCGATTCGCGCGCTGGACGCCGCAGACGCGCATGGTGGCGGGCGATTTCGGCGCGCTGATCCCCGAACACCCGGACTGGATGCAGCCCGAGGTGGTGATCGTGCCGCTGGTCGCCTTCGACCGCGCGGGCGGGCGGCTGGGCTATGGCGGCGGGTTCTACGACCGGACACTGGCCCGGTTGCGCGCGGCGGGGCCGGTGGTGGCCATCGGTTTCGCCTGGTCGGCACAGGAAGCCCGCGACCTGCCGCTGGAGCCGGTGGACGAGGCGCTGGACCTGATCGTCACCGAAGCCGGGGTGATCCGCCCGTAGCGGCGGGGTTTGGTTCGTCATTGCGAGGCGCAAGCCGAAGCAACCCCGACCCCTCTTGCAATGCCCTCGGGCTTGCTTCGTCGGCTGTGCCTCCTCGCAATGACGGAACATGCCGCGCGCCCTGGTGGCGCGGCGGCCACGGCGGCGGGGTGGAAACCACCTCGGGGTCGGCGCCGCGCACGGTTCACGCTTGCGCGACGGGAGCGCCCACCTTAGGCGGGGTCACATGAGAGTCTTGTTTCTCGGCGATGTCGTCGGCCGCTCGGGCCGTGCTGCCATCAATGCGCGGCTGGCGGGCCTGCGGGCCGAATGGCGGCTCGATTTCGTCGTCGTCAACGGCGAGAACGCCTCGGGCGGCATGGGGCTGACCCCCGACCACGCCCGCGCGATCCTCGAGGCCGGGGCCGATGTGGTGACGCTGGGCGACCACGCCTTCGACCAGAAGGACATGCTGGGCTTCATCGCCTCGGAACCCCGCATCCTGCGCCCGATGAACTATGCGAAAGGGGCGCCCGGCCGGGGGTCCGGCGTCTTTGACGCGACGCGCGGGCGCAAGGTGCTGGTCGCGGTGGCGCTGGGGCAGGTGTTCATGAAGCGGCCCTTCGACGATCCGTTTTCCGCCGTTGACGAGGTGCTGCGCGCCCACCCGCCCGGCGGTGCCGTGCAGGCGAGCATTGTGGAAATCCACGCCGAGGCCACGTCCGAGAAAACCGCCATGGGCCATTTCTGCGACGGCCGCGCCAGTCTGGTCGTCGGCACGCATACCCATATCCCGACCGCCGACACGATGCTGCTGCCGCGCGGCACCGCCTACCAGACCGACGCGGGCATGTGCGGCGTGCATGATTCGGTGATCGGCATGGACAAGGCCGAACCGCTGCGCCGCTTTCTCACCGGCATGAGCCGCGAACGCTTTACCCCGGCCAGCGGCGACGCCACGCTTTCGGGCGTCTTCGTCGAGACCGACGACCGGACCGGCCTTGCGCAAACGGTGCGCGCGGTGCGGGTTGGCGGGCCGCTCGTGGAAGCGCTGCCTTGAGCAGCCGCTGCGGAGTGGCGGTCTGATGTCCGCCCTGGCGCTGGCACCAGAATGGCAGCCATGGGCCGCCATCGTCATCATGCTGGTCATGCTCGTGGCCTTCCTGCGCGAGCGGTATCCCGTCGAGGTCGTCGCCATCGGCGGGGCGGTGATGTATCTCATCCTCGGGCTTCTGCCTGCGGATGACGCGCTCGCGGTCTTTTCCAACTCGGCGCCATGGACTATCGCGGCGATGTTCCTGCTGGTGGGCGCGCTGGTCAGGACCGGCGGTCTCGACTGGATCAGCACGCTTGCCACGCATCACGTCGCGCGCCATCCCCATGTCACGCTGGCGGTGCTGCTGGTCGGCATCGTCGCGCTGTCGGCCTTTCTGAACAACACGCCGATCGTCGTGGTGATGCTGCCGGTCTTCATCCAGCTTGCCCGCGACATCGGCACGGCGCCGTCGCGGCTGCTGATTCCGCTGGCCTATGCGACGATCATGGGCGGCACCGTCACGCTGATCGGCACATCGACCAATCTCGTCGTTGACGGCGTCGGGCGGCAGGCGGGGCTGGCGCCGTTCGGTATCTTCGAGATCACGCCGGTGGGGATCATCGTCTCGCTGGCGGGGCTGCTTTATCTGGCGGTGCTCGGGCCGTATCTGCTGCCCCGGCGCGACAGCATGGCCACGCTGCTGTCAGACCGCTCCAAGGCCAAGTTCTTCACCGAGGCCGTGATTCCGCCCGATTCGAACCTGATCGGGCGCGAGGTGCTGTCGGTGCAGCTCTTCAAGCGCGAGGGCGTGCGCCTTGTCGACGTGATCCGGGGCGACACCTCGCTGCGGCGCAATCTGGGAGGCGTCACGCTTGAAGTCGGCGACCGCGTCGTGCTGCGCACGCCGATGACGGAACTCCTGACGTTGCAGCACGACAAGTCGCTGCGGCGCATGGACCAGGTCTCGCAGGTGGAAACCACCACGCTCGAAGTGCTCATTACCCCCGATTGCCGCATGGTCGGGCGGCGGCTGGGCGACATGCGGCTGCGGCGGCGCTACGGCGTCTACACGCTGGCGCTGCACCGCCGCGACCAGAACATCGGCCGCCAGCTTGACGACGTGGTGATCCGCGTCGGCGACACGCTGCTGCTGGAGGGCGCGCCCGCCGACATCCGCCGCCTTGCCGCCGACCAGAACCTCGTCGATGTCAGCCAGCCGCGCGAGCGCGCCTTCCGCCGCAGCCACGCGCCACTGGTGATCGTGGTGCTGCTGGCGGTGGTCGGGCTGGCGGCACTGAACGTCGCGCCCATCGAGGTGCTGGCCTTCATCGGCGTCGCCGTGGTCCTGCTGACCCGCTGCATCGACGCAGACGAGGCCTTCGGCTTCATCGACGGCAGGCTGCTGGCCATGCTCATCGCCATGCTGGCGGTCGGCAAGGCGCTGGACCATTCGGGCGCGGTGGCGCTGATCGTCGGCGGGATCGGGCCGCTGATGGGCGGCTGGCCGGTGTTCTGGACGCTGCTGGCGATCTTTGCCGTCACCTCGATCCTGACCGAACTGCTGTCGAACAACGCCGTGGCGGTCGTCATCTCGCCCATCGCCATCGAACTGGCGCTGACGCTGGGCCTTGATCCGCGCCCGGTGCTGATCCTGGTGATGATGGGCGCGTCCTTCGGCTTTGCCACGCCGATCGGCTATCAGGTCAATACGATGATCTACGGCCCCGGCGGCTATCGCTTCATGGATTTCGTGCGCATCGGCCTGCCGCTGAACTTCTTCATGGGGCTGGTCGCCTCCGGCGCGGTGGCGCTGCTTTACATGTGAGCCGCCGGGCGGGGGCCTGCCGCCCCCGCACCCCCCGCGAGTATTTGGGCAAGGATGAAAGGGCCGCGCGTCAGGGCATTTTGCAGTCAAATGGTAACATTCGACGCCCGCGACAATGCGAAAAACAAAGGGTCTGAGCGGGTCCGCCGAATCCGTGAAAACGCGACCCGCTCTAGCGGTCGCCCACGGCCTCGCGCCAGTGGCGGCGGCAAAGGCTTTCGTAGGTCTCGTTGCCGCCGATCACCACCTGTTCGCCGGTCGTCAGCGCCCGGCCCGAAGCGTCGCGGCGCACCACCATCGTCGCCTTCTTCCCGCAATGGCAGATCGTGCGCACCTCGCGCATCTCGTCCGCCAGCGCGAGCAGCGTGGCCGAGCCGGGAAAGAGCGTGCCCCGGAAATCGACGCGCAACCCGTAGCACATGACCGGCACGCCCAGATCATCGACCACGCGGGCAAGCTGCCAGACCTGCGCGGGCGACAGGAACTGCGCCTCGTCGGTAAAGACGCAGGCGACGGCGCCCTGGGCAAGCCGGGCGCGGACCATGGCGAACAGGTCGTCCTCCGACCCCCAGGTATCGGCATCCGCACCGATGCCGATGCGGCTTTCGATGCGGCCCGGCCCGGCCCGGTCGTCCAGCCGCGCGGTCAGCAGGAAGGTCGCCATGCCACGTTCGGCGTAATTGTGCGCCGCCTGCAGCAGCGCGGTCGACTTGCCCGCGTTCATGGTCGAATAGTGGAAGTGCAGCTTGGCCATACGGCCCCGCTAACGCATTTCGCAGCCGGACGGAACATCCGGCGCCTGCGGCGATGCGACGGGGCGGGGCGGGTCAGGAAGCGCCCGGCGCCAGCCCGTCCTCCTTCACCGCCTGCATCGCCACATGGGTCGAGGTCGAGGCGACATGCGGCAGGGTCGAGATGCGTTCGGCCAGCACGCTGCGATAGGCGGCCATGCTTTCGGTGCGCACCTTCAGCAGATAGTCGAACGAGGCGGCGATCATGTAGCATTGCTCGATCTCGGGCACCTTCAGCACCGCCGCGTTGAAGGCCGACAGCGCCTTCTCGCGGGTGTCGTCAAGCCGCACCTCGACGAAGGCGACATGATCGCGGCCCAGCCGCACCTGATCGACCAGCGCCCGATAGCCCCGGATGACGCCGCTTTCCTCAAGCCGCTTCAGCCGCGCCTGCACCGGCGATTTCGACAGGCCGACCCGCTGCGCGAGTTCGGTCACCGGCAGCCGCCCCTCGACCGACAGCACCGCCAGGATGCGACGGTCGAAAATGTCCAGATTGTCGGGCGTATCGGCTGCCATACGCGCCATTCATCAGACGATCCGCCTGCAAGTCAAGAATGAGCAGGCAACATGCCCGCCGCGCCGGTGATAGAGTCCGCGCGATTCCACCATCCTGCCACCATCCTGAAGGTCAGCCCGCCATGCCCGAACCGCTTGCCGCAATGCGCGCCCGGATCGACGCCGGAACCCTTGCCCCCGAGGCCCCGCTGGTGGCCGGGCTGCGCGATCTCGCCGCGCTCGGCCCCGAGGCGCGGCTGGCCATCGCCGCGCATGGCGCCGATCTGGTGCGCGCCATCCGCGCCGAATCGCATCCCGGCCTGATGGAGGTCTTTCTGGCCGAATACGGCCTGTCGACCGACGAGGGCATCGCGCTGATGTGCCTGGCCGAGGCGCTGCTGCGCGTGCCCGACGCCGAAACCATCGACGCGCTGATCGAGGACAAGATCGCGCCTTCGGACTGGGGGCAGCATCTGGGCAAATCGGCATCGTCGCTGGTCAATGCCTCGACCTGGGCGCTGATGTTGACCGGGCGGGTGCTGGACGACGAAGGCCGCGGCATGGGCAACGTGTTGCGCGGCGCGATCCGCCGCATGGGCGAACCCGTGATCCGCCGCGCCGTCGGCCGCGCCATGCGCGAGATGGGCCGTCAGTTCGTGCTGGGCGAGACCATCGAATCGGCGATGAAACGCGCCGAGGCGATGCAGAAGGACGGTTTCACCTACAGCTACGACATGCTGGGCGAGGCCGCGCGCACCGAGGCCGATGCCCGCGCCTATCATCTGGCCTATTCACGCGCCATTTCTGCACTGGCACAGCATTGCACGCATGAGTCGGTGGCCGAAAATCCCGGCATCTCGGTGAAACTCTCGGCCCTGCATCCGCGCTACGAGGTCGCCCAGCGCGACCGGGTGATGAACGAACTGGTCCCGCGCGCGAAATCGCTGGCGCTGCTGGCGCGGTCGGCGGGGATGGGCTTCAACATCGACGCGGAAGAGGCTGACCGGCTGTCGCTCTCGCTCGACGTGATCGAGGCGCTGCTCTCGGACCCCGGATTGCGCGGCTGGGACGGGTTCGGCGTGGTCGTGCAGGCCTATGGCAAGCGCGCGGGCGGGGTGATCGACTGGCTGCACGCGCTGTCCGAACGGCTGGACCGGCGCATCATGGTGCGGCTGGTGAAGGGCGCCTATTGGGATGCCGAGATCAAGCGCGCACAGGTCGAGGGGCTGGCGGATTTCCCGGTCTTCACCGAAAAATCGGCGACCGACATTTCCTGGATCGCCAACGCGCGGCGGCTCTTGGGGATGACCGACCGGCTCTATCCGCAATTCGCCACCCACAACGCGCATAGCGTGGCTTCGGTGCTGTTCATGGCGCGCGAGATGGGCGTGCGCCCCGACAGCTACGAATTCCAGCGCCTGCACGGCATGGGCGAGGCCCTGCATCGCATCGTATTGGCCGCCGAAGGCACCCGCTGCCGCATCTATGCCCCGGTCGGCGCGCATGAGGACCTGCTCGCCTATCTGGTGCGCCGCCTGCTGGAAAACGGTGCCAATTCGTCCTTCGTCAACCAGATCGTCGATGAGGAGGTGCCGCCCGAAGTGGTCGCCGCCGATCCCTTTGCGGGCGAGGGCACGCCGCTGCCGATCCGGGCGCCTGCGGACATCTTCCAGCCCGTGCGCGGCAATTCGCGCGGCTGGGATCTGACCGACGGGCCGACGCTGGAGGCCATCGACGAAGGCCGCGCTCCCTTTGCCGCGCATGTCTGGGAGGCCGGGCCGCTGGTCGCGGGCGCGGTGTCGGGCGTGGCGCGCGAGGTGCGCAGCCCTGCGAACGGCAGCCTGACCGGGCGCGTGACCGAAGCCGACGCCGCCTGCGTCGCCTCGGCCCATGCCGCCGCGCGCATCTGGGATGCCCCGGTCGCGGACCGCGCCGACATCCTGCGCCGCGCTGCTGACATCTACGAATCACACGCCGCCGAGGTTTTCGCGCTGGTCGCGCGCGAGGCGGGCAAGACCATGCCGGACGCGGTGGCCGAACTGCGCGAGGCTTGTGATTTCCTGCGCTATTACGCCGGACAGGCAGAACGGATCGGCGGGGCGCCGCGCGGGGTCTGGGGGGCGATCAGCCCGTGGAACTTTCCGCTGGCGATCTTCACCGGCCAGATCGCGGCGGCGCTGGCGGCGGGCAACGCGGTGCTGGCGAAACCGGCGCCGCAGACGCCGTTGATCGCGTATCGTGCGGTCGAATGGCTGCACGAGGCGGGCGTGCCGCGCGCGGCGCTGCAACTGCTGCCCGGCGGCGCGGAAACCGGCGCGGCGCTGACCCGGCTGCCGCTCGATGGCGTGGTGTTCACCGGGTCCACCGCCACCGCGCGCGCGATCCGCGCCAGCATGGCGGACCACATGGCGCCGGGCACGCCGCTGATTGCCGAAACCGGCGGCATCAACGCGATGGTCGTCGATTCGACCGCCCTGCCCGAAGCCGCCGTGCGCGACATCCTTGCCGCCGCGTTCCAGTCGGCCGGGCAGCGCTGTTCGGCGGTGCGCTGCCTGTATGTGCAGGAGGATGTCGCCCCGCGCATGTTGAAGATGCTGGCGGGTGCGATGGCGGAACTGCGGCCCGGCGACCCGTGGGAGCTGTCCACCGATGTCGGCCCGGTGATCGACGCGCAAGCGCAGGGCGGCATCGCGGCGCATGTCGACAAGGCCCGCGCCGAGGGGCGGGTGATTGCCGAACTGGCGGTGCCCGAGGGCGGCAATTTCGTCGCCCCGGTGGCGATCCGGGTTGGCGGCATCGCCGACATCGAACGCGAGGTCTTCGGCCCGGTGCTGCATGTTGCCACCTTCAAGGCCGAGGCCCTGCCGCAGGTGATCGCGGCGATCAACGCCACCGGCTACGGCCTGACCTTCGGCCTGCACACCCGCATCGACGACCGGGTGCAGGAGATCATCGACGGAATCCATGCGGGCAACATCTATGTGAACCGCAACCAGATCGGCGCCGTGGTCGGCTCGCAACCCTTCGGCGGCGAGGGGCTGTCGGGCACCGGCCCCAAGGCGGGCGGGCCGCTCTATCTGCCGCGCTTCTGCAAGCCCGCCGACCGGCAGGCGCCCGAGATGGTGCAGACCATGCCGGGGCCGACCGGCGAATCGAACCGGCTGGCGCTGCATCCGCGCGGGGCGGTGCTGTGCGCGGGGCCGGGGGCGCAGGCGGCAGAGCAGGCGGCAGCGGTGCGCGCGCTGGGCGGCGTGGCCGAGGAAGCCCCCGACATCGCGCCCGAGGCGCTGGCCGCGCGCGGCATGGCGGCGGTGCTGTGGTGGGGGGATGCGGAAACGGGCCGCGCGATGGAACAGGCGCTTGCCCGGCGCGACGGACCGATCGTGCCACTGGTGACCGGCCTGCCCGACGCCGCCCATGTCCTGCACGAACGCCACGCCTGCATCGACACGACCGCCTCGGGCGGAAATGCCTCGCTGCTGGCGGGCAAGGGGTAGGGACACCTCGTCATTGCGGGACCGTGCGCCGGTTGGCACAGCGCCGCCGCCCGCACATCCCGTCATTGCGAGGAGGCGCAGCCGACGGAGCAACCCCGATGTTGTGCGTGAGCGGTCGAGGTTGCTTCGGCTTGCGCCTCGCAATGACGATCATCAAACCCTGTCATTGCGAGGAGCCGCAGCCGACGCGGCAACCCCGATGTTGCGCGCGAGCGGTCGGGGTTGCTTCGGCTTCGCCTCGCAATGACGGAAGATGCCGCTCGCCCCGGCGCCCCGACCTTGACCTTCCCGGCCCCCCCGGCAAAGCCTGCCGCCCATGTTTCCGCTGCGTGACCACAACCCCACCGGGCGCGTGCCCGTCGTCACCTGGGCGCTGATCGTGCTGAACGTCGCGGTATTCCTGCGGACGGCGGCGATCCTGCCCGAGGGGCCGGAGCTGGCGCGGCTCTACATGACCTGGGGGCTGGTGCCGCGCGATCTGTCGTCGGGGGCGAATTATGCCGGGCTGCTCGGCTCGATGTTCCTGCACGAAAGCATCCTGCACATCGGCGGCAACATGCTGTTCCTGTGGATTTTAGGCGACAATCTCGAAGACGTGCTCGGGCGGATCGGCTTTCTGGCCTTCTATCTGATCGGCGGCGTCCTTGCCGGGCTGGCGCAATGGGCGGCGGGGCCGTGGTCGCCCGCGCCGACCATCGGCGCCTCGGGGGCGGTGGCGGCGGTGATGGGCGGCTATCTGCTGCTGTTCCCGCGCGCGCGGGTCGACGTGATGCTCTTTCTCGTCGTCTGGGTCCGCATCCTGCCGCTGGCGGCCTGGACGATCCTCGCGGTCTGGTTCGCGGTGCAGCTTGCGGGCGCGCTGGGCAGCGATGCGACGACCGGCGGCATCGCCTACTGGTCGCATGTCGGCGGGTTCGTGGCGGGGGTGCTGCTGATGCTGCCGGTCTGGCTGGTGCGTGGCGGCACCCGGTCCTGGCGGCCCGGCTGGCCGCCCCATGCGCCCGGCAACTGGGGGCCGGTGCGGCGCACGACGATCCCGCAGGTCCGCCGCGCGCTGCGGCCCGCACGGCGCGGGCCGTGGGACAGGTAGGGATCAGCCCCCGGCGCGGATGATCGCCGTGAACGCATCATTCATGGCGGAATTGGCCGCGATGATCCCGCCGCCGTCCAGCGGATTGCCGCCCGGCACCACCGGCGCGGTGAACCCCCCGGCCTCGGCGATGATGACCATGCCTGCGGCGATGTCCCAGGCGTGAATCTCGCGCTCCCAGTAGCCTTCGTAGCGCCCGGCGGCGACATAGGCCATGTCGAGCGACGCCGCCCCGAACCGCCGCACCCCGGCACATTCCGGCATCAGCCGCGCGAGGTCGCGCAGGGCGGCGGGCAGGCTGGTCATGCCCGCAAAGGGCACGCCGGTGGCGAAGATCGATTCGATCATCCGCCGCCGCCCCGAAACCCGGATGCGCGAGCCGTTCAGCCAGGCGCCTTCGCCGCGTTCGGCATGGAACGTCTCGTCCTTCACCGGATCGTGGATCACACCGGCGACGATGGTGCCCTTGTGTTCAAGCGCGATCGACACCGCCCAGTGCGGCAGGCCGTGCAGGAAATTCGTGGTGCCGTCGAGGGGATCGACGATCCAGCGCCGGGTCGGGTCCTCGCCCTCCTGCGCGCCGCCTTCCTCGCCGAGAAAGCCGTAGGACGGCCGGGCGATCTTCAGTTCGGCGCGGATGGTTTCCTCGGCGCGGCGGTCGGCGCGGCTGACGAAATCGCCCGGGCCCTTGGCCGAAACCTGCAACTGCTCGACCTCGGTGAAATCCTTGAGCAACTGACGCCCGACCTTGCGGGCGGTCTTCATCATCACGTTGAGATTCGCACTGAAGGCCATGACTGCACCCGGACGGCTGGAACGGACTGCCTATGGCGCAGCCGCGCCGGGGTGACAAGGGCGGGTCGGTCAAGGCGGGCGCGCGGGTGAGCGGCATATTCCGTCATTGCGAACGAAGTGAAGCAACCCCGACCGCTCGCGCACGACATCGGGGTTGCTTCGTCGCCTGCGGCTCCTCGCAATGACGAGAGAGCTCGCAATGACGGAGGATGCCGGTTGCCCTGTCAGTCGAGGCGAAACACCTTGTCGCGCGACGTGGCGCCGCGCACCAGCGTCAGCCTGCCCTTGGCCACGCCCAGCGCGCGCGCCAGCAGCGCGGCCACGGCGGCATTGGCGCGGCCGCCTTCCGGCACCACGGTCACGCGCGCGGTGATGCGGCTGCCGTCGCGGGCCAGCGCATTGCGCCCGGCGTTGGGGGTGACGCGCAGCTCGAACACCGCGCCCGGCCGGGCAAGTTCGCTGATGTCCTCGATGTCGTGGCGCGCCATCACTGTCTCCCGCCCGGTAAGCTAGCGGTCGGGCGGGCCGGGGCCAACCCGCTTCCTTGCCCGCCTGCACGAAACCCGGTATCGCGCAGGCGATACTTCCGGCCAGAGAGGCAGACATGACCGACACGAAACCCGCGCCGAAGAAGGTGGTTCTGGCCTATTCCGGCGGGCTGGATACCTCGATCATCCTCAAGTGGCTGCAAAGCGAATACCACTGCGAGATCGTCACGTTCACCGCCGACCTCGGCCAGGGCGAAGAACTGGAACCGGCGCGGCGGAAGGCGGTGCTGCTCGGGATTCCCGAGGAGAACATCCATATCGTCGACCTGCGCGAGGAATTCGTGCGTGACTTCGTGTTCCCGATGTTCCGCGCCAATGCGGTCTATGAGGGGCAGTATCTGCTGGGCACCTCGATCGCGCGACCGCTGATCTCGCAGCATCTGGTGCGGATCGCGCATGAGACCGGCGCCGATGCGGTGGCCCATGGCGCGACCGGCAAGGGCAACGACCAGGTGCGGTTCGAGCTGGGGGTGGCCGCACTGGATCCCGACATCCGGGTGATCGCGCCGTGGCGCGAATGGGACCTGACCTCGCGGACAAGGCTGCTGGAGTTTGCCGAGAAGAACCAGATTCCCATCGCCAGGGACAAGCGCGGCGAGGCGCCGTTCAGCGTTGACGCCAACCTGCTGCACACCTCGTCCGAGGGCAAGGTGCTGGAAGACCCCGCTGTCGAGGCCCCCGATTACGTCTCGCAACGCATCACGGCGGTCGAGGATGCGCCGGATGCGCCCGAATTCATCGAGGTGACGTTCGAGAAGGGCGACGCGGTGGCCATCGACGGCGCGGCGATGTCGCCTGCGGCGATCCTGACCCGGCTCAACGAACTGGGCGGCAGGCACGGGATCGGCCTGCTCGATTTCGTCGAGAACCGCTTCGTCGGCATGAAGTCGCGCGGCGTCTACGAAACGCCGGGCGGCACGATCCTGCTCGAGGCGCATCGCGGGATCGAGCAGATCACGCTTGATTCGGGCGCCGGGCATCTGAAAGACAGCATCATGCCGCGCTATGCGGAACTGATCTACAACGGCTTCTGGTTCAGCCCCGAGCGCGAGGCCCTGCAGGCGCTGATCGACCACACCCAGGAACATGTCACCGGCACGGTGCGGCTCAAGCTCTACAAGGGCATGGCACGCACGGTGGCGCGCTGGTCCGAGCACAGCATCTATTCCGAGCAGCATGTGACCTTCGAGGAAGACGCCGGTGCCTACGACCAGAAGGACGCGGCGGGCTTCATCCACCTGAACGCGCTGCGCCTGCGCCTGCTGGCGGCGCGCAAGCGGCGGCTGGGGAGTTGAGGGGGCGCTGCCCCCCGGCGCTGACGCGCCTCCCCCCGGATATTTATGGAAGAGGTGAAAGCACCGGCGGGGCCTTCTGCTTTGCCGGGCGGTTGCCTATCCTGAGCCGGTCCAGACGCCGGGGGAAGCATGGCCGACACTGCCGCCACGCCGATGATGGCGCAATATCTTGCCATCAAGGCCGAACATCCGGACGCGCTGCTGTTCTACCGGATGGGCGATTTCTACGAGATGTTCTTCGACGACGCGGTGGCGGCGGCCGAGGCGCTGGACATCGCGCTGACGAAACGCGGCACCCACGCCGGTGAGCCGGTGCGCATGTGCGGCGTGCCGGTCCATGCCGCCGAGGGCTATCTGCTGACCCTGATTCGCAAGGGGTTCCGCGTCGCCATCGCCGAGCAGATGGAAGACCCCGCCGAGGCCCGCAAGCGCGGCGGCCGGGCGCTGGTGCGGCGTGAGGTGGTGCGGCTGGTCACCCCCGGCACGCTGACCGAGGACACGTTGCTCGATGCGCGGCGGCACAATTATCTGGCCGCCTGGGCCGAGGTGCGCGACGAGGCGGCGCTGGCCTGGGCGGATATTTCCACCGGAATGGTGGCGGTGATGCCCTGCCCGGCGGCGCGGCTGGGGCCGGAACTGGCGCGACTGGCGCCGCGCGAGGTGCTGCTGGCCGAGGGCGCACCGCGTGCGATCAGCGACCTGGTCGACGAAGGCGGCGGGGTGGCGACGCTGCTGCCGTCCGGCGCCTTCGACAGCACGCGCGGAGCGCGGCGGCTGTGCGATCTGTATCAGGTCGCCTCGCTCGAAGCGTTCGGCGCGTTCGGGCGGGCCGAGGTGGCGGCGCTGGCGGCGCTGGTGGATTACGTCGATCTGACCCAGCGCGGCGCCATGCCCGGCCTGCGCCCGCCGCAGCGTGAAAGCGCGGGCGGCTCGGTCCGCATCGACGCGGCGACGCGGCGCTCGCTTGAACTGACCCATGCGATGGGCGGCGGCCGGGCCGGGTCGCTGCTGGCGGTCATCGACCGGACGGTGACGGCGGCGGGCGGGCGGCTGATGGAGGCGCGGCTTTCCGCACCGTCGCGGCGGCTGGATGTCGTGCAGGCGCGGCTTGATTCAGTGTCTGTCCTGGCCGACAGGGTCGCATTTCGTGAGGACACCCGCGAACATCTGCGCCGCGCCCATGACGTGGAGCGGGCGCTGGCGCGGCTGTCGCTGGGCCGGGGCGGGCCGCGTGATCTGGCAGCGGTGCGCAACACCCTTGCCGTGGCCGGGACGCTGGCGGACGCCTTTGCGGCCGGAGACCTGCCGCCGCTGCTGCAACAGGCCGCCGCCGATCTGCGCGGGCATGGCGCGCTGCGCGACCTGCTTGATGCCGCGCTGGTCGCCGAACCGCCGCTGCTGCTGCGCGACGGCGGCTTCATCGCGGCAGGCCATGACGCCGGACTGGACGAGGCCCGCCACCTGCGCGACGAGGGGCGGCAGGTGATCGCCGCGATGCAGGCAGGTTACGCCGCCGAAACCGGCATCCCCGGCCTGAAGGTGAAGCACAACAACGTGCTGGGCTATTTCATCGAGACCACTGACACCCATGCCGCGCGGATGCTGGCGCCGCCGCTGTCCGAACGCTTCATCCATCGCCAGACCACCGCCAACCAGTTGCGTTTCACGACGCCCGAACTGAGCGAGACCGAGACCCGCATCCTCAACGCCGCCGACCGCGCCCTGTCCATCGAACGGCGCCTGTTCGAGAGCCTGCAACAGGCGGTGCTGGCGCAGGCCGGGCCGCTGGCGCAACTGGCGCGTGCGCTGGCCGAGATCGACGTGGCCGCCGCGCTGGCCGATCTGGCGGCGGACGAGGGCTGGTGTCGCCCGCAGGTCGATGACAGCCGCAGCTTCCTGATCGAGGGCGGGCGACATCCGGTGGTCGAGGCAGCCCTGCGGCGCGCCGGGCAGGGATTCGTCGCCAATGACTGCGATCTGGGCGAGGATGCGATCTGGCTGCTGACCGGGCCGAACATGGCCGGGAAATCGACCTTCCTGCGCCAGAACGCCCTGATCGCGGTGCTGGCGCAGGCAGGATCCTTCGTGCCCGCCGCGCGAGCGGAAATCGGGCTGGTCAGCCAGATTTTCAGCCGGGTGGGCGCCAGCGACGATCTGGCGCGCGGGCGGTCGACCTTCATGGTCGAGATGGTCGAGACCGCCGCGATCCTCAACCAGGCCGACGACCGGGCGCTGGTGATCCTCGACGAGATCGGGCGCGGCACCGCCACCTGGGACGGGCTGTCGATCGCCTGGGCGGTGCTGGAGCATCTGCAACAGGCGAACCGTTGCCGGGCGATCTTTGCCACGCATTATCACGAACTGGCGCAACTGGCCGAAAAGCTGGACGGGGTGACGAACGCGACGGTCAGCGTGAAGGAATTCCAGGGCGATGTCGTCTTTCTGCACGAGGTGCGGCGCGGCAGCGCGGATCGGTCCTACGGGGTGCAGGTCGCGCGGCTGGCGGGGCTGCCTGCGTCCGTCGTTGCCCGCGCGCGGGCGGTGCTGGAAACGCTGGAACGCGGCGAGACCGAGGGCGGGTCGCGCGTCGCGGCGCTGATCGACGACCTGCCTTTGTTCGCCGCCGTGCCCACCGCACCGCCTGCGGCGCCCGCCGGGCCGTCGGCAGTCGAGGAACGGCTGGCCGGGGTGCATCCCGACCTGCTGTCCCCGCGCGAGGCGCTTGATCTGGTCTATGACCTGAAGCGCCTTGTCACCGAGGCGTGATCGTCAGCCCGCCGGAGTCGAGGACACGCCGACCTTGGCCGGGCGCAGCAGCCGGTCATGCAGGAAGAAGCCTTCCGCCTGCACCTGGATGATGTCGCCCGCCTTCGTGCCAGGCAGCGGCGCCTCGAACATCGCCTCGTGCATCGCCGGATCGAAGCGGTCGCCGATCTCGGGCGCGATGACGGTGATGCCGTGGCGGCTGAACACGTTCAGCACCTCGCGCATCGTCAGGTCGATGCCTTCCACGAAGGCGCCGTTCTGGGCGCGGGTCTCGTCGTTCACGACATCGAGCGCGCGGCGCAGGTTGTCGTAGATCGACAGCAGTTCGCGGGCAAGGCGGGTGGCGCCATACATCTCGCCCTCGCGCCGGTCGCGTTCGGCGCGCTTGCGCGCGTTCTCGGCATCGGCCAGCGCCCGCATGAAACGGTCGCGGTAGTCGTCGCGTTCGGCGCGAAGCGTGTCCAGTTCGCTTTCGGAACCGGCAGCGGCGCCGTCATCGGCGGGGCCGGTTCCGGCCGCCTCGGCCTCGATGGCCTCGGCGAGAAGCTCGTCCAGGGTCTGCGGTTCGCGTTGCGGTTCTGCTGCCATGTGGTCCTCTTCAACTCCGCTCGGACAGGATGCGTCCGACCAGTTGGGCTGTGTAATCGACGATGGGCACGATGCGCCCGTAGTTGAGCCGCGTCGGGCCGATCACGCCCACGGCCCCGATGATCCTGCGGTCGGCGTTCATATAGGGAGAAACGACCAGAGAGGAACCCGAAAGCGAGAATACCTTGTTCTCGGAGCCGATGAAGATGCGCACGCCGTCGCCCTTTTCGGCCAGTTCGAGAAACTGGGTGATGTCCTTCTTCTTCTCGAGTTCGTCGAACAGCGAGCGGATGCGCTCGATGTCGGCCTGCGCATCGGCCTCGGCCAGCAGGTTGCCGGTGCCGCGCACGATGAGCCGTTCGGTCGCCTCGCCCTGGTCGACCCAGAGCGCGAGGCCGCTTTCCACCAGTTCGCGGGCGAGACTGTCGATCTCCTGCCGCCGCGTGCCGATTTCGCGGGCCATCGCGGTGTGCAGTTCGGCCAAAGTCTTGCCCTCGGCCACCGCGTTGATGAAATTCGCCGCCTCGCGCATCGAGGACGGCGTCTGGCCTGGCGGCGGCTGGAAGAGGCGGTTCTCGACCTGGCCATCCGCAAAGACCAGCACCACGAGGGCGCGGTCCGGGGCCAGCGAGACGAATTCGACATGCCGGATCGGCGCGGCTTCGTGCTTGGGCGCCAGCACGAGGCTGGCACCTTTCGTCACCTCGCTGAGCGCGGCGCCGACACGGTCGAGCACGCTGGCGACATCGCCGCCGGGCAGGTCGAGGGTTTCCTCGAGCTTCTGGCGATCACCGGCATCGAGGTTGCGCATCTCGAGCAACCCGTCGACGAACAGCCGCAGCCCCTGCTGGGTCGGCAGGCGCCCTGCGCTGACATGCGGGCTGTCGAGCAGGCCGAGAAATTCGAGATCCTGCATGACGTTGCGGATCGTCGCGGGCGAGAGATGTTCGCGCATGGCGCGCGACAGGGTGCGCGACCCCACCGGCGCGCCGGTATCGAGATAGCCCTCGACCACCCGCCGCAACACCTCGCGCGAGCGGTCGTTCAGTTCTTCCAGCGAGGGCGCGATCGGTTTCGTCATCCGGGCAGCCTGAAACGGGGCGACCCAATTAGAGCGATGAGGCAGGGCGCGTCAATGCGGGCGGGTGCGGGCTGGGCCAGTCGGGCGAACGGCGAATTCCGTCATTGCGAGGCGAAGCCGACGAAGCAACCCCGATGTCGTGTGTGAGCGGTCGGGGTTGCTTCGGCTTCGCCTCGCGGGTGACGGGAGGTGCCGCCTCAGGCCGGGGCGTGCAGGAACGGGGCTGCCTTCATCGTCTCGGGGATCGGGACTCCGAGGCGCGACAGGATCGTCGGCGCGAGGGCGAGCTGGTCGACCAGTTCATCCTCCTGCCCGATCCGGGCCGGGCCGAAGTAGTAGAGGCCCACGTCCTGCTGCAAATCCTCGTGTCCGCCGTGATGGCCGCGGTCGGTCTGGCCGTGGTCGGCGGTGACGATCACCTCGTAACCGGCGGCCCGCCAGCGCGGCAGGAAGGCGGCGAGCATCCCGTCCATCGCGTAGCAGGCATGGTCCATCGGCCCGCAATCATGGCCGAAGCGGTGGCCCATCGAATCCAGCGTGCAGGTGTGCAGGATGCCGTAGTCGATGCCGTGCCTCTCGCACAGCATGGTGAGCGTGGCGAACAGGTCCACGTCGCTGGGGGTCATCTGGTTGTTGGCGTTGTAGCCGGTCATGGTGTGGAACCGGCCATGGGTGATCGGCCCGCCCGGTTCGTCGTATTCCATGTCGCGGACCAGATCGAACGGGAAGCGGTTGAAAAACTCGGACCAGTAGGAATGGGTGACGGCGCCGGTATGCCCGCCTGCGCGGGTAATCTCGGAAAACAGGTCGGGCAGATCGACCCGGAACCTGTCCTCGTTCGAGCGGATGCCATGCACCTGCGGCGTCACGCCGGTGTGGATCGAGGCATAGCAGCAGGCCGAGGTCGAGGGCAGGACGGCACGCATCCGCACCCGCTGCGCCTCGCCCGACTGGACCCAGCCTTCGAGATTGCCGAACAGCCGCCCCCAGTTGCGCCACGGCACGCCGTCGAGAATGATGAGCAACAGTTTCGATTGCAGTCGCTGGCTGGTTGCCATGACTCGTCCCTCTCAATGATCGGAGAAAACGGGCCCTGTCCGGCCCGCCATCAGTCTTGTCTCAGGCCTTGAGCCAGCATTCGCTCAGCGCATAGCCGTCCATCACCGAGCCTTGCGGGTGCCCCAGATAGCCGTCTACGAGATTCCCGTTCACCGCGTCGATGGTCTGGTTGAAGAACGGCACGATCAACCCGCCCTCGTCGCGGATGATTTCCGAGGCATCACGATACAGGGACTTGCGCTTGTCCTGGTCCAGTTCTGCGCGGGCGGCAAAGACGACCTGGTCGAACTTTTCGTTGAAGAAGCGGGTGTCGTTCCAGTCGGCGGTCGAGATATAGCCGGTCGAGAACATCTGGTCCTGGGTAGGCCGACCGCCCCAATAGGACAGCGAGAACGGCTTCACGTTCCAGACATCCGACCAATAGCCGTCATCCGGCTCGCGCTGGATCTGGATCTCGATTCCTGCCTCGGCACAGGTCTGCGCATAGAGCGCGGCGGCATCGACGGCGCCGGGAAAGGCAACCTCGGCAGTGCGCAACACGATCGGCCCCGAATGACCCGACCTGCGATAGTGGTCGGCCGCCTTGTCGGGGTCGAATTCGCGCTGTTCGATGTCGTCCGAGAACAGAGGATAAGCGGCATTGATCGGACTGTCGTTGCCGACCGAGCCATATCCGCGCAGAATCTTGTCGAGCATTTCCTTGCGGTCCACGGCGTATTTCAGTGCCATGCGCAGCTCGTAATTGTCGAAGGGCGCGGTGTTGCAGAACATGTTGAACGGGTAGAAGCCCTTGCCGTCAACAGGTTCGATGTTGACGCCCGGCACCGCCGAGACGAGGTCAATGATTGCAGGCTCGACCTGATTGATGATGTGAACCTGACCCGCGCGCAATGCGGCTGTCCGTGAGGTGGTGTCATTTATGACGAGAATCTCGACCCGGTCGGCAAAGCCGCGCCGGTCAAGCTGCCAGTAGTTCTCGAACCGTTCGCCGGTATGGATGACGCCCGGTTCGTTGTCGACGACGCGATACGGTCCCGCCGAGATTCCGGCATTCGGATCGTCGTGACCACCGTTCGGCTGCACCACCAGATGATAATCGGCCATGATATAGGGGAAGTCGGCATTCGGCATGTCGAGTGTGCAGATGACCTCGTTGCCCGAGACGCGAATATCCGTGATGCCGCGCAGGATGCCCAGTGCACCGGACTGCGAATCCGCGTCGGCATGGCGCGCGATGGTCGCGGCGACATCCTCGGCGGTGACGGTCTTGCCGTTGTGGAACTCGATCCCGCTGCGAACCTTGATCGTCCAGGTCAGCCCGTCGGACGACGGGTTCATCTCTTCGGCAATCATCATCTCGACCCCGCCTTCACGGTCGAGCCGGACGATGAATTCGCCCCATTGCTTGCAGAAGTTGAACATCACATGGCTGAGATTCAGCGCCGGATCGAGCGTGTTGGTGGATTCCCCTCCCGAAATCCCCGCCCGCAGGACACCGCCGCGCACCGGCACCTGCGCGAAGGCGCTGGTTGCCAGCGTGCCCGCCGCACTCGCGCCGATACCCAGCGCAGCCGCGCGGCCGAGAAAATCACGCCGTGACAGGCGGCCGCTGCGTGCAAGTGTCGCCAGGTAATCCAGCTCGTTCGCCATCGGGTATCCTCCGTGAGATGGGCGCGTCCCGGTCGGGGCCACGGCGGCGACGATGCACATTCGCAGGCAGAGGTGCAACACGGTTTCATGCCCTGGGGCCGGACCCGCGCGACCGGTCGCTATTGGAATATCGGTCCGCGTCCGGTATGCCGCCCGCGAACATACAGGGGACAGGACATGCGACCCAGCGGACGGAAAACCGACGAGATGCGGGCGGTCAGCATCGAGACCGGCGTGAACCGCCATGCCGAGGGATCCTGCCTGATCCGTGTCGGCGACACGCAGGTCCTGTGCACCGCCTCGCTCGAGGAGCGGGTGCCGCCGTTCATGCGTGGCTCGGGGCTGGGCTGGGTGACGGCCGAATACGGGATGCTGCCGCGCGCGACCAACACGCGGATGCGGCGCGAGGCCAAGGCCGGGCTGACCGGACGCACCCAGGAAATCCAGCGCCTGATCGGCCGCAGCCTGCGGGCCGGGGTCGACCGGGTCGCGCTGGGCGAACGGCAGATCACCGTGGACTGCGACGTGATCCAGGCCGACGGCGGCACCCGCTGCGCGGCGATCACCGGCGGCTGGGTGGCGCTGCGGCTGGCGGTGAACCGGCTGATGAAGGCCGGGGCGGTGCTGTCCGATCCGCTGTCGGCGCCGGTCTCGGCGGTCAGTTGCGGCATCTACGCCGGGCAGCCGGTCCTTGATCTCGACTATCCCGAGGACAGCGAGGCGGGCGTGGACGGCAATTTCGTCATGACCGGCGAGCGGCTGATCGAGGTGCAGATGTCGGCGGAAGGCGCAACCTTCACCCGCGAACAGCTTGCGCTGCTGCTTGACCTGGCCTCGCAGGGCAACGCGGCGCTGGCCGAGGCGCAAAGGGCGGCGGTGGCATGAGGCGGCTCGACGGCGGACGCCTGCTGGTCGCCACGCACAATCGTGGCAAGCTGGAAGAAATCGCCGCATTATTAAAGCCTTACGGGATATTCGCAACATCGAACGCCGACCACGGCCTGCCCGAGCCGCCCGAGACCGGCACCACCTTCATCGAGAACGCGCGGATCAAGGCGCACGCCGGGGTCGCGGCGCTGGGCATCCCGACGCTGTCGGACGATTCGGGCCTGTCGATCGCGGCGCTGGGCGGCGCACCGGGTGTTTACAGCGCCGACTGGGCGGAACAGGCGGACGGCAGCCGCGACTTTGCCGCCGCCATGCGGCGCATCCATGCGGAACTGGTCGAATCGCGGGCGCCCACGCCGTGGCTGGCGCGGTTCACCTGCGCGCTGGTGCTGGCCTGGCCCGATGGTCACGAAGAGG
Source organism: Rubellimicrobium sp. (assembly GCA_019454835.1). Lineage (GTDB taxonomy): Bacteria > Pseudomonadota > Alphaproteobacteria > Rhodobacterales > Rhodobacteraceae > JADYZU01. Next base: position 41,667 of record JACFNP010000016.1, read on the forward strand.
TGTTCGAGGGCCATGTTCCGGGCCGGATCGTCTGGCCGGGGCGCGGCGACAGGGGGCACGGCTACGACCCGATCTTCCTGCCCGACGGGTTCGACCTGACCTTCGGCGAGATGGACCGCTGGGAAAAGAACCGCCTCAGCCATCGCGGTCGCGCCTTTGCGCAGCTTGTGGCGGGTTGCCTTGGCTGAGCGCGACAGCATGGCGACGCTCGGGGACATTTCGCAGCGAGATGGAGCATCTGACGCCCGCGACAATGTGACAAAACCGGAAGGTCGGCCGGGACCGTTGAATCAGATCAACCGGGACCCGGTCGAGAACTGGCAGCGCGGCGGCTTCGGCCTGTATCTGCACTGGCCGTTCTGCCTGTCGAAATGTCCTTATTGCGACTTCAACAGCCATGTTGCGGCGCGGATCGACCAGCGCGAATGGCAGGACGCCTATCTGGCCGAGATCGCCCGCGCCGCCGGGGAAACCGGTGAACGGGTGCTGGCTTCGGTCTATTTCGGCGGCGGCACGCCAAGCCTGATGGACCCGGAACTTGTCGCGGCGATTCTCGACGCGGTCCGCGCGGGCTGGCGGGTGGTGAACGATCTCGAAGTGACGCTCGAGGCGAACCCGACCAGCGTCGAGGCGGGGCGGTTCCGTGGCTATGCCGCAGCGGGGGTGAACAGGCTCTCGCTGGGCGTACAGGCTCTGGATGACCGCGATCTTGCGGCGCTGGGGCGGCTTCATACGGCGGGTGAGGCGCGGGCAGCGTTCGATCTGGCGCGCGCGACGTTCTCGCGTGTCTCGTTCGACCTGATCTATGCGCGGCAGGGTCAGACCCCCGAGGCATGGCGGGCGGAGCTGGGCGAGGCGCTGACAATGGCCGCCGACCACCTGTCGCTTTATCAACTGACCATCGAACCCGGCACCGCCTTCGGCACCCGCCACGCCGCCGGACGCCTGCCCGGCCTGCCCGACGAGGACCGGGCCGTCGCGCTCTGGGACATCACCCAGGAGATGACCGGCGCCGCCGGGATGGTCGCCTACGAAGTGTCGAATCACGCCGTCGAGGGCGCGGAGGGGCGGCACAATCTCGTCTACTGGCGCGGCGGCGATTATCTCGGCATCGGGCCGGGGGCGCACGGCCGCCTGACGCTGGACGGCATCCGCCTGGCGACCGAGGCGCCGCGCGCGCCGACGGCGTGGCTGCAGGCGGTGCGGCAGGGACGGGGCGAGCTGCCGCGCGAGGCACTGGCCGCCGGGGACGTGCTGGCCGAGCGGCTGATGATGGGCCTGCGGCTGGCCGAAGGCGTCACCATGGCGCCGGGTGACCTGCCGCCTGCGGTTGCCGCCCGGATCGACATGCTGGTTTCCGACGGGCTGATGTGGCGCGAGACCGGGCGCTTCGGCGTCACCGCCACGGGTCGACGGCTGCTTGATGCGGTGCTGCGCGAGATACTGGCGGATCAGGGCGGGTCACAGCCAGACAGTGACATTTGACGGCCGCGACAATGCGCAGGAACAAGGCGTTGGGGCGAGGCGCTGCCAAATGAGCCGCCCGGTTGCGAAAGGCCCTAGCCCCCCGCGAGGATGCGGAGCAGGTCGTCGAACTGCGCAAGGTCGCGGTATTGCAGGATCAGCCGCCCGCCTTCGCCCTCGGCCGCTGGCTCGATCGTGGCGCGCAGGCCGAGCGCGGCGGACAGCTCGCCTTCAAGCGCCAGCAGATCGGGGTCCTTTTGCCGCACCGTCGCCCGCCGCGCGGTGCCTGGCTTGCGGGTCAGGCGTTCGGCGTCGCGCACCGTGAGTTCCTGGTCGATCATCCGGCGGGCTAGCGCCGAGGCATCGGGATTGCCGACCAGCGTGCGCGCATGACCGGCGCTGAGCGCGCCACGACTGACCAGATCCTGCACGTCGTCGGGCAGATTCAGCAGGCGCAGCAGGTTGGCGATATGGCTGCGGCTTTTCCCGAGCGCCATCGCCATCTGCTCCTGCGTATGACCGAAGCGCGACATGAGCTGCCGGTAGCCCGCAGCCTCGTCTATGGGCGACAGGTCGGCGCGCTGGATGTTCTCGATGATCGCGATCTCGAGCATTTCGGTGTCGTTGTAGTCGCGCACCAGCACCGGGATGTCGTGCAGTTCGGCCCTTTGCGCCGCGCGCCAGCGCCGTTCCCCGGCAACGATGTCGTAATGCCCCGGCTGGTCGGGCCGCTCCCGGACGATCAGCGGCTGGATGACGCCCTTCTCGCGGATCGAGGCGGTCAGTTCCTCCATCGCCTCGGGGGCGAAATGCCTGCGCGGCTGTCCCGTGTTCGGATGCAGCGTATCGACCGGCACCAGAAGATCGGGACGGGGCGCACGGGCCGGATCGGCGCCGACATCGGCCATCAGGGCCGAGAGGCCCCGGCCAAGGCCGCGCGGGCGGGTCGGTTCAGGCATCGGCGGGCACTCCGGATTCTGTGTGTTCGCGCTCGATGAGTTCCTGTGCCAGCGCGAGATAGGCAGCCGCCCCGGTCGAGGCCGGGTCGTAGTCGAGCACCGTCATGGCGAAGGACGGCGCCTCGGACAGCCGCACGTTGCGCGGGACCACGGTGCGAAACACGAGATCGCCGAGATTCTCGCGCGCATCGGCCTCGACCTGCTGCGAGAGATTGTTGCGCCGGTCGGACATGGTGAGCACCACGCCTTCGATGCGCAGCTCGGGATTCGCCCGCGCGCGGACATCGCGCAGCGTCATCATCAGTTGCGAGAGGCCCTCGAGCGCGAAAAACTCGCTCTGCAGCGGGATCAGCACCGAACCGGCGGCGACGAGGGCGTTGACGGTCAGCAGGTTCAGCGACGGCGGGCAGTCGATCAGCACATGATCGAACGGCGTCCGCGCCAGCATGTCGGGCGCCAGCGCCCGCCGCAGCCGCGTGCTGCGGCCCTCGTCGGCGGTCAGTTCGATATCGGTGGAGGCAAGGTCGGTCGTCGCCGGAATGATCTCGAGCCGCTCGATCCCGGTCGCGCGGGCGGCGTCGCCGGGCGAGGCGTGTCCCATGAGGACATCGTAGCTGGTCACCCTCCGGTCATCACGCAGGATGCCCAGCCCGGTCGAGGCGTTGCCCTGCGGATCGAGGTCGACCAGCAGCACGCGCCGCCCCAGCCGCGCCAGCGCCGCACCCAGATTGATCGCCGTCGTGGTCTTGCCGACGCCCCCCTTCTGGTTGGCGACGGCCATGATGCGCGGCTTCGGCTTGGGATCAGGCACGCGACAATCCTTCGACAACCAGGATACGCGCCTCGGGATCGGTGAGGCTGGAACGGGTGGTCAGCGAGAATTGCCATTCCTCGCGGGCTTTCGCAACCTCTTGCTGCCATGCGCGCCCTTTCGGAAAGACGCCGCGACCGCCAGGAGCCAGGTGACGCGCCGCATGGCCGAGCAACACGGCAAGCGGCGCCAGCGCCCGGGCGCTGACCACAGCCGCGCCCTGCGGGTCGACGGCCTCGCTTCGCGCCGTCAGGATGCGGACTCGCAGGTCGAGCGCCTGTGCCGCGTGATGCAGGAAGGCCGCCTTGCGGCGATCCGCCTCGACAAGGGTCATGGTGATGTCGGGGCGGCTGTCATCGAACAGGATCGCCAGCACGAGGCCCGGAAACCCGCCGCCCGAACCGATGTCGAGCCAGTCGCCACCGCTGGCGGGTGCAAGCGGCGCGAGCTGCATCGAATCGACGACATGGCGCTGCCAGAGGTCGGGAAGGTCACCCGGCGCCACGAGATTGATTCGCCCCGACCATTTAAGGACAAGCTCGGCGAAACGTCGCAGGCGCGCCTCCGTTTCACGTGAAACACCCGATCCGACCGGAACCCGGTCGCTCACGCGACATTCCGAGCCGAAAGGCCCCGCTTCAGCCAGACCCGCAGCAGCAGCAGCGCCGCCGGTGTCATGCCCTCGATCCTGCGCGCGTCGGCAAGGCTCCGGGGGCGGATCGCGGCGAGTTTGGTCGCCAGTTCGGCCGACAATCCCGAAATTCCGGCGTAATCGAGCGCTTCGGGGATCAGCAGGCCCTCGTCGCGGCGCAAGGCCTCGACCTCGCGTTGCTGGCGCTCGGTGTAGTGCCGGTAGAGCATGTCGCATCTGATCTGCGCGCCGATTTCCGGCGGGATGATGCCGACTTCGGGCGCCACGGCGACAGCCCCGGCAAAGTCGAAATCGCCGAGTCGCAGCGCGTCTAGCAGCGTCTGCCGCCCGCGTTCAGGGTTGATCTTCACGCCCGCCGCAGCCAGTCGTTCCGCCGGGACGCTGATCGCGCCGAGCAGCTTCGTGCCACGGTCGATCTGCGCCATCCTGGTCTCGAACGCCTGCCAGCGCCGGTCACCGACCACCCCGGCCTCGCGCCCGAGCGCCGTCAACCGCTGGTCGGCATTGTCGGCACGGATTGCCAGACGGTATTCGACCCGCGAGGTGAATATCCGGTAAGGTTCCGAGACCCCCCGCGTGACGAGGTCGTCGATCAGTACGCCGATATAGGAGCCGGTGCGGCTGAAGATCAGCGGCTCGTCCCCGCGCGCGCGGCGGGCGGCGTTGATCCCGGCGACGATACCCTGCGCGCCCGCCTCTTCGTAGCCGGTGGTGCCGTTGATCTGGCCGGCGAGATACAGGCCGGGCAGCGCGCGCAGTTCCAGCGTGTGGTCCAGGGCGCGCGGATCGACGTAATCATATTCGATCGCATAGCCGGGCCGGATCATCTCGACCCGCTCGAGACCCCGGATCGTGCGCAGGCAGGCCAGTTGCACATCGGCGGGCAGCGAGATCGACAGGCCGTTCGGATAGACCGTGTCGTCGTCGATCCCTTCGGGTTCGAGAAATACCTGATGGCTGTCGCGGTCGGCAAACCGGACGATCTTGTCCTCGATCGACGGGCAGTAGCGCGGCCCGTTGCTGTCCATCTGGCCGCCATACATCGACGACAGCGCGAGGTTGTCGCGGATGATTTCGTGCGTCCTTTCGTTCGTGCCCGTGATCCAGCACGACCGCTGCGACCGCGTCGGCGGATCGCCCATGAACGACAGAAGCACCGGCGCATCATCGCCAGGCTGTTCCTCGAGCACCGTGTAGTCGATGCTGCGCCCGGCAAGACGCGGCGGGGTGCCGGTCTGCAGCCGCCCCAGCGGCAGGCCAAGGTCATCGAGGCGCTCCGCCAGCCGGTTTGCCGCCCGCTCGCCGACCCGGCCGCCCGGTGTCTGGCTGGTGCCGACATGAATCCGCCCGCGCAGGAACGTCCCGGTCGTCAGGACGACGGCGCCCGCCCGGATCTCCCGGCCGTCGGAAAGGGCGATCCCCGTCACCCGGCCGTTGTCGACCAGAAGATCGGCGGCCTCACCCTCGATGATCACCAGACCTGGCGTCGCGGCCATTTCGCGCCCCATCGCCAGCCGATACAGCTCGCGGTCCATCTGCGCGCGCGGCCCCTGCACCGCCGGCCCCTTGTGCCGATTCAGCAGCCGGTAATGGATCGCCGCGCCATCGCCGATCCGCCCCATCAGCCCGTCAAGCGCGTCGATCTCGCGCACCAGATGGCCCTTGCCCACGCCGCCGATCGCCGGATTGCACGACATCACGCCGATCGCTTCCCGCCGCAGCGTCACCAGGATCACGCGCGCCCCGATCCGTGCGGCCGCATGGGCGGCCTCGGCACCGGCATGACCACCGCCGATGACGATGACATCCGCATCACGATGTTTCATGTGAAACAGATCCTCACTTTCCGATGCAGAAACTGGCGAAGACGACATCCAGAACGTCCTCCACATCCACCCGCCCGACCAGCACGTCAATGGCCCGCAGCGCCCGGCGCAATTCCTCGGCGACAACTTCCGGTGAGTCGCGCATCGACGCCCCGAGGGCGCCGTCGAAATGGCCGAGCGCGACAAGCAGCGCCTGCCGGTGCCGTTCCCGTGTCGCCAGCCCCGCTTCGGCCGCGAGACCCCCCAGCAGCGCGCCGAGCTGCGCGATCAGACCGTCGATCCCGGCGCCGGTCAACCCCGAGACCCCGCCGAAGCGGCCGTCGTCGTCCTTCGCGCGCAGGACGATGTCACGCGGCCCCGCAACGGCGGCGTCACCGGCCTCGACCAGATGCACCCGCAGGTCCGCCCGTTCGGCGCGGGCGCGGGCGCGGGCGATTCCCAGCCGCTCGACCGTATCGCCGCCGTCCCGGATGCCCGCCGTGTCGAGAATCGTCACCGGCAGCCCACCAAGGTCCATCCGCACCTCGATCACGTCGCGCGTCGTCCCGGCGATGTCCGAGACGATGGCCGCCTCGCGCCCGGCAAGCCGGTTGAGCAGGGTGCTCTTGCCGACATTGGGCGCTCCGATGATCGCCACCTCGAACCCGGCGCGCAACCGCTCGGCCATGGCGGTTCCCGCGGCCATGCGCGCCATCTCGGCGATCAGCGGGGTCAGCAGCGCCGCCACTTCCGTCGCGAGCCCGTCAGGCAGGTCTTCATCCGAAAAGTCGATGGTCGCCTCGACCAGCGCCAGCGCCCGGACCATGTCCGCCCGCCAGCGCGCCGCGATCTCGCCCAGCTCGCCCGACATCACCCGCATCGCCTGGCGCCGCTGCGCCTCGGTCTCGGCGGCGAGAAGATCGGCCAGCCCCTCGACCTGCGCGAGATCGAGCCGCCCGTTCTCCAGCGCGCGGCGCGTGAATTCCCCGGCCTCGGCGCCGCGCAGGCCGGGCATGGCGCCCAGCTCGTGCTCCAGCGCGGCCACGACCGCAGCCGAGCCGTGCACATGCAGCTCGACCACCTCTTCCCCGGTAAAGCTGCGCCCTGCGGCAAAGGTCAGGACCAGCGCCTCGTCGATCACCTCGCCGCCTGCGCCCTTCAGCCGGCGCAGGCTGCGTCCAGCTTCGGGCAAGGGTCCGGCCAGGCGCCCGGCAGCGGCGCGCGCCTGCGGTCCCGACAGCCGCAGCACGGCAATCCCGGCGCGCCCCGGAGCGGTGGCGCGCGCAAAGATCGTGTCCGTCATTTCACCCCCGCGCGAACCGGCTCAGGCGTTCATCGAATCGAAGAACTCGGCGTTGGATTTCGTCTGCTTCAGCTTGGACAGCAGGAACTCGATGGCATCCGTCGTGCCCATCGGGTTGAGGATGCGGCGCAGCACATAGGTTTTCTGCAGGTCGGCCTTGTCGACCAGCAGGTCCTCTTTCCGCGTGCCGGATTTCAGGATGTCCATCGCCGGGAACACGCGCTTGTCAGCCACCTTGCGGTCGAGCACGATCTCGCTGTTGCCGGTGCCCTTGAATTCCTCGAAAATCACCTCGTCCATGCGGCTGCCGGTGTCGATCAGCGCGGTGGCGATGATGGTCAGGCTGCCGCCTTCCTCAATGTTGCGCGCCGCACCGAAGAACCGTTTGGGCCGCTGCAGCGCATTGGCGTCGACCCCGCCGGTCAGCACCTTGCCCGAAGACGGCACCACCGTGTTGAAGGCGCGGCCCAGCCGGGTGATCGAATCGAGCAGGATCACCACGTCGCGCTTCTGCTCGACCAGCCGCTTGGCCTTCTCGATCACCATTTCGGCCACGGCGACGTGGCGCGTGGCCGGTTCGTCGAAGGTCGAGGAAATCACCTCGCCCTTCACCGAACGCTGCATGTCGGTCACTTCCTCGGGGCGTTCGTCGATCAGCAGCACGATCAGGAACACTTCGGGGTGGTTGCGCTCGATGGAATGGGCGATGTTCTGCAGCAGCACGGTCTTGCCGGTGCGGGGCGGCGCGACGATCAGGCCGCGCTGGCCCTTGCCGATCGGCGCCACCAGGTCGATGACCCGCGCCGAGCGGTCCTTGGTCGCGGGTTCGGATTCGATCTCCATCTTCAGGCGCTGGTCGGGATAAAGCGGCGTGAGGTTGTCGAAGGCGACCTTGTGGCGGGCCTTTTCCGGCGCGTCGAAATTGATCTGGTCGACCGAGACCAGCGCGAAGTAGCGCTCGTTTTCGCCGGGCTCCTCGATCACGCCCTCGACCGTGTCGCCGGTGCGCAGCGAATGGCGGCGGATCATCTCGGGGCTGACATAGATGTCGTCCGGCCCCGGCAGATAGTTCGCCTCGGGCGAGCGCAGAAAGCCGAACCCGTCCTGCAGCACTTCCAGCACGCCGTCGCCGCCGATCACCCAGCCTTCCTCGGCGCGTTCCTTGAGGATGGCGAACATCATGTCGCCCTTGCGCATCGTCGAGGCGTTCTCGATCTCGAGCTCGTCGGCCATGGCCAGAAGATCCTTCGGGCTCTGCGCCTTGAGATTGGCCAGGTTCAGGCGGTTGTCTGACATGATCTGTCCTGTCGGATGCACATGCGGCCCCTGCCGGGGATCGCGTCATGTGGTGCGGGTCTGGGTCTGTTGCTGGGCGCCGCCCCGGACGGGGCGCGGCAGCCATCTAGGGCCGGTCGCCCGGAAAGTCAACTCGGAACGGCCGGGCGACGGCAATCGGGCGAACCGCCCTGCACAGGCCCGCACGTCACCACCGCCCGCCACACCCGTCATTGCGAGGCGAAGCCGAAGCAACCCCGATGTTATGCGAGATGGATCGGGGTTGCTTCGTCGGCTGCGCCACCTCGCGGGTGACGAAAGATACTGTTCGCCCGTTTACCATGGCCGGGCGATCACCATGAAGACGATGACCAGCATCAGCACCGTCGGCACCTCGTTGACCATCCGGTAGACCCGTCCCGCATGGCGGTTTTCCCCGCGTGCGAACCGCTTCTGCGCGCCTGCCAGCCAGAAATGCACGAGCGTCATGCCGATGACCCCCGCCGCCTTCATCCAGGGCCACACCATCTGCCAGTCCACCACGCCGGGCGTCGCCACCAGCATGAGTCCGAAAATCCAGGTCGCCAGCATTGCCGGAGTCATGATCGCGCGCAACAGCCGCCGTTCCATCACCCGGAAGGTGCCGTCCAGCGCCGACCCCGGCGTGCCGCGTTCGGCGTGATAGACGAACAGTCGCGGCAGATAGAACAGCCCGGCCATCCAGGCGATGACCGAGACGACATGCAGCGCCTTCACCCAGAGATAGCTCGCGGACAGAAATGCAAGGATCATCCCGGTCGGTTCCTTTTTCCAATCCTGAAAGAAGATAAGAGAAATGATGATGCAGGGCCTGCGGATAACCCGCCGACTCGGCGTCGTCCACAGGACAATCCCCGTGCCCTGTCGGCCCGACCGGCAACACAACCCAGGCGGTTACGATACAACATGCTGAAATCATGTCGATTTCAGGAAGAACACGCCGCCTTCAACCACTTGACATTTCCGATCTCACGACTTGCCCACAGCCACCCCGAATACCCTGTCCCCTGTGGAGCATTCTCGCGTAACCCCGACGTTGCGCGCAGGGTGATGCCTTGCGATCCGGCGGACCCGGCTTGCCGGGGCTTCCGTCTCCATCCGGTCCCCCGTCTTGCCCACAGGTTCATCCCCCGGCGCGCCGGGGCCGACATGCGGACTCCCGCTGTCAGAAACAGGGCAATCAGCAAATTCCGTCATTGCGAGGAGGCAAAGCCGACGAAGCAACCCCGAGGGCATCGCACGAGCGGTCGAGGTTGCTTCGGCTTCGCCTCGTAATGACGAGATTTGCGCGCGGCGACGCCATACCAACCCGCGCAGCCGCAGTTCCCCCGATTGCCCCGCCACGCCCGCAACACGGGCTTTGCGTTCTGCGGCTCACCTGCTAGTCATTTCCCACCACCATTCCGGGAAAGGCTCTGCCCGTGGCCGCTCCGCCTCGCCGCCCGTTGACCCTGCGCGATGTTGCCGAGGCCGCCGGGGTCTCGGAGATGACTGCCAGCCGCGTGCTGCGCGGCAAGGGCGACGTGAGCGAGGCGACCCGCGCGCGCGTCCTCGATGCCGCGCGCGCCGTCGGCTACGTGCCCAACAAGATCGCGGGTGCGCTGGCCTCGAGCCGGGTCAATCTGGTGGCGGTCGTGATTCCCAGTCTCGGCAACCTGGTCTTTCCCGAAGTCCTCTCGGGCATCTCGCGGACGCTGGCGGATACCGGGCTGCAACCCGTGGTCGGTGTCACCGACTATCTGCCCGAAAAGGAAGAGCAGGTTCTCTTCGAGATGCTGTCCTGGCGGCCCTCGGGGGTGATCGTCGCGGGTCTCGAACATTCCGAGGCCGCGCGCGCCATGCTTGCGCGTGCCGGGATCCCGGTCGTCGAGATCATGGATACCGACGGCGAACCCATCGACGCCTGCGTCGGCATCAGCCACCGCCGCGCCGGGCGCGAGATGGCGGCGGCGATCCTTGCCGCCGGATACCGCCGCATCGGGTTTCTCGGCACCAAGATGCCGCTCGACCACCGTGCCCGCAAGCGTTTCGAGGGTTTCACGCGCACGCTTGCCAAGGCCGGAGTCGAGATTTCCGACCGGGAATTCTATTCGGGCGGCTCGGCGCTGCTCAAGGGCCGCGAGATGACCGAAGTGATTCTCGCGCGGCGCCCCGATCTGGATTTCCTCTATTATTCCAACGACATGATCGGCGCGGGCGGGCTTCTTCACCTGCTGTCGAAAGGCGCGCGGATTCCCGAAGGCATCGGGCTTGCAGGCTTCAACGGGATCGAGCTGCTCGACGGCTTGCCGATGCAGCTTGCAACCATGGATGCCTGCCGCCGCGAGATCGGCGAACAGGCGGCGGCCATCATCGCCGCCCGCCATGCCGCGCCGGATACCGGCGGCGGCGAGCGCGTCGAACTGATGCCGACGCTGCAATACGGCGACACCCTGCGCCGCCGCCCGCTCTGACCGGGCGGGTCCGGCAACATGGTTAACAAGTATTATTAAAACCGTTTGACAAATTTGCCTGCACGACCCTAGCCTGCCCGGACGGGAGGAGCGGCACATGGGCCTGCGTGGCACGAATCAGGGTTTGTCGCGCTATCACAACCGGCGCATCGTGCTCGGATATATCCGCGAGCACGGCCCGGCGGCGCGTGGTGATATCGCCCGCGACGTGCGCCTCACCGTGCAGACCGTCTCGTCCATCGTCCGCGAACTTGAAGAATCGGGCTACCTCCGTCTCCGGCGCGAACAGCCGCGCGGGCGCGGGGCACCGGCCCAGATGCTGCATCTCAACCCCGATGCTGCCCATGCCATCGGCATCGGCGTCTCGCCGCTGGGCGTGAGCGCGGCGCTGGTCAACCTTGCGGGCGACATCACGGCCCACGCCAGCCGCCCGCTGGCCGGTCCCGACCCCGAGGACGGATTCCGCCTGATCGGCGAGCTGGTCGCCACCATGCGCGCCCGGTGTCCCGAGGCGCGAATCCTTGGTGCGGGCATGGCTATACCGGGTCCGCTCGATGTCGAGGGCATGAGCTTCGTCGGCCCGGCGACCCTGGCGGGCTGGAACGGCATCCCGCTGCGGGAACGGCTTGCGGCGCTGACCGGCCTGCCCGCGTTCATCGAGATCGACACGGCAGCCGCTGCCGTCGGCCAGCACCTGCACGGCGAGGGGCGCGGCCTCGACCAGTTCTACTATCTCCATCTCGGCGCCGGGCTGGGCGGGGCGATGGTGCGGCGCGGCCAGCCGATGCGTGGTGCCTTCGGCAATGCGGGCGAGATCGGCCATGTCCCGGTGGTCCCCGACGGGAGGCCCTGCACCTGCGGCAATCGCGGCTGTCTGGAATGTTATGTGTCGCTGGACGCCTTCCGGCATCGCCCCGCCGGTCAGGACGAGGCCGGATGGGCGGCGGCGGTCGCGCCGATGTTCCATCGCGCGCTGACGATCATCGAGAACCTCTTCGACCCCGAGAGCATCATTCTCGGCGGGCTGGCGTCTCCGGCACTGCTTGGCGCGCTGGTCGCCACGACCGGGGCGCTGCCGCCCTCGGTCTCCGCGCGGCGCAACCGGCGGCTGCCCAGGGTCATCGCCGCAAGCGACACCCATTCCGTGCTGCGCGGCGCGGCGGCGCGCGCGTTGGCCGAAGTGTTGTCGCCGACCGCCGACCGTGACTATGATTACCCCGACGACCCCCTTTGCGATGGACAGGCCGCATGACCGAGACGCTGCTGGAACTCGACGATATCCGCATGAATTTCGGCGCCGTCCAGGCGCTGAAGGGGATATCGTTCACCGTGAAACGGGGTGAGGTGATTGCCCTTCTCGGTGACAACGGCGCGGGCAAGTCGACGCTGGTGAAGATCATTTCCGGCGGGCTGACCCAGACCTCGGGGCGCATGACCTTCGACGGCGAACCCTACGCGCCGCGCTCGCCCTCCGAGGCCAAGGCGCAGGGGATCGAGACCGTCTATCAGGACCTGTCGCTGTGCACGAATGTCGATGTGGTCGCCAATTTCTTCATGGGCCGCGAACTCACCCGCAATTTCCTGGGTCTGAAGCTGCTCGACGAACGTGCGATGGAGGAACATACCGCCCGCGCCATGCGCGAGGCGGGCACGCGGATTCCCTCGCTGCGCACCAATGTCGAACATCTCTCGGGCGGCCAGCGTCAGGCGATCGAGCTGAACCGCTTCGTTCACTGGGGCGGCAAGCTGGTGCTGCTGGACGAACCCTTCGCTGCGCTGGGTGTCGAACAGACGCGGCGCGGCCTCGAGATGATCCGTCGCGTCGCCGCGCAGGGGATCGGCGTCATCATCATCACCCATATCATGCAGCAGGCGCTCGAGGTGGCCGACCGGATCGTGGTCATCCGCCAGGGCGTCGTTGCAGGCGACGTGCGCGCGCGCGAGACGAGTGCGGATTCCGTGATCGCCATGATCACCGGACAGTCTGCGGCCGAAGCCGGGCAGGCCGTTGACGCTTGAGACTACAATCCGGTTCACGAGGAGGAAGAACCCCATGAGAAAGAGATTCGCCATCGGCGCCATGGCCCTTGCCGGTGCCATGACCATCGCCCAGGCCGGCTTTGCGCAGGACAGCAAGGGCACGGTCTATTACCTTGTCCCGACGCTGCTGGACGAATTCCAGACCGGCTCGATCACCGCGCTGGAAATGTTCCTCGGTCAGGTCGGCTACGACATGGAAACGCTGAACGCGGACAACAAGACCGACCTTCAGCAGACCCAGATGAACGACGTGATCGCGCTGCATCCCGATGCGATCATCCTTGCCGCCGTCGACTTCAACGCGCTGGCGCCCGGAGTCGAGGCCGCCCGTGATGCCGGGATTCCGGTGGTGATCTTCGACCGCCAGATCGATTCGGTGGTCTCGGACTTCACCTCGGTCGCGGGCACCGTCGAGATCGGCCATACCGCCGCAGGCGTGGTGCAGGACCTGCTGACCGCGCGCAACGGTTCGGTGACCGGCAAGGTGTTGCAGATCCTCGGCGATCCGGGCGACCCCTACACGCTGGACATCCAGCAGGGCTTCGAGGAGGTCATGGCCGACTTCCCCGATGTCACGATCATCACCGAACCCGCGATGCAGTGGGAGGCGTCGAACGCGGGCACCATCGCGGCCAACGCCATCGTCTCGGACCCCGACATCGACATCATCTTCAGCCACGCCGCGCACCTTTCGGTTGCCGTGGTCGCGGCACTTGAAGCGGCGGGCAAGCAGCCCGGCGACATCGACGTGATGTCCTCGAACGGGGCGCCGGTCGGTCTGGACCTGATCCGTCAGGGCTGGATGCAGGCCGAGGTCGAGCAGCCGCTTTATGCGCAGGCCGCCGCCGTGGCGATGTTCATGGACAAGGTCGTGAACCACGAGGAAATCGCCGACGGCGAATATGACGTGCTGGGCCTGCCCTCGGTCGTCACGCACGAGGCCTGGGGTGCGACGATCAAGATCCCCGGCGCCGCCATCACCGCCGACAACGTGGACAACCCAAGCTTCTGGGGCAACCTCCAGCCGCCCGAGGAACCCGTCACCTCGGTCGAGTAAGGCCCCCGGCCCCCGTCCCGCGCGGGACGGGGGCACCCTTTCCCCTATCCAAGGACACAACCGCCGATGTCGCCCGGTCAGCGCCGCACGCTCGAGTTCGTGCTCGACAACCTCGTCTGGTTCATTCTCGTCATCGTGCTGGCGATCTTCTCCGCCTTCGTGCCGAACTATTTCCAGCCGCAGATCTTCATCAACATCATCGAGCAATCGACGGTGCTCGGGGTCATGTCGATCGGTCTCGCCATCGTCATCATCGCCGGACACATGGACCTGTCGGTCGAATCGGTGGCGGCGCTGTCGGCCATGGTGACCGGCATCCTGTTCGCCAGCGCGGGGATCGGCCAGGACCTGCCGCTCAGCCCGGCGTGGCTGAAGGTGCCGGTCTCGATCATCGCCGGGCTTGCGGTCGGCGGCCTGATCGGCTGGCTGAACGGCATACTGGTGGTGAAGGTGAAGCTCGACGCCTTCATCGTCACGCTTGCGGCCTTCATCTGGGTGCGCGGCACCGTGGTCGCGCTGTCGGGCGGGCGCTCGGCGCAAAGCCTCGCCCCGGAAATCCGCTGGTTCGCCATCCAGCGCGTCTTCGGCCTGCCGCTGTCGGCCTATATCGCCATCCTGTGCTTCGTCGTCTTTTCGGTGATGATGATGAAGACCCGCTTCGGTCGCCATCTCAAGCTGATCGGCGGCAATGAAACCGCCGCCTTCCGCGCGGGCATCAAGGTGAACCGCGTTCTCGTCACCGCCTTCATCATGTCCGGCATGATCGCCGCGCTGGCGGGCTGGCTGCTGGCGATCCGCACCTCGGGCGCCACCGCGAACCTTGGCATCGGCATGTTGTTCCAGGCCTTCGCCGCCGTCGTCATCGGCGGGGTCAGCCTGAAAGGCGGCATCGGCGGCGTGCCCGGAGTCTATGCCGGGGTTCTGCTGCTGTCGTCGATCAATACTGCGATCAACCTGCTGCACCTGCCTGCGGAATATACCCAGGTCATCCAGGGCCTGCTGGTGCTGGCGGCGGTGCTGCTGGATACGATGAAACATTCGATCAGGAAGAGGCTGGCATGAGCTTGCGTCTGGAAGGCAAGGTCGCCGTCGTCATCGGCGCGGCGGGGGGCATCGGCCGGGGCGTGGCCGAGCGGTTCGCCGAAGAGGGCGCCCGTGTCCTCATCGGCGACGGCAAGGAGGCCGAGGGCCGCGCCACGGCTGCCGCGATCGGCGGCGACTTCCTGCCTGTCGATGTTTCACGTTACGACGACGTGCAGGCGCTGGTCGATCTGGCGCTCGAACGCTACGGGCGGCTTGATGTCGCGGTGCAGAACGCGGGCATCTACCCCTGGCAGTTGATCGAGGATACCACGCCCGACGACTGGGACCGCGTGCTCGGCGTGAATCTCAAGGGCTGCTTCAACGTGGCCAGGGCCGCGCTGGCGCCGATGAAGGCGCAGCGCGCGGGGCGCATCCTGTTCACCTCGTCGATCACCGGCCCGCGCGTTACCGGGCCGGGCCACGGCCATTACGCGGCCTCGAAGGCCGGAATCAACGGGCTGATCCGCGCCGCCGCGCTGGAATATTCGGCCTGGGGCATCACCGTGAACGGGGTCGAGCCGGGCAACATCCTGACCGAGGCGATCAAGGAACATCGCGGCGCCGACTACATCGCCGACATGGAGCAGTCGATCCCGCTGGGTCGTCTGGGCAGCACGCGCGACGTGGCGAATGCGTTCCTGTTCCTTGCCTCCGACGATGCCTCCTATATCACCGGCACGACGATCATCGTCGATGGCGGCCAGATCCTGCCCGAGGGCAACGATTTCCGCATCGAGGTCAAGAACCTCTGACGGCAGGGGGCCGGGATGAAGGCAGATGTGGCGGTGCTGGGCGCCGGGATCGTCGGTACCTGCGTGGCGATCCATCTGGCGCGGCGCGGGCGCGCCGTCACCCTGATCGACCGGGGCGAGGCCGGGGGCGAGACATCCTTCGGCAACGCCGGGCTGATCCAGCGCGAGGGCGTGGCGCCCTATGCCTTTCCGCGCGCGTTCCTGAAGCTGGCGCGCTACGGGCTGAACCGCTCGCTCGACATGCGCTTCGGCTGGAGCGCGCTGCCCGCGCTGGCCGGTCCGCTCGCGCGATACTGGTGGCATTCGCGGCCCTCGGAATATGCGCGGATCGTCCGCGACTATGCGCAGTTCATCGCCCATTCGGTCAGCGAACACGCCCCGCTGATCGAGGAGTCGGGCGCGGGCAACCTGATCGCGCGCGACGGCTGGATCGATGTCTACCGCACCCGCCGCGCCTTTGAGGACGAACAGGCCGAGGCCGAGGACCAGCGCGCGCTGGGCGTCGAGCACCGCGTTCTCGATGCGGGCGAGCTGGCGCGGCTGGAACCCGCGCTTGCGCCGGTATTCGTCGGCGCGATCCACCGCACCCAGCCCTGGACGGTGCGCGACCCGCTCGCGCTGACGCAGGCCTATCTGCGGCTGTTCAAGTCGCTGGGCGGCAGCTTCCGGCGCGGCGACGGCATGACGCTGCGCGAGGATGGCGACGGCTGGCAGGTGCAGACCGACACCGGCCCGCTGCGGGCGCGCGAGGTGGTCGTGGCCATGGGGCCATGGTCGGATAATCTCATGCGCGGTCTGGGGCGCCGCCTGCCGTTCTTCGTGAAACGCGGCTACCACGCCCATTACCGCCCGCGCGACGGTGCCGAACAGCGCCACGCCATCCATGACGAGGCGGGCTATGTCGTGGCGCCGATGGCCGCCGGGCTGCGCCTGACCACCGGCGCCCAGTTCATGCGCCGCGACGCGCCGCCCGATCCGGCGCAGGTCGCCGCCTGCGAGGCGGCGGCGCGCCCGGCGTTCCCGCTGGGCGAACAGATCGCGGGCAGCATCTGGATGGGCAGCCGCCCCTGCACCCCCGACATGAAGCCGGTCATCGGCCCCGGCCACCGGCGCGGGCTGTGGCTGGCCACCGGCCACGCGCATCACGGCCTGACGCTGGCGGCGGCCACCGGACGGCTGCTTGCCGAGATGATGACCGGCGAGACGCCCTTCGTCGATCCGGCGCCCTACCGGATGGACCGTTTCCGCTGAAAGAAAGGAGGCCCCGTGCCGCTGTTCCTTGCCATCGGCGAACCCATGGTCGAACTCTCGCATGACGCGGGCGATCTCTGGCGGCTGGGCTATGCGGGCGACGTGCTCAATACCGCCTGGTATGCCCGCGCCCTGTTGCCGCAGGCATGGGAGGTCGGGGTCTTCACCCGGCTGGGGCCGGACCCGTTCTCGCCGCGCATGACGGCCTTCATGGCCGACAACGGCCTGTCCACCCGCTTCATCAGCCGCGACCCCGCGCGCAGCATCGGCCTCTATTCCATCGAGCTGCACGAGGGCGAGCGCAGCTTTGCCTACTGGCGCGGCCAGTCGGCGGCGCGCGGGCTGGCTGACGATGCGCAGGCGCTGGTCGCCGCCATCGCGGCGGCGGATGTCGTGCATTTCTCGGGCATCACCCTTGCGATCCTGCCGCCCGAAGCCAGGCTGCGGCTGATCGACGCAGTTGGGGGTGCGCGGGCGCGCGGGGCGCTGACCGCATTCGACCCGAACATCCGCCCGCGCCTGTGGGAAAGCGCCGATGCGATGCGCGCGGCGCTTGCGGCGGCAGCGGGCGCGGCCTCGGTCGCCCTGCCGTCCTTCGACGACGAGGCCGCATGGTTCGGCGACGCCGACCTTGCCGCCTGCGCCGCGCGCTGGCGCGCGTCGGGTGCGGGCGAGGTGGTGGTGAAGAACGGCGGCGGGCCGATTCACGTGTCCGGCAAGGACGGTGACGCGCAGATCGGGGTGGACCGGGTGGCGCCGCTCGACAGCACCGGCGCGGGGGATGCCTTCAACGGCGGCTACATCGCGGCCCGCCTTGCCGGGCGCCCGCCCGAGGACGCCGCGCGCGCGGGCCATGCGCTGTCGTTGCAGGTGATCGGCCAGCCCGGCGCGCTGGTCCCGATGGACCGGCTGACATCCGCCGCACCGCATTGACCGCGCGGCGTTTTATCTTATCACCGATTCATGCTTGGACATGGTGCCCGGATTCGGTAGCCTGACCGGGCCGGGGAAGCGAGAATTTGACGGTGGCCCCGCGCCGCCGGACCCAAGACAAGGAGAAGACCTGATGAAATGCCTGATTGCCGGAGCCGCGCTTGTCCTCCTTGCGGTTCCCGCCTTTGCTGACGGCGACGCCGCCGCAGGCGAAGATCAGTTCAACCGCCAGTGTGTCACCTGCCACGTCATCAAGGATCCCGATGGCAACACCCTCGCCGGTCGCAACGCCAACACCGGCCCGAACCTCTACGGTATCGTCGGCGAGGCGCCGGGTGCCGTCGAAGGCTTCAACTTCGGCGACTCGGTGAAGGAATGGGGTGAAACCGGCGCGGTCTGGGACGAGGATAACTTCGTCGGCTACGTCATGAACCCGACCGGCTTCCTGCGCGAGGTGCTCGACAACCGCCGCGCCCGCGCCAAGATGGCCTATCAGGTCCGCGACGAACAGCAGGCCCGCGACATCTGGGCCTATCTGGAATCGATCCAGCCCGAAGAATAAGCGCATCTTGCGCGCTGCAAGGGCCGCCGGTTCGCCCGGCGGCCTTTTCATTCGAGATTGGCGTGGCGCGCGCGGATCATCTCGGGCGACTGCTCCAGCAGTTCCGCCAGCCGCAGAACCAGCATCTCGAACACCAGAAACATCGCGCCTTCAAACACCGACCCCATCGGCAGGACCGAAGCCCCCGGCCCGCCGTCGTCGGCCATGGTCTGCGCGGGGATGGTCAGCACCAGATCGCAGGCCCGTGGCGTCGGCCCGCCGGGCTGGGCCGTGACGCAGGCCGTCCGCGCCCCGGCGCGCGCGGCAAGCCCGGCCAGCACCTGCACCGTCGGCAGGTCGCCCGGCCCGGCGGCCAGCAGCACCAGATCGCCGGGGCCGACTGGCGGCATCGCCATGTCGCCCCAGACCTGCGCCGCCAGCCCCAGATGATGCAGCCGCATCGCCAGCGCGCGCATCATCAGCCCCTCGCGCCCGGCGCCGTGCAGGACGATCTGCCCCGCCCCGGCGATTTCCTGCGCCAGCGCCTCGAACGCCGCCGGATCGGTCGCGGCGGCGGCCCGGCCGATTTCGGCTCCGGCGCTTGCGGCGCCGCCGATCATTCGCCCCAGGTCCGGCGCAGCAGGGCGATCCAGTTGCCATGCGTGATGCGGTCGATCAGCGGCTGGTCATAGCCATGCGCCCGCATCGCCACGACCAGGTCGGGCAGCTTCGTCACGTCGCCCAGGATCGCGGGTGTCACCGCGCCGTCGAAATCCGATCCCAGCCCGACATGTTCTTCGCCCAGATGTTCCAGCAGGTGATCTAGATGGCGCAGCACCACGTCCCAGCCCATCGCCGGATCCTTGCGCCCGTCGGGCCGCAGGAAGGCGGTGGCGTAGTTCAGCCCGACCAGCCCGCCCGAGTCGCGGATCACGGCAAGTTGCCGGTCGGTGAGGTTGCGGCTGGACGGCGTCACCGCATGGGCGTTGGAATGGGTCGCCACCAGCGGCGCATCCGACAGCGCCGCGACATCGTCGAAGCCCTTCTCGTTCATGTGGCTGAGGTCGATGAGGATGCGCAGCAGGTTGCATTCGCGCACCAGCCGCCTGCCCGCATCGGTCAGGCCGGGGCCGGTATCGGGGCCGGACGGAAAGGCGAAGGGGACGCCGTGGCCGAATACGGTCGGGCGACTCCAGACCGGCCCGAGCGAGCGCAGCCCCATGCCGTGAAAGACGTGCAGCGCATCGAGGCCCTCGTCGATGGCCTCGGCGCCTTCCATGTGCATGACGGCGGCGAAGTCGCCCTGCGCCATGGCGGTCTCGATGGCGTCGGCGGTCCGGCAGAGGCGGAACCCCGGCACGTCGCGCGCCAGCCCGCGCAGATGCCCGGCCATCGACAGCGCCGCCGGTTGCGCCCGGTGCAGCGGCACGGGGTCGGGCAGCGGCATGTCGTAGGGCGGGTTGTCGAACAGCGCGTCGACATCGACCTGCGCCTCGGGCGCGGGCGAGGGGACGTAGATCGCGAACAGCCCGCCGACAAGACCGCCCTCCCTGGCGCGCGGCCCGTCGAGCTGCCCGGTGCCGTCTCCGTCACGCCAGATACGCCGGTCCCCGGCAGGCCGCCCCATGAGGCGCATGAGGAAATCGTTGTGTCCATCGAATACGGGCTGGGTCATCCTGCTCTCCGGTTTGTGCCGACAGGGTAGGGCATTCCGCGCCCGGATGGAACATTCGGCACCCGCGACAATGCGATGGGGCAACACCTTGGCGCGGCGGGTGTGGCGGTGGGGCGGTGTGCCGAAAATCCCGTCATTGCGAGGAGGCGCAGCCGACGAAGCAACCCAGTCCGTTCGCTTTATGT
>JACFNP010000064.1 GCA_019454835.1 Rubellimicrobium sp.
CACTGAGTCAGACCGCGCGGCATATGTCACGGGGGTGTTGGGTTCGTGGCCCTGCTCACACACGACATCGGGGTTGCTTCGTCGCCTGCGGCTCCTCGCAATGACGGTGTGCGCCATTGCGAGCGCAGCGCAGCCTACGCGCGCACCTTCGCCTCGATCTTCGCGCCGATGCCGGGGTCGATGTTCTTCCAGTAGTCGATGGCCCGCGACAGCACCGGCTCGCGGACGCCGCTCTTCAGGCTGCCCGAGACGGTCTCGACCAGTGCATCGCGCTCGTCCTGCGAGAACACCTCGCGCACCAGGATGCCCGGCTGGCCGAAGTCGTCGTCGTCCTTACGCAACGCATAGGCGCTGCGCACCATCGGGCCGTCGGCTTCCCAGCCATCGTCCATCGCGCCGGTCTGGTCGGCCCAGGGGCGGCCGCCGCTGTTGGGCGCATAGACCGGATCGGCGCCCGAATGGTGATAGGTCATCTGGCCGTCGAACATGTAGGTGTTCACCGGCACTTTGGGCTGGTTCACCGGCAACTGGTGGAAGTTGGTGCCGATCCGGTTCCTTTGCGCGTCGTTGTAGGCGAACGCGCGGCCCAGCAGCATCTTGTCGGGCGACAGGCCGATCCCCGGCACCGTGTTGCCCGGCGAGAACGCCGCCTGTTCGATCTGGGCGAAGAAGTTCTCCGGGTTGCGGTTCAGGGTCATCCTGCCGACCTTGACCAGCGGATAGTCCGCATGGGGCCAGGTCTTGGTCAGGTCGAACGGGTTCAGGCGATAGGTCTTTGCATCGGCATAGGGCATGATCTGGACCGACAGCGTCCAGCTCGGATGATCGCCGCGCGCGATGGCGTCGAACAGGTCGCGGCGGTGGAAGTCGGCGTCACGCCCGGACATCGCCTCGGCCTCGGCGTTCGAGAAGAATTCCATGCCCTGTTCGGTGTGGAAGTGGTATTTCACCCAGAACTTTTCGCCCCCGGCGTTCACCCACATGTAGGTGTGCGAGCCGTAGCCGTTCATGTTGCGCCAGGTGCGCGGCAGGCCGCGCGGTCCCATGAGATAGGTGACCTGATGCGCGGATTCCGGGTTCGAGGTCCAGAAATCCCACTGCATATGCGCATCGCGCAGGCCCGAATCCGGCAGGCGCTTCTGGCTGCGGATGAAATGCGGGAACTTCATCGCGTCGCGGATGAAGAAGATCGGCGTGTTGTTGCCGACGAGGTCGTAGTTGCCCTCGGTGGTGTAGAATTTCAGGCTGAAGCCCCGCACGTCGCGCCAGGTGTCGGGGCTGCCCATTTCACCGGCGACGGTGGAGAACCGGGCCAGCATCTCGGTCTCGGCGCCCTTCTGGAACAGCGCGGCCTTCGTCCAGGCCGACATGTCCTCGGTCGTCTCGAAGGTGCCGAACGCACCGGCGCCCTTGGCGTGGGGCTGGCGCTCGGGCACCTTCTCGCGGTTGAAATGCGCCATCTGTTCAAGGAAATGCACGTCGTGCAGCAGGACGGGACCGTCGCTGCCCAGCGTGAGCGAGTTGCGGTCGCTTTGCGCCGGGGCGCCGGTGGACATGGTCGAGCCGGTGGCGGGTTTGCCGTGATCGGACATGGAGCCTCCTCAGGATGCAGGGGCGCCGCCACGGGGGCGGTGCGGGTGATCCCGTCCGATATAGGGAGCCGCTTTCCCGGTAACCAGAGCGTTACCCCGCCAGCACCGCCCGCAGCAATTCCGCGCCGCCGCCCTGCAGGATCAGCGCCCCGGTCGCCGGGTCGAAGCCGAAGCTGGTCACCTGCTGCAGCGCCGCGACGAAGTCGCTCTCAAGCGCCATCGCCGCCGCGTCGCAGGCCATCATCGTCATCGGTCCGGGGGCGATGGTCATGCCGTCGCCGGTGATCGCCAGGCTGGCCACATAGCGGTTGCAGGCCGCCTTGCCCGAGACATGCGCCCCGGCGATATCCAGCGTCACCCCGGCATCCTCGGGCAATGCGGCGCCGTTCATTTCCTGCACCGTCCAGTTGCCCTGCAACAGCTCCACCGGATCGCCGCCGCAGCCATGCAGTTCCTCGGCGTCGAGGCTCACCGAGACCGACAGCGGGTGCGGCATCCCGGTCATCGAATCGGTGCAGATTTCGGGCGTTACCGTGACGGTCATCTGGTCGGCGGTCAGGACCGTGCCGTCGGCCACATCGCCCGCGGGCGGCAGCGGCGCGCGGATTTCCGTGCCGTCCTGCCGCCCCAGCACCATGCCGTCGCGCGACACATCGAGCACCCAGCCCGGTTCCTGCCCGCGCGCGATGAAGGGCAGCGCCGCAGGCAGCACCACGGGTTCGCATTCCGGCAGATCGCGGCCCTCGACGGTGACATAGGCGGCGTTGCCCTTGCTCCAGAAGGTCGTGTCCGGTTCCTGCCCGTCGGTGAACCGCGCGCCCGAGGCCGAGACCGCCAGCGGCAGCCGCCAGACGCGGCCACCGATACGCATCCGGGCCTCGTCGTCGGCAAAGCCCACGTCGATCATCGTGTCGCCGCAGCGCATCCGGGTGGCGAATCCCATCGGCACGAAGGGTTCGAGCAGCACCTGCCCCAGATCGACCGCCCCCGCGCCTTCGGGCACGGCCACCGGCTGCGACACCCATGCGGCCACCCCGCCGGACAGGATCGCGGCGCGCAGGATCAGCGGGCCGTCGTCATCGGTCACGACCTTGAACGGCAGCGGCACCTGCGCGCCTTCGGTATCGGCGCGATATTCGCCGACCAGCCCCTGCGGGGCGCGCAGTTCGACCACAAGCTGCGCACCGGGGGCAAGCGCGATGCGTTGCAGATAGCCCGCCTCGCCCGTCACATCGCGCGCGGCGGCAGGCAGGGCGGCACCAAGCAGCAGCATGGCGGAAGCGGCAAGGCGAAGCATGGCATGGTCCATCGTGGTTTGCGTCACCTCCACATGTGACCGGGTTCCCGCCGGGCCGCAAATCACGTCATGTTGCGCCGGTGGGGGGCATCGTCATTGCGAGGAGCCGAAGGCGACGAAGCAACCCCGATGTTGCGTGCGAGCGGTCGGGGTTGCTTCGGCTTCGCCTCGCAATGACGAGGGGGAAATACCGTCATTGCGAGGAGCCGAAGGCGACGTGGCAACCCCGATGTCGTGTGTGAGCGGTCGAGGTTGCTTCGGCTTGCGCCTCGCAATGACGAGGGGGAAATACCGTCATTGCGAGGAGCCGAAGGCGACGTGGCAATCCACGGGGCCGGGCGCTGCACCCGGTGTGGATTGCTTCACTTCGTTCGCAATGACGCCAGCCTTCGCGCACCCGTGCCGAACAAACCCGACTCCCTCTTGCAATATATCAGACATGCGTTATGTGTCCGCCACGCCCCGGCTGAAGCCCGGTGCGGAAGACTGAAACCTCCACGGGAAAGACGACTGAATGACCACGACCACGACGATCGGGGCGAGGCGGCCATGATGACCGGATTCACTCCCCTCGCCGCGACCGCAGGCGGTGCCCTCATCGGGCTGGCCTCGGTGCTTCTCATGGCCACGCTGGGCCGCGTCATGGGCGCCACCGGCATCCTTGCCGGGGTGTTCGCGCCTTCGGGGCCGCGCGATCTGGACTGGCGGCTGGCGCTGCTGGCCGGAATGATGACCGCGCCCTTCCTGTGGCTGGCCGCCACCGGCGCCATGCCGGTGATCGACGTGCCGGTCAGCCGGGCATCCATGGTGATCGGCGGGCTGCTGGTCGGCATCGGCGTGACCTTCGGCTCGGGCTGCACCTCGGGGCACGGGGTCTGCGGCATGGCGCGCCTGTCGCCGCGTTCGATCACGGCCACGGCCATCTTCATGGCCTTTACCGCGCTGACCGTATTCGTCACGCGCCACCTCATCGGAGCCTGACATGACCCGTCTGATCGCCACCTATGCCATCGGCCTGATCTTCGGCGCGGGGATCGTCCTGTCGGGGATGGCCAATCCGGCCAAGGTGCTGAACTTCTTCGACTTTGCCGGAACATGGGATCCGTCGCTGCTGCTGGTCATGGTCACCGCGCTGGCCGTCACCTTCGCGGGATACCGCCTTGTGCTGCGCCGCCCCGGCCCCATGTTCGAGACAGGCTTCGCCCTGCCCTCGGGCACCCGCATCGACCGCCCGCTGGTGCTGGGTTCGGCCACGTTCGGCGTGGGCTGGGGGCTGTCGGGCTTCTGCCCCGGCGGGCTGCTGCCCGTCATCTCGACCTTCCGG
This sequence comes from Rubellimicrobium sp., assembly GCA_019454835.1. Taxonomy (GTDB): domain Bacteria; phylum Pseudomonadota; class Alphaproteobacteria; order Rhodobacterales; family Rhodobacteraceae; genus JADYZU01. The sequence continues at coordinate 4,214 of JACFNP010000064.1, forward strand.
GGCGAGGTGCTCTGGTTCACCGCCGCCATGCTGGCCGGAATCGCGATCGCCCGCCTCGCAAGGCGCAGCCTGACCCTCGGCCTGGCACAGGCAACATGATCCGCAAAAGGGAGACCGACATGACCCATCTGCCCGAAACCCTGCCCGTCGACATGACCCTGACCCCCGAGGTCACCGCCTTCTTCGACGAGCCGACCAACACGATTTCCTATGTCGTGAAGGACCCGGCCTCGGACGCCTGCGCGGTGATCGATTCGGTGATGGATATCGACTATGCCGCCGGGCGCATCACCCATGACGGCGCCGACCGCATCATCGCCTTCATCCGCGAAAACAACCTGCGGCTGGAATGGCTGATCGAAACCCATGTCCATGCCGACCACCTGTCCGCCGCGCCCTATATCCAGCAGGCGCTGGGCGGAAAGATCGGCATCGGCGAGAACATCCTCATCGTGCAGGATACGTTCGGCAAGATCTTCAATGAAGGCACCGAGTTCCAGCGCGACGGCTCGCAGTTCGACGCCCTGTTCAAGGATGGAGACACCTACATGATCGGCACGATGCAGGCCGGTGCCATGCACACGCCGGGCCATACGCCCGCCTGCATGACCCATGTGGTCGGCGACGCCGCCTTCGTGGGCGATACGTTGTTCATGCCCGACGGCGGCTCGGCGCGGGCCGATTTCCCCGGCGGCGATGCGGGCACGCTGTATGACAGCATCCAGCGGGTGCTGGCGCTGCCCGATGCGATGCGGCTGTTCATGTGCCACGACTACGGCCCCGGCGGCCGCGACATCCGGTGGGAGACCAGCGTGGCCGAACAGAAGGCCGACAACATCCATGTCGGCGGCGGCGCCTCGCGCGAGGAATTCGTGCGGATGCGCGAGGAACGCGACGCGACGCTGGCGATGCCGCGGTTGATCATCCCCTCGTTGCAGGTGAACATGCGCGCGGGCGAGGTGCCGAGGGACGCATCGGGTCGGCCGATGCTGAAGGTTCCGGTCAACGCGCTCTGACCGATCAGGGGAAATCGCATGGATACCAGACAGATCGACGCGCGCATCTGGGTGGCGGGGCAACTGGGCCCCGCCGACATGGAACAGGCTGCACAGGCGGGGTTTACCCTGCTGGTCTGCAACCGGCCCGATAATGAACACGGGCCCGGCCAGCCCGAATTCGCTGCAGTCGCCGCCGCCGCCGAAGCCGCCGGGATCACCGCCCGGCACATCCCCTTCGGCGGCGAGGGACCGCACCCCGGCCAGCCCGAGGAACTGGCCCGGCTGCTGGCCGGGCATGAGGGCAAGGTGCTGCTCTATTGCCGCTCCGGCGCGCGGTCGGCATCGCTTTACAACCTTGCCCGCGCGCTGGCGTGACGCGGCGGCGGGGGGGGGCGTCATTGCGAGGCGCAGCCGAAGCAATCCACACCGGGCGCAGCGCCCGGCCCATGGATTGCCGCGTCGCCTTCGGCTCCTCGCAATGACGAAGCCCGTCCATCCCCCGTCATTGCGAGGCGCAGCCGAAGCAACCCCGACCGCTCACACGCAACATCGGGGTTGCTTCGTCGGCTTCGCCTCCTCGCAATGACGGTGTGTTCTCGTCATTGTGAGGCGAAGCCGAAGCAATCTACTCCGGGTGCAAGGTTGCAGCATGGATTGCCACGTCGCCTTCGGCTCCTCGCAATGACGACCTCCTAACCCCCCCATCGCCCGCCCCGCTGACCCCCATCTGACGGAAATCCCCATGCTCTCGAACCTTCTGCCGATCCTCGACTGGGGACGCCGCTATTCGCGCGCCACGCTGGGCGCCGACCTGATGGCGGCGCTGATCGTGACGATCATGTTGATCCCGCAATCGCTTGCCTATGCGCTGCTGGCGGGGATGCCGCCCGAGGCGGGGCTTTATGCCTCGATCGTGCCGATCATGCTCTATGCGGTGTTCGGCACCTCGAACGCGCTGGCGGTGGGGCCGGTGGCGGTGGTGTCGCTGATGACGGCGGCGGCGGTGGGTGAAGTGGCCGCTTCGGGCACCGCAGGCTACGCGGTCGCGGCGCTGACTTTGGCCGGGCTGTCGGGGGCGATGCTGCTGGTGCTGGGGCTGTTCCGGCTAGGCTTCGTCGCCAATTTCCTGTCGCATCCGGTGATCGCCGGTTTCATCACCGCCTCGGGCATCCTGATCGCCACCAGCCAGCTCGGCCCGGTGCTGGGCGTGCGCACCGAGGGCGCGACCTTGCCCGCGCTGCTGTCGTCGCTGGCGGCGGGGATGGGGTCGCTCAGCCTGCTCACGCTGGTGATCGGCGCGGCGGCGACCGGGTTTCTCTATTGGGTGCGCAAGGGCATGAAACCGGCGCTGCGCCGCGCCGGGCTGGGGCCGCGCGCCGCCGATGTGGCGGTGCGGGCCGGGCCGGTGCTGGCGGTGGTGGTGACGACGCTGCTGGCCTGGGGGTTCGGGCTGGACCGGGCCGGAGTCGCCGTGGTCGGCCATGTCCCCGCCGCGCTGCCGCCCTTTACCCTGCCGTCATTCGATCCCGAACTGATCCGGCAACTGCTGCTGCCTGCGGCGCTGATCTCGATCATCGGCTTTGTCGAAAGCGTCTCGGTCGCGCAGACGCTGGCGGCGAAGAAGCGCGAACGCATCCGCCCCGACCAGGAACTGATCGGGCTGGGCGCCGCCAATCTGGGCGCGGCCTTCACCGGCGGCTTTCCGGTGACCGGCGGCTTCGCGCGTTCGGTGGTGAATTTCGACGCAGGCGCCGCCACCCCGGCAGCGGGCGCCTTCACCGCCATCGGCCTTGCCGTCGCGGCGCTGTTCTTCACGCCCTACATCTATTTCCTGCCCAAGGCGACCCTGGCCGCAACCATCATCGTGGCGGTGCTGTCGCTGGTCGATCTGGGGGTGCTGCGCCGCGCCTGGGCCTATTCGCGCGCCGATTTCGCCGCCGTGGCGGTGACGATCCTGGCAACCTTGCTGCTGGGGGTCGAGGCGGGGGTCTCCGCCGGGGTCGCGCTGTCGGTGCTGCTGCATCTGTGGAAAACGTCACGCCCGCATGTGGCCGAGGTCGGCATCGTGCCGGGCACCCGGCATTTCCGCAACATCCTGCGCCACGAGGTGCAGACCGACCCCGCCATCGTCACCCTGCGGGTGGACGAGAGCCTCTATTTCGCCAACGCGCGGTTTCTTGAAGATTACATCATGGCCCGCGTCACTGGCGACGCGAACCTGCGCCATGTCGTGCTGCTGTGTTCGGCCGTGAACGAGGTGGACATGAGCGCGCTGGAAAGCCTCGAGGCGATCAACACCCGTCTGCACGCGATGGGCCTGACCCTGCACCTCTCCGAGGTGAAAGGCCCGGTGATGGACCGGCTGCAACGGTCAAGCTTCCTGTCCGCGCTGACGGGAAGGGTGTTCCTGTCGCAATGGGACGCGGTCGAGGCGCTGCGCGCGGGGTGAGTGAGATTGCGCGGGTCTCGCGCAATCCGATCCGGCGGTGACGCCCTGACCTGTTGTCCTGCCGCCCTGGCGCGGGCGTCGAATGCGGAGCCATGGCATTTTTCGTCATTGCGAGGAGGCGAAGCCGACGAAGCAACCCAGTCCGTTCGCTTTAT
>JACFNP010000017.1 GCA_019454835.1 Rubellimicrobium sp.
CGCTTATCACATAAAGCGAACGGACTGGGTTGCTTCGTCGGCTGCGCCTCCTCGCGGGTGACGGTGGTTTCTCGTCATTGCGAACGAAGTGAAGCAACCCATACCGGGCGCAGCACCCGGTCCCGTGGATTGCCGGGTCGGCTACGCCTCCTCGCGATGACGAAATATGCGGATTGGCCCGCTTGCCCGCAGCGTGATCGCCCGCGTTTGCGAACCGCCGGGGCGTCGCCGGTCAGCCGAGCAGCAGGTATTCGCCCAGCGCGGCGCCCAGCCACAGGGCCAGCACGATCATGGCCGTGTAAAGCAGCCGGTCGCGGTTCAGCCCCAGGACAAGGGCAAGACCGCGCGGGGGGCGGACGATGGCGGCAACGGTCATCGCGGACCTCCTTGTGACGCATGGTGCGATGCTCGCACGGGTTTGCGGCGGAATGATGGCCGCAAGCGCCTGCCCCCGAATCCCGTCACCCGCGAGGCGCAAGCCGAAGCAACCCCGACCGCTCGCGCACAACATCGAGGTTGCTTCGTCGGCTGCGCCTCCTCGCAATGACGGAAGGGACTCGTCATTGCGAACGAAGTGAAGCAATCCACAGCGGGCACAGCGCCCGGCCCTTGGAGTGCCGCGTCGGCTGCGCCGCCTCGCAATGACGGGATTCGCGGTTCGTCCGGCTGCCCCGCCAGCCCCCCGGTTCACATGCGCGCGCGGCCCGGCGGAAAGCCCGGAAAATCGGCTGGGATTTCCCTGCAAAGGATGCCAGAAGCGGGCATGATCGCGCAGAACCTCATGCTTGTTCTGGTCCTTCTGCCCTTCGTTGGCGCGCTGGCGGCCGTCACGCAGCCCAGGGGTGCGCAGCGCGGCCCCGCGTGGATTTCGGGCGCGACCATGGCGGCGGGGCTGGTGATCCTCGCGGCCCTGCGCGGCCCGGCCGGGGCGACCTGGCCGCTGCGCGCCAGCCTGCACTGGGCGCCCTCGGCGGGCCTCGACCTAGCGTTCCGCCTGGACGGCTTTGCTTGGCTGTTCGCGGCGCTGATCCTCGGAATCGGCATCCTCGTCGTGCTCTATGCGCGCTACTACCTGGCGCCCACCGATTCCGCGCCGCGATTCCACGCGCTGCTGCTGGCGTTCTGCGGCTCGATGCTGGGGCTGGTGCTGTCGGCCAACGTCATCATCCTCGTGGTGTTCTGGGAGATGACCAGCCTGCTGTCCTTCCTGCTGATCGGCTTCCGTTCCGCCAATGTCGGTGCGCGCGAGGGGGCGCGGATGTCGCTGATCGTCACGGCGGGCGGCGGGCTGTGCCTGCTGGTGGCGATGCTCATCCTCGGGCGCATCACCGGCAGCTACGATCTGGACCACATCCTCGCCGCCGGGGCGGTAATCCGGGCGCATCCGCTCTATCCGCCGCTGCTGGTGCTGTTCCTGCTGGGTGCCTTCACCAAGTCGGCGCAGATGCCGTTCCACTTCTGGCTGCCCGGCGCCATGGCGGCGCCGACGCCGGTTTCGGCCTATCTCCATTCGGCGACGATGGTGAAAGCGGGGGTGTTCCTGCTCATCCGCTTCTCGCCCGCGCTGGGCGGGACCGACGCCTGGTTCTGGATGGTGACCGGCACCGGGATGCTGACCATGACGCTGGGCGCGGTGATCGCGCTGTTCCGCCATGACCTGAAGGGCCTTCTGGCCTATTCGACGGTCAGCCATCTCGGCCTCATCACCGCGCTGGCGGGCCTGGGCAGCGAGACCGCGATCCTTGCCGCGATCTTCCACATCGTGAACCATGCGGTGTTCAAGGCGTCGCTGTTCATGGCCGCGGGCATCATCGACCACGAGACCGGCACCCGCGACATGCGGCGGCTGTCGGGGCTGATCCATTTCATGCCGGTGACCGGCGCGCTGGCCATCGTCGCCTCGGCGGCCATGGCGGGGGTGCCGCTGCTGAACGGGTTCATCTCGAAGGAGATGTTCTTCGCCGCCGCCGCCGACTGGCACAACGGCACCTGGCTCGACAATGCGCTGCCGCTGATCGCCACCGTCGGCGCGGCGTTCTCGGTCGCCTATTCGGCGCGCTTCATCGCCACGGTGTTCTTCGGCCCGCCCGCCACCGACCTGCCGCATCTGCCGCATGAACCCGTGCGCTGGATGCGCCGCCCGGTCGAGGCGCTGGTGTTCATCTGCCTCGCCATCGGCATCGCGCCCGACGCGGTGCTCGGCCCGACGCTGAACGCCGCCGCGCGCGGCGTGCTGGGGCCGCTGATCCCCCATGTGAGCATCTCGCCCTGGCACGGGCTGAACCTGCCGCTGATGATGAGCGTCATCGCCCTGCTGGCGGGGGCGGCGATCTATTTCCCCTTCGCGCGCCGGATTTCCGAAGGCCCCGAGGGGCCGCCGCTGCTCTGGCGCGTCCGGGCGGTGCGGCTGTTCGAGATCGGGCTGCTCGCCGTCACCTGGAAATGGCCGCGCGTGCTGCACCGCGCCGCCGGGACCGACCGGCTGCAACCGCAGATCCTTGTCCTGGTGTGCCTCGCGCTGCTGGCCGGGCTGGGCGTGACCTTCGGGCGGCTGTCACCCATCGGCCAGCGCGCCATGCTGGCGCCGGACCTTGCGTTCGTTCTCATGTGGATCGCGGGCGGAGCGGCGGCGGTCGGGGCGGCGGCGCTGGCGAAATACCACCGCTTTGCGGCGCTCATGCTGCTGGGGGTGGCCGGGGCCGTCACCTGCCTGACCTTTGCCTGGGCCTCGGCGCCCGATCTGGCCGTGACGCAACTGCTGGTCGAGGTGGTGACGACCGTGCTGCTGCTGCTGGGCCTGCGCTGGCTGCCCAAGCGCAACGCCGAAATTCCCGGCGACCGGCTGTTCCCGGCCCGCCTGCGCCGCGCGCGCGATCTGGTCATCGCCATCATCGCCGGTGCCGCGACGACCATGGCGGCGCTGGCGGTGATGACGCGGCCACCGGGGCCGTCGATCGGCAACTGGTTCCTGCGCAACGCCCATTCCGAGGCCGGTGGCCTGAACGCCGTCAACGTGATCCTCGTCGATTTCCGCGCCTTCGACACGTTCGGCGAGATCACCGTGCTGGGCGTCGTGGGCCTGACCGTCTTTGCACTGCTGCGCCGTTTCCGTCCCGCCGACGAATCCGCCGGGCGCCCCGCCCAGCAGACCGGCAAGGCGGGCGAGATCGACGACCTGCCGATGCTGGTGCCGTCCATCACGATCCGCTGGATGTTCCCGGTGCTGATCGTGTTTTCGGCCTGGCTGTTCATGCGCGGCCACGACCTGCCCGGCGGCGGCTTTTCCGCCGGGGTCACGCTGGCCATCGCGCTGCTGGCGCAATATCTGGGCGCCGATACCCGATGGATCGAGGCGCGCATCACCGTGCTGCCGATCCGCTGGATCGGGGTCGGGCTGCTGATCGCCGGGCTGACCGGCATGTCGGCGGCGGCCTTCGGCTATCCGTTCCTCTCGGCACAGGCGCGCTATGTCGAGCTGCCGGGCATCGGCGCGGTTCCGGCGTCAACCGCGATGGCCTTCGATCTGGGGGTCTATGCGCTGGTCGTCGGCGCCACGGTGCTCATGCTCATCGCCATCGCCCACCAGTCGCTGCGCTCGGCCCGCCAGCGCGAGCGGGCGGCGGAAGAGGAAGGCGAGGCGGCATGAGCAACGTATCCCCGCCCACAACGTTAGCCAGCATGACCGGCGCCCGCACCGGGGGTGGGCGCGGATGCGCCCGCCCTGGGGGGCGGGGCGGGCGCCGGTCGTGCTTCGCACGCCCGAAGAAGGCTGGCTCTTCACCTGTCCGCCTCTCCGGCTCTCCCCCCCGGAGGGCCGCCTGATGGAAGCCGTCCTCGCGCTCGCCATCGGTGTGCTGACGGCATCCGGCGTCTGGCTGCTGCTGCGGCCGCGGACGTTTCAGGTCATCATCGGCCTGTCGCTGCTGTCGCACGCCGTGAACCTGTTCATCTTCTCGATGGGCCGCCTGCGCCCCGGTGCGCCGCCGATCATGCCCGACGGCGGGTTCGTCGATCCCAGCCGCTACACCGACCCGCTGCCGCAGGCGCTGGTGCTGACCGCGATCGTCATTTCCTTCGCCACCACCGCATTGTTCCTTGTCATCATGATCGCGGCGCGGGGCCTGACCGGCACCGACCACGTCGACGGGCGGGAGCGCGAACAATGATCCCCGGTGCCGATCACCTCATCATCGCCCCGATCCTGATCCCGTTCCTCGCGGGCGCGCTGATGCTGCTGTATGACGAACGGCGGCGGCGCATGAAGCTGGGCGTGGCGCTGGTCGCCGCCGGGCTGATGCTGCTGGCCGGGATCGCGCTTCTGCGGCGCGCCAATGGCGGCGGCTTCGCGGGCGGGTCGGACGTGGGCTACTACCTGCTCGGCAACTGGGCGGTGCCCTGGGGCATCGTGCTGGTCCTCGACCGGCTTTCGGCGCTGATGGTGGTGCTGAACGGGCTGCTGGCGCTGCCGGTTCTCGTCTATGCGGGGGCGGGCTGGCATCGGCAGGGGCAGCATTTCATGTCGCTGATGATGTTCCTGTTCATGGGGCTGAACGGCGCCTTCCTGACCGGCGACCTGTTCTCGCTGTTCGTGTTCTTCGAGGTGCTGCTGGCGGCCTCGTACGGGCTGCTGCTGCATGGCGGCGGGCAGTTCCGGGTCCGCGCCGGGCTGCATTACGTCGCCATCAACCTTGCCGGGTCGGTGCTGTTCCTGATCGGGGTCGCGCTGATCTACGGCGCCACCGGCACGCTGTCGATGGCGCATCTGTCGCAGCTCATGGTGACGCTCGACGGCAGCCACCGGCCGCTGGTCCATGCGGGCGCGGCGCTGATGGGGCTGGCGTTCCTGGTGAAGGCCGGGATCTGGCCGCTGTCGTTCTGGCTGCCCTCGGCCTACATGGCCTCGCCCGCGCCGGTGGCGGCGATGTTCGCCATCATGACCAAGGTGGGCGTCTACATCCTGCTGCGGCTGTCGTTCCTGGTCTTCGGCGCCTCGGCGGGTGCCTCGACCGGCTTTGGCGGGGTGGCGCTGGCGGCGGGCGGCATGGCGACCATGATCTACGGCACGCTCGGCATCCTCGGATCGCAGGGGCTGGGGCGGATGGCGGCGCATGTGGTGCTGGTGTCCTCGGGCACGCTGCTGGCGGTGACGGGCATCGCGCTGAACGCGGGCGACGGCGTCACCATGCTGTCGGGGGCGCTCTATTATCTGGTCTCCTCGACGCTGGCCGCCGGGATGCTGTTCCTGCTCTTCGAGCCGATGAGCCGCGACGAGGGCGGCATCGCCGCCATGCTGGCGCTGACCGCCGATGCCTGGGGCCTCGAACCCGGCGAGACCGAGGAGGACGCCGACCCCGCGCCGGGCCTGCAACTGAACATCCCCGGCCTGATGACCGCGCTTTCGGTGGCCTATGCGGTGGCGGTGCTGGCGCTGGCCGGGCTGCCGCCGCTGTCGGGTTTCGTCGGCAAGTTCGTCATCCTCATGGGCGGGATCGGCGATGCCGCGACGGGGGGAACGGTCATCTGGGCCTTTGCCGCCATCCTGATCGTCGCGGGCTTTGCCACGCTGATCGGCCTCATGCGCATCGGCATCCAGACCTTCTGGGCCAATGACGGCGAGCCGCCGCCGGTCTCGGTGCTCGAGGCCGGGCCGGTCATCGCGCTCTCGGCGATGCTGGTGCTGCTGACCGTGCAGGCCGAGGACGTGCTGCGCTACACCCGCGCCACCGCCGAGACGCTGGAGATGCCGACCCTCTACGTCGAGGGCGTGCTGGCGGCGCCCCCGGTGGCCGGTTCCGGCGAGGCCGACCCATGAGCCGCCTCGTCCCGCATCCGCTGCTGTCGCTGCTGCTGTTCCTGCTCTGGGGCGTGTTCACGAGCTTCACGCCGGGGCAGATGCTGCTGGGCGCCGCCATCGCGCTGGTCGCCGGGCGCGCCGTGGCGACGGTCGAACCCGAACCGCTGCGCTTTCGCCGCCCCGACCTGTTCGTGAAGCTGTTCTTCATCGTCGGCATCGACATCATCCGCTCGAACCGCGACGTGGTGCGGCTGATCCTCTCGGGCGGGCGGCACGGCGAGCGGGTTTCGGGCTTCGTGCCGATCCCGCTGACCATCCGCTCCGAGGGCGCGCTGGCGGGGCTGGCGGTCATCATCACCGCCACGCCGGGCACGACCTGGGTGGAATACGATTCGCGCACCGGCGTGCTGCTGCTGCATGTCTTCGACCTGCGCGAGACCGACGACTGGGCGACGCTGGTGCAGACCCGCTACCAGCCGCTGCTTGCGGGGGTGTTTGAATGAGCCTGATCCTTACCGCCGCCCTGATCTACGGGCAGGTCGCACTGGCCGTCGCGGCGCTGCTGGCGCTGTGGCGGCTGCTGAAGGGGCCGCGCGCACAGGACCGGGTGCTGGCGCTGGATACGTTCTACGTCTGCATCATGCTGCAACTGCTGGTGACCGGGCTGCGGCTCGGCAATCCGCATTTCCTGGTCGCCGCGCTCATCATCGCGCTGATGAGCTTCGTCAGCTCCGTCGCGGCGGCGCGCTTCCTGCTGCGCGGCGAGGTGATCGAATGAGCGCCCTGCCCCTCTGGGCCGCGCTGCCGGTGGCGCTGCTGGTGGTGCTGGGCGCCACGCTGGCGGTGCTGGGCACCTGGGGGCTGGCGGTGCTGCCGCGCTTCTACGAGCGCCTTCATCCGCCCGCGCTGGCATCGAGCTGGGGAACCGGCGCCATCGTCCTTGCGGTCATCATCGCCACATCGGCGGGCGAGGGGCGGCTGGCCATCGAGGCCATCGTCGTGGGCGTCTTCGTCATCGTCACGACGCCGGTGACGATGATGGTGCTGACCCGCGCCGCGCTGCAACGCGACCGCGCCGAAGGCGCGGACGTGCCGCCCGCGGCCAAGGCGGATTCCGTTCAATCCGGTTCGGCAGACCCGCTCTGACCTGTTGCGCGGTCGCATTGTCGCGGGCGCCGGATGTTCCATCCGGCTGCGAAATGCTCTGCTTTACCCTTGTCGCATTGTCGCGGGCGCCGGATGTTCCATCCGGCTGCGAAATGCTCAGGATCGACGAGGCCCCGTAAGCACACGCCCGACCGCGTCGCGCCAGCCGTCCTGACGCCGCACGCGCTCGACCCGGTTCATCGCCGGGGCGAAGCTGCGTTCGGCGGCCCAGGTCCGGGCGAATTCGTCGGCGCCCGGCCAGACTCCCGCGCGCATCCCGGCCAGCCACGCCGCGCCCAGCGCCGTGGTCTCGGGCGAGGCGGGACACTCGACCCTGCGGCCCGAGATGTCGGCCAGAAACTGCATCGTCCATCCCGACGCGGTCATGCCGCCATCGACCCGCAGCGCGCCGGGTTCGCCTTCGGGCCAGTCGCGCGCCATGGAATCGAGCAGATCGACGGTCTGGAACCCCACGCTTTCGAGCGCCGCCCGCGCGAATTCCGCCGGGCCGGAATTGCGGGTCAGGCCGAAGATCGCGCCCCGCGCGCCCGCATCCCACCACGGCGCGCCAAGGCCCGTGAAGGCGGGCACGAGGTAAAGCTCCTGCTCGGGGTCGGCGCGTTCCGCCAGCGCCTGCGTCTCGGCAGCCGCCCCGATGATCCCCAGCCCGTCGCGCAGCCACTGCACCACCGCGCCCGCGATGAAGATCGAGCCTTCGAGCGCATAGCTCGCCTTGCCGTCAAGCTGCGCCGCCACCGTGGTCAGCATCCGGTTGTGCGAGCGCACCGCCACGGCGCCGGTGTTCATCAGCGCGAAACAGCCGGTGCCGTAGGTCGCCTTCATCATGCCGGGGCTGAAACACGCCTGCCCCATCGCCGCCGCCTGCTGGTCGCCAGCCACGCCGAGGATCGGCACCGGCGCGCCCAGCACGTCGGTCATGCCGTAATCGGCGGCGCAGTCGCGCACCTCGGGCAGCATCCCCGGCGGGATGTCGAGATGGGCGCAGATGCGCGAATCCCACGCGCCCCGGTGGATGTCGTAGAGCATGGTGCGCGAGGCGTTCGTTGCATCCGTCGCATGGGTGCGACCCGCCGTCAGGTTCCAGATCAGCCACGAATCGACCGTGCCCGCCAGCAGGTCGCCCCGGACGGCACGGGCGCGGGCGCCTTCGACGTGATCGAGAATCCACGCCAGTTTCGTGCCGCTGAAATACGGATCGAGCAGCAGGCCGGTGCGCAAGGTCACCTCGTCCTCGAACCCTTCGACGCGCAGGCTCTCGCACATCGCGGCGGTGCGGCGGTCCTGCCAGACGATGGCGTTGTGGACCGGGCGCCCGTCGCGGTCCCAGACCACCAGCGTCTCGCGCTGGTTGGTGATGCCGATCGCGGCGATGTCGGCGGCACCCAGCCCGGCGCGGGCGACTGCCTCGCGCATCACCGCGACCGAACTGCGCCACAGGTCGGCGGGGTCGTGTTCGACCCAGCCGGGATGCGGGAAATGCTGCGGAAACTCCTGCTGCGCGCTGGCCACCGGGCGCCGCGCGCCGTCAAAGACGATGGCCCGCGTCGAGCTTGTCCCCTGGTCGAGCGCCAGAACATACGCCATCCCTCATCCCCCTTCGGCCAGCATCCAGTCATCGAGCGCCGCGATCTGCGCAGGCGTCATCCGCAGGCCCAGCTTCGTGCGCCGCCAGACCACATCCTCGGCGCGGCGCGCGAATTCATGCGCCATGAGCCAGCGCACCTCGGCCTCGCACAGCCCGGCGCCGAAGTCGCGGCCCCCGGCGGCGGCAGCCTGCGCGGCCTCGGTCCCGTAGCAGCGCACCAGCCGCAGCGCGTCGCGCTCCGGCAGGCCCGGCTGCACCGCCCGCAGCGCCGCGACCAGCGCACCCTGCCCGCCCATGGCGAAATCGCCGCCCGGCAGCGCCACCCCGGCAGTCCAGTCCGGCCCGCCACCGATCAGCGGCACCAGCTTTTCAAGCGCATGTTCGGCCAGACGGCGACAGGTGGTGATCTTGCCGCCGAAGACCGACAGCAGCGGCGCGCCGGGCGCATCGTCCAGCACCAGCACGTAATCGCGGGTTGCAGCGGTGGCCGAGCTGGCGTGATCGTCATAAAGCGGGCGGACGCCGGAATAGCTCCAGACCACATCGGCGCGGGTCACGGGCCGCGCGAACCAGCGGCTGACGAAGGCGCAGAGGTAATCCTGTTCCTCCCCGGTTGCCTCGGGCGGGGTGTCGGCAGAAGTGTGTGCCTCATCCGTGGTGCCGATCAGGGTGAAATCGCCCTCGTAGGGGATCGCGAAGACGATGCGGCCGTCCGACCCCTGGAAGAAATAGCATTTGTCGTGATCGTAAAGCCGGGGCACGACGACATGGCTGCCGCGCACCAGCCGCACATGCGCAGGCGCCGCGCCGCCAAGCGCGCGGTGCAGCACGTCCTCGACCCAGGGTCCGGCGGCATTGACCACCGCGCGCGTCGTCACCTCGCGCGGGCCTGCCGCATCCGTCAGCGTCACGCGCCACAGATCGCCCTCGCGCCCTGCCGCCGTGACGGTGGTGCGGGTCAGCACCTGCGCGCCGCGCTGCGCCGCATCGCGCGCCATCAGCGCGACAAGGCGCGAATCCTGCACCCAGCCGTCGGAATATTCCCAGGCCCTGCGCAGGCCGGGGCGCAGCACGCGACCCTCGGGCGCGATGCGCAGGTCGAGCGTGGTGGTGCCCGGCAGCATCTCGCGCCCGCCGAGATGGTCGTAGATGAACAGCCCCAGCCGGATCAGCCAGGCCGGCCGCCGCCCCCGCAGCCAGGGCATGAAGATGCGCAAGAGCCGCGAGGTCGGGCTGTCCGACTCGAAGGTCATCGCCGGGTCGTAGGGCAGCACGAAGCGCATCGGCCACGAGATATGCGGCATGGCGCGCAGCAGGCGTTCGCGCTCGATCAGGCTTTCGCGCACCAGGCGAAATTCCCAGTAGTCGAGATAGCGCAGGCCCCCGTGAAACAGCTTGGTCGAGGCCGACGAGGTATGCGCGGCCAGATCGTCCTTTTCGGCAAGCACCACCCGCAGCCCCCGCCCGGCGGCATCGCGGGCAATGGCGCAACCGTTCACGCCGCCGCCGATCACCAGCAGGTCGCAATCAGCCATCGTCGCGCTTCCGGGTCAGGGCGGTCTGTGCCCCGTCATTGCGAGCCGCAGGCGAAGCAATCCATGCCGGGCGCGTGGATTGCCACGGCGGCTGCGCCGCCTCGCAATGACGGGACGGGGGTGCGGTCGTTGGCCTGTCAGTCATTCGCCACCTCGCTGCGCCCGCGAAAGCCGGTGGCGACGACGAATTTCTCCGAGGAATCCTTGCGGCTCGCGGGCGGCTTCACGTTCACGACCTTCTCGAAGCGCTGCTTGAGCAGGGTCTGCAACCCGCCCTCGGCGCCCCCGGCCAGAACCTTGGCGACGAACGTGCCGCCCGGCGCCAGCACGTCGAAGGCCAGTTCCGCCGCCGCCTCGCACAAGGTGATGATGCGCAGGTGGTCGGTCTGGCGGTGGCCGCTGGCGGCGGCGGCCATGTCGGACATCACCACATCGGCCTGCCCGCCCAGCCAGTCGCGCACCTTCGCATCGGCGCCGTCCTCGAGGAAATCGAGCTGCTGGATTTCCGCGCCCGGCACGGGTTCGACCTCCTGCAGGTCGACGCCGATGATCCGGCCCACCGGCTTGCCACGCATCTCGCCCAAAGCGTTGATGCGCGGCACCGCGACCTGCAGCCAGCCGCCGGGCGCCGAGCCCAGATCGACCACCCGCGCGCCGGGGCGCAGGAAACGGAAACGGTCGTCGAGTTCCATGATCTTGAAGGCCGCGCGGCCGCGATAGCCCTCCTGCTGCGCGCGGCGCACATAGGGGTCGTTCAACTGCCGCTCGAGCCAGAGCGTCGAGGACAGCTTGCGCCCCCTGGCGGTCTTGACCTTGACCGCCAGCTCACGCTGCCCGCGCCCGGATGTGCCTTTTGGTGCCCTGGCCATGGCGCATGGGCTACAGGCAGCCACGGCGCGTGGCAAGCGGGGGCGGTGTGGCTGGAACATGCCCCTGCACGTTAACACATTGCCCACCAATGGCTGCTATCGTGCCTGGCAACGACATTCCGGGAAACCGTCGCCGGTCGTTCGGTCATGCTACGACAGCCGCGCGCCGGAATGCGGACCGGCAGGGGAATCGCGATGGAAGCCATCAACGTCGATCAACTGACGCGCACGGTGCTGGCGCAGGCTAACATGGCCATCGCAAAAAAGATGCGCGGAGATGTCGTTTTCATGAATTGCGGAATATTTCCGCCTCTTGATGACGAATTCAGGGTCGCCATTGAAACGATTCGTGAAGACAGCGACAATTCCCACCTCGTCGTTCTTCTCGAAACGACCGGCGGCCTGATGGAAACCGCCGAAAGGCTGGTTGCGGTGATGCGGACCCATTATGATGACGTGTCATTCGTGATTCCGAATTATGCCTATTCCGCAGGAACCGTTCTGGCACTGTCGGGCGACCGGATACTCATGGATTATTACTCCGTCCTCGGCCCCATCGACCCGCAATACCGCTCGGCAGACGGAACCTATCTGCCCGGCCACGGTATCATCGTGAAATTCAAGGAGCTGATGAAGGCGGTGAACTCGGCAGGTTCTTCCGACGACGTGCGGGCCGAGCTGGCCCTGCTCGTCAAGAGCTTCGATCCCGCCCAACTGTTCCAGATCGAACAATCCATCGAGCATGGCATAACCCTCATCACCGAATGGCTGCCTCGCTACAAGTTCAAGAACTGGACGGAAACGCACGGCACAGGCAGGGCCGTAAGTCAGGAGATGAAGAAATCGCGCGCCAGGGATATTGCAACGACTCTGGGAGACGCCTCGAAATGGCACTCGCACGGCAGAGGCATCTCCATGGATCGCCTGATGAGCGAGGAGCTGAAGCTCATGGTTGATGATTTTGGTATTGATCGGGAATTGAGCAGCGCAATCCGAAATTATCACGGCTTGGCATCTGATTATCTGTATGGTAAGCTGGGAATGCAGGGTTTCGTGCACACCCAGAAAGACACGCGGAGAATTGCATGACGGACGGCAGGACGGGTGACATCCTGAAAATGCTGGAAGATGCCCGCGCGGCTTCACGCGGCACGCTCGGCGATCTGCTCGATTTCATGGACCAGATACCGGACGCGCCGAGGCGGGCGAAAATTCCGTTCCCCTATGGCAACCCGGAACACCGGCCATACGGCTGGTCGGACGGCACCCCGAGCCGGGGCCGACCCGCCGCCGCCTGCCTGCGCCGCGCCTGACGCAACCCTGCCCGTCCCCTACCGCAAGGCAACCGGGCGCGCGGCCCTGCACGGATTGGCGCGGCACCACCGCCCGAAAACCCCGTCATTGCGAGGAGGCGCAGCCGACGAAGCAACCCCGATGTCGTGCGCAAGCGGTCGGGGTTGCTTCGGCTTCGCCTCGCGGGTGACGGGAATCGCAGGCGCACCACCCCCCGCCCCCGTCATTACGAGGAGCCGAAGGTGACGCGGCAACCCCGACGTTGTGTGTGAGCGGTCCGGGTTGCTTCGGCTTCGCCTCGCGGGTGACGGACCATACCGCGCGCCCGGTTCCCCTGTCCGTCCCCTACCCCCGCAGCGCCCGTGTCCGTTCCACCATGTCGGACCCCAGCAGCCGCGCGTGGGTCTCGATGGCGAAGCGGTCGGTCATTCCGGCGATGTAGTCGGCGACGATACGCGCCAGCGCAGTCTCGTCCGCCGCCTCGTCCACGTCGCGGCGCCATTGTTTCGGCAACTCGCCGGTATGTTCCATGAACAGCGGGAACAGGTCGCGCACCACCTGCGTCACCTCGGCGCGCATCGCCACCACGCCGGGGGCGCGATACATGCGGTGGAACAGGAAGTCGCGGATCACCGCCAGATCGCCCGCCAGCCCCGGCGAGAACCGCACCACCATCGCCCCCGCATGGCGGATATCGGCAACCGTCCGCGGCGCCAGCCGCCCGATCGCCGCCCGCGCCTCGCCGATCACGTCCTCGACCAGCACGCCGAAGAACCGCCGCAGCGCCTCGTGCCTGCGGCGGTAGAGGTCGAGACCGGGCCAGAGCCGGTCGACCGCAGCAAAACAGTCGCAGAGCACCGGCAGTTCGGCCAGTTCGGCGGTGGAAAACAGTTCGGCCCGCAAGCCGTCGTGCAGGTCGTGATGCGAATAGGCGATGTCGTCGGACAGCGCCGCCACCTGCGCCTCGGCACCGGCATGGGTGGCCAGTTCCAGATCGTGGCGGGCGTCGTATTCGGCCAGCGCATAGGGCACCGGCGGGGCCACCGGGCCGTTGTGCTTGGCGATGCCTTCCAGCGTCTCCCAGGTCAGGTTCAGCCCGTCGAAACCGGCGTAGTGGCGTTCGAGCCGGGTGACGATGCGGATCGCCTGCGCATTGTGGTCGAAGCCGCCATAGGGCGCCATCAGCGCATCGAGCGCCTCTTCGCCGGTATGGCCGAAGGGCGGATGGCCCAGATCATGCGCCAGCGCCACGGCCTCGGTCAGGTCGGTGTCCAGCCCCAGCACGCCCGCGATGGTGCGCGCGACCTGCGCGACCTCGATCGAATGGGTCAGGCGGGTGCGGTAATAGTCGCCCTCGTGCTCGATGAAAACCTGCGTCTTGTGTTTCAGCCGCCGGAACGCGGACGAATGGATGATCCGGTCGCGGTCACGCTGCCAGGGCGAGCGGAAGGTCGATTCCTCCTCGGGGAACAGGCGACCGCGGCTGGCGTCCGGGTGGCAGGCATAGGGGGCGGTTGCGGGCATGGCGTTGGCTTCCGGCTGTGCAGGTGCAGCCTAGCGCAGGGCGGGCGCGGGCGACAGGGCGCGGTTGCCGCCCCCTCGTCATTGCGAGGAGCCGAAGCCGACGAAGCAACCCCGATGTTGTGGGTGAGCGGTCGGGGTTGCTTCGGCTTGCGCCTCGCAATGACGATCCCCCCAGGGCTGTCGCATTTGCTCCGCGCAGCAGCCCGCGTGTTGCAACGGTGGGGCAGCATGACCGGCGCCCGCACCGGGGGTGGGCGCGGATGCGCCCGCCCTGGGGGGCGGGGCGGGCGCCGGTCGTGCTGCGCACGCCCGAAGGGGGAAACCTACGGGCCGCACGCTGCCGCGCCGGGCAAATGCGACAGCCCCGTGATGCCCAACCCGCGCGGTTGCCGCCCTCCGCCCGCGCGCCTATATTGCCCCGCGAAGGAGACCGCCGATGACCACGCTCCCCAGCATCACCCCCCGCACCTATTCGCGCCTCGCCGAGATCGGCGCCGCCCGGCAGGGCAAGGCCCTGCGCGTGCTGGTCGAGGGTGGCGGCTGTTCCGGCTTTCAGTATCTCATCACGCTCGACGATGCGCGGCCCGACGACATCGTGTTCTCGGACGCGGGCGAAACCGTGGTCATCGACCCGGTCTCGCTGCCGTTCCTGGAACAGGCGACGATCACCTATTCCGAGGAACTGATCGGCGCGCGTTTCCTGATCGAGAACCCCGCCGCCAGCGGCTCGTGCGGCTGCGGCACGTCCTTCGCGCTCTGAATTCGTGCGCATCGCCACATTCAACATCAACGGCATCCGCGCCCGCATCGGCGCGCTGCTGCAATGGCTGGACGAGTCGCGCCCCGATGTCGCGGTGCTGCAGGAGATCAAGTCCGTCGACGACGCCTTCCCGCGCGACGAGATCGCCTCGCTGGGCTACAACATCGAGACCCACGGCCAGAAAAGCTTCAACGGCGTGGCGATCCTGTCGCGCCTGCCGCTTGAGGACGTGACGCGCGGGCTGCCCGGCGACGACGGCGACGAACAGGCCCGCTGGATCGAGGCCACGGTGACGGGCCGCCGCACCCTGCGCATCTGCGGGCTGTATCTGCCCAACGGCAACCCGGCGCCGGGGCCGAAGTTCGACTACAAGCTGGCGTGGATGGCGCGGCTGCGCGCCCGCGCCGAGGCCCTGCGCGCCACCGAAGAACCCGTCCTCATGGGCGGCGACTGGAACATCATCCCGCAGGACGAGGACGCCGCCCGCCCCGAGGCCTGGGCCAATGACGCCCTGGCGCTGCCGCAATCGCGCGCCGCCTTCCGCCGGGTGCTGCATTCCGGCTGGCACGATGCGGTGCGGCTGATCGACCGGCGGCCGGGCGTCTATTCCTACTGGGACTACCAGCGCGCCGCCTGGGACCGCAACGACGGCATCCGCATCGACCACTGGCTGCTGTCGCCGCAGGCCGCCGACCTGCTGACCGACGCGGGGATCGACCGCGATGTGCGGGCGCGCGAGAAGCCCTCGGATCATGTCCCCGTCTGGGTCGAGCTGGATGCCTGAGACCGCCCCGCTGCGGGTGCTGGTCGATGCCAACGTGCTGTTCCCCACGGTGCTGCGCGGGCTGGTCACCGGCTGCGCCGCGCGCGGGCTGGTCGTGCCGTTCTGGTCGGCGCGCATCCTCGAGGAATGGGCGCGGGCCGCCGGACGCGATTCGCCCGCAGCCGACGCGCAGGCGCGGGGCGAGATCGCGCTGCTGCGGGCGCGGTTCCCGCAGGCCGAGGTTGTAGTGCCCGAGGGCGCTGCGGCACGGCTGTGGCTGCCAGATCAGGCCGACGTTCATGTGCTGGCGGCAGCGATTGCAGCGGGTTGCGGGGTGATCCTCACGCAAAACACGAAGGACTTTCCGCGCCGGGTTCTGGCCTCGCATGGCATCACCCGGCTGAGCGCGGACGAACTGCTGCTGTCGCTGCCGCGCGACGAGGTGGCAGCGGTGGCGCAGGACGAGCTGGCAAAGCTGCGCGAAGCGTCAGGCGAGGACTGGACCCTGCGGCAGATGCTGCGCAAGGCCGGAGTGCCGCGTCTTGCGCGGGTGCAGGGGTAAGCGGAGCGTCGTTGCGGGGCGACCCCGACCCTTTGTGCAAGCGGTCGGGGTTGCTTCGTCGCGTGCCGCTCCTCGCAATGACGGGATGTGCGGGCGGCGGTGCCGTGCCAGCCCGCGCAGGGCCGTTCGCTCGATTGCCCTGCCGTTGCGCACGGCAACACCCCCCTACCGCACCGTCCAGCGGCGGCTGTTGGCCTCGATCCGGGCGATGCGTTCGCGCGAGGGCGGATGCGTCGAAATCCACGCCGGGGGCTGCCCGCCGCCCGCCATCCGGTCGAGCTTGGCCAGCAGGCTCACCTGTGCTTCGGCGCCGATCCCGGCCTTCATCAGCAGCGCGGTGGCATAGGCATCGGCCTCGTGCTCGTCCTTGCGGCTCATCTTCTTGGCCAGCAGATCGGCGGCAAAGCTGGCGACCATCGGACCCAGCCCCGGCAGGAACCGCCCCAGCACCGCCGCCAGCGCCACCCGCGCCGCGTTCTGGCCGGAAAAGTCGATGCCGCGCCTGCGGGCGTGGCCCAGCGCGACATGGCCCAGCTCATGCGCGATGACCGAGGCGATTTCCTCGGCCGACACCGCGCCGCTGCGGAAGCGGTCGTAAAGGCCGCGGGTGATGAAGATGCGCCCGTCGGGAGCGGCAAGACCGTTCACCGGCTCGATGTCGTAGAGATGCACCTTCAGGCGCGGCAGGCCCAGCGCCCCGGCCATGCGCCCGAACACCGGCGCCAGCGCGGGGTCGAGCAGTTCCGCCGAACGCGCGTCCAGTTCGGCCCGCGTGCGCCACGCCGAGAAGCGCCAGGCAACGAACCCGTAGATCAGGGCCAGCAGGATCGGCGTCAGGCGCAACATGGCGCAGATATGGGCACGGGCGCCCGCTTGGTCAACGCGGGCGCTCAGCCGCGCAGCACCGCCACGGTGATGACGACGCCCGCCAGCGCGAGGATGATCGCCCAGACCGCCGCCCATTGCGCCATGTCGGCCCGCCCGCCGCCACGCCTGCGCGCCAGCGCGGCGCCAAGAACGGCGCCGAGGATCAGTCCGATGATTGGCAGAAGCATGGCCCGTTCCCCCAGGCAGTCCGGCGCGGGCAGGCGTAACGGCCCGCATCCGCCCTGTCCAGAGCGGCGGGCGGCGCGATTGGCGCCCGCCGTCACCGCCCGCCCCGCCGCCCGGCGCGACAGGGCAATCGGGCGAACGGCAGGTTCCGTCATTGCGAGGAGCCGTTGGCGACGAAGCAACCCCGATGTCGTGTGCGAGCGGTCGGGGTTGCTTCGGCTTACGCCTCGCGGGTGACGGGATTCGCGGGCGGCGATGCCGTGGCAACCCGTGCAGGGCCGTTCGCCCGATTGCCCCCCGCCCCGCCGCCTGCGCCACATGAGGGGGTGACACTTGCCTGCGTAGCGGATAAAGCGCCCGGCAAGAGGACCGGGGAGCTTCCTCATCGGATGCCCGGATCGCACTGAAGGGGGCAGGACCGCCGATGAACTCGCTGGCATCGACCGCGCCGCACCCGAATGGAGCAGCAATGAAGGCCGAGACGTTTCTTCCCGACGATTACCGTCCCGCCGAGGACGAACCCTTCATGAACGCGCGCCAGATCGAATATTTCCGCCGCAAACTTCTGATGTGGAAGGCGGATCTCCTGCGCGAGAGCCATGACACCATCGAGGGCATGAAGGATTCGACCCGCAACATCCCCGACATCGCCGACCGTGCCAGCGAGGAAACCGACCGCGCGCTGGAACTGCGCACCCGCGACCGCCAGCGCAAGCTGGTCGCCAAGATCGACGCGGCGCTGCGGCGGATCGAGGATGGCGAATACGGCTATTGCGAGATCACCGGCGAGCCGATCAGCCTCAAGCGCCTTGATGCCCGGCCGATCGCCACGATGACCCTCGAGGCGCAGGAACGCCATGAACGCCGCGAAAAGGTCCACCGCGACGACTGACCGGACCGGCAACGTCGCCGTCATCGGTGGCGGCATCGCCGGGATGGCAGCGGCGGCGGCCTTCGCACAGGCGGGCGCCGCAGTCCGCGTTCTCGAACAGGCGCCCGAGATCACCGAGATCGGCGCGGGCCTGCAGATTTCCCCCAACGGCGGCGCGGTGCTGGAAGCTTTGGGCCTTGGCGCCGAGGCCGAGGCGCGCGGCATCCGCGCACAGGCCGTCGAACCGCGTGACGCGCTTTCGGGGCGGGTGATCGGGCGGTTCGACCTGACCGGACAGGGGCCGGTGCCCTATCGCTTCTTCCACCGCGCCGACCTGCTCGACATGCTGGCGGGCGCGGCGGCGCGGGCGGGGGCGCAGGTCGCAACCGGCGCGCATGTGGATCACGTCTCGCCCGAGGGAATGGTGGATGCGCTTCCCGCTCGGCTGGTCGTCGGTGCCGACGGCATCCATTCCGTCGCGCGCGCGGCGCTGAACCCCGAGAGCCGCCCGTTCTTCACCGAACAGGTGGCATGGCGCGCGCTGGTTGCGGCGGATCATCCGCCGGTCGCGCGCATCTGGATGGCGCCGCATCGCCATGTCGTCAGCTATCCGCTGCCGGGCGGGCGGGTGAACCTCGTTGCCGTGCAGGAACGGCGCGACTGGGCCGCCGAAGGCTGGAACCACGCCGACGATCCCGCGAACCTGCGCGCGGCCTTTGCCGATTGCGCGCCCGAGCTGCGCGCGATGCTGGAGCGGGTGGGTGCTGTCCGGCTCTGGGGCCTGTTCCGCCACCCGGTCGCGGCGCGCTGGCACGGCGACGCGCTGGCGCTGGTCGGCGACGCCGCGCATCCGACGCTGCCCTTTCTGGGACAGGGGGCGAATCTGGCGCTTGAAGATGGCTGGGTGCTGGCCGCCCTTGCGGCACGGGCGGGTGACCTGCCTGCGGCGCTGGCCCGCTATCAGGCGGCCCGCGCGGCGCGGGTGCGCCGGGCGCTGGCCACGGCGAATGCGAATGCCCGCAACTACCACCTGTCCGGCCCGGCCCGGCGCCTGGCGCATCTGGGGCTGGCCGCGATCGCCCGCCTCACGCCGGGCGCGCTTCTGGGGCGGCTGGCCTGGCTTTACCGGCACGACGTGACCGCCGAATTTCCCGCCGCCCCGCTTTCCCCCCGTTGACCCCGGCGGCCGGGCGCGGGAAGCTGGCTTGCCCGCAACCGGGCGGATTTTCAGGGAAACCGCCGATGACAGCGCATGATCTTTCCGAACGGATGGCCGCGATCTGCGCGCGCGCTCCGGTGATCCCCGTTCTGGTGATCGAGGATGCCCGCGACGCCGCCCCGCTGGCGCGGGCGCTGGTTGCGGGCGGGCTGCCGGTGATCGAGGTGACCCTGCGCACCCCCGCCGCGTTGCAGGCCATTCGCGCCATGGCCGGGGTCGAGGGCGCGGTGGTCGGGGCGGGCACCCTGCTTGGCGGCGCCGATGTCGCGGCGGCGCAGGCGGCGGGCGCGATGTTCGGGGTCTCGCCGGGGGCGACCGACGGCCTGCTCGACGCCGGGATCGCCGCCGGGATGCCGCTGCTGTGCGGCACCGCCACGCCCTCCGAAGCGATGCGCCTTCTCGAGCGCGGCTTCGGCGTCGCCAAGTTCTTCCCCGCCGTCGCCAACGGCGGCCCCGGCGTGCTGAAGGCCTGGGCCGGGCCGCTGCCGCAGATGCGCTTCTGTCCGACCGGCGGCATCGGCGCGGCAAATGCGGGCGACTGGCTGGCGCTGCCCAACGTGATGTGCGTGGGCGGGTCCTGGGTCGCGCCCCGGCAGGCGGTGGCGGCGGGCGACTGGGACGGGATCACCCGGCTCGCCCGCGAGGCGGCGGCGCTGCGGCGGGACTGATCGCACCCGTCATCCCACAATGAAACCGCACGCTTATACGCCGACATTCACCTGATGCGCGAGGTCGCGCAGGCGCTGCGCCCGCGCGGCGGGGACCGAGGCCACCGGCAGCGCGGTAAAGACATGCAGCGTGTCGAGGTCATGGTCGATGACCGCATGGTCGCCGACCCAGCCGCCCAGCCCGAGATAGCTGCGCAGCAGCGGCGGCAGTCCTGCCGGGCTGGCGACGGCGCCTGCCAGTGCTGCGGCGTAGGGAAAGACCGCCTCGCGCAGGTCACGGGCCGGGCGCTGCCCCTCCGGGCCGAGATGGTGGCGCGCCAGTTGGGCCAGCGCGGGCAGATGGCGCGCGGGGTCGGCCCCCGGAAAGGATGCGCAGCCGAACAGCATGGCGATCCCGCGCGCATCCACCAGCCGGGTGATCGCCGCCCAGGCAAGGCGCAGCCCATCGGCCGCCGGGGCGTCGGGGTGCAGGCAGAAGCGGCCGATCTCGGCCATGGGCGCGGCATGGGGCGCCAGCGGCGCAAGGTCGTAATGCAGCGCCGCATAGCTGTCGGCCAGCGCCGCCCCCGAGGCCAGCGGCAGGATGCGGCAGCAGCCCAGCAGATGCCCCGCGCGATCCTCGACCAGCAGATGCAGGCAGGCGTCGTCGAACCCGTCGCGGTCCAGCCCCTGCGCGCGCGGCGGCAGACCGGCGGATTCGATGAAGCACAGATGCCGCAGGCGCTGGGCCGCGATCACGTCGTCGGGCGCACGCGACAGGCGCACCGACAGCGCCGCTTCGTGCCGGGCCTCGCGGATGCGTGTCGCGGTCTCCATCACCTGCCCCTTGCGCCCCTTCGCCCGCCGCCCATATCGAAAGGTATCCCCGCGATGAAGAAGGCGATACCGATCATGGTCAAGAGCAATGCGGACTGGCGCAGGGAACTCTCGCCGCTGGCCTATCACGTCACCCGCGAACACGGGACCGAACGCCCCTTCACCGATGACACCCCGCCGCCCGGCGCGGGCACCTATGTCTGCGTCTGCTGCGGCGAGCCGCTGTTCGCCGCCGATGACTGGTTCGAGGCGGGTTGCGGCTGGCCCTCGTTCACGCAGCCCGCCGACGGCGAGACGACCGGCGCGGGCGCGGTCGGGCAGTCGAACGACCTGCGCTTCGGGATGCGCCGCACCGAGGTGCATTGCAAACGCTGCGACGCCCATCTGGGCCATGTGTTCGAGGACGGCCCGCCGCCCTCGCATCTGCGCTACTGCATCAACAGCGTCGCGCTACGCTTCGATCCGGCCTGAGGTTCAGTCACCGTCGCCGATCAGGCGGCCCGCGTCGACGCGGCCGATGTTGCCCAGAAGCTGGCGCAGGAATGTCGTGTCGCGCACGCCGTTGTCGGTGACGCGGCGCGACAGCGCGACGACGCGGCCCTGTTCAAGGCCGAAACGCTCGATGTTGGTCAGCACCCCGCGCGAGTCGAACGACATCGCCAGCACCTCGCGGCTGATTTCCTGCGGGGCGAGCGCG
The DNA here is from genome assembly GCA_019454835.1 of Rubellimicrobium sp. Classification (GTDB taxonomy): domain Bacteria; phylum Pseudomonadota; class Alphaproteobacteria; order Rhodobacterales; family Rhodobacteraceae; genus JADYZU01. Next base: position 21,177 of record JACFNP010000017.1, read on the forward strand.
CCGATCTGGCGGAAGGTGCTGCCGGTGTAATAGAACGTGCTGTCGTCCAGCATCCCCGTGGACGCGGGCGCGCCGACGGCGGCGATCACGCTGTCGCGGGTGTCGGCGCCGATGGCGAGCCCGGCCAGTTCGGCCTCGGGCGGGATGTAGCCGTGGTGGCGGATGATCGGCGAGCAGGCCACCAGCGCCGCCGCAAGCGCCCCGGCAAGGACCAGACCCCTGATCCCGCGCGACCGCCCGCTGTCCGCCTTGCCTGGCCGTCGCGTCATGCCGTCCCCCTTGCGTGCCCCGTGCCCGCCCTCTATGCGCCTTGTAGCACGGCGCCGCCCCTGTTCAAGAAAGGATACGCCATGGCCAGGGCTGCCGACGGCCGGATCCTGCGGCTTGATACCATGACCCGCCGCCAGCCGACCCCGATCGCGCTGGATGTCGATGCCGACACGCGCGCGGCGATCATGGCCGATCTGGGCCTGCCGGGCCTTGGCAGGTTGCGCATCGAGGGCGCCATGATCCCCGAAGGCGCCGATGACTGGCGGCTCGAGGCGCGGGTGACGGCGCAGGCGGTGCAGGAATGTGTCGTCAGCCTCGCCCCCGTGCCCGCCGCCATCGACGAGCGGATCACCCGGCGCTACCTCGCGCATCTGCCGCCACCGCCCGAGGGCGAGAGCGAGATGCCCGACGAGGATGCCGAGGAAATCCCGCGCGCGCTCGATCTGGTCGCCATCGCCCGCGAGGAACTGGCGCTGGCGCTGCCGCCCTGGCCGCGCGCCGCCGGGATCGACACCGACGCATGGGACGCACCGCCGCCCGGCGACGTGGCCGAAGCGCCGCAACACCCTTTCGCGGGCCTCGCCGCGCTGCGCACGAAGGGCGGCGGGGACAAGGGCTGACCCCTTCCCGTTCCGTCATTGCGAGGAGGCGAAGCCGACGCGGCAACCCCGAGGCTGTGTGTGAGCGGTCGAGGTTGCTTCGGCTTCGCCTCGCAATGACGAAGGGCGAGCGCCGCACAAACCTTCACGGGCACCGTTCACGCATTCGCCCCGCCTGCCCCCTTGCCAGCCGCGCGTGATCGGTTATTGAGGCCACCTGCTCCGGCTGTCGGTGCGATCTCGACTCCCTGCTCATTACCCTGTATGAGCCGCGCGAGATGCGCCCTGTCGGCGTGTGCGGTCCGGGCTCGTCCGGGCTGCGTCTGAACATGAAGCGCGGCCTGCGGGCGGCGCATATACCGCAAAGGGCCGGTCAGGCCCGCGAAGTCCGAGGTTGTGACATGGCCGTTCCGCAGAACAAGGTTTCCAAATCCCGCCGCAACATGCGCCGTGCGCATGACGGCCTGACCGCTGCCAATCCCAATGAATGCAGCAACTGCGGCGAGCTGAAGCGTCCGCATCACGTCTGCCCCTCCTGCGGCCATTACGACGGCCGCGAAGTGGTGGCGCTGGCGGCCGGGGTCGATCTGGACGACGACGCCGCCTGAACCGGGCGCGTCGGTCGACGACATGCAGGGCGCGGACCCCGGAACGGCGACACGGGTTAGCGGGGGCGGGCTGGTGCTCTCGGTCGATGCCATGGGCGGCGACCGGGGGCCTTCAGCCGTGGTCGAGGGAATCGGCCGCTTCCTGGGCGCCCGGCCCGCAGCCCGTGTCCTTCTGCACGGCCCCGAAGCCGAACTCGGCCCGCTGCTCGCGGGCCTGCCCTGGGCCGGACAGGTCACGATCCGCCACGCCAGCGGCGTCGTCTCGATGCAGGACAAGCCCGGCCAGGTCATGCGCCGGGGCCGCGACACCTCGATGTGGTCGGCGGTCGAATCGGTGCGCGAGGGCGAGGCACAGGTCTGCATCTCCTGCGGCAACACCGGCGCGCTGATGGCGGTCTCGATGCTGGTGCTGCGCAAGGCTGCGGGCGTGAACCGCCCGGCCATCGCCTGCCTGTGGCCGTCGCTGAACCCCGGCGGCTACAATCTCATGCTCGACGCGGGCGCGGACATCCGCGCCGACGAGGACGACCTGCTGACCTATGCGCTGATGGGCGTGGCCTATGCCCGCATCGGCCTCGGGGTCGCGTGCCCGCGCGTCGGGCTGCTGAATGTCGGCACCGAGGAACACAAGGGCCGCAGCGAACTGAAGGCCGCGCATGACCTGATCGCGCGGGCCGCCGAACATGACGGCTTCGGCTATACCGGCTTCATCGAGGGCGGTGATATCCCGTCGAGCAAGATCGACGTGGTGGTGACCGACGGCTTCACCGGCAATGTCGCGCTGAAAACCGCCGAGGGCACGTCGCATCTGATCGCGCATCTGCTGCGCGAGGCGCTGATGGGGTCGTTCTGGGGCAAGCTGTCGGCGCTGATGGGGCGCGGGGTGCTGAAGCGGCTGCGGGCGCGGATCGACCCGCGTTCGGTGAACGGCGGCGTGTTCCTGGGCCTGAACGGCACGGTGATCAAAAGCCATGGCGGCTCGGACGCCACCGCCATCGCCACGGCGCTTGACCTTGCCTGGCGGCTGGCCGAAGCCGGGTTCACGCAAACCATGGCCGGACAGGTCGCCCAGGCGGTCGCCACGCGCGCCGAGGCGGATGCGGCGACCGGGGAACCCAAAGCGGCGGGGGAAGCATGACGGTTCGTTCGGTGGTGTGCGGGGTCGGACACTACCTGCCCGAGCGCGTGGTCCCCAATGCCGAGTTCGAGGCCATCGTCGAGACCTCGGACGAATGGATTCGCAGCCGCACCGGGATCGAGACCCGTCATTTCGCTGCCGAGGGGCAGACGACCTCCGATCTCGCGATCCGTGCGGCGCAGGCGGCGCTTGACGCGGGCGGCTTCACGCCCGCCGACATCGACGCCGTGGTGGTGGCGACATCGACACCCGACCTCACCTTTCCCTCGACCGCCACCATGGTGCAGGCGGGCCTCGGCATGGCGCAGGGCTTTGCCTTCGACCTGCAGGCGGTCTGCGCCGGGTTCGTCTATGCGCTGACCACGGCGGACGCGCTGATCGTCGCGGGCCGTGCGCGCCGGGTGCTGGTGATCGGCGCCGAGACCTTCTCGCGGCTTCTCGACTGGAACGACCGCGCGACCTGCGTGCTGTTCGGCGACGGCGCCGGGGCGCTGGTGCTCGAGGCGCAGGAGGGCACGGGCACGACCGCCGACCGGGGCATCCTGTCGGCCGACCTCCATTCGGACGGACGCTTCCGCGACATCCTCTATGCCGACGGCGGCCCCTCGACCGGCGAGACCGGCCATGTGCGGATGCACGGGCGCGAAGTGTTCCGCCATGCGGTCGAAAAGCTGGCGCAGACCGCGCACACGGCGCTGGAACAGGCCGGGCTCGGGCCGCAGGATATCGACTGGATCGTCCCGCACCAGGCCAACCTGCGCATCATCGCCGCCACCGCGCAGCGGATGCAGGTGCCGATGGAGCGGGTGATCCTGACCGTGGCCGAACACGGCAACACCTCGGCCGCCTCGATCCCGCTGGCCCTGTCGATCGGCGTGGCGCGCGGCCAGATCAGGCCGGGCGATCTGGTCGTGACCGAAGCCATCGGCGGCGGCCTGGCCTGGGGATCGGTGGTCCTGCGCTGGTAAGGCGTTTGCGGCGGGGTAGGACATTCCGTCACTGCGAGGCGGCGCGAGGCGGCGCGGCAACCCCGATGTCGTATGTGAGCGGTCGAGGTTGCTTCGGCTGCGCCTCGCAATGACGATTATCCCCCGTCATTGCGAGGAGCCAAAGGCGACGCGGCAATCCACGAGGCCGGGCGCGGCACCCGGAATGGATTGCTTCGGCTGCGCCTCGCAATGACGATTGATTGTTGCCGTCATTGCGAGGAGGCGAAGCCGACGAAGCAACCCCGATGGCTATGCGCAAGCGGTCGGGGTTGCTTCGGCTTGCGCCTCGCAATGACGGAAATTTCGGCCGCCACCACCGTGCCACCCCGCGCAACCGCAGTTCGCCCGATCACCCCGGCCCTTCCCCACGGGCGGTGTGCGCCCTACATGGGGCGGCATGGATACCGACCAGATCATGCGCCTTCTGTGGCTGCTGTTGCTCGTCGCGGTGCTCGGCGGCTGGTTCATGCTGCAGATGCGCCGCCGTCCGGGGCAGAGCCTCCAGCATCTTGCGGTCTGGGGGCTGATCTTCGCGGGCGTCGTGGCAAGCTATGGTCTCTGGCAGGACATCCGCAGCGAACTGCGGCCCGCGCAGGCGCTGATGGCCAACGGCAGCATCGAGATCCCGCTGGGCCGCGACGGCCATTTCCACGCCGTCGTGACCATCAACGACGTGCCGGTCAGCTTTGTCGTGGACACCGGCGCCAGCGAGATCGTCCTGACCGCCAAGGATGCCGCTCGGGTCGGCATCGACCCGCAGGCGCTGGCCTATATCGGCCAGGCCCGGACGGCAAACGGGGTGGTGCGCACGGCGCCGGTGCGGCTGCGCTCGGTGGCGCTTGGTCCGTTCGAGATGACCGACGTGCGCGCCGTGGTGAACGAAGGCGACATGGACGGCTCGCTGCTGGGAATGAGCTGGATCACCCAGTTCGCCCGCGTCGAGATCGAGCGTGACCGGCTGACGCTGACGCCGTAGCGCGGCACCTGCGGGCGGGGGCCAGGCGGGTGGCGGTGGATGGATGTTTATCGAGCATTTCGCAGGCAAACGGTAACATTTGACGCCCGCGACAATGCGCAAAGACAAATGGTCAGAGCGGGTCCGCCGAATCCGTGAAAACGCGACCCGCTCTGGAAAGATGAAAGGGCTGGCGCGCGTCAGCCCTGCTTCTTCACCCAGCGGCCATCGTCCTCGGCCCAGTATTGCGCGGGCAGGCCCGCGTCCCTGACCGCGCGCCACAGGTTGCGGGCGTGGTCCAGTTCGGCGGGCGTGTTGGCGTCGAACACGGTGATCGCGCGGGCCAGCGCGGGGACTTCGTCCATCGCCAAGGGCGCGGCATCGACCGTCACCACGCATTGCGGCGCGTTGCCCGCCGCCTGCCCGGCGACAGTCAAGAGCACCGGCTGGCGCGCGTCGTCGTCGCCACCGGCAAGACCATGCGCCAGAAAGCCCTCCTCGGGGCCAAGCCAGAGCGCGCGGTCCAGCGCCGCCATCCGCGCCGGGTCGCGGCCGCGCAGCTCGATCCGCCAGCCGCGCGACAGGGCCAGCGGCAGCAGCCGGGTCAGGGCCACGTCAAGGGGCGTCGCGGTCAGGTGGTAGAACCAGACCTCGGACATGGCTCAGCCCCGCGCAGCGCGGGCGGGCCTGCGCTCAGCCCGCCTCATAGCGGTCCGCGATCAGCCGGTTCAGCAGCATCACCCCCCAGCCGGTCGCCCCCTTGGGAGAGAGCACCCGGTCCGCGCCCGCCAGCGTCACCCCGGCGATGTCCATATGCGCCCAGGGCGTGCCGTCCTTGACGAAGCGGCGCAGGAATTCCGCCGCCACGCAGGCGCCGCCCTCGCGGCCGCCCACGTTCTTCACGTCGGCGATGCGCGACTTCAGCCCCTCGGCATAGCCCTTGCCGAGCGGCATCCGCCAGGCGCCCTCGTCCTCGGCCCGCGCGGCGGCCTCGATCCCCGACCACAGCGCGTCGTCATTGGCAAAGACCCCGGCGAATTCGCCCCCCAGCGCCACCATCATCGCCCCGGTCAGCGTGGCAAGGTTCACCATCGCGCGCGGTGCAAAGCGTTCCTGCGCCAGCCACAGCGCATCGGCAAGCACCAGCCGCCCCTCGGCGTCGGTGTTCACGTTCTCGACCGTGTCGCCCTTCATCGAGCGCACCACGTCGCCGGGGCGGGTGGCATGGCCCGAAGGCATGTTCTCGACGATACCGACGACGCCGACCACATTGGCCCGCGCCCGGCGCAGCGCCAACGTGCGCATGACGCCCGCGACGACCGCCGCGCCGCCCATGTCCATCGTCATCGCATCCATCCCGGCGGCGGGCTTGATGCTGATGCCGCCGGTGTCGAACACGACGCCCTTGCCGACCAGCGCCACCGGCGCCTCGTCGCCGCCGCCCTGCCAGCGCATGACGACGACACGGGCGGGCGAGGCCGATCCCTGCGCCACCGAGAGCAGCAGCCGCATCCCGAGGCGTTCGATCTCGTCGGGTTCGAGGATCTCGACATCGAGGCCCAGTTCCTGCATCGCACCCAGCCGCGCGGCAAAATCGGTGGTGGTGAGGATGTTCGCAGGCTCGTTCACCAGGTCGCGGGTGAAGAACACGCCCTCGGCCAGCGCCGCCAGCGGCGCGGCGGCACGGGCGGCGTCCTCGGGGCGGGTGACGTGGAACGCAACGCCGCCCGCCGCGTCGCGCGTGTCGGTGCGGTGGGTGTCGAAGTCGTAGGCGCGCAGCGCCAGCCCGAAAGCGATGTCCTCGGGCCGCGCCGCCGCCCCGGCCAGCACGGTCAGATCGCCCTTGCCGCGCAGCCGGGCCAGCGCGGCACCGGCCTTGCGGGCCTCGGCCACCGTGGCCTTGCCCGGCAGCTTCACCACCACCAGCGCCTCGGCGGCAAGACCGGCGGGAAAGGCGATCTCGAAGCCGTCGCCCGCTTCGGCCTTCTCCCAGGTCTCGCCCGCGACCAGCCGCGCCAGCGCACGCCGCGCCCCCGGACCGATCAGCCGCCCCGCCGCGCCCGCGCGGCCGTCGGGCGGCACGACCAGGCCGATGCGGCCCTCGCGCGCGGGCAGGTCGGCAAGGTCCATGTCGTGAAAGCGGATGGCGAGGGGTTCGGTCATGTCAGTGTCCTGCGCAGGGAATGGCGCAAGGACTAGCCCCGCAGGCCACGGATGACCAGATCGCAGTTCAAACCGGCACGGCAATCGGGCGACCTGCGGCTGCGCGGGCTGGCACGGCACCGCCGCCCGCAATTCCCGTCATTGCGAACGTAGTGAAGCAACCCCGACCGCTCATTCAATACGGTCGAGGTTGCTTCGTAGGCTGCGCCTCCTCGCAATGACGGGGGAAAAGCGCATCGTCATTGCGAGCCGCAAGCCGAAGCAACCCCGACCGCTCACACGCGACATCGGGATTGCTTCGTCGCCTGCGGCTCCTCGCGGGTGACGGGATATGACGGAATATGGCGTTCGCCCGATTGCCCTGTTCAAACCGGCGCCACACTCGGCTAGGTCTGGGGCGGGTGTTCCGGGGGCTGTCACGGCGTGACGCGATTCGACCGATATTTCCTGCGCCGGCAGATCGCGGTCTTCGGCTTCTTCGCGCTGGTGCTGGTGATGCTTTACTGGATCAACCGCGCGGTGATCCTGTTCGACCAGCTTATCGCCGACGGGCAGTCGGCGATGGTGTTCCTCGAACTCAGCCTGCTGTCGCTGCCGGGAATCGTGGCGACGATCCTGCCGATTTCGGCCTTTGTCGCCACGCTCTACGCGACCAACCGGCTGGCGGCGGATTCCGAGCTGGTCGTGGCGCAGTCGGCGGGGACATCGCCCTTCCGGCTGGCGCGCGGGGTCGTCGTCTTCGGGCTGGTCGCGGCGGCGATGATGGCGGTGCTGGGCAACCTGCTGGTGCCGATGGCCACCGCCGGGCTGAACGCCCGTCAGGCCGAGATCGCCCATTCCGCCACCGCCCGGCTTCTGCACGAAGGCCAGTTCCTGAACCCCGCCGAGGGCATCACCCTCTATATCCGCGAGGTCACTCCCGAGGGCGAGCTGCACAATCTCTTTCTCGAGGACGACCGTGACCCCGACATGCGCGTGACCTACACCGCCGGGCGCGCCTGGCTGGTCCGCTCGGAAGGCGGCACCGGCGCGACCGGCGCGCGGCTCGTGATGATCGACGGCACGCTGCAGCAACTCGCGCTGCCCGAGGGACGGCTGATGACCACCGGCTTCGACGACATGGTCTATGACGTGAGCGCGCTTTTGCCCGCCGCATCGACGCGCGGGCGCAACCTGCGCGAGGTATCGACGGCGGAACTGCTGCACCCGACCGAAGCGCTGGTGCAGGAGACCGGGCGCAGCCTGCGCCAGCTTCGCATCGAGGGCCATGGCCGGATCGCCGATCCGGTGCTGACGGCGGCGGGTGCGCTCATGGGATTTGCGGCGCTGATGCTGGGCGGGTTCAGCCGCAAGGGCCACTGGTGGCAGATCGGTCTCGCCATCGGGCTGGTGCTCATGGTCAAGGCGATCGAGGCGACGGCGGACACGCTGGCCGCGCGCGGTGCCGCAGGCTGGCCGGTGATCTACCTGCCCGCGACCGTCACCTTCCTTCTGGCGGCCGCCTTCCTGTGGTGGGTCTCGGCGCCGCATCCCGCGGCCCGCAGGCAGGTCGCATGAGACTGCATCTCTATCTCGCCCGCCGCTTTCTGGCGACCTTCGCCGCCGTCGCGGGCGGCTTCCTTGCCGTCATCGTGCTCGTCGACCTGATCGAGGGCGCCCGGCGCGGCACCGGCGGCGCGCTGCGCGCCGCGCTGCTTCATGCGCCGGGCGCGTTCCAGAGCGTCCTGCCGCTGGTGATGATCCTTGCCAGCGTCGCGCTGTTTCTGGCCCTGGCGCGGTCGTCGGAACTGGTGGCGGTGCGGGCGGCGGGGCGCTCGGCGATCACCGCGCTGATGGCGCCGCTGGCCGCGGCACTGGTGCTGGCGCTGGTGGCCATGATCGCGCTTGGCCCGATGGTCGCGGCGACCAGCCGCGCCATCGAACAGGACCGGGGCGGCGGCAATTCGGCACTGGCCATGAACGAGGGCGGCCTCTGGCTGCGGCAGGGGGACGCGAACGGGCAGACGGTGATCCATGCCGCGCGATCCGGCGCCGGGGGCACGGTTCTCGAGGAGGTGTCGTTTCTGGGCTTCGCCGCCGACGGCCGCCCCGAGACCCGGATCGAGGCCGCGCGCGCCACCTTGCACGACGGGGCCTGGCAGATCGAGGCGGCGCGGGTCTGGCCGCTGACAGCCGCCAATCCCGAAGCCGCGGTCGCGCAGCACGCGCGCATGACGCTGCCTGCGACGCTGACCGCCGAGGACATCCGCGATTCCTTTGCAGGCCCCGAGACCATCGCCATCTGGGACCTGCCCGATTTCATCGCCCGGCTGCGCGCCGCCGGGTTCCAGGCGCGCCAGCACGAGGTGCATCTTCAGGGCGAGCTGGCGCAACCGCTGCTGCTGATCGCCATGGTGATGATCGGCGCGGCCTTCACCATGCGCCCGCAGCGCGGCGGGCGCACCGGGCTGATGGTGCTGGTCGCGGTCTGCCTGGCCTTCGGCGTGCATTTCCTGCGCAACTTCGCCCGCATCCTTGGCGACGCCGGGCAGATCCCCCCTGCCCTTGCCGCCTGGGCACCGCCGCTGGCCGCCGTGGCGCTGGCGCTGGCGCTGCTCTTGCAGTTCGAGGACGGCTGATGCGGTGGCTGCTTGTCCTTGTCGCGCTGCTGCTGCCGGGTCTGGCCCATGCGCAGGCGCTGGCGACGCTGGTGGCCGACCGCATCGAGATCGCGGCGGGCGGGCAACTGGTCGCCGAGGGCGGGGTCGAGGTGTTCCACGAGGGCACGCGCCTGTCGGCCCACGCGATCCGCTACGATCCGGCGCATGACCTGCTGACCATCGAGGGGCCGATCTACATCGTCACGCCCGAAGGCGACGTGTTCGCCGCCGACCGCGCGGAACTGGACCCGCGCCTCGAGAACGGCATCCTGCGCGGCGCACGGCTGGTGCTGGACGAGCGGCTGCAACTGGCCGCCAACCGCATCGACCGCGCCGGGGGGCGCCTGACCCAGCTTTCGCGCGTCGCCGTCACCTCCTGCGCGGTCTGCGGCACCCGGCGCCCCTTGTGGGAAATCCGCTCCACCCGCGTCGTCCACGACGAGGACGCGCACCAGCTTCATTTCGAGAACGCGACGCTGCGGGTGCGGGGCGTGCCGGTGCTCTGGCTGCCGTGGATGCGGCTGCCCGACCCGACCCTCGACCGGGCGGCGGGCCTCATGGTGCCGGAGTTGCGGCTGTCGTCGAACCTCGGCGCCGGGCTGGCGCTGCCGGTGTTCATCCCCATTGGCGCCAGCCGCGACCTGCGCGTCACGCCCTATGCCTCGGCGCTGACCCGGACGCTCGAGACGCGCTTTCGCCATGCGCTGCTGACCGGCAGCTACCAGATCGAGGGCGCGGTCTCGGACGACGACCTCGGCCACGACCGGCTGCGCGGCTATCTCGCCGCGCGCGGCAGCTTTCGCCCGGCGCCGGGCACGCAGCTTTCGTTCGACCTGATCGCCGCCAGCGACCGCGCCTATCTGGCCGACTACGGCATCTCGGACCGCGACCGCCTGCCCTCGCGGCTGAGCTATGTGCATGTCGAGGCCGACCGTCTGGCCAGCGCCGACCTTGCGCTGTGGCAGAGCCTGCGCACCGGCGAATCAAGCGCGAGCCTGCCGCCCGTGGTGTTCGGCGCCACGATCGAGCGGCGCCGCCCGCTTGGCCCCGGCACGCTGACCCTGTCGGCCGAGACGCTGGCCTTCGCGCGGCTTGCCTCGGGCACCGGCGACGACGCCCGCGACGTGTGGCGGCTGGGCGCCGGTGCCGACTGGCGCGTCGCCGGGGCGACCCGTGGCGGGCTGGTCGTCGAGGGCGAGGCCGGGCTGGCGCTGCAATGGCGGCAGGTCCGCGACGATCCGGCCTGGGACGACACGCTTGTCACCTGGCGCCCGCATCTCGGCATGACGATCCGCTATCCGCTGGTCCGCGCGGGCAGCCGCTACACCGACACGCTGGAACCCGCGCTGGCGCTGGGCTGGGCACCCGCCTGGGGCGATGCGGTGCCCCCCGAGGACGCGGCGCGGCGCATGATCGACGCGGGCAGCATCCTGTCGCTGCATCGCGGCTCGGGCGAGGACCGCGCGCCTGCGGGGACCAGCGCCGCCGCCCTGCTGACCTGGACGCGCAGCGGCGCCGACGGCACCGCCGCGCTGGGCTTCGGCGTGATCGCCGACGACCTGCGCCCCGAGCCGCGCTATCTGGTGTCGGCCAGCGCCGACACGGCGGCGGGCTTTCGCCTGATGGGCCGGGCGCTGTTCGACCAGAGCCTCGATCTGACCGAGACCGAGACGATCATCGACTGGCATGCCCGGCGCTACGACCTGTCGGCGCGCCACCTGTGGCTGGCGCCCGCCTCGGACGGCAGCAGCACCCCCGGCGTCTCCGAGGTGCTGGCGCAGGCGTCGTGGCGCGTGAGCGACGCCTGGCAGGTCAGCCTCGGCGGTCGCTACGACATCGAGGGCGCGGCGCCGATCCGGGCGGACCTTGGCCTTGCCTGGTCGAATGAATGCGTGACGGTGGACGTGTCGCTCTCGCATCGCTACACGGAAGCGGGAACCTCGGACCCGGCGACGCAACTTGGCCTGTCGGTGCGGCTGACCGGGTTTTCCACCGGCGGTGCCCGGATAAGGGCAGCCGGATGCGCAGGCTGAGACACACGCGGGAGAAGCGGATGCGTAACCTTGCAGGGCTGGTCATCGCGGGGGCGCTGGCGCTTCTGGGCAGCGTCGCGGCCGCGCAGGGCATGTTCTCGGCGGTCATCACCGTCAACGACCGTGCCATTACCGGCTATGAAATCGACCAGCGCCTGCGCCTGCTCGAGGCGTTCCGCACGCCGGGCGATCTGCCTCGCCTTGCGCGCACGCAACTGGTCGAGGACCGGCTGAAGCAGGCCGAGATGGACCGCGCCGGGCTGCGCCTGACCGACGAGGGCCTTGGCCGTGCGATGGAGGAATTCGCCTCGCGCGCCAACCTGACCCGCGACCAGTTCATCGGCACACTGGCGCAGATGGGCGTCGCCGAGGAAACGATCCGCGATTACGTCGCGGTGAACGCCTCGTGGCGCGACTATGTGCGCGCCCGCTACGGCGCGCGCGTCACGGTAAGCGATGCCGACATCGACTTTGCGCTCGAACGCATGGGCCAGTCGAATTCGGGCGTCTCGGTCCTGCTGAGCGAAATCATCATCCCCGCCCCGCCGCCCGATGCCGCGCGGGTGACGGCACTGGCCGAACAGATTTCCCGCTATACCTCGCAGGGCGCGTTCGAGGCCGCCGCGCGGCAATATTCGGCGCTGCCCTCACGCGACCAGGGCGGGCGGATCGACTGGATGCCGCTTGCGAACCTGCCCGAGCCGCTGCACCCGCTGCTGCTGGGCCTCGCGCCGGGTCAGGTGACGCCGCCGATCCAGATCGAGGGCGCCGTCGCGCTGTTCCAGATGCGCGCGGTGCGCGAGGGCGCGCAGGTGCCGCAGGCCATCGCGCTGGTCGATTACGCGGTCTTTCACGCCGCAAGCCGGGCCGAGGCCGCGCAGGTCGCGGCGCGCATCGACACCTGCGACGATCTTTATGGCGTGGCGCAGGGCCTGCCGCCCGAGCGGCTGGAACGCCAGGAGGTCGCGCCTGCGGCGATCCCGCAGGATGTGGCGCTGGAACTGGCGCGGCTCGACCGCGACGAAATCTCGACCGCGCTTTCCGAACCGGACGGCAGCGGCACGCGGCTGGTGATGCTCTGCCACCGCACGCCGGTCGCGGCGCAGGGGGCCAGCCGTGACGACGTGGCCAACCAGATCCGGGGCGAGCGGTTGCAGGGTTATGCCGATGCGCTGGTCGCGGACCTGCGCGCCTCGGCGGTGATTACCGGCGAATGACCGTCATCATCTCCTGCGGGGAACCGGCGGGGATCGGCCCCGAGGTCGCCGCGCGCGCCTTTGCGGCGCTGGGGGGCGAGGTGACGCTGGCCCTGATCGGCGACCCGCGCCACCTGCCCGAAGGCACGCGCTGGCAGGCGATCGACGCGCCCGAGGCCGCCGCCGGGGTTGCGCCGGGCATCCTGCCGGTGCTGGCGCGCGACTTCGGCCCCCCGGCCACGCCCGGCGTGCCGGTTGCCGCCCATGCCGCGCATGTGGTCGCGGCGATCCGCGAGGGGGCGGAACTGTGCATGGCGGGCCGCGCCGCAGCACTGGTGACGGCGCCGATCCACAAGAAGGCGCTGGCCGACGGCGCGGGCTTCGCCTTTCCCGGCCATACCGAATTTCTGGCCCGTCTGGCCGGTGACGTGCCGGTGGTGATGATGCTGGCGGGCGAAGGGCTGCGGGTGGTGCCGGTGACGATCCACATGCCGCTGCGCGAGGTGCCCGCGCGCCTAACCCCCGACCTGCTGCGCCAGACCATCGAGATCACCGCCGCCGCGCTGGCGCGCGACTTCGGCCTTGCCCGTCCGCGCATCGCGGTGGCGGGGCTGAATCCCCATGCGGGCGAAGGCGGGCGGATGGGGGACGAGGAGGCGGTGCTGATTTCCCCGGTGCTCGACGCCCTGCGCGCCGAGGGGCTGGACATCACCGGCCCCCTGCCCGCCGACACGATGTTCCACCCGGCGGCACGGGCGCGTTACAATGTGGCAATCTGCATGTATCACGATCAGGCGCTGATCCCGATCAAGACCGTCGATTTCGCAGGCGGCGTGAACGTGACGCTCGGCCTGCCCTTCGTGCGCACCTCGCCCGACCACGGCACCGCCTTCGACATCGCGGGCAAGGGGCTGGCCGATCCGTCCAGCATGATCGCCGCGATCCGCATGGCCGCCGACATGGCCCGGCGCCGGGCATGAGCACGCCCGACGGGCTGCCGCCCCTGCGCGAGGTGATCGCCGCGCACGGGCTGTCGGCGAAAAAGGCGCTGGGGCAGAATTTCATCCTCGATCTGAACCTGACCGCCCGCATCGCGCGGGCTGCCGGTGATCTGGCCGGATCGGACGTGATCGAGATCGGCCCCGGCCCCGGCGGCCTGACGCGCGGCCTGCTGATGGAGGGTGCGCGCCGGGTGCTGGCCATCGAGAAGGACGCGCGCTGCCTGCCTGCGCTGGCGCAGATCGCCGCGCATTATCCGGGACGGCTGCAGGTGGTCGAGGGAGACGCGCTGGACATCGACCCGCTGGCGCACGGGCTGCAGCCGCCGATCCGCATCTGCGCAAACCTGCCCTACAATGTCGGCACCGAACTGCTGGTGCGCTGGCTGACCCCGCCCGTCTGGCCGCCGTTCTGGGCATCGCTCACGCTGATGTTCCAGCGCGAGGTGGCGCAGAGGATCGTGGCGCAGCCGGGCAGCCGCGATTACGGGCGGCTGTCGATCCTCGCGCAATGGCGGGCGGATGTGCGGGTGGTGCTGGAGCTGCCGCCGCAGGCGTTTACACCGCCGCCGAAAGTGTCGTCCTCGGTGGTCCACCTGAGCGCCCTGCCCGCGCCGCGCTTTCCCGCCGACGCGCGGGTGCTGTCGCGCGTGGTGGCCGCCGCCTTCGGCCAGCGCCGCAAGATGCTGCGCGCCTCGCTGCGCGCGCTGCACCCGCAGATCGCCGACCTGCTTGCCACCGCAGGCATCGCGCCCACGCAGCGGGCCGAGGAAATCGGGATCGAACAGTTCTGCGCGCTGGCACGGGCACTGGCCGAGGCGTGAGGGGGGGGGCGCCGCCGCCCTCAGCCCCGGCGGGTCGCGTCATCCATGATTCGGCGGAACCGCCAGGACCCTTTGTTTTGCGCATTGTCGCGGGCGCCAAATGTTCCATTTGGCTGCGAAATGCTCTCGCCCCTCAGCTCGCGATGTCGGGGATCACGGTCGGGGTTGCGTCGCCTTCGGCGGTGGCCGTGTCGGGGTTGCCTGCGGGGCGCGGCTTGCGGGTGCGGGGGGCGCGTGGCGGGCGGGCGGGTTCGGCGTCGGGCGCCCTTTCGGGCCGGGTGTCGCCGGTATCCGCCGTGGCGGCGCTGTCCTCGGGGCGCGGCGGCCGGGGCGCGCGCGGACGGCGCTGCTCGCGCGGGCGGTCGTCGGCACGGGCGTCGGGCCTGCCTTCGGGCAGTTCGACGAGCGTGCTGTCGGCATCTGCGGCGGGTGCGGCTTCGGCAGGCTCGGGCGCCGGGTCCGGGGTGTCGTCGCGGGGGTCGCGCTGGCTGCGGGCGCGGTCGCGGTCGGCCTGACGCTGGCGGTTCTGCTCTTCCTGTTCCTCGCGGGCGCGGTCCACCTCGCGCATCGCCTCGGCCAGCATCCGGGTATAATGTTCCGCGTGCTGGGCAAAGTTCTCCGCGTTCACGCGGTCGCCCGACAACTGGGCGTCGCGGTGCAGTTGCAGATATTTCTCGATGATCTGCTGCGGCGTGCCGCGCACCTTGCCCTCGGGGCCGGAGCTGTCGAAGACACGGTTGATGATGTTGCCGCCCGTCGGGCGGATGCTGCGGTTCTTGTTGCCCCGCGACCGGGTTTTGGAAGGTCTCATGTGGCTTTCGCTGTTGGCGATTGAAGCAAGCCGCCGGTCCTGGCCGTGTCGCACCCGCAGGTGCATGAAGCGGATATGGTCTGACGGCAATCGGAGGGGGGCGCTGGCCGCATCCCGCCGACAGTCCTGACTAAGCACTCATCCCCGGCAGGAGCAAGCGAAAATTGCTGCGAACGCGAATTATGCGGCAAATCGGTCGCGGTTTTCCGCTTACGGCCCGCTTGCGGCCCGCCTACGGACGGTGCGCGGCGATGATGCGCGGCTTGCCCGACAGGTCACGGTGCAGGCTGATGCCCGCGAACGCGGCCCGCGCCAGCAGCGCGCGGACCGCATCGCCCTGCGCATGGCCGATTTCCAGCACCAGCCGCCCGCCGGGCACCATGACCGCCCCCGCCCCGGCGGCGATGGCGCGATAGGCGCCCAGCCCGTCGCCCTCGTCGGTCAGCGCGGCGCGCGGCTCATGCGCGAGTTCGGCGGCAAGGTCCGGCATCTCGGCCGCCGCGATATAGGGCGGGTTCGACACCACCAGATCGAAGCCGGTCTGCGCCAGCCCTGCAAACCAGTCGCCGTGATGAAAGCGCGCGCGCCCTGCAACGCCTAGGCGGGCGGCATTCTCGTGCGCCACCGCCAGCGCGGGCGCGGAAATGTCGGTGCCGGTGCCGGTGGCGCCGGGGCGTTCGGCCAGCAGCGTCAGCAGGATGCAGCCGGTGCCGGTGCCCAGATCGAGCACCCGCGCGAAGGGCGCGGCCAGCGCCGTCTCGACCAGATGTTCGGTTTCCGGGCGCGGGTCGAGCGTGTCGGCGGTGACGCGGAAGTCGCGCCCGTAAAACGCGCGCCGCCCGATGATCTGCGCCACGGGTTCGCGCGCCGCGCGGCGCGCGACAAGCGCCGCGAACCGCGCCAGCGCCTGCGCGTCGATGCCGTCGACATGCGCCGACAGCAGCCCCGGCGCGATCCCGCCCGCATGTTCGAGCAGGCGGCGCGCATCGCCTGCGGCGTCTTCGACCCCCGCCACGCGCAGCCGGGCGACGGCGTCGCGCAATGCCTCGCGCGGGGTCATCCGGCTTCGGCCAGCGCATCCGCCTGCGCTTGCGCCTGCAAGGCGTCGATCACCTCGTCGAGATCGCCCTGCATGATCGCATCCAGCCGGTAGAGCGTCAGGTTGATGCGGTGGTCGGTCATGCGGCCTTGGGGAAAATTGTAGGTGCGGATGCGTTCGGAACGGTCGCCCGAGCCGACCTGCGCCTTGCGCGCCCCCGCCCGCGCGCTGTCGGCGCGGTCGCGCTCGGCCTGATAGAGCCGCGCGCGCAAAACCTGCATGGCGATGTCGCGGTTCTGATGCTGGGATTTCAGCGACGAGGTGACGACGATGCCCGACGGAAAATGGGTGATGCGCACCGCCGAATCGGTCTTGTTCACATGCTGGCCGCCCGCGCCGCTGGCGCGCATCGTGTCGATGCGGATGTCGGCGGGGTTGATCTCGATATCGACCGCCTCGGCTTCGGGAAGCACGGCGACGGTGGCCGCCGAGGTATGGATGCGGCCGCCCGCCTCGGTCACCGGGACGCGCTGGACGCGGTGGACGCCGGATTCGTATTTCAGCCGCGCGAACACCCCCTCGCCCGCGATGCGCGCCACGACCTCGCGGATGCCGCCAAGGTCGCTGACCTGTTCTTCCAGCACCTCGAACCGCCAGCCCCGCGATTCGGCGTAACGCTGATACATGCGCAGCAGATCGCCCGCAAACAGCGCCGCTTCCTCGCCCCCCGTTCCGGGGCGGATTTCAAGGATCGCGGGCCGCGCGTCGGCGGCATCCTTGGGCAGCAGCGCCAGACGCAGCGCCTGTCCGGCAGCTTCGAGCCGCGCCCGCAGGCCGGGGAGTTCGGCTTCGGCCAGCGCGCGCATCTCGGGGTCGGCCAGCAGCGCCTCGGTGGCGGCGATTTCATCCGCGAGCGCGGCATGGGCGGTGATGGTGTCCACCACCGGCCTGAGGTCGGCATATTCGCGCCCGACCGACTGCAGCTCCGCCGGGGCCAGCCCCGCCTGCATCCGCGCCTCGAGAAAGGCGAAGCGGGCAAGGATGCGGTCGGTGGTGTCGCTGGAGATCATGCGCCGGGCTTTGCCTTGACGGCGGGGGGCCGGTCAAGGGGCGGGATCGGGTGTCGGGGGGGCTATCGGGCGAGGCGCCCTGCGCGGGTCGGTGTGGCGTCGCCGCCCGCAAATCCCGTCATTGCGAGGAGGCGAAGCCGACGAAGCAACCCCGAAGTTGTGTGTGAGAGGTCGAGATTGCTTCGCCTTGCGGCTCGCAATGACGGAGGGAACAGCGTCATTGCGAGGAGCCGCAGGCGACGCGGCAATCCCGAGGGCATTGAGTAAGCGGTCGGGGTTGCTTCGGCTTCGCCTCGCAATGACGAACCACCCCCGCTCAGAACACCCGTTGCGCGGCGCGGGCGACGGCGAAGCCGTGGCCCTGGCGGTTGGCGCAGACCATGCCGGTGGTGCGCGAGGTGCAGGTGATCGCGCCCAGCGTCCGTGACTGGCCGTAGGGCAGCGTCCAGGCGGTGCTGTCCCAGACCGTATCACCCGCACACAGCACCTGCCCCGCGCCTGCGGCGCCAACCTCGAAGGCAAAGCCGTAATCCTGCTGGCAGTCGCCGGAGTTGCGGAAGCTCGGCGTGTAGTCGCTGATGTCGCAGCGGGCATAGCCGCCGTCCCAGGTGGCCATCATGCAGCTTATGTTGCCCGAAGGGGCGCGGAACAGCAGCATGTCCTGCGCGGCGGCGGGAACGGCGGGCAGGGTCAGGGCGCAGGCGGCAAGGGCAAGGGTCAGGGCGCGCATCGCGGTCACCTCAGGCTGAACGGGCAGATCATCCCACCGCCCGGCACGGCCGGTGAACACGTTTGCGCGATCAGGCCCCGGCGAAACCGGCGCGCGGCCAGAGGCACAGGCAGGCCAGTTCGACCGCCACATGCGCGCCCGCCACGGCGGTGACGGCGCCCGCGTCATAGGGCGGCGAGACCTCGACCACGTCGGCGCCGACCACGTTCACGCCCGCAAGCTCGCGCAGCAACGCCGCCGCCTGCC
The DNA here is from genome assembly GCA_019454835.1 of Rubellimicrobium sp. Lineage (GTDB taxonomy): Bacteria > Pseudomonadota > Alphaproteobacteria > Rhodobacterales > Rhodobacteraceae > JADYZU01. The sequence continues at coordinate 39,485 of JACFNP010000017.1, forward strand.
AGCTTGCCAGCCCGCCCCAGACCGGCGTGCCGGTGCCCGGCGCGAAGGCCGGGTCCAGCGCGTCGATGTCGAAGGTCAGATAGACCGGCCCCGCGCCCGCTACGGCGCGGATGCGGGCCACGGTGGCGGCGACGCCCGCCTCATGGACCTCGCGCGCGGCGATCTGCGTGACGCCCGGCCAGGACGGCCCGGCGGTGCGGATGCCGACCTGCACCGCGCGGGCCGGATCGACCAGCCCCTCGCGCATCGCCTTGTAAAGAAACGTGCCGTGGTCGATGCGCGCCGGGCTGTCGTCCTGCCACAGGTCGGAATGGGCGTCGAAATGCACCAGGCCCAGCGGCCCGTGCCGCGCGGCATGGGCGCGCAAGAGCGGCAGGGTGATCGAATGGTCGCCGCCCAGCGCCAGCAGCGGCGCGCCCGAGGCGATGATCTGCGCCGCCCGTTCCTGAAGGGCGGCAGGAAAGCGCGCGGTCTCGGCATAGTCGAAGGCCAGATCGCCGGTATCGACGATGGCGCAGGCGGTCAGCATGTCGAAGGGCCAGCCGAACGGCGGGTCGCCCGGTTGCAGGGCGGATGCCTCGCGGATCGCGCGCGGGCCGAAGCGGGCGCCGGGGCGGTTGGTCACCGCCTGATCGAAGGGCACGCCGAGAACCGCCAGATCGACGCCGCTCAGGTCATGGCTGTAGCGGCGGCGCAGGAACGAGGTCGCGCCCGCGAAGGGCGCCTCGAAGGACAGGCCGCGCAGGTCGTCGCGCGTGAAGGCATGGTCGATCTGGCTTGCGGCATCCTCGAGCGCCATCGCCCCCCCCCCGGTTTTCACCCATGGCTACAGGCGGCAACGCCCTGCGGCAACCCTCACGACAAGAGCCGCAGCCCGACGATCCCCGCGACGATCAGCGCGATCGAGGCCAGCCGCAGCGCGCTTGCCGGTTCGGCGAACAGCATCATGCCGAGGATCGCGGTGCCGACGGTGCCGATCCCGGTCCAGACCGCATAGGCGGTGCCCAGGGGCAGCGCCCGCAGGGCCAGCCCCAGCAGCCAGACCGACAGCGCCATCGCCACGACCGTCGCCGCCGAGGGCCAGAGCCGGGTGAAGCCGTGCGAATATTTCAGGCCGATGGCCCAGCCGATCTCGAACAGGCCCGCCAGGAACAGGATCGCCCAGGCCATCTCAGAGCATCCCGAGCGCGGCCTTGTACATCTCGAGGATCGCCTCCTCCTCGGCGACATCGTCACGGTCGCGCTTGCGCAGGGCGATGATCTTGCGCAGCGCCTTCACGTCGAACCCGCGCCCTTTGGCCTCGGCCATGACTTCCTTCATGGCGTCGGTGGCTTCCTTCTTTTCCAGTTCAAGCGACTCGTAACGCTCGATGAAGGCCCGCAGTTCGTCACCGGCGGGGTTGGGATCGGTCATCTGGCTCTCCTTCAGGCGCAACTTCGCGGCTGGTTAGCCCCGCCGCATCCGCCGGGCAAGAGCGGGTTGCAGCGCGGCACGGCACCGGCTAGAGCATCTCGCAGTCGAATGGCAACATTTGACGCCCGAAATATTGCGACAAAACAATAGGTTAAGCCTGGCCGCACGGCGGGAGGACATGATGGGACTGCTGATCTGGGGCGGCGCATGCGTCACGGTGCTGGGCTTCGCGGGCATCATCTGGAGCCTCGTCGCAGTCCTGCGCGCCCGCCGCTCGGCGCCGTCGGATGACGCATTGCGCGCCCGCATCGGTCGGATGATGCCGGTGAACCTTGCCGCGTTCCTGCTGTCGGTGCTGGGGCTGATGCTGGTCGTGCTGGGGATCGTGTTCGGCTGAAGCATTTTGCAGGTGGATGGGCCATCCGCCACCCGCAAACCCCGTCACCCGCGAGCCCGCAACTCCCGTCATTGCGAGGCGCAAGCCGACGCGGCAACCTCGAAGGCATTGCGCGAGCGGTCGGGGTTGCTTCGTCGGCTGTGCCTCCTCGCAATGACGGGGATTTCTCGTCATTGCGAACGAAGTGAAGCAATCCATGCCGGGAGTGGCGCCCGGCCCCGTGGATTGCCGCGTCGGCTTCGCCTCCTCGCAATGACGAGATTTCTCACCGTCATTGCGAGGCGCAAGCCGAAGCAACCCCGACCGCTTGCGCGATGTCCTCGGGATTGCTTCGTCGGCTTCGCCTCCTCGCGGGTGACGGAAGATGCGATCGGCCCGGTTGCCCCGCTCCTAGACCGCCCCCGCATCCCCCCAGCGCCCGGCGACGAGAATGGCATGCCGGGCGATGTCGGGCATCTCCCAGACCGGGTCGCCTTGCGCCCAGCCCTCCATCTGCCGGGCCAGAACGCCCTGCCCCAGCGCGATGCTGGCCAGGACCGGCCCGCCGCGCCAGCGCGGGAAGCCGGTCGCCATCACCGCCAGCGCATCGGCCTGCGCGGGCGAGTCCAGCGCACCGCCCGCCACCAGCCGCGCCGCCTCGGCCAGCAGCGCGGCGACGAGGCGGGTTGCGATCTCGGGACCGGCGCGCGGCGGCGGCGCGGTGCCCAGCGGCCCCTCGGCATGACCCCAGTGGCGCGCGGCGGCGTCGATGGTCCCCGGTGCCGTGCCCTCGCGGACCAGCGCCCGCGCCGCCAGCACCCAGGCGGCGCGCAAGGCCCCGGCAGCCTCCATCCCCGCCTGCGTCAGGGTCGGCGCCCCGTCCGTGGCGGCCGTCACGACCGGCGGGCCAAGGCGCCGCTCGGCCTGCATCAGGTAGCGCAGCGCCCGGCCGACAGGATCGGCGCGCGCGTCGGCCTCGGCCTCGGCGGCGAAGGCCAGCGCTTGCGGATCGGGCAGCAGCAACGCCGCCTCGACCGCGTCGAGCAGCCGCGCCGGAGCCGCCGCGACGCCCGGCCCCTGCGCCAGCGCCCGCCGCGCCGCCTGCACGGCGGCAAAATCCGCCGACACGTCGCCGCGCAGGCGCCGGGGCGGGGCCTGCACCAGCGTCCGCGCCCGCGCATGGGCCGCCTCACGATCCGGCACCAGCGCATCGACGAGGCCCAGCGCCAGCGCCTCGCGGGCGGGGATCCGCCGCCCCGACCCCGCGATCTCCAGCGCCGCCGCCCCGGCCAGATGCGTCAGCCGGACCACCGCACCGGCAGGCGGCAACAGCGCCATCTCCGCCTCGGGCCAGGCCAGCGCCGCGCCGTCCGCCATCACCCTCCCCTGCGCCGCCAGCGCCAGCGACGCCAGCGGCCCCGTCACCGGTCCGGCCAGCACAGCCACGACCGGCGGCGCCGCCGAAGCGATCCGCGCGGCCAGCGCCGCAAGACCCTCGGGCGGCACCAGCCCCGCCGGATCGACCGGGCCGTGGGCATTGCCGTGCAGATCGAGGATCACGCCCGGCAGCGCCGCGCAGGCGTCCAGCGCCTGCCCGAGCGCGGCGACATCGCCAGCCGCCAGCACGCCCCCCGCCAGCGGCGGCAGTTCGATGACGCCGATTCCGTCCGATGCCCGGTGAATGATCCCCGTCCCCATGCGCCAGTGATAGGCAACCACGCCCCGCCGGGCAACATCGCCCGGCCCGGAAGGCCACGATGCGACCGGATCAGCGGGCCGGGGCGCGTCCGGGGGCGCAGAAGACCTCGTAGAGCCGTTCGAGGATCGGGGCGAGGCGCTCGTCGTTCAGGCGGTAGCGCACCGAGCGGCCGTCGCGGATACCCGCCACCAGCCCCTCGGCCCGCATCCGGGCAAGCTGGCCCGAGACATAGGACTGGCTGGCACCGAGCGACTCTTCAAGCTGGCCGACGCACTGGTCGCCCGGCAGCAGCGCGCAAAGGATCCGCAGCCGCGACGGATTGGACAACAGTTTCAGGAGCGAGGCAGCCTCGTCGGCCGCCGCATCGAGCGCGGTCACATCAACCCTGCTGCCGTCCATCGACGTTCTCCTGCGTTGCGGTTAATCATACGGATTGTGGAATGTTTATAGGCGATCGGCCCGCCTGTTGCAACGGGCGTCGCCCGAAGGCAAGCCGTCCGGCGCACGGCAGGCGCCGTCCCCCGCGAGGCGGCCGTCATTGCGAGGAGCCGCAGGCGACGAAGCAACCCCGATGTTGGGTGTGAGCGGTCGAGGTTGCTTCGGCTTCGCCTCGCAATGACGGGATTTGCGGGCGCCAGCCCGCGCGCCCGATTGCCCTAGCCTGAAGGCAAGCCGTCCGGCACACGGCATCCCCCGTCATTGCGAGGAGGCGAAGCCGACGTGGCAATCCACGGGGCCGGGACGGCACCCCGCATGGATGGATTCACGTCGTTCGCAATGACGAGCCCTCGCCCGCGCTTCGCCCTTGCAGGCGCCGCGCCGCCACAGTAAGGACGGCGCCGCGGCGGGTATGATGTAATGGCAGCCTGTCAGCTTCCCAAGCTGAACGCGCGGGTTCGATTCCCGCTACCCGCTCCAGCCCCTATCGGCAGCCCGGCGCGATCTCGCGGTTGCGCAGGCCGGTGGCGACCAGCATGCAGCGGTCGCGGGCCTCGTAGTAATAGCCCGAGGCATAGCGGCGCACGGCGCCGTCCATGTCGCCGCCGCTCAGCAGCCAGGCGCCGCGCAGGTAGGCGCCGCCGTAGCGCAGGTTGGTCCCGGCATCGAGCAGGCCCTCGATCGGTCCGTCATAGCCCATGCCGCGCGCGGTTTCGGGCAGGATCTGCATGAGTCCGTAATAGGGTCCGTTGCGCGCCGCCGGATTGTAGCCGCTCTCGCGCTGGATCACCCGGTGGATCAGCGCGGGCGGCATCCCGTATTCGGCGGCAAAGCTGTTCACCAGCCCGCGCATCTCGGGCGTCTCGCCCGTATGCAGCGTGCTGTCGGGCGCGCGGGTCTCGCGCGCGACCTCGGGGCCGTGGCCCGAACAGGCGGTGAGCAAGGCCAGCGCGAGCGCGGCAAGAAACGGGCGAGGCATCATCTGGTCCCTGCGAATTTTTCGACAATCTGGCCGAGCGCGGCCGCTGCCGCAACGATCCCGCCCGACATGCGCGGAATTCTGCCCATCCCCCGCGCGCCAGAACGGGTCGCGTCATCATGGATTCGGCGGACCCGCTCGAACTTTCTGTCTTGTCGCATTTTCGCGGGCGCCAGATGTTCCAGATAAAAGCGCCAGAGACCATGCGGCCTCTGGCGCGAGGGGGCGGCTGGCCGCGGGAGGGACGGCGCCGCCGGGATCCGCCGTCTCAGATACTCGCGTAATCCGAGATCACCGGCTTTGCGGGGGCCGGAGAGGCCGGGGGGCGGGGTCTTGCGCCGCCGCCCCTGGCCGTCTGCGCGACGGGTGTTGCTGTTGTGGCTTGCGCCATGATCACTGCCTCGTCTCGTATCGGGGACGGTTGGCCCGTCCTCCACCTGACTGTTTCCATGGTGTTGACGAAGCTGGGCGGTGAGGGGGCCGAATTGTGGCACAAATGGGGCAATCGCCCCGCTCACGCGAATGCGAACACGGGTCACCGCCCTTGCACTCGGGCCGCTTCGGCGCCAATCGGTCGGAGACGCGCCGCAGGTGAACGCGGCTGACCACCGGAGAGGGCGAAAGATGGGACGGCTTCAGGGCAAGACGGCGCTGGTGACGGCGGCAGGACAGGGGATCGGCCGGGCCTCGGCCCTCGCGATGCGCGACGAGGGCGCAAGGGTCATCGCCTGCGACATCAACGCGGCGGCGCTGGCCGAACTCGCGGCCACGGGACTCGAGACCCGGATGCTGAACGTGCGCGACAGCGCGGCGGTGACGGCAGCGGCGGCCGAGATCGGCGCGGTCGACGTGCTCTTCAACTGCGTGGGCTATGTGGCCAACGGCACCTTGCTCGATTGCACCGAGGAAGACTGGGATTTCTCGGTCGACATCAACATGACGGCCATGTTCCGCATGTGCAAGGCGTTCCTGCCCGCGATGATCGCGGCGGGCGGCGGCTCGGTCATCAACATGGCCTCGGCGGCGTCCTCGGTGATGGCAGTGCCCAACCGCTTCGTCTACGGCGCGACCAAGGCGGGCGTGGTGGGGCTGACCAAGAGCATCGCCGCCGATTTCATCCGCCAGGGCATCCGCGCCAACGCGATCTGCCCCGGCACCGTGGACAGCCCCTCGCTGCACGAGCGCTGGCGCGCGAGCGGCGACTACGAGGCCGCGAAGGCCGCCTTCATCGCCCGCCAGCCCATCGGCCGCATCGGTCGCCCCGAGGAGATCGCCGCGCTGGTGGTCTATCTCGCCTCGGACGAATCCGCCTACACGACCGGCCAGTTGCACGTCATCGACGGCGGCTGGGCGAACATCTGAACGCTGCCGGGACGCAGGGCGAATGCCCGCGCCCCGGCACCGCCCGCCCGGCGATGGGGTGTCGGGGCGTGGCGGGGCGTGGGGGGAAATTCCGGAGGCGGGCGCCGCGACAGTAAGCGCTTGAAACCAGACGACACGCTGCGCGTCCGCCCGCGCCTATACCCGCATTTCAGCCGGGTTCTGCACGGTCTCGCGCCCTGTTGCCCTGCCACCAGGGTTTCACTGGCCCATAAGACAGACCACAGCCGATCATCTCTCATGCGCGGGCACAGGCTCAGCACATCCGGGACCGGCCTGATCCTCCTTCGGCTCGTGATTCGAGATAGGCCGGTGGCGGCACCTGTCCAAGGGCATCGTGGCGGCGGTATGTGTTGTAGCGGTGTGCGAAGACAAAGGTGCGGCCAAAGGTACTGTCGCCGACCCTGTGCCCCGCCGCCCGCAGCGTGACCCGAGTTTGCGCGTGTCCCACATCGGGTTGTCGGCGCGCAGGTCCTCGACCTCCCGGACGAGCGCTACCGACCAGTTGCGCGCCCGCATCCGCCGCGGCCTGCGCGTTCCTGACAACGTGACCGGGCAGACCGATGATCTGCATGGGGTTCTCCTTCTGCTTTGCTTCACACTCAAAGCCTCGAAGAACCCCGCCCCCCTTTCAATGGCGGAATCTCATATGTGTCGGAACCTGGGCATGATCTCGACAAGTTGTTGTCCGGGATGACGCCTGACGCCTTCCATGATGGGGCGGATTTCGGCGCGCCGGTCGGCAAGGAAGTCAGATGATGGCGGCATGGGTGCCCGACAGCGGCGACATCGTGTGGCTGAATTTCGATCCGCAGGCCGGGCACGAGCAGGCTGGTCATCGCCCCGCGCCCGCTCCGTCGCACACCCGCTACAACGGCTGCAGGGAATGATGCGCTGCTGCCCCCCACCCAACACCGCCGCCTCACGAGATGATCGTGCCCTGCCCCTCGACGGCCCTGCGCGTCAGTGCGTCCTCGTCCCAGGCGATGCCCAGCCCCGGTGCGGGTGACGGATACGCGCGGCCGTTCTCGATGCGCATTCCCTCAACAGTGATCTCGTCCAGTTGCGGGATGTATTCCACCCAGCGCGCGTTCGGCACCGCCGCGCACAGGTTCACGTGCAGTTCCATCAGGAAATGCGGCGCCACGGCGATGTTGAAGCATTCCGCCATATGCGCGACCTTCAGCCAGGGCGTGATGCCGCCGACCCGCCCGACATCGACCTGCACCACCGAGCAGGCGTGGCGTTCGAGATATTCGCGGAAATGGAGATGCGAATAGAGGCTTTCGCCCACCGCCACCGGGATCGAGGTATGGGCGACGAGGCGCTGGTGCCCGGACAGGTCGTCGGCGGGCAGCGGCTCTTCCAGCCAGCCGATATCCAGCGCCTCCCAGGCGCGGGCGCGGCGGATGGCCTCGTCCACGGCAAAGGCCTGGTTGGCGTCGGTGAAGATTTCAAACCCCGCGCCGACCGCCTCGCGCACGGCGGCGATGCGGGCGACATCCTCGTGAAGCGGGCGGCCGACCTTCAGCTTGCAGCCTGCAAAACCCTGCGCCTGCGCGGCCAGCGCGTCGTCGACCAGCGCCTGCGGTTCCAGATGCAGCCAGCCGCCTTCGGTCGTGTAGAGCGGGATCGACTCCTGCGCGCCCCCGGCCAGAACATGCAGCGGCAGGCCCAGCTTGCGCGCCTTGAGATCCCACAAGGCCGTATCAATGGCCGCCAGCGCGATCGAGGTGATCGCCCCCACGCTGGTCGCATGGGTGAGAAACAGCAGGTCGCGCCAGATGCGTTCCACCTGCATCGCCTCGCGCCCGATCAGCGCCGGGGCGAGGGTGCGGGCCAGCAGGCTCATCACCGCCGGGCCGCCGGTGCCGATGGTGTAGGAATAGCCGGTGCCGGTCGCGCCGTCGCTGTCGGTGATGCGGACGATGGGCGTTTCCTGCGAAACAAAGGACTGGATCGCATCGACGCGGCGGACCTTGGGTTGCAGGTCCACCATCAGCAGTTCGACCCGTTCGATCCGTGCCATATCAGACTCCCAGATTGCGCCCGCTCTCGCCGTCGAAGACATGCAGATGCGACAGGTCGAGCAGGAAATCCACCCTTTCGCCCGACCGCAGCACCCGCGGGTTCAGCATCTTGCCCTGCACATCCTTGCCGCCCAGTTCCACCGTGAGGATGGATTCATTGCCGAGCGGCTCGGCGATCAGGATATCGCGGGCGATGGTGACGGTGGCGGCATCGGTGAGCATCCCGTGGCCTGCGGGTGAAAACCCGTCGGGCCGAAAGCCGAGGGTGACGTTCTGGCCGTCCTTCAGGCGCGGCGCAATATCGGCAGGCAGCGGGATCGTCACCCCGTCGGCCAGCCGCGCGGCGGCGCCCACGACCGTGGCGGGAAGCTGGTTCATCGGCGGCGAGCCGATGAAGCCCGCGACGAAGGTGTTCACCGGGGTCTCGAACACTTCGGCAGGCGTGCCCACCTGTTCCACCCGCCCGTCGCGCATGATGACGATGCGGTCGGCAAGGGTCATCGCCTCGACCTGGTCGTGGGTGACGTAGATGATCGTCGTGCCGACGCGCTGGTGCAGCTTCTTGATCTCGACCCGCATCTGCCCGCGCAGCTTGGCATCGAGGTTCGACAGCGGTTCGTCGAACAGGAACACGTCGGGGTTGCGCACGATGGCGCGGCCCATGGCGACGCGCTGGCGCTGCCCGCCGGACAGATGCGCGGGCAGCCGGTCCATCAGCATGTCGAGACCGAGGATTTCGGCGGCCTCGTTCACGCGCCGCGCGATCTCGTCCTTGGACAGTCCGGCGATCTTGAGCCCGAAGCCCAGATTGTCGCGCACGTTCATGTGCGGATAAAGCGCGTAGCTCTGGAATACCATGGAAATGTTGCGCGCGCGCGGCGGCAGCCCGTTCACGATGCGGTCGCCGATGCGGATGGTGCCGTCGGAAATCTCTTCCAGCCCGGCGATCATGCGCAGGGTGGTGGACTTGCCGCAGCCCGAGGGGCCGACCAGAACCACGAATTCGTTATGCGCGATGTCGAGGCTGACGCCGTGAACTGCGGTCGTGTCTCCGTAGCGCTTGACGACGTTCTCGAGCGTGACTTCGGCCATGGCTCAACCCTTCACTCCGCCGAAGGTCAGTCCGGCAATCAGATGTTTCTGCACGATGAACGTAAGGATCAGCGCCGGGATGATGATGAGCACGGCCATCGCGCTCATCCCGGTCCAGTCCACGGTGAACTGTGCGGTGAAATCCATGAGGCCCACCGGCATGGTCTTGGAGGCCGTGGTCCGGGTGAGCTGCGCCGCCAGCGCGTATTCGTTCCACGAGGTCAGGAAGGCGAAGATGCCCGCCGAGGCCAGCCCGGCGCGGGCCAGCGGAAATTCCACCTTCCAGAACGCCTGCCAGCGCGTGCAACCGTCGATCTGCGCGGCTTCGGACAGGTCGGGCGGAATCTGGCGGAAGAACCCGTCGGTGAGCCAGATCGTGAAGGGGATGTTGATCGCCATGTAGACAAGGATCAGCCCGAATGATGTGTCGATGATGCCCAGCCGCCCCCACAGGATGAAGAGCGGCAGGCTCAGCGCGACACCGGGCACGGTGCGCGACAGCATGAAGGCCAGAAACAGCGCGCCCTTGCCCCGGAACGAATAGCGCGCGAACGCATAGCCCCCCGCCATACCCACCAGGATCGCCACCACCGTCGAGGTGAGCGAGATCACCAGCGAGTTGATGAAATAGGCCGCGACCGGCAGACCCTGCTGCGTGGACGAGAACCCGAACAGGCGGCGGAAATTGTCCAGCGTCCAGACTTCGGGGATCCAGACCGTGGGCCGGGCCAGCACCTCGATATTGGGGCGAAAGGCGGTCAGCACCACCCAGACGCCGGGGATGCACAGCAGCGCCATGGCGACGAAGACGCCGAACCGGATCAGCCAGCGCTGCCAGGGGCGTTCGATGGTGCGACCCTCGCTCATTGCGCGCCCCCCATGAAGGACCGCGCGGCGACCAGCTTGCGGTAGAAATACACCGTGAAGAAGATCGACAGCAGGATGGAGACATAGCCCATCGCATTCGCCATCCCCATCTGGCTGTTCTGGTAGCCGGTGCGCACCATCAGCGTCCAGATCAGTTCCGTCCGCCCCGCCGGCCCGCCGTTCGTCATGATGCGGACCATGTCATAGGCCCGCGCGACATCGAGCGAGCGGATCGTCATCGCGATGAAGATGAACGGCATCAGGAAGGGCAGCGTGATGTGCCGGAATACCTGCCACGGGTTGCAGCCGTCGACCCTTGCGGCCTCGATCGGTTCCTTCGGCAGCGCCAGCAGCCCCGCCAGCAGCAGGATCGCGAAAACCGAGGTCGACATCCAGATTTCGGCAAGGATGATCGTCAGATTGGCCAGCACCCCGTCGACCAGCCACGGAATCGGGCGCGAGATGATATACAGGTCGAACAGCGCGTTGTTCACGAGGCCGATGGCGTCGTTGAACAGATACTTGAACATGAAGCCCACCAGGATCGGCGAGAACATCATCGGGAACATCATGATGGTGCGCAGGGTCCGTTCGCCCTTGCGGATGTTGTTCATCAACAGCGCAAGCCCCAGCCCGAGCAGCAGTTCGAGGTTCAGCGCGATGGTGATGAAGACCACCGTGCGCCCGAAGGCCCACCAGAAATCGCTGTTGCCCATCAGGCGGCGATAATTGCGCCAGCCGACGAAATCATACAGCGTCGCGGGCCGCGTCAGGTTGTAGGGCGTGAAGCTGGTCCAGAACGACACCAGCAGCGGCACCGCCACGACCGCGAGGATCACGACGATCGACGGCAGCAGCAGAAGGAATGGCGCCGCTTGCGGCGAACGGAGAAATTTCATGCCCCGGCGCTCCGGCAATTCGGACAGACCGGCGCGCGGCTGCAAGGCCGCGCGCCGTGGACACTGGTGACGGGGGATCAGAGGATCCCGGCGTCCTCGAGGATTTCGCGCGCCTGGGCGGCGGCATCGTCAAGCGCCTGTTGCGGGGTCTTTTCGCCCACGATGGCGGCCTGAAGCTGCGGCCAGAGCACGTTCGACACCTCGATCCACTGGGGGATCAGCGGCGGCGTGCGCGCCTCGGCCAGCGAGCCCTGCCAGACCTCGAACATGTCGGCCATGTAGGGCTGGTCGTTGGCGTTGAACCAGTCGATCACCTCGCCGAAGGTCGCGGTGCGGGTCGGCAGGTTGCCCGCCTGCGCCTCCATCATCTCGCTGTCGTCGTTGGTCAGGAACACGGCGAGCGAGACGGCAGCCGCCTTGTTGTCGCAGGCTTCCGTCACCGAGAACGAATGCGACCCCGACCACGCGCCGCGCACGCCTGCGCTGCCGACCGGGGCAAGCGCAAAGCCCAGTTCGCCCGCGATCTTCGACGAGTCCGGGTCGGCGTAGAACGCCGCGAAGCCCGGCCAGTCGAGATCGAGCGCAAGCTGCCCCGCCGCCATCGCCTGGCCGATGTCGTCCCAGGTGTAGTTCACGGTGCCCGCCGGAACCGCGCCCGCGTTGTAGATGTCGACGAACCACTGGAGCGCGGCCACGCCCGCGGGCGAGTTGAAGATCGGGTTCCAGTCCTCGTCGAACAGGTCGCCGCCGTTGGCGCGCAGGATTTCCATGAAGCGCCCGCTGGCGCCTTCGTCCTTGCCCGCAAAGGCCGTGCCATACAGGTTCGGCGGATCGGCGAAGAAGATCACCTGATCGCGGAATTCGTCAAAGGTGGTGGGTGGCGCAAGCTCGGTGCCGTGTTCTTCCTGCCAGCGGGCCTGATTGTCGGGGTCCGCATAAAGCGATTGGCGGTAATACAGGTTCGACACGTCGGTGACGCGCGGCAGTTGCACGAGGCGGCCGTCGACGCGGGCCGAGTCGAGCGTGCCCTGCACATACTGGTCGAGCTCGGACTGCGGAATCCAGTCGGTCAGGTCGATGTAGAGATCGCCATATTGCGGCGCAAAGCTGGTGTGGTTCGAACCCACGCACCACGAGATGTCGCCCGCCGCGATGTCCTGCTTGATCTCGCGGTCAAGGTCGAAGTGGTTCTTCGACGAGACGATCTCGACGCGGGCGCCGGTCATCGCCTCCCATTCGGGGATGCGGGTGTAGAGGTTTTCATACTGCGTGCCGCCGATCAGCTTGACCCGCAGCGTGTAGCCCGGAAACGAGCCGTAATCGAAGTCATCGGCAAGCGCCACGCCGCCCGCGCAAGTCAGCGCGACGGACGCGACGAGCGCCGCTTTCAGCCCCTTGGTCATCTGGTCCCCTCCCTGTGGGTCGTGTGGAAGATCGGGCTTGATCACCCATACATGAATAGTCTATTCGTATATAAGCACAGAACGTGCGAACGGGTCAATCTGTTTCCTGGGAGGGGGCGGGGATGGCGCTCGACAGGACAGGGGACGATCAGGCGGATGGCGGCAGTGCCGATGGCCGCCCGGACCGCTACCGCGCGCCCGCTCTCGACAAGGGCCTCGATATCCTCGAGCTTCTGGCGGAGATCGACACCGGCATCAGCCAGGCCGAGATCGCCAAGACGCTGGGGCGCAGCGCAAATGAAATCTACCGGATGCTCGATACGCTGGTGCGGCGCGGTTATGTGCGACGCAGCGACGAGGACCGCTACGATCTCACGCTGAAGCTCTTCGACCTGTCGCATCGCCACCGCCCGGTGAACCGGCTGGTCAGTCTTGCGATGCCGGTCATGCGTGCCTTTGCCCGCGATGCGGGACAGGCGTGCCATCTGGTGCTTGCCGAGCGCGATGCCCTTGTGGTCGTGGCACAGGTGGACGGGCCGGATTACTGGAACCTTTCGGTGCGGCTGGGGGCGCGGGTCGGGTTGATCGACACCGGCTCGGGGCATGTGATCCTTGCCTGGAGCACGCCGGAAGAGCAGCGCACCCTGATCGCGGCGCGCGGCGCCGACCCCGACGCGGTTCTCACGCCCGCGTTCCGGTCACATCTCGCCGAACTGCGCGCGCGCGGTTACGAGGACATCGCCAGCGCCCAGGTCGCCTGTGTGCGCAACCTGTCTGTGCCGGTTCTTGGTCCCACGGGCCGGGCGCTTGCCGCGCTGACCTGCCCCTATACCGAACGGCTGGACCGGGGCGACGCCCCCGACACGACGGCCACGCTTGCGCTGCTGGCGACGGCGGCGGCAAGATTGTCGCAGCGCGACCATGGCACGGCCTGAGGAGGACCGAATGCGTATCATCGACACCCATCTGCATCTCGTCTACCCCGACCGCTTTTCCTATCCGTGGCTTGCGGGTGCGCCCGCGATCAACCGGCCCTGGCATGTCGAGGATTATGCCGCCGAGGCCGCACCCCTTGGCATCGAGGCGGCGCTGCACATGGAGGTCGATGTCGCCGGGGCCGACATCCTGCCGGAAACCGGGTTCATGCTGGGCGTGCATCCGCTGGTCCATGGCGCCATCGCCGCCTGCCGCCCCGAAAATCCGGGGTTCGAGGCGTTCCTCGACCGGATCGCCGCGCTTGGCCCCAGGGTGAAGGGGCTGCGGCGGGTGCTGCATGTGGTGCCCGACGACCTGTCGGCAACGGCGCTGTTTGAATCGAACCTGCGGCTGCTGGCGCCGCGCGGGCTGACCTTCGATCTGTGCGTGCGCACCGATCAGGCCGCCATCGCCTGCCGTCTTGCCGATGCGGCACCCGAGGTGCAGTTCGTTCTTGACCATTGCCTCGTCCCCGACATCGCGGGCGGCGACATCGCCACATGGAAGGCCGCCATCGACGAGGTGGCGCGGCGCCCGAATGTGGCGGTGAAGATTTCCGGCGTCGTCGCCTATTCCGACCCGGACTGGACCACCGACACCCTGCGCCCCTGGGTCGAGCACACGATCAACACCTTCGGCTGGGATCGCGTCGTCTGGGGGTCGGATCACCCGGTCTGCACCCTGACCGCCGATCTCACCCGCTGGGTCAGGGCCGCGCAGGAACTGGTCGCGGGCGCGAGCGGGGACGAGCAGGCGAAGCTCTTCCACCGCAACGCCGAACGCATCTACCGGATAGCGTGAGGGGGGACAGGATGAAGCGTTACGGAGCCGTCATCGGGCTGAAGCCTGCGGAAATCGCCGAATACAAACGTCTGCATGCCGCCGTCTGGCCCGATGTGCTGGCGCAGATCAGGGCAAGCAATATCAGGAACTATTCCATCTTCCTGCGCGAACCCGAGAACCTGCTGTTTTCCTGTTACGAATATGTGGGCGACGACCACGACGCCGACATGGCCGCGATGGCCGCCGATCCGCGCACCCAGGAATGGTGGGCGGTCTGCATGCCGAAACAGGCCCCGCTTGAAACCCGCGCCGAGGGCGAATGGTGGGCGTCGATGGAAGAAGTCTTTCACCTCGACTGACAGGAGGGCGCGATGGTGCTGGATGTCGAAAGCCTGAGACAGGAATGGCCGCGCCCGTCTAACCCGCGCCCGATCGTCATCATCGGCGCGGGCGGGATCGTCGATGATGCGCATATGCCCGCTTACCGCATGGCCGGGCTGCCGGTTGCGGGCGTGTTCGACCTGAACCCCGAGCGGCGCGACCTGATCGCCCGGAAATGGGACATCCCCGCCTTCGCCTCGCTTGAGGCGGCGCTGGCGGTCGATGGCGCGGTCTACGACCTTGCGCTGCCGCCCGCCGCGCATCTGCAGGTGCTGCCCGCGCTGCCCGACGGGGCTGCGGTGCTGATGCAGAAGCCGATGGGCCGCGATCTGGCCGAGGCGACCCGGATATTGCAGCTTGCGCGGCAGAAACGGCTGGTCGCGGCCGTGAACTTCCAGTTGCGGTTTGCGCCGCTGGTGCTGGCCGTGGCCGATGCGCGGGCGCGCGGCTGGCTGGGCGATCTGATCGACGTGGACCTGCATCTCAACCTGCTGACGCCCTGGCATCTGTTCCCGTTCCTCAAGGGGCAGGAGCGGGTCGAGATCGCGGTGCATTCGATCCATTACCTCGACATGCTGCGGTCGTTCTTCGGCACACCCGCAGGCGTTTATGCGCGCACGATGGGCCATCCGAAATCCGACATGGCGCAGACCCGGACCTCGGCGATCTTCGACTTCGGCCCGATGATCCGCGCCACGATGTCGGTCAATCACGACCACCGCTTTGGCCGCCGCTTTCAGGACGCCACCTTCAAGTTCGAGGGCACCGGGGGTGTCGCCGTGGCCAGCATGGGCGGGCTGCTGAACTATCCGGCGGGCGAGCCGGATTCGCTGTTCATCGGGCAGGGCGACAATGTCTGGGACGAGGTGCCGCTGAGGGGCGGCTGGTTCCCCCATGCCTTCCGGGGACCGATGAGCAATCTGCAACGCTTTGTCGCCGGTGAGGACGACACGCTTGTCACCGCCGTCGAGGACGCATGGGAGACGATGGCGCTGGTCGAGGCGGCCTTCACATCATCCGCAGCACCGATGACGCCGCTCGAGGCAAAGCCATGAGCGAGTTTCCTCCCACGGTAGGCGTGGACAGCACGCATCCGGCGACCATGCCTGCGGATCACGCGGCGCTGCCGGTCTGGAATGCGGAAAACTGGTTCTACGAGGATTTCCTTGTCGGCCACCGCATCCGGTCCTTGCGGCGGACCATTTCCGAAGGTGAAAGCCACCAGTTCAACCTGCTGGTGACCGATATTCACCCCTATGTGCAGGACGACATCTTCGCCACCACCGAAGGCATCTTCAACCGCCGCCTCGTCGCCGGGGCCTTCGTGTTTTCGGCGGGGCTGGGGCTGGTGGCGACCAACTGCGTCAACGCCTTTTCCTACGGTTACGACCGGCTGCGCTTCATCAAGCCGACCTTCGTGGGCGACACGATCTACACCATCCGCACCAACCTTGAAAAACGCCCGAAATACAGGGAGCTCGGCCTGATCCGCTCCAGCTACGAGGTGTTCAAGGCCGAGGGCGAGCTGGTCCTCTACTGCGAACATATCCAGACGGTGAAATACCGCGACGCCGCCGCGTTCGCGGATCAGGTGGAACAGAAAGACGAATGAGCGATCCGACCCTGCCCCTCGACGGGCTGCTTGTCCTCGACATGTGCCAGTTTCTCTCCGGCCCCTATGCCAGCCTGCGGATGCAGGATCTTGGCGCCCGCGTCATCAAGATCGAACGCCCCGGCACGGGCGACCTGTCGCGCACGCTGTATCTGTCGGACACGGAAATCGGCGGCGATTCGACGATCTTCCATGCGATCAACCGCTCCAAGGAAAGCATCGCGCTGGACCTGAAGGACCCCGATGATCTGGCGGCGCTGAAGAAGCTGCTGACCCGTGCCGACGTGCTGTTGCAGAACTTCCGCCCCGGCGTCATCGGGCGCATCGGGCTGGATTACGACGCGGTGCGGGCGATCAACCCGCGCATCGTCTACGGCTCGATCACAGGCTACGGCGAGGCAGGGCCATGGGTCGACCGCCCCGGACAGGACCTGCTCGCGCAGGCGCGTTCGGGGGTGATGTGGCTCAACGGCGACGAAGGCCAGGGGCCGGTGCCGTTCGGGCTGGCCATCGCCGACATGCTGGCCGGGGCGGCGCTGGTGCAGGGGGTGCTGGCGGCGCTGGTGCGGCGCGGGATCACCGGGCGGGGCGCGCATGTCGAGACCAGCCTGATCGAGGCGCTGGTGGATTTCCAGTTCGAGGTGCTGACCACGCACCTCAACGATGGTCGCCGCCTGCCTAGACGCTCGGATTTCCGCTCGGCCCATGCCTATCTCTCGGCGCCCTACGGGGTCTATCCGACCGCCGACGGCTGGCTGGCGCTGTCGATGATGTCGGTGCCCCGGCTGGGCGAGCTGCTGGGCAACGCGGTGCTGCGCGCGGCGACCGACCCCGCGACATGGTTCACCGAACGCGATGCGCTGAAACGCGCGCTGGCCGATCAACTGGCGACGCAGCCGACCGATCACTGGCTGGCGATCCTCGAACCCGCCGATGTCTGGTGCGCGAAGGTGCTGACCTGGCCCGAACTGCTGGACAGCGACGGCTTCCGCGTGCTCGACATGCTCCAGACCGTGACGCGCGGGGACGGGGTCCGCATCCAGACCACCCGCTCGCCCCTGCGCATCGACGGGCAGCGCCCCGCAACCACCCGTGCCGCCCCGCTGATCGGCGAACAGGGTGACGCCATCCGCAAGGAGTTCGACCTGTGACCACGCTGAAAGGCATGACCTGGCGGCACGAACGCGCCATCGCACCGATGCTGGCCACCTCGGCGCTGTGGCAGGAAAAGACCGGGGTAAAGATCACCTGGGAGCAGCGCAGCCTGCAGGATTTCGAGAGCTTCCCGGTCGAGGAACTGGCGCGGGCCTATGACCTGATCGTCATCGACCACCCCCATGTCGGCCAGATCACCGCCGAAGGCTGCCTTGCGCCGCTTGATGTGCCGGGGCGCGAGGCGGAGCTTGCCGCCATCGCCGCCGGATCGGTCGGCCAGTCCTTTGCAAGCTACACCTGGTCCGGGCGCCAGTGGGCGCTGCCCATCGACGCGGCCACGCAGGTGGCGGCGTTCCGGCCCGACCTGCTGGATGCGGCACCGCGTGACTGGGACGGGGTGCTGGGCCTTGCCCGCGCGGGGCGGGTGATCGTGCCGCTGCGCGAGCCGCATTCGCTGATGTGTTTCTACACGCTGGCGGCCAATCTCGGCACCCCCTGCGACCCGGCGCGACGCGACGCGATGATGGACGAGGGTGCCGCCGCGCGGGTCATCGCCATGCTGGCCGAACTGGTGGCGCTGGTGCCGGACGACTGCTTCGCCATGGACCCGATTGCCGCCTTCGAGGCCATGGCCGCCCCCGACAGCCGCGCCGCGCTGGCGCCGCTGGCCTATGGCTACGTGAACTACGCCATCGACGGCTTTCGCCCGCATGTCCTGCAGTTCGCCGACATCGCCGTGGCAGGCGGCAACGGGCCGACCGGCTCGGCCCTTGGCGGCACCGGCATCGCGGTCTCGGCCTTCGGGCGCGATGTCGCGGCGGCGACCGATTACGCGCTCTGGGTCGCTGGCCCCGAGGTGCAGGGCGGCCTTTACCACCGCGCGGGCGGCCAGCCGGGCCATGCCGCGGGCTGGGACAGCGACGAGGCCAATGCCGCCACGCATGACTTCTACCGCGCCACCCGCGCCACGCTCGAAGGCGCCTGGCTGCGCCCGCGCCATGACGGCTACATGCGCTTTCAGGCCGAAGCCTCGGCCCGGCTGTCCGCCGGGCTGCGCGCGCGCGAGGATGCCCGCGTGATTGCCCACGACCTGAACCGCCTTTACGCCGGGAGCTTCTGATGGAACGCCCGCGCCATTTCGAGGACTACACGCTGGACGAGACCCGCAAGACCCAGGGCCGCACCATCACCGAGACCGATTTCGTCGTCCACGCGGGCCATACCGGCGATTTCTTTCCGCATCACATGGATGCGGAATTCATGAAGGACACGCCCTTCGGCCAGCGCATCGCGCATGGCACCATGACCTTCGCCATCGGCATCGGCCTGACAGCGACCGAGATCAACCCGCTGGCCTTCACCTACGGCTACGAACGCCTGCGCTTCCCGAAGCCGGTGTTCATCGGCGACACGATCCACACCGAAGTCACCATCGCCGCGCTTGAGGACGACCCCAAACGCCCGACCCACGGCCGCGTCACCGAACGCATCCGCGTCATCAACCAGCGCGGCGAGGTGGTGCTGGCCTGCGACCATGTGCATCTGGCGCAAAGGCGAGTGAAGGCGGGGTGAGAGGGCGGCGGGCGGGGTGGGTCCGTCAACTGGGGTAATCGCGGCGCCCGCGTGGCTGAATGCGGCAATCGGTTCGTGCATGTCGGCACACCGGGCGACCTGCTGCTCTCGACCCTCGCCGGTCAACCGAGCTGATCACCGACTCGAACTCGCCGCCGGCCGATCGGCTTGCGCCTGCGGCTTCCGGAATCCGCGCGGAACTCGCTGACGAGGACGCCACCGGACACGAGCCTCCGTCGTCCCGGTCGGGCGGCGGATCATCCACTGCACCGCGCGACCGCTTATGCGCGCGTTTCACCCGACGAAACCGATGCGGTTCTGGTCAAGCTTGCCTTCGCCAGAGGGGCCACACAGTGAACGAAACTGTAAACGCAACTGTAAACGGAGCAAGGGGACGGAGCATGAACGGCAGCGAAGCCATTGAAAACCTTGGAGGCGGGTACCGGAATCGAACCGGTCTACACGGATTTGCAATCCGCTGCGTAACCTCTCCGCCAACCCGCCAGGGTGCCCTGCGAGGCCGGGGTTGCCTAGGCGATCCCGTTGCTTCGTGCAAGGGGGTCCGACGCCGCGATGCCCCGCCGACGACAAGGCCGCCCGAAGGCGGCCTGGGCTGAACCGGACTGGAGCGGGCGATGAGATTCGAACTCACGACCCTTACCTTGGCAAGGTAATGCTCTACCCCTGAGCTACGCCCGCACCGTCCGGTCAGCGGTCAGATATAAAGACCGCACGGCGGGTGCAAGGGGTAAAATGCGGTTATCCCCGAGGTTTGGCAGCAGCCCCGCGCCCGGCGCATGGCTGCGTTGCACGGGGCCGGTCACCTGCGGCAACCGAAGCGATGCGTAGGGTGATCGGGGGCGCGCCATATTTTCGTCATTGCGAGGAGGCGCAGCCGACGACGCAACCCCGATGTCGTGTGTGAGCGGTCGGGGTTGCTTCGGCTGCGCCTCGCAAT
>JACFNP010000065.1 GCA_019454835.1 Rubellimicrobium sp.
GGGTGTTGAAGATGAAGTCGGTATGCTTTTCCGGCAGGAAGTTCAGCCGCGACTGGGTGCCCTGCATGAAACCGCGCCCGGTCCAGCCGCCCGAGCCCAGCGCGATCTTGGCCTGGGTGATGTTGTAGCCCGCCCCCAGCGGATCGTTCGACGGGTCGAGAAAGGTGTCGATGCGGCGATACTGGTAGTCGCGGAGGAACTGCCATTCCGTGCCGCGCGTGGCGAACAGCGCCCAGACCGCGCCGCCGATGGTGCCGATGACGGTGACGAAATAGGCCCAGTGAACCCCGGCGGCAAACATCACCGCGCCGCCGATCAGCACCGTCAGAAGCGCGGTGCCGAGATTGGGCTGGGCAAAGATCAGCAGCGCGGGCACCGCCGTCAGCACCAGCGGGACCGCCACCCAGAACGGATGCGAGACCCGCCGCGCGGGCAGCCAGTCGTAATAGGCGGCAAGGATCATCACGAGGCCGATCTTCGCCATCTCGGACGGCTGGATCTGCAGCGGCCCGATGGCAAGCCAGCGCTGGGCGCCCATCCGCACCTCGCCCATGATTTCGGCCAGCACGAGCAGCAGGATGCAGAACGCATAGACCGGGGCCGACAGCCTGCGCCAGAACGCGATCGGGACAAGCGCCATGACCAGCATCCCGATCATGCCGGCAATCGCCCGCTTGCCCTGCGCCGAGGCCCAGATCGCCGCATTCCCCCCGGCAATGGAATAGAGCATCAGCACGCCGACCGAGCAGACCGCAGCCAGCAGCAGCACCAGCGGCCAGTTGATATAAAGCAGCTTGCGCAGCCCCGTCGGCACGAAGCCCGCGCGCGATTCCAGATAGGTCAGGCTCATGCCCGGTCTCCGCCCGGCGCGGATGCGGCGGCCAGCCGGTCGCGGATGCGGGCCTGCTGGTCACGGATGCGGGCGCGCCAGTTCGACGGATAGGCGTCAAGCGGCGGATCGCCGTCATAAAGCGCCTGCAGGATCACGTCGCGCCCGATGGGTGCGGCACGGGTGCCGCCACCCTCGCCGTGCTCGACCACCACGGCCACCGCGAAGCGGGGGTTGTCGAAGGGCGCAAAGCTGACCCAGAGCGCATGATCGCGCCGCTCCCACGGCAGTTGCGAATTCGAGATGACGCCGCGCGCGCGTTCCTCAGGGGTGATGCGGCGCACCTGGCTGGTGCCGGTCTTGCCCGCCATGCGGATGCCGTCCGCGACGATCCGCGCATCGCGCGCGGTGCCGCGATCCGAGTTCAGCACGTCATACATGCCCTGCCGCACGCGGATCAGGTTGTTCTCGTTGATCCCGAGGCTCTCGCCCCGGCCGGTGGGCTGTTCGATGCCGTCGATGCGGTGGACCAGGCGCGGGCGGATCTCCAGCCCGGTCGCCACGCGCGCGCACATCACCGCCAGTTGCAGCGGCGAGGCCAGCACATAGCCCTGCCCGATCGAGGCGTTGACGGTATCGCCGACGCGCCAGTCCTCGTCGTGAACGGCGCGCTTCCATTCCCGGTCGGGCGCAAGGCCCTGCGCCACGGCGGACATCGGCAGATCGTGGCGAACCCCGATACCCAGCTTGCGGGCCATCGCGGCGATATTGTCGATGGTCGCGCGCTGCCCGGCCTCGTAATAGTAGCAGTCGCAGCTTTGTTGCAGGCTGGCGTTCAGCGTCACGTTGCCATGCCCGCCCGCGCGCCAGCAGTGAAAGCGCGTGCCCGAGATTTCCGTATAGCCGTTGCAGCGGATGGTTTCCTCGGGCCGCACCACGCCCGCCTCGAGCGCGGCCAGCGCCGTCACCATCTTGAAGGTCGAACCGGGCGGATAGGTGCCCTGCACGGCCTTGGCCGCCAGCGGGCGATAGGGATTCTCGTTCAGCGCGGTCCAGTCGGTCCCGGTGATGCCGCGCACGAACAGGTTCGGGTCGAAGGTCGGGGTATTGCCGATGGCGCGCACGTCGCCGGTCTGGCAGTCGAGCACCACGACCGAGGCGGAAAGCTCGGTCTCGAGCCGCGCCTCGACATAGGACTGCAGCTTCGCATCAAGCGTGAGCTGCACGTCCTTGCCCGCCGTGCCCTCGATCCGGTCGAGTTCGCGCATGATGCGGCCGACCGCGTTCACCTCGATGCGCCGGGTGCCCGCCTCGCCGCGCAGCGTGTCCTCAAGCCGCGCCTCGACGCCGGTCTTGCCGATGGGAAAGCGCGGAATCCGCATCAGCGGGTCGGGGTCCTCCATCTGGCTCAGGTCGTAGTCGCTGACCGGACCGACATAGCCGACGATATGCGCGGTGTCCGAGCCGCGCGGGTAATAGCGCGACAGGCCCACTTCGGCGGTGATGCCGGGCAGGGCGGGCGCGTTGATCGTGACGCGGGCCACGTCGTCCCAGCTTACCCGGTCCATGACCGTGACCGGCACGAAGGGCGAGGAGCGCAGGCTTTCCTCGACGGTGCGCTCGATCACGCCCTGCGGCAGCGTGACGATCTGCGCCAGCCGCGCCAGCGCCTCGGCCACGTCGCCCGCGTCTTCACGCACGATGGTGATGCGGTAGTTCTGTTCGTTCACGGCAAGGGGGATGCCGTTGATGTCGTGAATCAGGCCGCGCGTCGGCGCGATCAGCCGCAGGTTCACGCGGTTTTCCTCGGCGAGCAGGCGGAACTCGTCGGCCCGGTCGACCTGCAGCCGCTGCATCCGCCAGAGGATGACGCCGCCGGTCGCCGCCTCGATCCCGCCGATGATCAGCCCGCGCCGGGTCAGGCGCCGGGGGGAATCGTCGCCTTCGCGGGTGTTGCGGCGCCGGGTGCGGTAACGCAGGCTCATATCGGCTTGCCCAGCGCATCGACCTCGCCGGGGGCGGGACGGGTGATGCCGAACACGAACCGCGCGACCAGCGCGACGACGGGCCAGGCAAGAATCGTCATCGCCATCTGCATGAGCGACAGCCCGAGCGGCGCCTGCGAGGTCACGAGCAGCGCCAGCACGATGCGATATCCCAGCGTCACGGCGATGATCACCGCGCTGGCCGTCAGCCATTCGAGGACGAGCGGCAGCGCGCGCAGCCCCGTGTTGCGGCGACGCAGGGCCTCGGTCGCAATGAGGACGAAAGCGGTCATCAGCCCCGGCGGTCTCTGCAACAGGAAATCGGCGATGAACCATGATACGGCAATCACCGGCATGGGCACCAGATCAGGCCGCCGCATCACCCACAGAAGCGTGATCGCCAGCAGCAGGTCCGGCCCGGCCCGCACCGGCGGCATCGTGTCGAACGGCATGAGCGCCACCATCACCAGCGCGACGAACAGCAGCACCCACAGGACGCGGCCCGGCCATGGCCGCCTGTCGACCGCCTCAGCCATCCGCCGCCTCCGCATCCGGGGCCACGGGCCGCGCCGGGGGCGACGGCAGGCCGCTGTCGCGCAGCCCGGCTTCGGGTTCGTCGTCGGGCGGAGCCACGCCGCCCGGCGGCACCAGCAGCCCGCCGGGATCGTCGATCCGCTCGCTTTCGCCGGAACGCAGCACGCGCAGGAATTCGAGCCGCTGGTAGTCGGCCACCAGCCGCAGCCGCAACCGCTGGTCGGTGCCCAAAGCCACGGTGCCGACAAGGATGTCGGGCGGGAACAGGTCGCCGTCGCCCGAGGTCATCACCTGGTCGCCGGGCCGCACCGCGTCGGGATTGTCGATGAAATCAAGCAGCGGATAGAAGGAATTGTCACCGGTCAGGATCGCCTTCTGCCCAGACGGGCTGATCGTCACCGCGATCCGCGACGAGGTGTCGGTCAGCAGCATCACCCGCGCGGTGCGGCTGCCGACGCCCGCGATGCGCCCGACCAGACCCAGCCCGTCCACCGCCGCCCAACCGTCGCGGATGCCGTCGCGCGCGCCCACGTTCAGCAACACCGACTGTCGGAAGGGCGACCCCGAATCGGCCATCACCACCCCGGTGATCCAGGTCAGCGCCGGGTCGATGCGGACGTTGTTCAGCTCAAGCAGCCGGGCGTTTTCCTGATCGAGCTGCAACGCCGCCTCGCGCCAGGCGCGCATCTGCTGCAACTCGCGCCGCAATTCCTGATTCTGTTCGTAAAGGCGCGCGTAGCTCTGGAAATCGGCCACCAGCACCGCCAGCGCGTTCACCGGCTTCATCACCAGTGCCATCGGCGGCAGCACCCGGTCGGTGATCGCGGCGCGCAGCCGCTCCATGCGGGGATTGTCGATGCGCCAGACCAGAACCGAAATCACGCAAAAGACGAGAATCAGCCCGACGACCAGCCTGCGGACCGGGCCGGTAAAGCTCTCGACGGATGGCTTTCGTGCCAAAGCGCCCCCCTGTCAGGCGGCTCAGCTTTCGTAGTCGATGACGTGCCGAAGCTGCTTTTCGTATTCGAGCGCCTTGCCGGTGCCGATGGCCACGCAGTTCAGCGATTCGTCGGCAACCGAAATCCCGAGGCCGGTCTGTTCGCGCAGGGCCAGATCAAGCTGGCCCAGCAGC
This sequence comes from Rubellimicrobium sp., assembly GCA_019454835.1. Classification (GTDB taxonomy): domain Bacteria; phylum Pseudomonadota; class Alphaproteobacteria; order Rhodobacterales; family Rhodobacteraceae; genus JADYZU01. The sequence goes on from JACFNP010000065.1 coordinate 4,481, forward strand.
GCACCGCCGCCGGTCAGCATTACGCCACGGTCGACGATGTCGGCGGCAAGGTCGGGCGGCGTGGTTTCCAGCGCGACCATCACCGCCTCGCAGATCTGCTGCACGGGTTCGGCCAGCGCCTCGGCGACCTGCGCCTGGTTGATCTCGATTTCCTTGGGAACGCCGTTCAGCAGGTCGCGGCCGCGAATGTGCATCGACTGGCCGCGCCCGTCGTCGGGCATCCGCGCGGTGCCGATCTGGGTCTTGACCCGTTCGGCGGTCGATTCGCCGATCAGCAGGTTATGCTGGCGGCGCAGGTAGTTGATGATCGATTCGTCCATCCGGTCGCCGCCGACGCGCACCGAGCGCGCATAGACGATGTCGCCAAGGCTCAGCACGGCCACCTCGGTCGTGCCGCCGCCGATGTCCACGACCATGCTGCCGGTCGGATCGGTGATCGGCATGCCCGCGCCGATGGCCGCCGCGATGGGTTCGGCGATCAGCCCGGCGCGGCGCGCACCCGCCGACAGCACCGATTGCCGGATCGCGCGCTTTTCCACCGGGGTTGCGCCATGGGGCACGCAGACGATGATCTTGGGCTTCGAGATCATCGTGCGCTTGGCGACCTTGCGGATGAAATGCTTGATCATTTCTTCCGCGCTGTCGAAATCGGCGATGACGCCCTCGCGCATCGGGCGAATCGCCTGGATGGTGCCGGGGGTGCGGCCGAGCATGAGCTTGGCGTCCTCGCCCACGGCCAGGACTTTCCGCACCCCGTCCTTGACATGGTAGGCCACGACGGACGGCTCGGACAGCACGACGCCACGCCCCTTCACGTAGATGAGCGTATTCGCCGTGCCGAGGTCGATCGCCATGTCCGACGAAATGAGGCCGCCCAAGCCAAACATGCGGATGTCCTGTCTCTGTCATGCGCTGTCCCGGTGCTGACGGCGTCAGCGCCGGGCTGCCGCCATATAGGCAGAAGGGGCGAATGGCGAAAGCCCCCGCAACGCGCCCGGCAGGCACGTTTCCGCCAGAGGGGGCCGGGGTGGTTCGTCATTGCGAGCCGCAGGCGAAGCAACCCCGACCGCTCACCCACAACATCGGGGTTGCTTCGTCGGCTTTGCCTCCTCGCAATGACGGGGTGGTCCGTCATTGCGAGCCGAAGGCGAAGCAATCCACGCCGGGTGCAGCGCCCGGCCCCATGGATTGCTTCGTCGCCTGTGGCTCCTCGCAATGACGACCGCAAAGCGGCCCTATTCCGCCGGGTCGCTGTAGCTGACCTGCTTCACGTCATCGCCCGGCGCGCTCTTCTTGCGGCGCTCGATCAGGCGGTTGATCGCGTTCACATAGGCCCGGACGCTGGCGACGATGGTGTCGGTATCCGCCGCCTGCCCGGTGGCGATGCGGCCGGATTCGGAAATCCGCACGCTGACGGTGGCCTGCGCGTCCGTCCCTTCGGTCACGGCGCTGACCTGATAGAGGTCCAGCCGCCCGCCATGCGGATAGAGCGCCTTCACCGCGTTGAACGCCGCATCCACCGGGCCGTCGCCCTGAAGGGTGATCGACTTTTCCTCGCCCTCGATGGCCAGCGTCAGTTCGGCCTCGGCGCGGGTGTCGGTGCCGCTGGTCACGCGCAGGCGGCGCAGTTGCAGCGTGTCGTGGGCCTCATGCGTGTCGGCATCCTGCACCAAAGCCAGCAGGTCGTCGTCGTAGACCTCTTTCTTGCGGTCGGCCAATGCCTTGAAGCGCACGAACAGGTCGTTGAGCTGGTTGTCGGCCAGATCGACGCCCAGTTCCTTCATCTTTGATCGCAGCGCGGCGCGGCCCGAGTGCTTGCCCATGACGATATTGGCCGCCTGCAGGCCGATGTCCTCGGGGCGCATGATTTCAAACGTCTGGACGTTCTTCAGCACGCCGTCCTGATGGATGCCAGATTCGTGCAGGAAGGCATTCTTGCCGACGATGGCCTTGTTGAACTGCACCGGAAAGCCCGAGACCGTCGCCACGCGCCGCGACAGGTTCATGATCCTGGTCGTGTCGATATTGGTGCGATAGGGCATGATGTCGTTGCGCACCCGCATCGCCATCACCACCTCCTCCAGCGCGGTATTGCCCGCGCGTTCGCCCAGACCGTTGATGGTGCATTCGATCTGACGCGCACCCGCCTCGACCGCCGCCAGCGCGTTCGCGGTCGCCATGCCGAGGTCGTTGTGGCAATGGGTGGCAAAGGTGATCGTGTCCGCGCCCGGCACCCGTTCCAGCAGCATCGCGATCAGCGCGGCGCTTTCGCGCGGGGCGGTATAGCCGACGGTATCGGGAATGTTGATCGTGGTCGCCCCGGCCTTGATCGCGACCTCCACGGTGCGGCACAAATAGTCGTGTTCCGTCCGGGTCGCATCCATCGGCGACCATTGCACGTTGTCGCAGAGATTGCGCGCGTGGGTCACGGTGTCGTGGATGCGTTCCACCATTTCATCCATCGACAGGTTCGGGATCGCCCGGTGCAGCGGCGAGGTGCCGATGAAGGTGTGGATGCGGGGACTTTTCGCGTCCTTCACCGCCTCCCAGCAGCGGTCGATGTCGCGGATATTGGCGCGGGCGAGGCCGCAGATGGTGGCGTTCCTCGCGCGGGCGGCGATGTCGCGCACCGCCTCGAAATCGCCCTCGGAGGCGATGGGGAACCCGGCCTCGATGATGTCGACGCCCATCTCGTCGAGCAGTTCGGCGATCTCGAGCTTTTCGTCATGGGTCATGGTGGCGCCGGGCGATTGCTCGCCGTCGCGCAGGGTGGTGTCGAAGATGAGAACGTGATTGTCGCGGGGCATGGTGTTTCCTGCTGTCCTGATGCTGCTTTCTTTCCGGCGCGGCGCGATCCTCTGAGCGGCGCGCCGGGCGGGCACGCTCAGAGGCGGCTAAGAAGCAGGAGGCCGCGACGGGCCGCGCGGATGCCGGGCGCATGGGTCATGGCCGAAGGTATAGGGGGCGATGCGGGCGGGGAAAAGGGGAAAGTGCCGGGGGCATGTCCCGTCATTGCGAGGCGCAAGCCGAAGCAACCTCGACCGCTCACACACGACATC
>JACFNP010000018.1 GCA_019454835.1 Rubellimicrobium sp.
GGGCTGGCCGAACGCCATGTCAGCCGACAGCTGCGGCTCGCCTATCTCGCGCCGGGGGTCCTCAAGCGCTTGGTCTACAAGCGCGAGGTGCCCGCCGTGACCCTGTTGAAACTGACCGATGTCGCGGCCCTGCCGTGGCACGAACAGACCGAGCGGGTGTTCGACTGAGGCTCAGTGAAAGCTCGCCTGAAACGTCGTCGCAGTCAGCGAGACATGCGCGTCCAGTGGCGGGTGCAGTTCGAACGCCTTCGGCTCGCGCGAGAAATTCCAGAGCCGGAACAGACGCCATTCCGACCGACGCTCCTCGGCCACGGCCAGCTCGTTGCGCGTGATGTGGAAGGGCGTGCGCTCCCACCCGTTCGTCGTCTTGACCTCGATCAGCCGCGGGAGCCCGTCCGGGGAGAAACTCGCGATGTCGTAGCCCGCCCCGTCGCCATCCTCCTCCGACACCCAGCGCACCTTGCGCGCCAGATCGTCCCGTCCTGCCGTCCGCAATGCCGCCCGTTCATGCGCCAGCACACGTTCCTCGCCCGCGCGGCCGAGAGCCCGGTTGCGCTCGTCCCGGCCCGCCACGTCGAACTTGCGGGCGATGTGCAGCATCTGGTCCAGTTCCTGCGGCGGCGGCTGGTTCGACAGCGTCGGCGGCGGTCCGATCCAGATCTGCGCTGCCTCGCGCAGGCCTCCCGCAGGACGCAGACCAGGTTGGCGACCGAGCCACGCCGGGTTCCGCGCCAGCCACCGCGCCACGGCATCTTCCAGCGTCATCTGGAAATTGAAGGCGGGCTTGTAGCCGGGAATCCAGTCTTCGCCGAGCCCCTTGAGCACCGCGCTGATATTTCGGTGTTTCCATTCGATTGTGCCGCGGTCGCGATTGATGCGGGTTTGAAGATCCCGGTTGTGCCTGGCCTTGTTGTAGGGTCGCCCGGCGAAATCATCGGCCAGCATCGCGAAGTAACCCGCGACGATCAGGTCGTTCTCTACGTCCGTCCAGTCCCTGCCCGCCATTGCTCCAAACTATGGGCGCGAAGCCTGTTTGTCATCAGAGACTTCCGGCAAGCTCCTGGCTCGCTTCGGACGCTTCCACCGGGCTTGGGGATCGGCCGCCACGGAGCCGTCCTTCTGACCGCCCTGCGCCTTCGTGTCGGTCTCCGTCACCGGATTATTTCGCGAACGAGGTGAACCCATGAACGCGGCAACCCATTGGAAATGAATGGATGCTTTGTGCCGTCCCATGGCCATCGAGGGGCGCTCGAAGAGAGACACGGGCCATTCGGAGACCCATTCTGCGTCAAGCGCCCAGTCTCCGAAGGGCGGACTGCCCTGCCAACGCCCTTTGAAACAAAAAGAAAAAAGACCCCAATCGAGGACCATGAACGGATTTAGTATCTGAAACTGGCGGACAGGGAGGGATTCGAACCCTCGAGACGGTTCCCCGCCTACACACTTTCCAGGCGTGCGCCTTCGACCACTCGGCCACCTGTCCGTGGCGCGTTCTCTAGCCGGGGCGGGGCGGGGAATGCAAGATGATGTGCGAAGCCGGGCGTGACAGCCTGCCCCTCCCCCGCCCGCACCCCCTTCTGCTTTCCGTCACCGCCCGCTATCAGCAGGCTCCGGGGGTGCATATGGATCATTTTCTCTATCGTGGCGGGCGGCTTCATGCCGAGGATGTCGATCTCGACGCCATCGTGGCCGGGGTCGGCACGCCGGTCTATGTCTATTCGACCGCCACGCTCCTGCGGCATTTCCGGCTTTTCGACGAGGCGCTCGCGCCGCTGCCGCATCTGGTGTGCTTCGCGGTCAAGGCGCTCTCCAATGTCGCGGTGCTGCGGGTGCTGGCGCAGGCGGGGGCGGGGATGGATGTCGTCTCGGGCGGCGAATATCTGCGTGCGCGGGCGGCGGGGGTGCCGGGCGAGCGGATCGTCTTTTCGGGTGTAGCCAAGACCGAAGACGAGATGGCCCTCGCCCTCCAGGGCGGCATCCGTCATTTCAACGTCGAATCCGCGCCCGAGATCGAGATGCTCTCGGCCGTCGCCATGCGCACGGGCCGCGAGGCGGCGGTGTCGCTGCGCGTGAACCCCGATGTCGATGCCCATACCCACGCCAAGATCGCCACCGGGCGCAAGGGCGACAAGTTCGGCATCCCCGTCGCCTTTGCGCCGCGCGTCGCGGCGCGGGTCGCGCATCTGCCGGGGCTGCGGCTGGCGGGTGTCGACGTGCATATCGGCTCGCAACTGACCGAACTCGCGCCGTTCGAGGCCGCCTTCACCCGGCTGGCGGCGCTGGTCGGCGAATTGCGCGCACAGGGCCACGCCATCGAGAGCGTCAACCTCGGCGGCGGCCTCGGCATTCCCTATGCGCGCGCCAACGAGGCGCCGCCGCTGCCGGTGGATTACGGCGCGCTGGTCAGGCGCACCGTCGGGCATCTGGGCTGCGAGGTCATCATCGAGCCGGGACGCCTGATCGCGGGCAACGCCGGGGTGCTGCTGTCGCGCGTCGTGCGGGCGAAGCAGGGCGAGGACCGCGACTTCCTGATCCTCGATGCCGGGATGAACGATCTCATCCGGCCCGCGATGTATGACGCCTTCCACGACATCGTGCCGCTGCGCGAGCCGCCTGCGGGCGCGCCGGTGCGGCCCTTCGACGTGGTCGGGCCGGTCTGCGAATCGGGCGACACCTTCGCGCGCGCCCGCGACCTGCCGTTCCTGGCCGCCGACGATCTGGTCGCCTTCCGCAGCGCCGGGGCCTACGGGGCGGTGATGGCCTCGGAATACAACTCGCGGCCGCTGGTGCCCGAGGTGCTGGTCCACGGGGATCAATTCGCGGTTATCCGCGCCCGGCCCAGCTATGACGAGATGATCGCCCGCGATAGCCTGCCGCCATGGCTGCAGGCGTGACGTTGCCTGCGCCGTGACGGGGAGGCCGACCTGACCGGCAGGAAGACACCATGGGGCCGCGCACCGGGCGGGGACGACCCGGCGGGTTTCCTGCGCGGGCGGGTGGCGCTGACGCTGGCGGGGCTGATGGCCGAGCGGGCGTGGCAGGCGTTCTGGCCCGCCGTCGCCGCCCTGATGGCGGTGTCGGCGCCGGTCCTGGCCGGGCTGGACCGGCACCTCACCCCTGCCCTGCGCCTGGCGTGGATCATCGGCGCGGCAGCGCTGGTGCTGGTGCTGGCGGTCATCGGCTGGCGCCGCCTGCGCTGGCCTGACCGCACCGACGCGCTGGCCCGGATCGACGCGCGGCTGGCGGGCCGCCCGCTGGCGGCGCTGGCCGACCGGCAGGCAACGGGCGCGGGGGACGCGGCCTCGGTCGCGCTCTGGGCCGCGCACCGGGCGCGCATGACGGCGGCGGCCCGCGCTGCTCGGCCGGTGCCGCCCGATCTGGACCTTGCCCGGCGCGATCCGTTCGGGCTGCGGCTCATGGCGCTGCTGGTCTTTGCGACCGCGCTGCTGTTCGCGCCGCCGCGCGCCGTGCCGGGTGCGGGCGGCACGCCGTCGCGGCCCGGACAGACGCCCGCCCACGGCCCCGCATGGGAAGGCTGGGTCGAGCCGCCTGCCTATACCGGGCGCCCCGTGCTCTACCTCGCCGACCTGCCCGAAGGCGCGCTCGAACTGCTGAGCGGCACGCGGGTGACGATCCGCCGCTACGGTGACGGGGTGGCACTCGAGGAAAGCGTCTCGCAGGACGGCGGCGGCGACAGCTTCACCGTCGCCCGCGACGGGCGCATCGCGGTGGGCGACGCCCGCTGGCAGGTCTCGGTCCGCCCGGACCTGCCGCCCGTGGTCATGCTGACCGATCCGCCGGAAGTCGAGGCCACCGGCCGCATGACCCAGCCCTTTCACGCGGGCGACGATTACGGCGTCACCGCAGGCAGCGCCACGATCACGCTCGACCTGCCGCAGGTGGCGCGCAGCTTCGGGCTGGCCGCCGACCCCGACCCGCGCGCGCCGCTGGCCGTCGATCTGCCGATGCCGTTTTCCGGCGAGCGCACCGATTTCGACGAACGCCTGATCGAGGATTTCTCGCAGCACGCCTGGGCCAACCTGCCGGTGCGCATGGTGCTGCATGTCGAGGATGCGCTGGGCCAGCGCGGCGACAGCGCGGCGGTCGGGATGGTGCTGCCGGGGCGGCGCTTCTTCCAGCCGGTCGCCCGCGCGGTGATCGAGCAGCGCCGCGACCTGCTCTGGAGCCACGCCAACGCGCCGCGCGTCCTTGACCTGCTGCGCGCCATCGCCAACCGCCCCGACGACATCTTCCGCACCCGCGCCTCGCTGGCGGGGCTGCGGGCTGCCATCGACCTGCTGGCCGCGGCCGTCGCCGCCGATGATCTGGCCGCGCAGGAGGAAACCATCGCCGGGGCACTCTGGGCCGTGGCGCTCGATCTGGAAGAGGGCGCGCTGGCCGATGCGCTGGCCCGGCTGGAACGCGCGCAGGAGCGGCTGCAACAGGCGATGCGCGACGGGGCCTCGTCCGAGGAGATCGCCGACCTGATGCGCGAGCTGCGCGAGGCGACCGATGACTGGCTGGACCTGCTCGCGCAGCAGGCCGAACCCGCGCCCGACCAGACCGACACGCCGCAGGGCGCGCAGGACGACCGGCAGCAGGTGACCGAGGACGAGATACAGCAGCTCATGGACCGGATTCAGGAGTTGATGGAACAGGGTCGCATGGACGAGGCGCAGGCCCTGATGCAGCAGCTTGATGAACTGTTGCGCAATCTGCAGATGCAGCAGGCCGAGGGTCAGGGGTCGGGCCGCCCCCGCCCCGGCGGCCAGCAGATGCAGGACCTGCAGGACACGATGCGCGGCCAGCAGGATCTGTCCGACGACGCCTTCCGCGAGTTGCAGGACCGCTTCAACGGACGCGGCGATAACGCTGGCGACGACGCGGCCACCGGGGCGGATCAGGACAGCCTTGCCGAACGCCAGCAGCAGTTGCGCCGCGATCTTGAACGCCTGCAATCCGCGCTACCGGGCCTGACCAGCGAGGCCGCCGGACGAGCGCGCGAGGCGCTCGATGCCGCGGGCGATGCGATGGACCGTGCCGGTGAGGCGCTGGCGCAGGACGACCTTCCCGGCGCCATCGACAGCCAGTCCGAGGCGCTGGAGGCCCTGCGCGAGGGCATGGAGCAGTTGCGCCGCGCGCTGGCCGAGAACGACCGCCGGAATGATGGACAGGGCGGCTACGAACGCGCCGAAACCGGGCGCCCGGTGCCCGAACGCCGCGACCCGCTGGGCCGCCAGTCGGGCACAACGGGCCGCGAAGGGTCGGAGGCGCCGCTGCGCAGCGGCCCGGATGTCGCGCAGCGGGCGCAGGAACTGCTTGACGAACTGCGCCGCCGCGCGGGCGAACGCACCCGCGAGGCGGAGGAGCTGGATTATCTGGGACGGCTCATCGAGCGGTTCTGAGGGGCAGGCTGCGGCGCCTTTGCGGCGACGGGGGGGACACCGTCATTGCGAGGAGGCGCAGCCGACGAAGCAACCCCGATGTCGTGTGTGAGCGGTCGAGGTTGCTTCGGCTTCGCCTCGCAATGACGGCGCCCCCCTCACCCGTCGCGCAGCGCCAGCCATTCCGCCAGCGGCGGGTTGTCGTCGGGGGTCTCGGCCCGCAGCGCCAGCGTCGCGTCGCGGCCGGTGGCGGCGACATCCAGCGGTGCGGGCGGGGTGGCGCGGTCGATCATCTCGCGGGTGAAATCCTGCTCGCTGGCCTGATAATGCGCCCCGAAGGCAAGGCTGAGCAGCGCGCCCGCCAGCCACCACACCGCCTCGGGCAACCCAGCCAGCAGCGCAAGTCGGTCCGCATACCAGCCGGGCGCCACCAGCGCAGGCACGACCAGCAGGCCCGTCACCACCAGCAGCGCCGGTCCCGGCAGGCCGCGCGCCAGCCGTGCCAGCCGCAACCACACCCCGGCAGCCGGGCCGGACAGCCCCAGCCGCGCCGCGCCGCCACCGGCCTGAAGCTGCCCGAGCAGGTCACCGGCCTCGCGCGCGGCGCGCCCGCCGAACAGGCGCGACAGAAGCGTCATCCTCAATGCCATGCCGCGACCCTTTCCCGGTGCTGCGCCGCGCTGAGATGAAAGCGCGGCGCGATGAAACCTTCGGCGCGGGTGATCCAGCCGCCCTTGCCGCCATCCCTGGCGCGCGCGTATTTGCGGCTCGCGGGCCGCGCGTCGGCCAGCGCGTAGTAATAGTTGCGCCGCGCCACCCCGTAGGCATCGGCCAGATGACCGGGCGCCGCCTGCATCGCCGCCGCAGCCGCCGCCTCGGTCCGGGGGCCGATGATGCCGTCGGCCACGACCGCAAAGCCCATCGCGGTCAGCAGCCGTTGCAGGATGCGCACCGCGTTGGCGCCCGCATTCACCTGCATGTCGAACACCGAGGGCTGCAACGCCTCGGGCAGCCGGTCGATGCGCGGGCGGCGGAAGTAATGCTCGATGAAGATCTCGACCGCCTGCGCCGCGTCCAGCGCCTTCACGTCGCGCAGGTCGATGCGCCCGTCGCCGTCAAGGTCCAGCCCCAGCCTGCGCATCGTGGCCAGCGTCACGCCATGATTGGTCGCCCCGCCCGGATCATCGGGATCATCGGCAAACCCGCCCTCACGCGCCACGATGGCACGGGCTATCGTTCGTACGTCCTGCATGGCACCCCCTTCGCCGCGAACCGGCCGGAAGAGCATGGAGGCAACGGGTAAACGCGGCGCTAGGGGATCGTGCGGTGACGGGGGGATTCGTCATTGCGAGGCGAAGCCGAAGCAACCTCGACCGCTTGCGCGCAGCCATCGAGGTTGCTTCGTCGCCTGCGGCTCCTCGCAATGACGGATCACACATCGTCATTGCGAGCGCAGCGAAGCAACCCCGACCGCTCACCCACAACATCGGGCTTACCGCGCCGCCCCCGCTTCTTGCAATGACGGGTCGAACCCGCCTACTCGTCCTCGGGCGCGACATAGACGCCCGCGTCCTTCAGCCCCTCGATCACCTCGCGCGGGACGTAATCCTCGTCGTGCTTGGCAAGGATCTCGGTCGCCTCGAACACGCCGCCGACCAGGCGGCCGGTGGCGATCGTGCCCTGCCCGTCGCCGAACAGGTCGGGGCGCGGATCGTTGCCGACATAGGACACCGGCAGCGCGTTCACCCCGTCGGTGATGCGGAAGGTGAAATGCACGCCCTCACCCTGCCGGATCGAGCCTTCCTCGACATTGCCGCCGAGGCGAAAGGTCTGGGTCTCGGGCGGCGGGTCCATCAGCACCTGTTCGGGCATGTAGAAATAGTTGATCCCGTCGCCCATCGCATAGATGATGATGGCCGTCGACGTGAACAGCGCCACGAAGGCGGCAATGACAACCTGGATGCGACGTTTCTTCTTCAACCCGGCCATTGCACCCCCCTACGGAAACACGGGGGCGAGCATCAGCCCCGTGGTCTCGGGCAGGCCGAGCATCAGGTTGGCGTTCTGCACCGCCTGCCCCGACGACCCCTTGTTGAGGTTGTCGAGCGTGGCCACCACCAGCGCGCGGCCCGCTATACGGTCGCCCACCACGCCAATATGGCAGAAGTTCGACCCTTGCACATGCGCCATCTGCGGCGCCTCGCCCATGGGCAGGATATGGATGAAGGGTTCGTCCCGGTAGGCATCGGCAAGGGTGGCGTGAATCGCGGCGGCGTCGCCCTCGACATAGCAGGACGCCAGAATCCCGCGGTTCACCGGCACCAGATGCGGGGTGAACTGGATGCGCACCGCGCGGCCCGCGAGCGCCGAAAACTCCTGGTCGAATTCGCCCAGATGCCGGTGCCTGCCGCCCTGCGAATAGCCCGCCACATCCTGCGAGCGTTCGGCAAACAGCATGTTCTCCTTCAGCGACCGCCCTGCCCCCGAGATGCCGTTCTTCAGGTCGCAGATGATGCGGTCAAGGTCGATCACACCCGCCGCGATCAGCGGGCGCAGCGCGAATTGCACCGTGGCAGCGTTGCAGCCGGTGCCCGCGACCAGCCGGGCGCGGCGGATGTCGTCGCGGTAGAATTCGGTCAGGCCGTAGACCGCCTCGCCCTGCAATTCGACCGCCGCATGGGGGGCGCCATACCATTTCGCATATTCGTCGGGGTCGCGCAGCCGGAAATCGGCGCCGAGGTCCACGACCTTCACCTGCGCGGGCAGTTCGCGCACCAGCGCCTGCGACAACCCGTGCGGCAGGGCGCAGAACACCAGATCGACGGCGGCGAGGTCGATGTCGCCCACCGCGACCAGCGGCGGCAGGTCCAGGTGGCGCAGGTGCGGAAAGACCTGCGCCATGGTCTGCCCGGCCTTGCGATCCGCCGACAGCGCCCGGATGCGCAGGTTCGGATGGGTGGCGATGATGCGGACCAGTTCGGCGCCGGTATAGCCCGAGGCGCCAAGGATAGCGACGTTGAAAACCTTGTCCGTCATGCTGCCTCGAAGGTGATGGTCTGGCCCAGGAACCGGCTCGCCCGTTCCGAGACGCGCGCCGGGTTGCCGGTGGTCAGGAAGGTTGCGCCGCCGCCCGCTCCGGCGAATTCGGGGCGGCGGGACAGATAGTCGGCCAGCGCCTCGGCCACGATGGCGGGCTGTTCGATCACGCGCACGCCGGGGCCGAGCGCCTCGCGGAACGCATCGGCGATCAGCGGGTAATGCGTGCAGCCCAGCACCGCCGCATCCGGGGCGGGCATCTTGCGCAGCAGGGCCTCGACATGGCTGCGCACCAGATCGCGGGCAAGGATCATGTCGCCGTCCTCGATGGCATCGACGACGCCGCCGCAGGCCTGCGCCTCGACATCGACGCCGATGGCGCGAAAGGCCAGTTCGCGCTGGAAGGCGCGGGTGGCCACGGTCGCGGGGGTGGCGAACAGGGCGACATGCTGCACCGCCACCTCGCGCGGCGGCGAGTTGTCGCCCCACGAGCGTTCGGCCAGCGCCTCGATCAGCGGCACGAAGACGCCCAGCACCCGCTTGCCCGGCGGCACCTCGCCGCCTTCCTGCATCCGGCGCAGGGCGGCGGCGGCGGCGGTGTTGCAGGCGAGAACCACCAGATCGCAGCCCGCATCGTAAAGCCGCCGCACCCCGGCAACCGTCAGGTCGTGGATGTCATCCGCCGTGCGCACCCCGTAAGGCGCGTTGGCGTTGTCGCCCAGATAGACGAGCGGCAGGTCCGGCAGCCGCGCGCGCACCGCATCCAGCACCGTGAGTCCGCCAAGGCCACTGTCGAAGATGCCCACCGCCATTGCCCGGCTCCCCTGCTTTGCGGGCGTTACATAGGCCGCGCGCAGAGGGAAATCCATTCCCCCCGAGCGGGCCGCAACGGTCCCGTGATGCACGGATCGTTGCGCGACCGGCCCCGGTAAGGGTAGAAGGGCGCGCTCGCTGCCCTTCCGGCGGCGCGCCGGGACATGGGGCCATGCACGGGATCGACTGGGACAGGTTGCGAATCTTTCACGCCGTTGCCGACGCGGGGAGCCTGACCCACGCGGGCGACGTTCTGCATCTGTCGCAGTCGGCGGTCAGCCGCCAGATCCGTGCGCTCGAGGAAGAACTGAACACCTCGCTGTTCCATCGCCACGCGCGCGGGCTGATCCTGACCGAACAGGGCGAATTGCTGTTCGAGGCGACCCGCTCCATGTCGCGCCGCCTCGAGACCGCCGCCGCGCGCATCCGCGACTCGTCCGAGGAAGTGTTCGGCGAACTGCGCGTCACCACGACCACCGCCTTCGGCGCGCTGTGGCTGACCCCGCGTCTGTCGCGGCTGTATGAAAAATTCCCGAACCTGCGCGTCGATCTGATGCTCGACGAACGGGTGCTCGACCTGCCGATGCGCGAGGCCGACATCGCGATCCGGATGCGCGAACCCACTCAGGCCGACCTGATCCGCAAGCGGCTCATGGGGGTGCGGATGCAGCTTTACGCATCCGCCCGCTATCTGGGCGCGCGCGGCACGCCCGAACATATCGAGGACATCACCCGCCACCGGCTGATCTGCCAGCGGCCCAATGCCGCGCAGGTGGTGGAAGGGGCGCGGCTGACCCAGCAGCTTCTGCAATACGAGACAGCCTCGGTCCTGCATATCAACAACTATTTCGGCGTGCTGCAGGCGGTGCTCGGCGATCTGGGCGTCGGTATCCTGCCCGACTACATCACCGAGGATTACCCCGAACTCGTGCGGGTGCTGCCAGGGGTCGAATCGGCGGAAGTGCCGGTCTTTCTCGCCTTCCCCGAGGAATTGCGTCAGTCGAAGCGCGTCATGGCCTTCCGCGATTTCATCACCGAGGAAGTCATCGCCCACCGCCGCCGGGTGGCCGAGGTCGGCTGAAAGTGTAGCCATGCGGCAACCGCATGGCAGCTTTGTATGAGGAACGCGGCCTCGATGCTTGAATGCCGCGCCCGGCGGGCCTAGTTTGCTCTCGAAGCCGATGGCCTTCGGGCGCATCTTCTTCATACCTCCCTGTTGGACTTGGCCGGGCCTCGCGCCCGGCCTTTTTTTGCCGATCACGCGCGGCTCCGGCCATGTGCACCGGCAGCGGGCGCTTTCCCTCGGCGCCGTCCGACCTTATGAGGCCCGCGACCCCTCAACGCGAGAGACCGCCATGGCCGAGCAAGAGATCACCCCCGACATCATCGCCGCGCACGGGCTGACCCCCGAGGAATACGACCGGGTTCTCGACATCACGGGACGCGCGCCCAGCTACACCGAACTCGGCATCTTCTCGGCGATGTGGAACGAGCATTGTTCCTACAAGTCCTCGAAGAAATGGCTGCGCACCCTGCCCGTCACCGGACCGCAGGTCATCATCGGGCCGGGTGAAAACGCGGGCGTCGTCGACATCGGCGACGGCGAGGCGCTGGTCTTCAAGATGGAGAGCCACAACCACCCCTCCTATATCGACCCCTACAACGGTGCGGCCACCGGCCTGGGGGGCATGTTGCGCGACGTGTTCACCATGGGCGCCCGACCCGTGGCGGCGATGAACGCGCTGTCGTTCGGCGAGGTGACGCATCCGCGCACCCGGCATCTGGTGGACGAATCCCTGCGCGGGATGGGCGATTACGGTCGCATCTTCGGCATCCCGACCGTGGGAGGCGAGACGCGCTTTCACCGCAGCTACAACGGCAACTGCCTCGTGAACGCTTTTGCCGCAGGCGTGGTGCGCCATGACGCGATCTTCACCTCGGCGGCCTCGGGCGTCGGCGTGCCGGTCGTCTATCTGGGCGCCCGCACCGGACGCGACGGGCTGGGGGGTGCGGCGATGGCCAGCGCCGAATTCGGCGGCACCGCGCGCGCCGACCGCCCGACCACGCCGGTCGGCGACCCCGAACTCGAACGCCGCCTGATGGAAGCCTGTTTCGAGCTGATGGAGGCCGGCGCAGTCATCTCGATCCAGGACATGGGCGCGGCGGGCTTGACCTGCTCGGCCGTCGAGATGGGCGACAGGGGCGGGCTTGGCATCCGGCTTGATCTCGACCATGTGCCGCAGGCCGAAAGCGGCATGACGGCTTGGGAGATGATGCTCTCCGAGACGCAGGAGCGAATGCTGCTGACGCTGAACCCCGAGCGCGAGGCCGAGGCCCGCGCGATCATCGCCCGCTGGAACCTCGACTTCGCCATCATCGGCGAGACGCTGGCCGAGGACCGCTTTCTCGTCATGCAGGGCAACCGCGTGATGGCCGATCTGCCGCTGTCGACGCTGGCCTCGTCGGCGCCGGAATACGACCGCCCCTGGGAGGAATCGCCGCCACCCGCCGCCCTGCCCGCGTTGCCTGCTATCGGCGCCATCGACGCGCTGCGGGCGCTGCTGACCAGCCCCAACCATGCGCGCAAGGCCTATCTTCACGACCGCCTCGCAGGCGGGCCTGCCGACGACGTGCTGCGCGCGCCGGGGCATGGTGCGGGCATCGTGCGGGTGGGGACCGGCGGCAAGGCCGTGGCCTTCACCTCGGACGTGACGCCGCGCTATGTCGCCGCCAACCCGCGCGAGGGCGGCAGGCAGGCGGTGGCCGAGGCGTTCCGCAACCTCGTCGCCGTCGGCGCGACACCGCTGGCCGCGACCGACAACCTGAATTTCGGCAACCCCGAAAAGCCCGCGATGATGGGCCAGCTCGTCGGCGCGATCCAGGGCATCGGCGACGCCTGCCGCGCGCTGGATTTCCCGATCGTGTCGGGCAACGTCTCGCTCTACAACGAAACCGGGGGCGAGCCGATCCAGCCCACCCCCACCATCGGCGGCGTGGGCCTGATCCGCGACACCGCCGACATCATCGCCGGGCCTGCGCAGGCAGGCGATGCGCTGGTGCTGGTGGGCGTGACGCGCGGGCATCTGGGCCAGTCGGCGCTGCTGGCCGAAGCCTTCGGCATCGAGGCGGGCGACGCGCCGCCGGTCGACCTTGCCGCCGAGGCCGCGCATGGCGCCTTCGTGCTGGCGCAGCGCGCGCATGTCCGCGCCGCGACCGACCTGTCCGACGGCGGGCTGGCGCTGGCCGCGTTCGAGCTGGCCGAGGCGGCGGACGCGGGCTTTGCGCTGACCGCAGGCGACATCCCGACGCTGTTCGGCGAGGACCAGGCCCGCTACCTGCTGGCCACCGCCGACGCCCCCGCCCTGTTGGCGGCGGCCACCGCAGCCGGTATCCCCGCCGCCGAGGTCGGCCGCATCGGCGGCGACACGGCCCGTCTGGGCGACGACACCGCGCCGATGGCCGCTCTCGTGGCCGCATGGACCGGCGCCCTTGCCGCAGCGCTGGGCTGAGCCTCGCGGGTGACGGTGGTGGTTCGTCATTGCGAGGAGCCGCAGGCGACGAAGCAACCCCGATGTTGCGCGTGAGCGGTCGAGGTTGCTTCGGCTGCGCCTCGCAATGACGGGGACCGCGCCGATGGCCGCGTGGACGGGCGCTCTTGCCGCAGCCCCCGGCTTGGTGCGGCGGTTGCAGCCGCCTGCTGCGGGGCCTACATTCAGCGGACCAAATCCGGAGTCTGCCATGCCGCTTACCGCGACTGACATCGAGAACCTGATCCGCGCCGCCCTGCCGCAGGCGCGTATCCGCGTCGATACCAACGACGGCGTGCATTTCGCCGCCGAGGTCATCGACGAAAGTTTCCGTGGCAAGAACCGCGTCGAGCAGCAACGCGCGGTCTATGCCGCGCTCCAGGAACACATGGCCGGCGACAGGGGCGCGTTGCATGCCCTCGCGCTGACCACCAAGGCCCCCGACTGACCCAGAACAGGAGTGAGAGGCATGAGCGCCCTCGACCGCATCCGCGAAACCGTCACCTCGCATGACGTGGTGCTCTACATGAAGGGCACCAAGATGATGCCGCAATGCGGCTTCTCCAGCCGCATCGCCGGGGTGCTGAACTACATGGGCATCGACTATACCGATGTCGACGTGCTGGCCGATGCCGACATCCGCCAGGGGATCAAGGATTTCTCGAACTGGCCGACGATCCCGCAGCTTTATGTGAAGGGCGAATTCGTCGGCGGCTGCGACATCATCACCGAGATGACCCTGTCGGGCGAACTCGACCAGCTTCTCGAGAAGAACGGCGTCGCCTTTTCCAGGGACGCCGCCGACAAGATCCGCGAGGCCAACGCCTCCTGATCTGGCAGCCATGCAACACCCCCGCACGGCCTTGGGCGCGGCGCGGGGGTGGCGCTGGCCAGACCCCGCCCCGCCATGATTGACTGCCGGTAACGCTGCCACGCCGGACGGATCACAGGTGCGAGACGAACTGACCGCGAACGGGCGCCGGTCGGCCATAGGCCGATGGCGCGGTGCCGCATGACCGCGGTGCTGACCATCCTTGTCGTCGCGGCCTTCCTGACGCTTGCCGGGGGGGTGGTCTATCTCTGGCTGCGCCTGAACCAGACCTCGCGGCGCGAGGGGTTGCAGGCGCTGGCGGCGCGGCGCGGCTGGGCGCTGAACATCAGCGGCGAATATCTGGGCCGCCCCGGCATGTTGCGGCTGTCGCCACGCGGCGGCCCGGCCTGGACGGTCGAGACGCGGGCGCTGGCCTCGCTGATCGAAAGCGCCGCCGCCGGGCAGCAGGCGACCGAATATGTCGCCGACGAACCGCGCTGGCCCGGCGGACTGCTGATCCTGCTGCCGCCGCTGCCCGCTCCGCCTGCCGCAGGCGACGCCGGGCGCGGCTTCGACGGGTCCGAGGATCGCGCCTGGCTGGCCGAGAGGCTGGGCAAGGGCTTCGTGCGCACCGCGCCCGGTCTGTTCGCCTGGCCCGCGCCCGCAGGCATCGGGCTGCTGTGCACGCAAGAGCCGGTGCCGCGCTTCGATCCGCCTGCGCTGGCGCGCGCGCTCGATCTCTGGGCCACGGGACATGCCGCGCGGCCCGTGGTCGTCTTCGGCCCCGAGGGGCTGCGCCTGCACCTGCCCGAGGGGCTGCGCCGCGCCGACCAGATGGAGCGCTTCGTCGATCTGGCGCACGAACTGGCCCGGCTGCTGACCGGCGGGGTCTGAGCATTTCGCAGGCGGGTGGGGCATCCGGCGGCGGCAAAGCCCGTCATTGCAACTCCCGTCATTGCGAGGAGGCGCAGCCGACGAAGCAACCTCGATGTTGTGCGTGAGCGGTCGGGGTTGCTTCGGCTGCGCCTCGCAATGACGGGGTTTTTGCGGGGGGCGGCGCCCTGCGGCTCGGCGCGTCAGCCGCGTTCGACCTCGTCGGCGAGGGTCTCGGCATCGGCGGCCAGTTCGGCGAGGCGCACCAGATGGGCCTCGGGCAGCAGGACATGGCCCTCGGGGGGGCCTTCGGCGGGTGTTTCGACCGGAACCTCGACAGGCACCTCCACAGGCACCTCGACCCGCACCTCGACCGTCTCGCGCACCACGCGGGGCGGCGCGTTTTCAAGCTCCTCGACCATGGCTGCCAGTTCGACCAGTCGCCGTTCGGCGATCCGCAGGCGTTCTTCCAGACCGGCGGTCTTGTCGCCCAGCATCAGCCCGGCCATGAGCAGCATCTTCACCTCGGGCATCCGCCCGATCTGCGACGACAGTTGCGCCGCCTCGGCATCAAGAAGCGCCGCCGCGCCGCGCAGGTAGTCCTCTTCGCCCGCCTCGCAGGCGACATCGAAGCTGCGCCCGCCGATGGTGACTTCAACCTGGGGCATGCGAGTCCTCTCCATCCACGAGCGGCACCAGCGCATCCAGCACGGCATCGACCTCGGCCACATCGGCACGGCGCTGCGCGGTCAGGGCCTCGATCTCGGCCTGCATGGCGCGATTGACAAGCGCGGGTTCCGCCACCTGCCCGGCCAGCGCCGCGCGCAGTTCGGCGACGGTCCGGCCCAGGGTGGCCTGCACGGCGCGCAGCGACTGCAGCGCCTCGTCCATGTCGGCAAGCCGCGCGCGGGCGGCATCGCGCTCGGCCTCGCGGGCGGCGTTTTCGCGGCGCAGCCGGTCGATTTCCGCCCCAAGCCGCGCATCCGCCGGTGCGACGGGGTCGGCGGCGGGCACATCCGGCGCAGGCACCGCGCGGCGCCGTTCGGTGGCCTGCGCGATGCGGGCAAGCGCCCTGGAAATGCGCTCTTCGTATTCGGTAGCCTCGCCCATGCGCCCGTCCGCCCCCATGCCGGTCACGCGGCCCTGCCCGGCTCGAATCGTGACCTGTTGCGGCAAAGACTAGGCCAAGGGCCGGGATACGGCAATTCGCTGTTGCGCCGCCGGGTCGCGCGCGCGGGCTTTCGCTGGCGGCGGGTCTGCGGGCCACGCCGCCGGTTTGCCAGGGGGAATCGCACATGCCAGTTGCGACAGGCCGCTTGTTGCAACGGTGGGGCAGCATGACCGGCGCCCGCACCGGGGGTGGGCGCGGATGCGCCCGCCCTGGGGGGCGGGGCGGGCGCCGGTCGTGCTGCGCACGCCCGAAGGAGGACATCTGCGGGCCGCCCGCTGGCTGTTCGGCAAATACGATCGCCCCTGCCGCCTCGCCGTCGCCACTGGCGCGCGGGCCCCCGCCGTGCTAGCGGCTCGGGCAGGATGACCACGACCCTGACGCTGCGCCGCCCCGACGACTGGCACCTGCATCTGCGCGACGGCGCGATGTTGCGGGGGGTGGTCGCGCATAGTGCGCGCGATTTTGCCCGCGCGATCATCATGCCCAACCTCGTGCCGCCGGTGGTGACGGGTGACGACGCCGCAGCCTACCGGGCGCGCATCGCGGCCAGCCTGCCGCAGGGCGCGGATTTCACGCCGCTGATGACGCTCTACCTGACCGAAGGGACCGATGCGGACGACGTGGCCCGCGCCCATGCGGCGGGGATCGTCCGGGCGGTGAAGCTCTATCCGGCGGGGGCCACGACCAATTCGGCCTCGGGGGTGCGCGACTTCGCCCGCGTGCAGGGCGTGCTGGAGCGGATGGCGGACATCGGCCTGCCGCTGCTGGTCCATGGCGAGGTGACCGATCCCGACATCGACATCTTCGACCGCGAATCCGTGTTCATCGACCGCGTCCTTGCGCCCCTGCGCGCGCGCGTGCCGGGGCTGCGCGTGGTGATGGAGCATGTAACCACCCGCGAGGCGGTGGATTACGTCCGGGGCGGCGGCCCCGACCTGGCCGCGACCATCACCACGCATCACCTCATCATCAACCGCAACGCGATCCTCGCGGGCGGCATCCGGCCGCATTACTACTGCCTGCCGGTCGCCAAGCGCGAGACGCACCGGCTGGCGCTGGTCGAGGCCGCGACCTCGGGCGATCCGGCATTCTTCCTCGGCACCGATTCCGCGCCCCATGCGGATGCGGCGAAACTGTCGCCCTGCGGTTGCGCGGGCATCTTCAGCGCGCCAGTAACCATGCCCTGCCTCGCGCATGTGTTCGAGGATGCGGGTGCGCTGGACCGGCTGGAAGCCTTCGCCTGCCTCAACGGCCCGGCGTTCTACCGCCTGCCGCCCAATGACACGACGATCACGCTGGAAAAGGGCGACCCCTGGGCGCCGCCCGCCATGATCGAGACCGGCGCCGGACCCGTCACCGTCTTGGACCCCGGCTTTCCGCTGCGCTGGCGCGTCACCTCGTGAAGGAGCACCGATGATCCCCTCAGCCTTCCCGCCCAAAGCCGACATCGCCCGGCTGACTGCCGCCATGCTGCTCGAAGTGGGCGCGGTGCATTTCAACGCGCGCGAACCCTTCACCCACGCCTCGGGCCGCAAGGCGCCGACCTATATCGACTGCCGCAGGCTGATCTCCTATCCGCGGATTCGTTCGGTGCTGATGGATTTCCTTGCGGTGACCGTCATGCGCGAGGCGGGCGTCGAGGCCTTCGACAACATCGCGGGCGGCGAGACGGCGGGCATCCCCTTCGCCGCCTTCGTCGCCGAGCGGCTGGCGCTGCCGATGACCTATGTGAGGAAGAAGCCCAAGGGCTACGGCCGCAACGCCCGCATCGAGGGCACGATGACCGAGGGCCAGCGCGTGCTGCTGGTGGAAGACCTCGCCACCGACGGCGGCTCGAAGCTGAGCTTCGTGCAGGCGATCCGCGACACCGGCGCGAGCTGCGCGCATACGGCGGTGATCTTCTTCTACGGCATCTTCCCCGGCGTCGAGGAGGGGCTGGCCGCCGAGGGCGTGGCGCTGCATCACCTGTGCACCTGGGCCGACGTTCTGGCCGAGGCCCGCGCGCGGCAGGCGTTCGACGGGGAAACGCTGGATTCGGTCGCCGCCTACCTCGCCGACCCGCTGGGCTGGTCCTGAACGGGTCAGCGCCGGAAACCCGTCATTGCGAGGAGGCATAGCCGACGAAGCAACCCCGATGTTGCGCGCAAGCGGTCGGGGTTGCTTCGGCTTCGCCTCGCAATGACGAATACCCCGCCGCGACTTCTCCACAGCTCCATCCACGCATCTATACATTTTGCCAAACCCGGCCGCGCCGGGGTATCACCTTTGCGGGACAGGTGGCCGAGTCGGGCGGGGGCAGCGGGGCAATGAACGAGATCGCACGTATCGGGGCCGCCCCGGCGGAATCCGCCGACGAAGACCCGATGCCGCATTCGATCGAGGCCGAACAGCAGTTGCTCGGCGCGATCCTGACCAACAACGAGGTCTTCGACCGCATCGCGCAGATCGTCAGCCGCGAGCATTTTCACGATCCGGTGCACGGCCGCATCTTCGAGGTCGCCGCCGCCCGCATCCACCGCAACGCGCTGGCCTCGCCGGTGACGCTGAAGGCGTTTCTCGAGGACGATGAAGGTCTGCGCGAACGCGGCGGCGCCACCTATCTGGTGCAACTGGCCGGGATGGCGATTTCCGCCTTTGCCGCGCGCGACTACGCCCAGATCATCCGCGATCTTGCCACGAGGCGCGAACTGATCCGGCTGGGGCAGGACATCGCCGCGCGCGCCCAGAAGGTCGAGGTCGAATCCGAACCCAAGGACCAGATCGTCGAGGCCGAACAGGCGCTCTACCGCCTGGCCGAGGAAGGCGTGGCGCGCTCGGGCTTCGTGTCCTTCCTGCGCGCGGTCACCGATGCCGTGCAGGTGGCCAATGCCGCCTACCAGCGCGACGGCGGGCTGGCCGGGCTGGCGACCGACCTCACCGATCTGGACCGCAAGCTGGGCGGGTTGCACAAGTCCGACCTGCTGATCCTTGCCGGGCGGCCCTCGATGGGCAAGACCTCGCTGGCCACCAACATCGCCTTCAACATTGCGAAAACCTACCGCAAGGGCCTGCTCCCCGACGGCAGCGAGGGCGCGGTCGACGGCGGCGTGGTGGGGTTCTTCTCGCTGGAAATGTCCGCCGAACAGCTTGCCGCGCGCATCCTGTCCGAGGCGGCGGAAATCCCGTCCGAACAGATCCGTCGCGGCGACATGACCGAGGCCGAGTTCCGTCGCTTCGTCGAGGCGGCCAAGACGCTCGAATCCTGCCCGTTGTTCATCGACGACACCCCGGCGCTGCCCATCGCCCAGCTTGCGGCCCGCGCGCGGCGGCTGAAGCGGACGCACGGGCTGGACGTGCTGATCGTCGACTACCTGCAACTGCTGCGCGGTTCGTCGCGGGCGGCGGATTCGAACCGCGTGCAGGAGGTCTCCGAGATCACGCAGGGGCTGAAGGCCATCGCCAAGGAACTGGACGTGCCGGTTCTGGCGCTGTCGCAACTGTCGCGGCAGGTCGAATCGCGCGACGACAAGCGCCCGCAACTGTCCGACCTGCGCGAATCGGGGTCGATCGAGCAGGATGCCGATGTGGTGATGTTCGTGTTCCGCGAGGAATACTACAAGGAACGCGAGAAGCCCGGCGAACACGAACTCGACCGCATGGCCGCATGGCAGCAGGACATGGAGCGCCTGCACGGCAAGGCCGAGGTCATCATCGGCAAGCAGCGCCACGGCCCCATCGGCACGGTGAACCTCAGCTTCGAGGGCCGCTTCACGCGCTTCGGCAATCTCGTGCAGCCTTGGCAGAGCGACGGCGACGGATATTGAACGGCGCACCCGTCGGTGATGACAGGTCCGAACCTGCGTCCCGATGGATTGCTTCGCCTGCGGCTCGCAATGACGGGGAGAGGGCGAGCCGCCACCACAGCCGTCACCCGCGAGGCCCGCACGGCACCGCCGCCTGCAAATGCCGTCATTGCGAGGGGGCGCAGCCGACGAAGCAACCCCGATGTTACGTGTGAGCGGTCGGGGTTGCTTCGACTGCGCCTCGCAATGACGGGGTATGCAGTTCGCCCGATTGCCATGACACACGCGCTTCCCGCTTGCCCGCGCGCGCAGGCCCTGCCATGAACCGGGCATGAGCACCGGCACCCTGACCATCGACCTTGACGCCATCGTGGCGAACTGGCGCGCGCTTGCGGCCATGACACGCGCCGAAACCGCCGCCGTGGTGAAGGCCGACGCCTACGGCACCGGCGCGGGCCGGGTGGCGCGGGCGCTGGCCCATGCGGGTTGTCGGCGCTTCTTCGTCGCCGTCGCCGAGGAAGGCGCCGCCCTGCGCGAGACCGTGGGGCCGGACGTGGAAATCGGCGTCTTTTCCGGCCACATGCGCGGCGACACCGACATGATCGCCGATCTCGGCCTGACGCCGATGATCAACAGCCTCGACCAGTTGACCCGCCATTTCGAATCCCTGCCCGGCCATCCGTTCGGCATCCAGCTTGATACCGGCATGAACCGGCTGGGGATGGAGTGGGACGAATGGGCGGCGGTGGCGGAAATCGCGCTGTCGCAGCGCCCCGTCCTGGTGATGAGCCATCTCGCCTGTTCGGACGAACCGGACCATCCGATGAATCCCTACCAGCTCGACCTGTTCCACCAGATGACCGACGGCATCGGCGTGCCGCGCTCGCTGGCCGCGACCGGCGGCATCCTGCTCGGGCCGGACTATCACTTCGACCTCGTGCGCCCCGGCATCGGCCTGCACGGCGCCGCGCCCTACAGGGGCCGCCCGTCGGTCGGCCTCGCGCTGCCGGTGGTCCAGTGCCGCGACCTCGCGCCCGGCGAGGTGGCGGGCTACGGCAACGGCTGGCAGGCGGAACGGCCGAGTCGCATCGCCACCGTCTCGGCGGGCTATGCCGACGGCATCTTCCGGGCGCTCGCGGGCCATCTTGTCCTGTGGCACGGCGATACGCCCTGCCCCGCCGTTGGTCGCATCTCGATGGACCTCGTCACCGTGGACATCACCGACCTGGGCGAAGACCCCGAGGCGCTGACCCTGATCGGCCCGCAGCAGGACGTGGACGAGATTGCGGTGGGCGCGGGCACCCTGGGCTACGAGATCCTGACCGCACTGGGCGCCCGCTACGCGCGGCGCTACGCCTCGACATGAATGCCGCCGCACCGCTGGCGACGCTGGGCCGCGCCACGCTGGCGATGCTGGGCGCCGTCGGCCGCTTCACGATCTGGCTCGGGCAGGTGCTGTCGCATGTCCTGCGCCCGCCGTTCTACGCGCGCGAGTTCCGCAATGCGCTCATGCAGATCGGATACCTCAGCCTGCCGGTGGTCGGGCTGACCGCGCTGTTCACCGGCGGCGCGCTGGCCTTGCAGATCTACGCCGGATCGTCGCGCTTCGACGCGCAGTTCGCGGTGCCGCAGATCGTCGCCATCGGCGTGGTGCGCGAACTGGGGCCGGTCATGGTCGGGCTGATGATCGCGGCGCGGGTGACATCCTCCATCGCGGCGGAAATCGCCACGATGCGGGTGACCGAACAGATCGACGCGCTGGTGACGCTGTCCACCCATCCGCTGAAATACCTCGCCGCGCCGCGCGTGCTGGCGGGGGTGGTCGTCGTGCCGCTGCTGGTCGCGGTCGGCGACATTCTCGGCATCCTCGGCGGCTGGCTGGTGGCGGTGACGCGGCTCGATTTCGCCACGCATGAGTATCTCCAGAACACGGTCGATTTCCTCGATGCGACCGACATCACCTCGTCGCTGGTCAAGGGCGCCGCCTTCGGGCTGATCGCCACCGCCACGGGCTGCTACGCGGGCATGAATGCGGGCCGGGGCGCGATCGGCGTGGGCCGCGCCACGAAATCCTCGGTGGTGATGGCGGCGGTGATGGTGCTGGCGGCGAACCTGCTGCTCACCGAGATGTTCTTTTCCCGATGATCCGGCTGCGCGGCATCACCCGCAGCTTCGGCGCCAACCGCGTGCTCGCGGGCGTCGATCTCGACGTGGGCCGCGGCGAGAGCGTCGTCGTCATCGGCGGTTCCGGTTCGGGCAAGTCGGTGCTGGTCAAATGCATCCTCGGCCTCGTGCGGCCCGACGCCGGGTCGGTGCTGATCGACGGCGCCGAACTGCGCGACCGCCATGCGCGCGACGCCTTTCTCGCGCGCGCGGGCGTGCTGTTCCAGGGCGGGGCGCTGTTCGACAGCCTGCCGGTCTGGCAGAACGTCGCCTTCCGCTTCCTGCGCGGCCCCAGGGCGCTGCCGCGCGCGCAGGCGCGGGCGCTGGCGGTCGAGCGGCTCGCCCGTGTCGGGCTGGCGGCGGATGTGGCCGACCGGCTGCCCGCCGAACTGTCCGGCGGGATGCAGAAGCGCGTCGGCCTTGCCCGCGCCATCGCCGCCGATCCCGAGATGATCTTCTTCGACGAACCGACGACCGGCCTCGATCCGATCATGTCGGGGGTCATCAACACGCTGATCCGCTCGATCCAGCGCGAGATCGGCGCCACCGCCATCACCATCACTCACGACATGACCTCGGTGCGCGCCATCGCCGACCGGGTGGCGATGCTGCATGACGGCGTGATCCGCTGGACAGGCACCGTCGCGGAAATGGACGCAACGTCCGACCCTTACGTCGCGCAGTTCATCCGGGGTGCCGCCGAAGGCCCGATCCGGGCCCTGCGCTGATTATTCAAACGTCCAGCCCGGATGCACCACGCGGATGATCCGCACCGGGTTGCCGATCTGGGCGTCGTCGCGGCGCAGGTTGAAGGTGACGGTGCTTTCGCGGCCGAAATTCACCAGATCGACATGCACGGTCATGAAGCCCTGGATGTTGGGCTGCGCGGCGTCGGGGTAGATGCGCAGGATGCGACCGTCGAAATCCTGCGCGTCATACAGGACATCTCCGCCATGCCCCTCCAGCCGCCCGGCGATCCAGCCTGAAAAGTAAAGTGGCGCCATGCCGTAGAACGGATTGTCCTCGATGGTCCGCGCGCTGGCGAAGGCGGCATAAAGGTCGCGCACCACCTCCATCGCCATGCGCAGGTCGGAGTCGCTGCCCGCAAGCGACAGGTCCACCACCGGATCGCCGACCGAGGCGGGCTTGGCTGCGGGCGCGTCGATCGGGGTGGCGCCGTCCTCCTCGAGATAGGCACCGTTCACCCAGCCCGCGCGGGTCAGGTCGGCGCTGCGCATCAGGCACCAGCGGGCGGGCAGCGCGGCGCGCGCGGCCTCGGACATGTCCATGAACAGCGCCATCGGCACCAGCGGCACGCAGGTCACCTGCTGCAAGCCGCGCTCGCCGGGGGCGAAACGGTCGATCACCTGATACTGCGTCCCCGGCCCCATCCGCGCGTTGAGCACATCACCAGAGGCGACCCCCACCACCTGCCAGGCATCCGGCCCGTGGCCGTCGATGTCGGCCATGGCGCCGGTGGCGGCAAATGCAAGGGCAAGGGCAAGAGAACGCAGGGCAGACATTGAAACACTCCGGTTGGCTGCCCCACCGTCCCCGACCGCACCCGCCCCTGTCAACCTTTGCGGGCGTGACGGGCCGGGCAATCGGCATGTTCCGTCATTGCGAGCCGCAGGCGAAGCAACCCCGACCGCTCACACACAACATCGGGGTTGCTTCGTCGGCTGCGCCTCCTCGCAATGACGAGAGGGGCGCGGCAGGCCCCGGTTCAGCAATCCACCCACTGTCCGCCGATCACCATGCCCCTTGCCGTCAGACGTTGCGGATGGGTGACGATCTCGCCCAGCACGTCCTCGAGCGCGATCTCGCGGTCCTCGAGCGCGATCAGGCTGGCATCGCCCGTGCTGCCGACCGCCAGCGTCCCCAGTTCCGGGCGCCGCAGCGCCCGCGCGGGCGCCTCGGTCGCGGCGCGGATCACATCGGCCAGCGGCATCCCCAGCGCGAGGAACTTGGTCATCGTGCGTAGCAGGTCATGCGCGGGGCCGTCGATGCACATGGCGTGCACGTCCGACGAGATGCTGTCGGGCCAGAAGCCCTGCCCGGCCATCGCCTGCGCGGTCTCCCAGGAAAACGAGCCCATGCCGTGGCCGATGTCGAACAGCACCCCGCGTTCGCGCCCGCGCAGCACCGCGTCGCGGATGCGGCCCTGTCCGTCGCAGGGCGCGTTGGGGAAGGGGCGGAAGGCATGGGTCAGCACGTCGCCGGGGCGCAGCAGGTCCACGACCTCGGCATAGGAAGGCGGCGCCTCGTCGATATGCAGCATCAGCGGGATGCCCGCCTTGTCCGCCGCATCCAGCCCGACCAGCAGCGGCCCGATGCCGTTGTCGCCCGAGGAATTGCGCCCGACCCGCACCTTGATGCCGATGATGTGTTCGGGGCTGTCGCGCGCCACCGCAACCGCGTCGCGCGCGGCCATCAGGCGCATGTCCCAGCTTTCGCCGACCATGATCGTCGGTGAAAAGGCGAAGATGCCCGCAAAGGACACATGCAGATAGACAAGGATGCGCACCTGCGCGCGCTCGATCACATGGGCGCGGAAACCGGCGAAGTTGCCGGGACCCGCGCTGCCGGTATCGACCACCGTGGTCGCGGCGGTCTTGCGCCCGTAGGCGTCGGCATCCACCCCCAGCGAGGTGCCGCCCCAGTAGACATGCGTATGCAGGTCGATGAGGCCGGGGGTCAGGATCATCCCCGCGCCGTCGCGCCGGTCGCGGCCCTGCAACCCGTCGCCGATCCCGGCCACCCGGCCATCCGCGAACGCAACATCGCGGACGGCATCCAGCCCCTGCGCCGGGTCGATCACCCGCGCGCCCGCGATCACCAGATCATGTGTCATCATCCCTCCTCAGGCGGCCACCGGCGGGCGCCGGTCGCGCCACGGCATTGCCTCTTCCAGTGCGCGCGCCACGGCAAGCAGGGTCGCCTCGCCGCCGATCCGCCCGACAAGCTGCACGCCCGCAGGCATGTGCCCGGCCTGCGCCAGCGGCAGCGACATCGCGGGTTGGCCCGACATGTTGAACGGCGTCATGAACACCGCATCGTGCCACAGCGCGTTATACGCATCGAGATCACGCATCGTCATGTCGTAATAGCCCTTGGGCCGTGGCGGCTGGGTCAGGGTCGGGGTCAGGAACACGTCGTAGGCGTCAAGGTCCTGCACCACATCGCGCCCCATCTCGCGCACTCCGGCGATATTGGCCTGATGCGCGATGCCGCTGGTGGCGCGGCCGCGCTCGATCACCGCCATGGTGACGGGTTCGACCTCGCCCTCGGCGATCTTGCGACCGAACAGCCCCTCGAACAGGTCGTAGGTCGCCGCCGTCTCCACGCAGGTCATGTCGGTATAGGTCTTCCACAGCCGCGCGGCGTCGAAGCCCATGTCGTGTTCCTCGACCGCATGGCCCATCGATTCGAGCATCCGCGCCACCGCGCGCACGCCCTCGGCGATGTCGGGATGCACGTCATTGCCCGCCGGGTCGGTGACGGTGAAGCCCACCCGCAGCTTGCCAGGCGCCCGCTGCGCCAGTTCCGAGAACGACTGTTCCGGCATCGCCAGCCCGTAGATGTCGCCCGGCACCGCCCCGGCGATATTGTCGAGATAAAGCGCGGTATCGCGCACCGTGCGGCTGAGGCAGTTGAAATAGGCCCCGCCCGCCCAGTAATCGGCAAAGGGCGCCAGCGTGGTGCGCCCGCGCGACGGCTTCAGCCCCACGACCCCGCAGCAGGAGGCGGGCACCCGGATCGAACCGGCGCCGTCGCTGGCCTCGGCCAGCGGCACCATGCCCGACGCCACCGCTGCCGCCGCGCCGCCCGACGATCCGCCGGGCGTGAGCGCCCTGTCCCAGGGGTTGAAGGTCGGGCCGTACATCACCGGGCTGGTGTCGATCGACCAGCCGTTTTCGGGCGCGTTGGTCTTGCCGATCAGGTACAGCCCGGCGGCCTTCATCCGGCCCACCACCACCGAGTCGCCCTGCGCGACCACGTCCTTGAGGAAGATCGAGGTATTGTTGGCCTGCACCCCGCCCCAGCCCGAGGCCAGTTCCTTCAGCAGGAACGGAATCCCCTTCAGCGGCGCGTCGCCCGGTGCCGCCGCCGCCGCGCGGCCGATGTCGTAGAGCTTGCAGATCACCGCGTTGAGCGCCGGGTTCAGCGCCTCGACCGCGCGAATCCCCGCCTCGACCACCTCGGTTGCGCTGACTTCGCCCTTCGCGATCAGCCCGCGCAGTTCCACCGCATCCGCGCGGCGATAGGTGTCATCAAATCCGGCCATCCCCTCGCCCTTTCACCTTTTCGCAAATATCCTGGGGGGAGGCCCGGAACGGGCCGGGGGGCAAGGCCCCCCTCCCCCCCGCCGGTCAGTCCAGCCGCACCACCTCGCCGGTGGCGATGCTTTCTTCGGCGGCCAGCACGATGCGCAGCGAATCCACCGCCGCCTGCATCGATTCCGACAGGTCCATGTCCTCGCGGATCGCGCGCAGGAACAGGGCCTGCTCGCGGTCGCACAGCTCCTGGTGGCCGGGTTCGTCGCCGGTGCGCAGGATGTCGTCGGGCCGCAGGAAGTTCTTGTCACCGCCCACCGCCGCGTGGTGCACGCGGATCACGTCGGTCTTGGTGTGCTTGTCGATATTGGCGCTGTCGGACAGGTCGTCCGCATCTTCGCGGGCGTGATCGTCGGGCACCAGGCTGACGGCGCCTTTCGGCCCCACCACATCCTTCACGAAGAAGGCGGTCTCGGACATCATCGGCCCCCAGCCCGCCTCGTACCAGCCGACCGAGCCGTCATCGAAGGTCACCTGCAGCTGCCCGTAATTGGGCTTGTCCGCCGCATCCCATAGCGCGGCGCCGATCCCGTGCACCCGCACGGGTTTCGCCCCCGTCAACTGGCACATCACGTCGACGTAATGCACGCCGCAATCGACGATCGGGATCAGGCTGTCGATGAGGTTCTTGTGCCACATCCAGGCATCGCCGGATGATTGCTGGTTCAGGTTCAGCCGCATGACCAGCGGCTTGCCCATGGTCCGGCCGATCTCGATGAACTTCTCCCAGCTCGGATGCACACGCAGGATGTAGCCCAACACCAGCTTGCGGTTCAGGCGCTTCGCGGTGGCGACCACGGCCTCGGCCTCGGCATTGGTGGTGCCGATGGGCTTTTCCATGAACACATGCGCGCCCGCCTCCATCGCGGCGATGGCGATTTCGGCATGGGTGTTGGGCCAGGTGTTCACCGACACCGCATCGGGCTTCAGTTCCGCAATGGCGGCCTTCCAGTCCTCGAACAGCGGATAGCCCTTCAATTCCTCGGGAATGGTCTTCGAGCGGATCGTGCGCGAGCACAGGCCCACGATCTCGAAGCCGGGATTGCGGTGATAGGCGCTCGCATGCGAGGCCCCCATGTTGCCCAGTCCCACGACCAGCACGCGCACCGGATCGCTCATGTCATGCTCCTCCTCGCATCATCGGGGGC
Source organism: Rubellimicrobium sp. (assembly GCA_019454835.1). GTDB lineage: Bacteria > Pseudomonadota > Alphaproteobacteria > Rhodobacterales > Rhodobacteraceae > JADYZU01. The sequence continues at coordinate 27,046 of JACFNP010000018.1, forward strand.
AGGCCGCGTGCTGCGCCCTGCCCCGTTTTTCGTGCCGGTTCAGCCAGCGTTGCCGATGGCCTGGTCGAACATATGCGCCCGCAGCTCGTCGGCATCGACCGCCGCCAGATCGGCATCGACCTCGTAGGCGGCGGCCTCGGCGGCGACCTCCTCGGACGAGAAGTCGTTGGCACCTGCGATCAGGTCGTTGGTGCAGACGTCGGTCGCCACCGGCGGCTCGGTCCCCTCGACCTGCGACGACAGGTCGAAGAAGGTCTGCCAGCTGTCCATGTCGTGCCAGCCCCAGCCGCCGCGCTTGTCCATGTCGCCACGATAGACATACATCTGCTGGATGATCGACATCATGCCCAGCTCGGGGCCAAGGTTGTCGGCCAGGGTCGGGAACTGCTCGAACACCGCCTGCACGCCCGCGGCCGGGTTGTGCCAGGCGAACTCCATCGCCTTGGCATAGCCGTGCAGATAGCGGGTCAGGAAGTCGACCTTGTCGGGATCCTCAAGGTCGGCACTGCGGATGACATAGGTGTTCGCGGGCAGCGGCGAATGCTGCACGCCCAGCCAGTATTCGAAGTCGAGCCCCGAGGAAATCCACTCGGCGCGCAGGCCCTCCCACGACAGCGCCGCGTCGCCCTGACCGGCAGCCAGCGCGGTGCCCCAGGTCGGCCAGCCGGCCTCGACATAGGTGATCTTCGACAGGTCCACGCCCTGCGCCAGCAGCATCGGGTCGCAGATCGACTGCCACGCCGCCGAGCCGAGCAGGATGGTCTTGCCCTCAAGCTCCCTGATGTCGGCCGGGCCCTCGCCCTTGCGGAACGCGAACGAGAACGTGTCGCGCGCGCCAAGGCTGAAGACCGACTTGAGGTTCATCCCCTCGCGCAGGCCGAACGAGAACACGCCCGGCGACGGAAAGCCCATGTCGGCCTGGCCGAGATCGACGAATTTCACCGTCGCGGTGCCGTCCGAAGGCCCGGGCTGCATGTCGGTATCCATGCCGTCGAAATAGCCGAGCTTCTTGCCCAGCCAGTACGGGTAGTCGTCAAGCACCTCGAGCGTGCCGCGCGGGCTGATCCAGGTGAAGGTGTGGTCATAGGGTTCGGCGGCGGCAAGGCGCGGCAGGCCGATGGCCGAGACGGCAACGCCGCCCGCCGTGACCTGCAGCAACCTGCGGCGCGACATGCCGGGACCGGGATGATGAAGTTTCATGGTGTTGGACTCCCTCTGTTGACGGTGTGAAAGCGGGGGTTCAGGTTTCCCAGCTTGCCCATTTCTTCCCGATCAGGAAGAAAATGACATAGATCAGGATGCCCATCCCCGAGAGAATGAGGATCACGGCAAAGAATTCGGGCATCCGTATCATGCTCGAATAGGTGGTCAGCCGGTTGCCGAGGCCAAAGCCGCCGCCCGCCATTTCCGCGCCCACCGTGGTCAGCAGGCCGAAGATGCCGCCGACCATCAGCCCGACCAGGATCATCGGCAGCGCCATCGGCGCGCGGATTTTCCAGAAGATTTGCAGCACCGAGGCGCCGTAGCTGCGCGCCAGCGCGATCTTGGCGCTGTCGGTGCGCCGGAACCCGGTGGCGGCATTGATCATCACCATCGGCCCGGTGGCCAGCGACACGGCGATGATGCGCGGCGTGTAGCCAAAGCCGAAACGCAGGATCAGCAGCGGCACCAGCGCCAGCATCGGCGTCGTGACAAGGATCAGGATATAGGGGGTGATGACCTTTTCCACGAAGGGGAACTGGGTGATGACGGCGGCCAGCAGCAGCCCGATCCCGGCACCGATGCCGAAGCCCGACAGCAAAGTGACCACCGAATAGCCCCAGTGCGGCGCGACATTGGGCAGCTCTTTCACGAAGGCGGCGGCGATGGCCGAGGGTTTCGGCAGCACGTATTCGGGCACCTGATACCAGCCGAGCAGGAATTCCAGCCCGCCGATGATGACCACCGCGACCAGCAGGATCACCGCGATCTCGGCCAGCGTCCGCCCGCCGCCCGCCCCCAGCGAGACCGAGCCCAGCCCGACCCCGCCGCCTGCGGCCTTCGATCCGAATTCGGGGATGGCGTCGTCGCTCATGCCGTCATGGCCTTTCTGCTTGCCGGGGTCTGGCTGTAGATGTCCGCCTTGATCGCATTCGTCAGCTCGAACACCTCGCGCGAGGCCATGATCTCGTGATCGCGCGGGCGCGGGAACGGCACCGGGTAATCGGACAGCACCCGTCCGGGGCGCGCGCTCAGCACCACGACCCGGTCGGACAGCAGGATCGCCTCCTCGATGGAATGGGTGATGAAGGCGATGGTGGTCGGGTTCTCGAGCCAGATTTCCTCGACCAGGCGGTTCATCTCCTCACGGGTGAAGGCATCGAGCGCGCCGAAGGGTTCGTCCATCAGCAGCACCTCGGGGCGCAGCGCCAGCGCGCGCACGATGGCGGCGCGCTGCTGCATCCCGCCGGACAGTTCGCGCGGCATCCGGTTCTGGAACTCGGTCAGGTCGGTGCGGGCCAGAAGATGGGCGATCCATGCCTCGTCGGGCCGGGTGCGCTTTACCTCGTTGGGAAAGCGGATGTTCTTGCCGATGGTGCGCCACGGCAGCAGGTTCGCCTCCTGGAACACCAGCCCGATTTCGGGGCGCGGGCGGGTGATCCGTTCGCCGTCGAGCAGGATTTCCCCCGAGGTCAGCGAATGCAGCCCCGACATGCCCCACAGCAGCGTGGTCTTGCCACAGCCCGAGGGGCCGACGATGGCGACGATATGCCCGGCCTCGATATCGAAGCTGCAACCTTTCAGCGCCTCGACATCGCCGTAGCGCTTGCCGACATCACGAATCGACAGCCTCGTCGTCACGCATCCCCTCCCGCGATCAACCCGTGCCGGGCGAGTGTGTAATTCTCCTACACCGCTGTCAACGATTCGGATGACCCACTGGCACCCGCGACGGCTTCGCCCAGAAAAAATCGCCGCGCGCCGTGCAGCCCGCATCTGTAACTTTCCTACATTTCCTTGACGCGCGGCGCCTGTCGCCGGAAACTGGCGCAAAGCCGGAAGGATATTCCATGGCCAGACCCGCCGCCCCTGCCCTGCCCGCCGCCCGCGGGCACCCGCGTGCGGGCACGCATCCGGCGCCCGATGTCATCGCGCGGATCAAGGACCGTTACGGACGCCTCAGCCCCGCCGAACAGTCGGTCGCCGACACGGTGCTTGCCGACGTGCGCGGCGTGGTCGAGGAATCGAACGCCGCCATCGCCGCCCGCGCGGGCGTGAGCGAGCCAACCGTCACCCGATTCTGCCGCACCATCGGGTGCAGCGGGGTGCGCGACTTCAAGCTGCAGCTTGCGCGCAGTCTGGTGGTCGGCGAAATCTACCTCGCCCCCGAACGCCACCCGCCTGCCACGGACAGCGGAATGCCGCCCTACTGGCATTCGATCCTGACCGAGGCCCATGCCGCGCTGAACGAGGTCGAGCGCCAGCTTGACCCGGCGGCCATCGAGGCGACGTCGGAGATCCTGTCACAGGCCCGCCATGTCGCGGCCTTCGGTCTTGGCGGATCGTCCTCGGCGCTGGCCGAAGAGGTGCAGACGCGGCTCATTCGCTACGGCACCGGCGTCACCGCGCTGCGCGATCCCTACCTAGCGCGCATGACCGTGGCGACCTGGCGCCCCGGCGACGCGCTGGTGACGATCTCGGCCAGCGGCCGCACCCGCGAGGCCATCGAGACCGTGGACATCGCCCGCCGCTACGGCGCCGCGACCATCGCCATCTGCCCGCCGGGCAGCGAGCTGGCGCAGGCGGCGGATATCGTGCTGGGCGTGCAGGTGCCGGAATATCCCGACACGCTGACCCCCTCGGCCTCGCGCTTCGCGCTGCTGGCGGTGATCGACCTGATGGCGGCGGCGACCGGCTACCGGCTGGGCGACACCGCGCGCGAGAACCTGCGGCGCATCAAATACGACACGCTTTCGCGCCGTCCGGGTTCGGTGCTGGAACCGCTGGGGGATTGACCATGAAGCACGGGCGCAGGCGGGGCGCATGGCCCCGCCGCCACGGATCAGCGCGGGCTGTAGGCCACGGCCTCGATCTCGACCGCGATGTCGATCATCAACCGGCTTTCGGCGGTGGACCGGGCCGGAGGTTCCGAGGGGAAGAATTCGCCGTAAGCCTTGTTGAACTCGGCGAAATCGTCGCGGTCGCGCAGCCACACGGTCGTCTTGACCACTTCGGACAGATTCGACCCGGCCAGCTCCAGCGCACGGCGCACGTTCTCCATCGCGGCACGGGTCTCGGGGCCGACGCCGCCCTCGACCACCTTGCCGTCGATCACGGGCACCTGCCCGGAAACAAAGACGAAATCGCCCGCCCGCACCGCTGGCGACAGCGGCACATACGACGCACCAAAGACTTCCTTGGCCATGATTGACTCCTTGCAGGGAAACACCATCCATCCTGCAGGCTGCGAGAGGAGATGCAAGTGACGCCACTCGATCTGGACGGTGCCCGCACCGTCATCACCGGCGCCGGAGGCCATATCGGCCAGGCGCTGACCCGCATCTTCGCCGAGGCGGGCGCGCGCGTCATAGCCTGCGACGTGGCGGGCGCGGACCTCACGGCGCCGGGCATCACCGAGCGCCACCACTTCGACCTGCGCGACCCCGATGCCGTGGTTGCCGCCGCCGACGCGATCACGGCGGGCGGCGCGCCGCAGATCGTGATCTCGAACGCGGGCTGGACCCGCGCCGACACGATGGACGAGGTGACGCAGGACATCATCCCCGACGAGATGGACCGCAACTTCACCGGTGCCGCGCGGCTGACCCGCGCGCTGCTGCCGGGAATGCGCGACCTGCCCGGCAACCGCGCGTTCGTCTTCGTGGCCTCGGTCAACGGCCTGACCCACCACGGCAACCCGCCCTATTCGGCTGCCAAGGCGGCGCTGCTGGCCTGGATGCGGGCGATCGCGGTGGAAGAAGGCCGCTACGGCATCCGCGCCAATGCCGTCGCGCCCGCCTCGGTGCGCACCCATGCCTGGGACTACCGGCTGGAACGCGACCCGAGCGTGATCGAGCGGGTCTCGAAGCTCTATCCGCTGGGGCGGCTGGTGACCCCCGACGAGGTCGCCCGCAGCGCGCTGTTCCTTGCCTCGCCGATGGCCTCGGGGATCACCGGCTCGACGCTGGCGGTCGACGCGGGCCTCATGGCGGGCAATCTCCCTTTCCTCGACATCCTGCGTTAGGCACATCCCATGGACATCACCGACATCGACACCCCCGCGCTGCTGATCGACCTCGACATCGTGGCGCGGAACCTGAAGGCCGCGCAGGATTACGCCGACGCGCACGGGCTGCGGCTGCGCCCGCATGTGAAAACCCACAAGCTGCCGCGATTCGCGCGCGAGCAGATGGCGCTGGGCGCCGTAGGCATCACCTGCCAGAAGCTGGGCGAGGCCGAGGCCATGGCCGACGGCGGCATCAGCGACATCTTCCTGCCCTACAACATCCTCGGGCCGCGCAAGCTCGACCGGCTGGCGGCGCTGCACGACCGTGTCACGCTGTCGGTGACGGCGGATTCGGCGGTGACGTTGCAGGGCTATGCCGCGCGGTTCACCGATGCGGCGCACCCGCTGCCGGTTCTGGTCGAATGCGACACCGGCGCGAAACGCTGCGGCGTGCAGACGGCGGATGAAGCGCTGGCGCTGGCCCGCATCATCGCCGCCGCGCCGGGGCTGCGGTTCGGCGGCCTCATGGCCTATCCGCCGCGCGGCGGGCTGGCGCAGACGCAGGACTGGCTGGCCGGGGCCATCGCGCTGCTGACCCGCAACAACCTGCCGCCCGAGGTCATTTCCATCGGCGGCACCCCCGACATGGCGCGCGCGGCGGAAATCACCTGCGCCACCGAGCAGCGCCCCGGCACCTATATCTACAACGACCGCATGCAGATGGCCTGGGGCCACGGCACGGTGGCCGATTGCGCGCAGACCGTGCTGGCCACGGTGGTCAGCCGCCCGACGCCCGACCGCGCGATTCTGGACGCGGGGTCCAAGGCGCTGGCCGCCGATCTGGCGGGCGCGCCGGGACACGGCTTGATCGTCGAATACCCGCAGGCGGTGATTCATGCCCTGTCGGAAGAACACGGCCACGTCGACCTGTCGGCCTGCACCGCCAGGCCCGAAATCGGCGAGGTCGTGCATGTCATCCCCAATCACGCCTGCGTCGTGTCGAACCTGTTCGACGAGGCCCATCTGATGCGCGGCGACAAGGTCGAGGAGGTCGCCCGCATCACCTCGCGCGGCAAGCTGACCTGAGGGGGCGCGGTCCGCAGGGCACCGCCGCCCGCAATCCCCGTCACCCGCGAGGAGGCGAAGCCGACGAAGCAACCCCGATGTCGTGTGTGAGCGGTCGAGGTTACTTCGGCTTGCGCCTCGCAATGACGGGAATTGCGGGCGGCGCCCTGTCGCAATGACAGCCGCTAGCCGTCGCGCCGCGCCTGCCGCTCCATCTGCCGCAGGATGCCGTGCAGCATCCGCACATCGACCGCGTTCAGCGCCATGCGCGACCACAGGTTGCGCAGCCCCAGCTTCATCGCCTCGGCCTTGTGCTCGGGAAAGAAGAACCCCGCCGCATCCAGCGTGTCCTCGTAATGCGCGGCAAGCGCCTCGATCTCGGCGCGGCTGGCGCCTTCAGCCTCGGCCGCGGCCGACGCGACCAGCCCCGCCCCCGCAGCGCGCTGCCATTCGTAGGCCATGAGCAGCGCGCATTGCCCGAGGTTCAGCGACGGGAACGCCGGGTTCACCGGCACCGAGACGATGGCGCCCGCCCGTGCGATGTCGTCATTGGCCAGCCCGGTGCGTTCGGGCCCGAACAGCACCGCGACCCGCTCGCCGCGCGCGATCCGGGCCGCCGCATCCGCCATGGCCACCTCGGGGGTGAGGACCGGCTTCGTCAGGTCGCGCGCGCGCGCCGTGGTCGCATAGACGAACTGCGCATCGGCGATCACCTCGGCGGTGGTGTCGCGCACCATCGCCTGATCGAGCAGCCGCCCGGCCCCTGCCGCCAGCGCCACCGCGCGGCTGTTCGGCCAGCCATCACGCGGCGCGACGACGCGCATGTGATCCAGCCCGAAGTTCCACATCGCCCGCGCCGCCGCACCCACGTTCTCGCCCATCTGCGGGCGGACCAGGACAAAGGCGGGCTGCGGCGTTCCGCTGGACATGGGGCGTTCCTTCACGGCGATGCCCGGCTGATAGGGCCGCGATACCGCCGGGGCAAGACGCCCCCCGAAAACCCGCAACCGGGGCCTTGCATCGCCCCGCCTGTCAGGTAAAAGGCCCCCGTTTGCTGCGGTAGCTCAGTGGTAGAGCACTCCCTTGGTAAGGGAGAGGTCGTGAGTTCAATCCTCACTCGCAGCACCAGCACCGCGACCGGCGGGTGCCGGTCCGTGCATCAAGCGTTGGTTAACCCGATCTGCGTCAGCTATGCTCATGCAGATCGAGTTCGATTCGGAAAAGCGCAGGGTGACGCTGGCGGTACGCGGGCTGGACATGGCCGATGCGCGGCTGGTTTATTCGGGAAAGCACATTACCTTCGCCGACATCCGCTTCGACTACCGCGAGGATCGCTTCGTGACGGTGGGTTTCCTCTTCGGTCGCATGGTCATCCTGACATGGACACCGCGCGGGGATGCGCACAGAATCATCAGCTTGAGGAAGGCTAATGAACGAGAACAGCGCAAATTCGGTCCCGACCTGGATCGACCCTGACGACGCGCCCGATCTCAGCACGCCCGAATGGGCCGAGGTGATCGCCCGCGCCACCGTCAGCCCCGGCATCCCCTCGACCGCGCCGCCGATGGCGCTGGTGCGGGTCCGGGCGGATATCGTCGCCCGGTTCCAGGACGACGGCCCCGGCTGGCAGGAACGCATCGAAGAGGTCCTGCGCAAGGCCGTCGGTCTCTGAGCGGGCCGGGGCTGCCCCCGGCCCGCCGCCGCGCTCAGCGCAGGCTGTTCACCTTGTCCATGAAGCGCGTCACCCGCGCCGGGTCGACCGGGTTCCAGGTGATGCCGTCGACCTTGAAATGGGTGCCGATCACGCAGCCGTCGGCGAATTTCAGGATACCTTCGACCGAATCGATGTTCACCCCGGTATTGGCGAACAGCGGCACATCCGGCAGCGCCTCGCGCACCACGCGCAGGTTCGAGACATCCGCCGCCTGCCCGGTCAGCGGCCCCGAGACCAGGATCGCATCGGCCAGCGACGAGAACAGCGCGCTTTTCGCCCGCAGCTCGATCGGGCGCTGGTCCAGCGAATGGGCGAATTCGGCGTTGATGTTGAAGAGCAGCTTCATGTCGGGCCGCCCCAGATCGCGGCGCAGCTTTACCGCTTCGGCGCATTTGGGCGCCCAGACGCCCATGTCCGAGGCAAAGACGCCGGTGAAGATCTCGCGCACGAAGCTCGCCCCGGTGGCGACGCCGATGGCGACCGAGGCTGCCGGGTCCCACAGGTAGTTCACCCCGAACGGCACCTTCAGCATCGGCTTCACCGCCATGACCACGGCGGTCATCGCCGCGACATTGGCCTTGGGGCCGTCGAAGACATAGGGGCGGTCGTTTTCATTGCCGAACATGATCGCATCGACGCCGCCCGCCTGCAGGGCCTCGACATCGCGGGCGACGCCCTCGATCAGCTTGTCCATGCCGCCGTCGGCGTCATAAAGCGGCGTTCCCGGCAGCGCGCCGATATGCGCCATGGAAATGATCGCCTTCTTGCGGCCACCAAAGAAATCGAAGGGCATCGTGCATCTCCTTGCCAGAACGGCCTCCGGATAGGCCGGGGCGTGCAGGACTGCAACCACGCGGGCCTTGCGCCCGGACCGCTCCGGGCCGAGGGCGCGGCAGGGCGATCGGGCGCGCGGCATGGTCCGTCATTGCGAGGCGCAGCCGAAGCAACCCCGCCCGCAACCCGCTTATCACATAAAGCGAACGGACTGGTTGCTTCGTCGGCTGCGCCTCCTCGCAATGACGGGGTTTGGTGATCGTCATTGCGAGGCGCAAGCCAAAGCAACCCCGACCGCTTCCACACGACATCGGGGTTGCTTCGTCGGCTGCGCCACCTCGCGGGTGACGGAACATGCGGCTCGCGCGGTTGCCCCGCCGCCCGCACCCTTGACTCCCCCTGCCCTGCCCTGTAGCGGCGCGTTCGGTGTTGGAGGCTGCCCTTCCGGGTGGCCTGTCGCGGCGCTTGCGCCGAGAGGACAACGCCCTTCACTTCGGCCCGCAACCTGCGGGCATGGCGACATTGAAGGAGAACCGTCGTGACCAAGCGCATCAGCGCCAAATACAAGATCGACCGCCGCATGGGCGAAAACATCTGGGGCCGTCCCAAGTCCCCGGTGAACAAGCGCGAATACGGCCCCGGCCAGCACGGCCAGCGCCGCAAGACCAAGCTGTCCGACTTCGGCACCCAGCTTCGCGCCAAGCAGAAGCTGAAGGGCTATTACGGCAACATCACCGAAAAGCAGTTCCGCCGCACCTATGACGAGGCCGCGCGCGTGAAGGGCGACACCGGCGAGAACCTGATCGGCCTGCTGGAGCGCCGCCTCGATGCGGTGGTCTACCGCGCCAAGTTCGTGCCGACCGTCTTTGCCGCCCGCCAGTTCGTGAACCACGCGCATGTGCTGGTGAACGGCAGGTCGGTGAACATCCCCTCCTACCGCGTGAAGGAAGGCGACGTGATCGAGGTGCGGGCCAAGTCGAAGCAGCTCGTCTCGGTGCTGGAAGCCGCCGCCTCGGCGGAACGCGACGTGCCCGACTATCTCGAAGTCGATCACTCGAAGATGACCGCCACCTTCACCCGCACCCCGCAACTTTCGGACGTGCCCTATCCGGTGATGATGGAGCCGAACCTCGTGGTCGAGTTCTACTCGCGCTGATCCCCGGCCAGATCCGATACGACGCCCGCCGGTCCTCCGGCGGGCGTTCGCGTTTCCGAGGGTGCTCTTCTCTCTGGCAAGTCGCCCGGCGCAAGGCTAGAAGCCGCGACGAGAGAGAGGACGACATGCCCAGGATCACCCCCCGCGCAGGCATCATGGACATTGCGCTCTACAAGGGCGGCGACAGTGCCCTGCCCGGCAAGGCCAGCATCACCAAGCTGTCCTCGAACGAGAACCCGCTCGGCACGCCCGACCCCGCGCGCGAGGCGTTCCAGCGCGCGGTTCACGAACTGAACCGCTATCCCGGCACCGACCACGCCGCCCTGCGCACCGCCATCGGCGAGACGCATGGCCTTGACCCTGCGCAGATCATCTGCGGCGCCGGTTCGGACGAGATCATCCACCTGCTCTGTCAGGCCTATGCCGGACCCAGGGACGAGGTGATCCATACCGAACACGGCTTCCTGATGTATCCGATCAGCGCCCGCGCCGCCGGGGCCAGGCCGGTGCAGGTCGCCGAACGGGATCGCCGGGTCGATGTGGACGCGGTGCTTGCCGCCTGCACCAAGCGCACCCGGCTGGTCTTCATCGCCAACCCCGCCAACCCGACCGGAACGATGCTGGACGCAGCCGATCTGCGCCGCCTTGCCGAAGGGCTGCCCGAGCGGGTGCTTCTGGTCCTCGACGGTGCCTATGCGGAATATGCCGGTGACTACGACGCGGGCGCCGCCCTGATCGCGCAGCGCGACAACGTCTTCATGACGCGGACATTTTCCAAGATCTACGGTCTGGGCGGGCTGCGCGTCGGCTGGGGTTACGGGCCGCAGGCCATCATCGACGTGCTGGGCCGCATCCGGGGGCCGTTCAATCTGGGCACCCCGCAGCTTGCCGCCGCCGAGGCTGCGGTGCGCGACCGCGACTGGGTCGCCCGCTGCCGGACCGAGAACGCGAAATGGCGCGAATGGCTGACCGAGGCGCTGATCGCCATGGATGTGGCCGTCGACCGCTCGCAGGCAAATTTCATCCTCGCCCGCTTCCGCGACGAGGCCGAATCCATGGCCTGCGACGCCCATCTGCGCAACGAGGGCATCATCGTGCGCCGCGTCGGCAGCTACGGCCTGCCGAACTGCCTGCGCATCACCGTGGGCGACGAGGCGTCCTGCCGCCGGGTTGCGCACGAGATCGGCGTCTTCAAGGGCCTGCGCTGATGGATGCGGCGCCCGCCAGCCAGCGGCTCTACGAACGGGTCGCGCTCATCGGTCTGGGGCTGATCGCGGGGTCGATGGCCCATGCGATGCGCCGGGCGGGCATGACGAGCACGATCACCGGCCACGCCCGTTCCGCCGAAACGCGGGCGACGGCGCGCGAGATCGGGCTGGTCGACCGGGTCTATGACACGGCCGCCGAGGCGGTGGCCGGGGCCGATCTGGTCGTTCTGGCCGTGCCGGTCGGGGCCATGGCCGGGGTCATGGACGAGATCGCCCCGCATCTGGCGCCCGGCACGACGCTGACCGACGTGGGGTCGGTGAAACAGGCGGTCATCGCCGCAGTCGCCCCGCATGTCCCCGAGGGTGTGCATTTCGTCCCCGCGCACCCGCTGGCCGGGACGGAACATTCGGGGCCGCGCTCGGGCTTTGCCACGCTCTTCGACAACCGCTGGTGCATCATCGTCCCCGACGGCGCCGACCCCGAGGCGGTCGACCGCCTTGCGCGCTACTGGCGCGCGCTGGGGGCCGATGTCGACATGATGGACGCCGTGCACCACGATCTCGTGCTGGCGGTCACCAGCCACACGCCGCACCTGATCGCCTACACGATGGTCGGCGTCGCCGAACATCTGCGCCGGGTCTCGGATACCGAGATCATCAAGTATTCGGCCTCGGGCTTTCGGGACTTCACCCGCATCGCCGCCAGCGACCCGACCATGTGGCGCGACGTGTTCCTGACCAACCGCGAGGCGACGCTGGACGTGCTGGGGCGGTTCACCGAGGAACTGTTCGCCCTGCAACGCGCGATCCGCATGGGCGACGGCCAGATGCTGTTCGACTACTTCACCCGCACGCGGGCGATCCGCAAGGGCATCATCGAGGCCGGTCAGGACACCGCCGCACCCGACTTCGGACGCGGCGGCGGCGCGGGGGCATGAGGGCGCTGCGGACACGGGCGCTTCTCGCGGCGCTTCTTGCGGCGCTGGCCGGAGCCGCCGCGCCGGCCAGTGCCGCGCCCGGCCTGCGCCCCGAGGCGCGCCCCCTGCCCGAGGCGCCGCTGCGGCCGCTGTCGCGCGCCGATGCCGTGACGGCACATCTCGCCGCCACCGGGCTGCGCCCGCGCGCCCGCCCCCGCATCGGCACCGACGGCGGCACGCCGCTGCGCATCGCCGTGCTGCCCGCCCTTCAGGACCGGGGCGCGGGTGTCGACGCAACCGCACCGCTGGCCGTCCCCGAAGCGCTGCTCGCCGTGCGGTTCTCGAGCATGAGCGCCCCGTCCCCCGATGCCCGCCTCGCCCATGCCGAGCGGCTGATCGACGCCTTTTTCGCGCAGCCCCTGCCCGCTGCGCGCCCTGTCGCCGCCCCGGCGCTGCGCCCGCAGCCGCGCAGCGCGGCGGTCATGGCCTGGGCCGCAGCGGTGCAGGTGCCGGTGATCGACACGCGCAACGCGCCGCCGTCGGTGCTGGCCGGACTCAGCCCGCTGGCGGTCGCCCGCGCGGTGCTGCCCGCGCAGCGCAGCGCCGATTTCGCGCGGGTGGTCGCGGCGGCAGCCCCCGCTCCGGCCGCACGGGGCAGCGCGCGCCCGCTCGTGCAGGGGTCGGGTCTGTGCGGTGTGGCGATCCTCTCGGGGCGCGCGCTGGGTCATGTGTCGGGGCCGGGCGCCTGCGGGGTCGAGGATGCGGTCGAGGTCCGTGCCGTGGGCGGCATCACGGTCTCGCCCGCCGTCACCGTCGACTGCCGCACCGCCACCGCCCTTGCCACCTGGGTCGAGCGCGTCGCCAACCCCGAGATCGGCAATCAGGGCGGCGGCATCGCCCGGATCGAGACGGCAGGCGGCTATTCCTGCCGGGGCCGCAACGGTCAGGCCGGGGCGCGGCTGTCCGAACATGCGAAGGGCCATGCCGTCGACATCATGGGCTTCGTGCTGCGCGACGGCAGCCGCCTCACGGTGCTGGGCAACTGGGGCAACCGGGCGCTGCGCGCCATGCATCGCGGCGCCTGCGGCATCTTCGGCACGGTGCTGGGCCCCGAGGCGAACAGCTTTCACGCCAACCATTTCCACCTGGATACCGCCCGCTATCGCGCGGGGTCATATTGCCGCTAGGGTATCTTCCGTCGCCCGCAAACGCCGTCATTGCGAGGAGGCGAAGCCGACGCGGCAACCCCGATGTTGTATGTGAGCGGTCGAGGTTGCTTCGGCTGCGCCTCGCAATGACGGAGCACACCGGCTGCCCCGCGACGCACCTAATCATGCAGGCGCGGCGCCTGGCCGAGCGGGACGAGGCCGCCCAGCAGCACCATCCCGCCCGACAGCACCAGCGGCGCGTTCAGCGTGGTGTCGCCGCTTGACGCAAGCCTGAGCAGATCCCCTGCCCGCTCGATATCCTCGGGCGCCACCAGCCCCGACCCGGCCAGCGCCGCCAGAAGCTGCGGCCAGTCGCGCAGCTCGAGCATAACCGAGCCTTGCGCGAACCCGCCCTCGTCCGCCGTCACCTCGCCGCGCAGCGCGACCGAGGCCGCTCCCCACGCGGCGCGCGCCTCGCGCAGGGTGACGCCCTCGACCCGCGACGGCCCGTTCAGCGCCAGCGGCCGGTCCAGCCGCAAAGTGGCATCGACGCGCAGCACCCCGGCCGAATCCGGCCCGCCCGCCAGCGCCGGAAGCGTCAGTTCCTGCAATTCGGCGAACAGTTCATAGCTGCCCGGCGCGGTCTCGCGTCCGGTCTCGTGCAGGGCGGCCAGCAGATGCGAGGCGCCCGCCCGCCAGCCCGCATCCGAGGCCAGCGTGACGAGATCGCTTTGCAGTATTACCGCCCGCAGCGGCAGGTCGGCAGCCACCCCGACCCGCGCCGAGCCGGTCAGCCCGTCGGCGTCCAGCACCAGCCGCTGGCCGGGCAGCGCGATGGCCTGTTCGCGCGGCCAGGTCACGATGACCTCGTTCGGGCGATAGCTCAGCGCGAAGGCGTTCAGCGCGGGAATCTCCCAGGTGACGCGCCGGTCGGGGTCGGCCAGGACAAGCGCCTCGAGCGTCGTGTCGATGCGCGAGGGAAAGCCCCGCGTGGCCAGATCGGCATAGTCCACCTGCCAGCCAGCGGCGCGCAGATCGGTGACGACCCGCTCGATCCCGCGCCCGGCGGCCTGCGCGGCGACGAACCACCACCCCGCCCAGAGCATGGCCAGCGCGACGACCGCCCCGGTCAGCGCCCGGATCATGCGCGGCGCCTGCGGCAACGGGTGTCGCGCGGGGCAATCGCGCGAACGGCATGTTCCGTCATTGCGAGGAGCCGCAGGCGACGAAGCAACCCCGATGTTGCGCGCGGGGAGGTCGAGGTTGCTTCGGCTTGCGCCTCGCAATGACGGGGTTTGCGGGTAGCGATGCCGTAACAACCTGCGCAGGGCCGCTCGCCCGATTGCCCTGGGGTGTCGCCGGTCGCCGCGCCGCGAAAACGGGGCCGTGCAATCTCGATCATCTCTGCCTCCACACCCGCTGATTATCCGCCGGACGCGGCCCCGGCCAGCCCCTTGTGACGAGTTGCGCGGCACAACCCCCTTCTGCGACGGACCGCATCTGCTATGGTGCGCCCGGAGCGACAGGCACAGGCAGACCCCGATGGACGAAAAGGCGCAGGTGAAGGGCGCGGCCCTGTTCTCGCGGCCATGGCGGCAGATCGTGCTGATGCTGGTGGTGCTTGCCCTCGTCGCGGCGGGTGTCTGGTATGGTGCGCGCGTCATCCTGCGCATCTTCTTCGAGCACCGCTATCTGAACGGCGCGATCCTCGCGGTCTTTGTGCTTGGCGTGCTGTCCTGCTTCCGGCAGGTGGTGCAGCTTCTCAGTTCGGTGAAATGGATCGAGGGTTTCGTGGCCGCGCCACCCGGCGCCGCCGCCGAGGCGCCGTCGCTGCTGGCGCCGCTGGCGACGCTGCTGCGCTCGCGCGGGGCGCGGATGCAGCTTTCGTCGTCGTCGGCGCGCTCGATCCTCGACTCGGTCGCCAGTCGCATCGACGAGGACCGCGAGATCACCCGCTATCTGGCGAACGTGCTGATCTTCATCGGCCTTCTGGGCACCTTCTACGGGCTGGCGACCACCGTGCCCGGCCTGGTCGAGACGATCCGCAGCCTCAACCCCACGGCGGACGAAAGCGGCCTTGCGGTCTTTGCGCGCCTGCAGGCGGGGCTCGAGACCCAGCTTTCGGGCATGGGCACGGCGTTTTCATCCTCGCTCATGGGGCTGGCGGGATCGCTGATCGTCGGCCTGCTGGAACTGCTGGTCGGGCATGGCCAGAACCGCTTCTACCGCGAACTCGAGGAATGGCTGTCCTCGATCACCCGCGTCGGGCTGGGGTCCGAGGAAGGCGGCTCGGACCAGAGCCTGTTCGCGCAGGTCATCGACAACCTGGCCGAACAGATGGAGGCGCTGCAACTGATGTTCACCCAGTCGGACATCAGCCGCAGCCAGATCGACGAGCGCATGGGCGATCTTTCCGGCGCCATCACCCGGCTGGCCGAACGCATGGACGACCAGACCGGCACCAATGCCCTGAACCGCGTCGCCGACGGGCAGGAGCGGCTGATCGCGCTCATGTCGCGCGACGGCACCGGCGAGGGGCTGGACGCCGAGGCGCGGGCGCGGCTCCGCTCGATGGACGTGCAGCTTCTGCGCATCTACGAGGACATGTCCGCCGGGCGGCAGGAGATGATCGACGCCCTGCGCAGCGACATCGGCGCCCTGGTGCGCGCGCTGCGTGGCGGACGGCGCGAGGGTGCGGGCGAGTAGATGGCTCTGAGGCGGCGCAATCCGGGTTCCGTCGATGCCGTGGTCTGGCCCGGCTTCGTCGATTCCATGACCAGCCTGCTTCTGGTGATGATGTTCGTCCTGACCATCTTCATCGTCGTGCAATATGTGCTGCGCGACATGATTACCGGGCAGGAGACCGAACTCGACCGCCTCACCGCGCAGGTCACCAGCCTGACCGATGCGCTGGGTCTGGCCGAAACGCGCGAGGCCGGGCTGCAACGCCAGGTCGCCGTTCTGGGCGACGACCTCGCCGCCGCAGCCGGGCGGGCACAGGCACAGGATGCGCTGATCGCCGCGCTGACGCGCGAACGCGACGGGCAGGCGCAGGCGCTGGACGACGCGGGCGCGCGCATCACCGCCTTCGAGGCACAGGTGGCCGGGCTGCTGGCCGACCGCGACACCGACCGCGCGCAGATCGCCGCGCTGCAGGATGAGGGCGCGCGGCAGGTCTCGCAGGCCGAGGCGCTGAATCTTGCGCTGGCGCAGGCGCGCGAGGAAATCGACGCGGGCCTTGAGACCGCGCGGCTGGCGGCGGCGCGCGCCGATGCCCTGCAGGCGCTGGTCACGTCGCTGCAGGGCCGGATGGCGGACCGCGACGCCGCGATTTCCGACGCCGAGGCGCAACGCCTTGTCGATGCGGCGGCGGCAGAGGAGTTGCGCGCGCGCCTTCAGGATGCCGATGCGGAACTGACCGCGATGACGCTGGCGCTGGACCAACGCCGCACCGAGGCCGAGCGCACGCTGACGCTTCTGGCCGCAGCCGAGGCCGCGCGCGGCGATCTGACCTTGCAGCTTGCCGCAGCGCTGGCGCAGGTGGATGCGTTGCAGGACGACGCCCGCACCGGCGCGAACGAACGCCAGTCGCTGCTCTCGCGCCTGACCGAAGCACTGGCGGCACGGCAGGCCGCCGAGGCGCAGGCGCAGGACGCAGGCGATGCCGCCGCCGGGCTGGCCGACCGGGTCGCGGCATTGCAGGCGGCGCAGGCGGCGCTGACGGATCAGGTCGGCGGGTTGCAGGACGCGCTTGCGGCGGCGCAGGCCGGACACGACGATCTTGCCGCCCAGCTTGCCGCCGCGCTGGCCGCAGGGCAGGCCGGAGCCGACGATCTTGCCGCCGCGCGGGCTGCGCTGGCCGAGGCCACCGCAGCCGCCGGGGCCGACCGCGCCGCGCTGGAAGAGCAGCTTGCCGCCGCGCTGGCCGCCCGCGCCGCCGCCGAAGCCGAGGGCCTGCGCCTGCAGAACGCGCTGGCCGAGGCGGTGCTGGCCCGCGAGGCCGCCGCGCGGCAGGCCGACGCCCGCGACCGCGACCGGGCGCAGCTTGAAGCCGACCTCGCCGCCGCCATCCTTGCCCGTGAGACCGCCGAAGGGGCGCGCGACGCCGAGAGTGCCAGCCGCGCCGCGCTCGAGGACCGCCTCGCCGCCGCGCTGGCGGCGCGCGACGATGCCGAGGCGGCGGCAGCGGACGAGGCCGCGCGGCAGGCGGCCTTGCTGGCCACCGCGCGCGACCGGCTGGCGCGGGAGCAGGCCCTTTCCAGCGACGCGCAGCTTCGGGTCCAGGCGCTGAACGAACAGGTCGCGGCCCTGCGCAGCCAGGTCGGCGGCCTGCAGGAATTGCTCGACGCCGCCGACGCCCGCGACAGCGAGAGGCATGTGCAGATCGAGAATCTGGGCAGCCAGCTCAACACCGCGCTGGCCCGCACCGCCGCCGCCGAGCGCCGCGCGGCGGACGAGGCCCGCCGCGCGCAGGCGCTGGCCGAGGCCGAGGAACGGCGCCAGCGCGAGGAAGCCCGGCGCCTTGCCGCCGAGGCCGAGAATCTCGAACATTACCGCTCGGAATTCTTCGGCCGCATCCGCGACGCGGTCGCGGGCCACGCGGGCATCCGCATCGAGGGCGACCGTTTCGTCTTTTCGTCCGAAGTGCTGTTCCCGCCCGGCTCCGCCGACCTGTCACCCGAAGGCCGGGGCGAGATCGACCAGGTCGCCGCCATCCTGCGCCAGATCGCCGCCGAAATCCCCGACGGCATCGACTGGATCCTGCGCGTCGACGGCCACACCGACGACGTGCCTTTGTCCGGGCTGGGGCAGTTCCGCGACAACTGGGAACTGAGCCAGGCCCGCGCCCTGTCGGTGGTGCGCTACATGATCGCGAGCGACGGCATCCCGCCCGACCGCCTCGCCGCCAACGGCTTCGGCGAATTCCAGCCCCTCGACCCCGAGGACACCCCCGAGGCCCGCGCCCGCAACCGCCGCATCGAGATCAAGCTGACCGAGAGGTAGGGGGGGCGGGTCGCCAGGGCAATCGGGCGAACGGCATCTTTCGTCATTGCGAGGCGAAGCCGAAGCAATCCATGCCGGGCGCGAGGTCGCGGCATGGATTGCCACGTCGGCTTCGCCTCCTCGCAATGACGGGATTTTCAGGTGGCGACGCTGGTGCAATCCGCGCAGGGCAGTTCGCCCGATTGCCCTGTGCGCGGTCCGCCGCGATCATCCGGCCGCCTTCATGTGATACGGGGTCACGAGGCAATCCGCCGGGATATGCCATTCGCGGCCGAGCTTGTGGATCATCCCCACCGTCAGGGCGCGGCGCCGGTTCAGCACCTCGGACGCCCGCGAGCGCGAACCCAGAAGCACCGCAAGATCGGCCTGGCTGCGTCCGGTCGTCTGCATGTGGGCGCGCAGCACCTCGACCGGATCAAGTCCCGGAATCGGGTGGTGGCGCGCCTCGTAGGCGTCGATCAGATCGGCAAGAACGTCGAAGCGATCGGCCTCGGGCGTGCCGGGCCGGGGCGGGTCGTCGAAGCAGGGCGCGATTTCAGCCAGCGCCCAGTCGTAATCCTCGGCGGTGCGGATCGCTCGAATATCCATCAGATGGTCTCCGCGTTGATTCTGTCATATTCCTTGTGGGTGCCGACAAACTTGATCAGCCCCCGGCGGTACGGGTAGGCAAAATGCACGATCAGACGGAACTTGTTGCCGCCGATGTCGAATATGGCCCGGTTGTCGCCGACGAAATCAACGCCGGGGCCGAACGCCCTCTTTACATCGGCAGGGCCGGTCCATTCTGCCGCCGAAGCGATGGCATACCACGCCAGCAACGGGGTTTCGGCCCGAGGCTCGCGTTGCCAGAATGCCCGAAGCGTCGCTCTGGCGATGATCTGCACATTACCTCTCGTGTTCCCGTATCGGGACTATGATCGAACGCACCGCCGGAGTCAACGGCAACGTTCCCAGACAGGGAAATGCGGGCTGCCTCATCTCGTCATCAGGGCATGGTCGGGGGCGAGGAGGTCTCACCCCCCGACCGCGCGCGCGGGGTGGCGGGTTGTGGCGGGGCGCTCAGGATCGGCAGGCGGGCGCGCAGGGGCACGCGGGTGCCGCGCAGCGGAGACACGACCTGCTTCGAGACCTCGACCATCACCACGCCCCCGGCCCTGAACACCGGCAGGTGGCGGCCCGCCGTTTCCAGCAGCGCGGGCAGGCGCCGCCACCGGGGTTTCAGCGACGGCGGCTGATACAGCGTCGAGAGCGAGCGTTCGATGGCGAAGCCGTGCTTGCGCAACTGCGCCTCGAGCTGGCCGGTGGTGAAGGGGCGGCCATAGCCGAAGGGCGTGCGTTCGGCCCGCGCCCAGAGGCCGGTGCGGTTCGGCACGATGAACATCGCCCGACCGCCCGGCCCCATGACGCGCCAGCATTCGGCCATCAGCGCCGAGGCATCGTCCGACATCTCGAATCCGTGCAGCAGCACCAGCTTGTCGGCGATGCCGGTGGGCAGCGGCCAGCGCAATTCGTCGCACAGCACGCTGACATTGGGCATCCCGGCAGGCCAGGCCATCACGCCTTGCGGGCCGGGCATCAGCGCGACCACGCGGCGCGCCTGCGCCAGATAGGGGCGCAGCAGCGGCACCGCAAAGCCGAAGCCCACGACGGTCTGCCCCTTGGCTTCGGGCCAGAGCGCGACAAGCTGGTCGCGCACGACCTTCTGCGCCGCGCGGCCCAGCGCCGAGCGGTAGTAGAAATTGCGCAGCTCCTGCACGTCGAGATGCACCCTGGGGCCTTTCGCACTCGCCGGGGCTTGGAACCCGGCGCAACCGATCCTACCCTGCGCCTGCGCGATTGCCATGCCCCAAACAGGAGAGCGTGATGCCCCGGACCCCCGAAATCGTCACCATCCCCTGCCGCGCGGACAATTACGCCTTTCTGGTCCATGATCCCGCTTCGGGCCATGTGGTGCTGATCGACGCGCCCGAGGCCGCACCGATCACGGCGGAACTGGATGCGCGCGGCTGGCGGCTGGCGGATATCCTTGTCACGCATCACCACGACGACCATGTCGCGGGCCTGCCGGGCCTGCGCGCGGGCGCAAGGGTGATCGGTGCCGCCGCCGATGCGCATAGGCTGCCGCCCCTCGATCTGGCGGTCAGGCCGGGCGATACCATCGCCTGCGGCCCGTTCGGCGTGCAGGTGATCGGTGCGCCGGGCCATACGCTGGGCCATGTCGCATACCATATCCCGCAGGCGGGCGCGGTCTTTACCGGCGACAGCCTCATGTCACTGGGCTGCGGGCGGCTGTTCGAGGGCACGGCGGCGGACATGGCCGACACGCTGGCGCGGCTGGCGGCGCTGCCGCCCGAAACGCTGGTCTGTTCGGGACACGAATATACGCTGGGCAACGCCCGCTTTGCGCTGGACGTGGACCCTGATAATGTCGCGCTGAAGGCCCGCGCCGTCAGGGCGCAGGCGCAGCGCGATGCGGGGGCGCCGACCGTGCCGGTGGCGCTGTCCGAGGAACTGGCGACCAACCCCTTCCTGCGCACGGACGATGCGCGTATCCGCGCCGCGCTGGGTCTGGCGGATGCCCCGCCGGTCGCGGTTCTGGCGGAACTGCGCGCCCGCAAGGACCGATTTTGACCGCCCGCGCCCCCTGCACCTCACTTCGTGATCGCGGGCGCTGAAAATACCGCTTGAAGACCGGGCAGGAAACCCGATCTTTAGGGACAAGAGGCAAAGGTCAGGCTGCGGCACACCCCGGCCCCGACCCGATCAGAGGAGCACGAAACAAGGTGCCGTCATTCTCGCCCACGCTTGAACAGTCGATCCATGCGGCGCTGGCGCTGGCCAATTCGCGCAGGCATGAACTCGCCACGCTGGAACACCTGCTGCTCGCGCTCATCGACGAACCCGATGCCGCGCGCGTCATGCGCGCCTGCGCCGTCGATCTGGCGCTGCTGCGCCGCGAACTCGAAACCTTCATCGACGAAGAACTCGCCAGCCTCGTCACCGATGTCGAGGGCAGCGAGGCCGTGCCCACCGCCGCCTTCCAGCGCGTCGTGCAGCGCGCCGCGATCCATGTCCAAAGCTCGGGCCGGTCCGAGGTGACGGGCGCCAACGTCCTTGTCGCCATCTTCGCCGAACGCGAATCGAACGCGGCCTATTTCCTGCAAGAGCAGGACATGACCCGTTACGATGCGGTGAATTTCATCGCCCATGGCGTCGCCAAGGACCCGGCCTTCGGCGAAAGCCGCCCGGTAAAGGGCGCCGACCAGCCTGACGAGGCGCAGGAAGCCAAGCCCGAGGACGACGAAAAGGAAACCGCACTGGGCAAATACTGCGTCGATCTGAACGCCAAGGCCCGCAAGGGCGAGGTCGATCCCCTCATCGGCCGCGAATCCGAGGTCGAGCGCTGCATCCAGGTGCTCTGCCGCCGCCGCAAGAACAACCCGCTGCTGGTCGGCGACCCCGGCGTGGGCAAGACCGCCATCGCCGAAGGACTGGCCTGGAAGATCGTCCAGGGCGAGGTGCCCGAAGTGCTGGCCAATGCCACGATCTTCAGCCTCGACATGGGCGCGCTGCTGGCAGGCACCCGCTATCGCGGCGATTTCGAGGAACGGCTGAAAGCCGTGGTGACCGAGCTTGAGGAACATCCCGACGCGGTGCTGTTCATCGACGAAATCCACACGGTGATCGGCGCCGGGGCGACCTCGGGCGGGGCGATGGATGCCTCGAACCTGCTGAAACCCGCGTTGCAGGGCGGCAAGCTGCGCTGCATGGGATCGACCACCTACAAGGAATTCCGCCAGCATTTTGAAAAGGACCGCGCCCTCTCGCGCCGGTTCCAGAAGATCGACGTGAACGAACCGACGGTCGAGGACAGCGTGAAGATCCTCAAGGGCCTGAAACCCTATTTCGAGGGCCATCACCGCATCCGCTACACCGGCGACGCGATCCGCGCGGCGGTGGAACTGTCGGCGCGCTACATCAACGACCGCAAGCTGCCCGACAAGGCCATCGACGTGATCGACGAAGCAGGCGCCGCACAGCACCTGCTGGCCGAATCGAAGCGCCGCAAGACCATCGGCGTGCGCGAGATCGAGGATGTCGTCGCCAAGATCGCCCGCATCCCGCCCAAGAACGTCAGCCAGGATGATGCAGTGGTGCTCAAGGATCTCGACCGCAACCTCAAGCGGGTGGTGTTCGGGCAGGATGCGGCCATCGACGCTTTGTCCTCGGCGATCAAGCTGGCGCGCGCGGGGCTGCGCGAACCCGAAAAGCCGATCGGCAACTACCTGTTCGCCGGGCCGACCGGCGTGGGCAAGACCGAGGTGGCCAGGCAGCTTGCCCAAAGCCTCGGCGTGGAACTGCTGCGCTTCGATATGTCCGAATACATGGAGAAACACGCGGTCTCGCGCCTGATCGGCGCGCCGCCGGGCTATGTGGGCTTCGATCAGGGCGGGCTTTTGACCGACGGGGTCGACCAGCATCCGCATTGCGTGCTGCTGCTTGATGAAATCGAGAAGGCGCATCCCGATGTCTACAACATCCTGTTGCAGGTGATGGACCACGGCAAGCTGACCGACCACAACGGCAGGCAGGTCGATTTCCGCAACGTGATCCTGATCCTGACCACCAACGCGGGTGCTGCCGACATGGCAAAGGCCGCCATCGGCTTCGGCCGCGACAAGCGCGAGGGTGAGGATACCGCCGCCATCGAGCGGCTGTTCACGCCCGAGTTCCGCAACCGGCTGGACGCGGTGATCTCGTTCGCGCCGCTGGCGCGCGAGACCGTGATGCAGGTGGTGGAAAAGTTCGTCCTCCAGCTCGAGGCGCAGCTTCTGGATCGCGGCGTGCATATCGAGCTTTCGCCCGAGGCCGCCGCCTGGCTGGGCAAGAAGGGCTACGACGACCGCATGGGCGCAAGGCCGCTGGCACGGATCATCCAGGAACACCTGAAAAAGCCGCTGGCCGAGGAACTGCTGTTCGGCAAGCTGGTAAAGGGCGGCATCGTGCGCGTCGGCGTGAAAGACGACGCGCTCGACCTGCGGTTTGAACAGCCCGAACGCCCGCGCATCGCGGCAAGAAAGCCGCCGCTGCTGACGGCGGAATAGGGGGCGGCGCCCCGCGTTCGTCATTGCGGGGGCGAGAGCGACGAAGCAGCCCCGAGGGTGGTGCGCGAGCGGTCGGGGTTGCTTCGCTGCGCTCGCAATGACGGGAACACCGTCATTGCGAGGAGCTTTCGTCATTGCGAGGAGGCGAAGCCGACGAAGCAACCCCGATGCTGTGTGCAAGCCGTCGAGGTTGCTTCGGCTTCGCCTCGCAATGACGCCCCCTCTCAGATCAACCCCAGGAACCGCGCGATCATGGCCTCGTCGGCGGACCAGTCGCAGGCCAGGCGGGCGGCGAGGATTTCGTCGGGGTCGGGGCCGTCGAGGCTGCCGCCCCAGAGGTGGTAATCCGCGCCTTGCGCCATCAGGTGCCGGTGCAGCGCGCGCGGGGCGTTGAAGAAGACCAGGTTGGCCTCGACCGGGAAGATGATCTCGATGCCCTTGTCGCGCAGCCCCCCGGCCAGATGCGCGGCGGCACCGTTGGCGCGGCGGGCGAGGTCCAGCCACAGCCCGCCCTCGAGCCAGGCCAGCGCCTGCGCCGACAGGTAGCGGTGCTTGGAAAACAGATGCCCGGCCCGCTTGCGGCGGTATTCAAACTCCTCGCCGCGCGCCGGGTCGAACAGCACCACGATCTCGACGCCGGGGCAGCCGTCCTTGGTGCCGCCGAGGCTGGCGACATCCACGCCCGCGCGCCAGGTCAGATCGGCGGGCGCCGCGCCGGAAAACGCCAGCGCATTGGCCAGCCGCGCGCCGTCCAGATGCACCGGCAGGCCCTGCGCGCGCGCGACGGCCAGCAGCGCGCGCAGTCGCGCGGGGCCGTAGGTGGTGCCGGTCTCGGTGGTCTCGGTCACGCTGACCGGGCCGCGTTTGGGGCTGTGGATCCCCCTGCCCTCCTGCGCCGCGATCACCGCGCGCAGGCGCTCGGCGGTCATGCGGCCGTCGGGGGCATCAACCAGCGTCAGCTTGGCGCCGCCGGTGAAGAATTCCGGGGCGTTGGCCTCGTCCTCGTGCACATGGGCGGTGCGGGCGCAGAAGATCGTCTCCCAGGGCTGCGCCAGCGTGGCCAGCGACAGCGCATTGGCCGCCGTGCCGGTGGCGACCAGATAGACCGCCGCCTCGGGCGCCTCGAACAGCTCGCGCACCCGCGCGCGCACCTGCGCCATCAGGTCGTCGCCCCCGTAGGATGCGGCATGGCCCGCGTTCGCCGCGACCAGCGCCTGCATGATTGCGGGATGGGCGGGGCCGGTGTTGTCCGAGGCGAAGTTCACGGCAGGGGTTCCTCGATGATGTGGTTCTCCCACTCGTCCTCGGGGACCAGATCCTCGGACACCGAGCGCCCCCGGATCGAGACCCCGGCGCGATGCACCGATTCCGGGTCGCCGGTCAGCAACGGGTGCCAGTCGGGCAGCGGCTGGCCGTCAAAGCGCAGCTTGTAGGCGCAGGTCTGCGGCAGCCAGTAGTGGTGCTTCTCGATCGTCCTTGGCGTCAGGGTGATGCATTCGGGCACATGGGCGTGCCGGTTGGCGTAATGGCGGCAGCGGGCGGTGGCGCCGTCGAGCAGGCGGCAGGCGATATTGGTGAGCGCGACCTCTCCGGTCTCCTCGTCCTCGAGCTTGTTGAGGCAGCATTTGCCGCAGCCGTCGCAGAGCGCCTCCCATTCGGGATGGGTGAGCGATTCGAGCGGCAGCTCCCAGAACTTCGGGCGCAGGTCGGCGGCCATCTCATTCCTCTCCGAGCGCGTCCAGGATGGTGCGGGCGCGGGCGCAGTCGGCATCCATCTGCGCGATCAGCGCATCGAGCGAGTCGAACTTCTCCTCGGGGCGCAGCCAGTCGACCAGCGCCACCGAGAGCGTGGCGCCGTAGAGATCGCCGCGGAAGTCGAGCAGGTAGGTCTCGCAGTTGGCGAGGTTCTCGCCGAACATCGGCCTCGTGCCGATCGAGGCCGCGCCGTGGTGGCGGCCGGCATGGGGGCCGTCGAGCACATCGACCAGCACCGCATAGACGCCGAAGCGCGGCGCGTGGCGTCCGGCGATGGACATGTTGGCGGTCGGAAAGCCCAGTTCGCGCCCGCGCTGGTCGCCCCGGATCACCGGCCCCTCGATCCGGTGCCAGTGGCCGAGCATCCGTGCGGCGTCGCGCGGGCGGCCCTCGCTCAGCGCGGTGCGGATCGCGGTTGACGATACCGCCAGCCCGTCGAATTCCATCATCCCGGCGACGGTGACGCCAAAGCCCATCTCGGCGCCATAGGCCGCCAGCGCTCCGGCATTGCCCTCGCGCCCGTGGCCGAAATGGAAGTCGGCGCCGACGACAAGATGCCGCAGGCCCAGCCGGTTCGCCACGATCTCCTGCGCGAATTCGCGCGGGGTCAGCGCGACCATCGCGGCATTGAACGGCAGTTCATAGAGCCGCTCGACCCCCAGCCGCGCCAGCCGGTTCGCCCGCGCCCCCGCATCCATGAGCCGGAACGGCGGTCCGCCGGGGCGCAGGAATTCGCGCGGATGGGGTTCAAAGGTCAGCACCCCCGAAGGCACCCCCAGTTCGCGCGCCTTCTCTTGCGCAATGCCGATCACATGGCGGTGGCCCAGATGCACGCCGTCGAAATTGCCGATGGCCGCAGCGGCACCCCGATCGGCAGGGTCGATGAACAGGCTGTCGCGGATGATGTGCATGGGGGGTGGCTAACCTTCACCGAAGGGCGGCGCAAGGGCGCGGGTCAGTGGGCGGGGGTCGGCCCCGCCCCGCGTGTCGTCATTGCGAGGCGAAGCCGAAGCAACCCCGAACTCTTCTCGCGCAACATCGGGGTTGCTTCGTCGGCTGCGTCTCCTCGCAATGACGAAAGACGGGCATGGCGTCCGGGCACCGTCACAAGAACCGCGTGGCCGTCGCAAGGGCACCCCCCTCAGCGCAGGAAGCCCATCGCATAGGTCGGGTTCTGGCGGTGCGCGTCCAGATACTCGGCCAGCGCGGCGTCGTCGGGGTGGTGGTCGGTGCCGGTTTCCTTCAGCGCGAGGCCGCCGGTGATGAACAGGCAGTCCAGCCCCTCGCCCGCCGCACCCGCGACATCGGTGGCGATGCCGTCGCCCACGCACAGGATGCGCGATTCGTCGGGCAACCCGCCCAGCGCCGCCAGCCGCTGGCGGGCAAGGTCGTAGATCGGCGGATGCGGCTTGCCGAAATAGAGCGCCTCGCCGCCCATCTCCTCATACAGTCGCGCCAGCGCCCCCGCGCACCATTCGCGCACCTCGCCGCGATCAACGACGATGTCGGGATTGGCGCAGAGCAGCTTCAGCCCGCGCGTTTTCGCCGCCAGAAAGGCGGGCCGGTTCACCGCCGGGTCGGCCAGCACGTCGAAGGGACCAAGGCAGACGATACCCTCGGCCTGGTCCAGCTCCACCCGCTCGATGGCGACCGGGTCGGCGACGATCTTCGGCGGCTCGAAGAACGACAGGTCGTTGCCCGATCCCATGAACCAGACCTTCTGCCCGACCGCGCCCCGGAACATCGCCACCCGCGCCGCATCGCCCGAGGTGGCGATCACGTCGTAGCTGTCCTCGGGGATGCCCAGTTCGGCGATCTGCGTGGCGACTGCGGCGCGCGGGCGCGGCGAGTTGGTCAGGAACACCACCCTGCCGCCGCCCCGGCGGTAGGCCTGCATCGCCGCAACCGCCTCGGGCCAGGCGCGCAGGCCGTCGTGCATGCAGCCCCAGAGATCGACGAAGGCCGCGTCGTAACCGGCGGCAATCTCGGAAAAACGGTCGATGATCCGGGTCATGGGCGGCCCTTTCGTCTGTCAGTTCACCCGCAGGACGGGCACGATCTGCTTCTTGCGGCTCATCACGCCCGGCAGCAGCACGCTATCGCCGGTGGCGCTGACGCCGAAACTCTTCTCGGCGATGGTGCGGGCCAGCGCGTTCGGCGTCACCAGCGTCGCCTGTTCGCGCAGGATGTCCACCACGAAAAGCAGCACCTGGTCGGCGTCGTCCTCGGCGGCGACCTGCGGCATCGCGGCGGCAAGGCCCGCAATGCGCGCAAGGATCGGCTCGGGGGCGGTCGTCTCGATCACCGCGACCCGCAGCCGCACGCCGTCCACGGTGTATTCCTTGGAATCGATGCGCAGGAGTTCGGCGTCCGACAGGCCCGAGACATCGGACTTGGCCGCGAACATCTCGGCGGCATAGGCGGGAATGTCGATGCCCAGATCACGCGCCAGCAGCCCGGCGATGCGGCGGTCCACCTCGGTCGTGGTCGGCGAGCGGAATTCCAGCGTGTCCGAGAGGATGCAGGACAGGATCAGGCCCTTGATCGCCTCGGGCGCATGGCCCGCATGGCCGTCCATGAGCTGATAGAGCAGCGTCGCGGTCGAGGCGACCGGGCGGATCGTCATCTCGATGGGGCCTCGGGTTTCCAGCCCGCCGGTCAGCTTGTGATGGTCGATCACCGCGCGGATGTCGGCCTTGTTGATGCCGTCGGGCAGTTCGGCGGGGTTGTTGGTATCGACCACCACGACCGGCGTGCCCTCGGGCAGGTTCTCCAGCAGCGGCGGCACCGCCACGCCCCAGCGATCGAGCACGAACAGCGCCTCGGCGCTGGGGGTGCCCAGAACGCGCGGCTCGGCTTCCTCGCCGGTATGGGCAAGATACCATGCCCAGATGATGGCCGAGCCGGTGGCGTCGGTGTCGGGCGACTTGTGGCCGAAGACGAGCGTGGTCATGGAAAGGGGGTCCTGCTGGTGCCGTTTTACGGGCGCGGCTTAAACGAGGGGCGACGGCTTGTCACGGGGGGTCAGCCGTCGAGACGGCGGACCTCCCAGCCCGCGCGTTCGAGCAGCATCAGCAGCCCCTCCCCGCCCGGCAGATGCCCGGCACCGGCGGCAACAAGGATGCGGGTGCCGGGGCGGGCGGCCGCCTCGATCACCGGCAGCCAGGCGCGGTTGCGCGCCGCGATGAGATGATCCTGCGCCGCATCGACCAGCGCGAGCGTGTCATCGTCACCGCCGGCCGCGACCGCGATGCGGTTCATCTCCCAGATCGCCGCCACGTCGCGGGCGAAATAGAGATCGAGCATCGCCACGAACATCTCGTCCTCGATCCCCGGATCGACAAGCGCGCTGCGCAGCAGCGTCATCTCACCCTCGGGGCCGAGCGCGTCGAACAGCGTGAGCACCGTGTCCCAGGGTTCCAGCGCCTGCGTCGGGATGCCCGCTGCGGCGGCGGCCTCCATCAGCGTGAAGTCGAGACCCAGCCTGCCCGCCTGCATCGCCTCGAGCGCACAGGCCGGGGTGGCCAGCGTCGTGGCCAGCAGCCAGGGCCGCATCCGCGCGGCGACGACCGGCGGGATGCCGTGCTCGCGCGCGGCATCGGCCAGCATCGCCCATTCGCCGGGGTCAAGCATCTGGTTAAGCCCCGGCCCCGGCCCGATGGTCGTCAGGGACGGATCGGCGGCCATGCGCGCCATCAGCGCGGCCTGTTCGCGGTCGGTCATCTCGAACAGCGCTGCATCGGCACCGGCAAGCAGCGGCAGGACCGCACCGGCCACGGCATCGAGGCGGGGGTCCCAGACATGGATCGTGCCGACCAGCGTGATTGCGGCATCCCCGCGCCGGGCCTCCCAGACCAGTCCGCGCGCATAGGGCGTCGCCGCAACGCGGGCGGCAAGCTCGGCGTCCTGCGCCGGGGTCAGCCGGTCGGCCAGGCTCGGCCCGAGGCATTGCGCATGGGCCAGTGCAGGCAGCAGCAGAAGGGCGGCGGCAAGGCGCAGGATCGACATGGGGGGCCTCCGTCTGCCGAGGCTTGTCGCATGGCAGGCCGCGCGCGGCAACGGGGCGGCGGCGCCTGCAAAATCCCGTCATTGCGAGGCGCAAGCCGAAGCAACCTCGACCGCTCACACACGACATCGGGGTTGCTTCGTCGGCTTTGCCTCCTCGCAATGACGATACCCTCGGGGCAATCGCACATACCCTTCGCGGCAAGCCGCGAGTTGCAACGGTGGGGCAGCATGACCGGCGCCCGCACCGGGGGTGGGCGCGGATGCGCCCGCCACAGAAACGCCCTTGTGGGGGCGGGGCGGGCGCCGGTCGTGCTGCGCACGCCCGAAGGGGGAAATCAGGGGACCGTTTGCTGCATGGCAGGC
>JACFNP010000019.1 GCA_019454835.1 Rubellimicrobium sp.
CTTGAAGGCGGTGATGCCCTTGCCGACCTCGCCCATCATCGTCGAGATCTTGCCGCGCCCGAACAGGACCAGCACGACGACGGCGATGAGCAGAAGGCCCGGAAGGCCGATGTTGTTGAGCATGACGATTCCCCTGTCTGAAGCGGCTGCGAGGTGCCCCTCGTGAATTCCCGGAAAGCAGGAATACGCAACGGCGCCGGAAGGAAAAGGGCCAACCGGCGGTTGCACAATCATTCGCGGCGGGCATTATGACAATAACCTGTCAGGAGCGCCGTGTTCACCATGCCCCGCCACGACCGCCAGCTTGCCCTGATCGCGCTGTTGCAGGGCGGCGGCCTGCACCGTGCCGAGGACATGGCCGCAGCACTGGGAGTTTCCGTGCGCACCATCTACCGCGACCTCGACCGGCTGGCGGCGGCGGGCGTGCCGGTGGCGGGGGTGCGCGGGCAGGGCTATGCGGCGCAGGCCGAGGTGACGTTGCCGCCGCTGGACCTGACCCTGACCGAGCTCGAGGCGCTGCACCTCGGTCTTGCCGTGGTCGGCGAGGCCGGGGACGGGGCGCTGGCCGCCGCCGCCGAGACGCTCTGGGCGAAGATCGACGCGCATCTGGCCGACGATGGCGGCGGTGCGGCGGCGATCTGGGCGCAGGCGCTGGCCGCACCGGGCGCGGGCGCGCGGGCCTTGCGGCATCTGCCCGCGATCCGCGCCGCGCTGAAGGCGCGCCAGAAGCTGGCGCTGGCGCTGGCCGGGGGCACCCGGCTGGTGGTGCGCCCGCTGGAGCTGTCCTACTGGGGCAGGCGCTGGCTGCTGGTCGTCTGGAGCGAGGGCGAGGACATGTTCCGCACGCTCGATCCCACGGCGATCACCGAACTGCAGGTGCTGCCGCAGCTTTTCGTCGATGAGCCGGGACGGAGTCTGGCGGATTTCCGCAAAGGGTAGGGGGGTGCACCGTCATTGCGAGGCGAAGCCGAAGCAACCCCGACCGCTTGCGCATAACATCGAGGTTGCTTCGTCGGCTGCGCCTCCTCGCAATGACGGGGAAACAGTGGCACCGTCATTGCGAGCCGTCAGGCGAAGCAACCCCGACCGCTTGCGCACATCCTTCGAGGTTGCTTCGTCGGCTGCGCCTCCTCGCGGGTGACGGCCCTCCCTCAGTGATTATGCCTCGGCATCACCCGGCTGACCCGCTGGAATTCCAGCGCTTCCTCGATCACCATGCCGCCGGACAACTGCCCCACCGTGTCGCGGTGGATTTTCTGCCACGGGGTCTGCGTGGCGGGGATCGGCGGCGGGGCCTCGGCCTGACGCCGCGCGATCTCGGCCTCGTCCACCAGCGCGTCGCAGGTGCCCGCGTTCACGTCGATGCGGATCACGTCGCCGGTGCGCAGCCAGGCCAGCCCGCCGCCGACCGCGCTTTCGGGGCTGGCGTTCAGGATCGAGGGGCTGTCGGATGTCCCCGACTGCCGCCCGTCGCCCAGGGTCGGCAGGCTGGTGATGCCGCGTTTGATCAGATGATCGGGCGGCTGCATGTTCACCACCTCGGCCGAGCCGGGCCAGCCGACCGGACCGGCGCCACGGATGCACAGGATCGTGTTCTCGTCGATGCCCAGATCGGGGTCGTTGATCCGCGCGTGGTAGTCGTCGGAACCGTCGAACACCACGGCGCGGCCCTCGAACACGCCTTCGGCGCCCTTGCGCGACAGGTAGCGGGCGCGGAACTCGGGCGAGATGACCGAGGATTTCATGATCGCGAAATCGAACAGGTTGCCCTTGAGGACAAGGAATCCGGCGCGTTCCATCAGCGGCTGGTCGAAGGGCTTGATGACCTCGCGGTCGGTGGCCTCGCGGCCCTGAAGGTTCTCGGCCACGGTCCTGCCGCTGACCGTCATGGCCGAACCGTCCAGCTTGCCCGCCTGGAGCAGCTCCCACATGATCGCGGGCACGCCGCCCGCGCGGTGGAAGCGTTCGCCCAGATATTCACCCGCAGGCTGGACATTGGCCAGTAGCGGGATGTCGTGGCCGACGCTCTCCCACTCCATCGGGTCGAAGGGGATGCCCGCATGGGCGGCGATGGCGGCGATATGCGGCTGGGCGTTGGTCGAACCACCCAGCGCCGAACAACCGACGATGGCGTTGCGGATCGCCGCCGGGGTGATGATGTCGGAAGGTTTCAGATCCTCATAGGCCATCTCGACGATGCGCTTGCCGGTGCGGAACGCCATCTGGCCGCGTTCGCGGTAGGGCGCGGGGATCGCGGCGCAGCCGGGCAGGGACATGCCCATGACCTCGGCCAGCGAGTTCATGGTCAGCGCGGTGCCCATCGTGTTGCAATGTCCCAGGGACGGCGCCGAATCGGCGGCGCGGCGGATGAATTCGTCGCCGTCGATTTCCCCCGCCGCCAGCGCGCGGCGCGCGTGCCAGATGGTCATGCCGGACCCCGCCAGCTTGCCGTCGTGCCAGCCGTCCAGCATCGGCCCGCCCGAAAGGACGATTGCCGGAATATCGACCGTGGCCGCCGCCATCAGGCAGGCGGGCGTGGTCTTGTCGCAGCCGGTCATCAGCACCACGGCGTCGATGGGATAGCCGTAAAGCAGTTCCACCAGCCCCAGATAGGCAAGGTTGCGGTCCAGCGCGGCGGTCGGGCGCTTGCAGTTTTCAAAGGTCGGATGGACCGGAAACTCGATGGGGACGCCGCCCGCATCGCGGATGCCGTCGCGGACCCGGCGGATCAGGTCGACATGGATGCGGTTGCAGGGGTTCAGGTCGGACCCGGTCTGCGCGATGCCGATGATCGGCCGCCCCGAGCGCAACTCCTCGGGGGTCATGCCGTAATTCATGAAGCGTTCGAGATAGAGCGCGGTCTGGTCGATGCGCTCTTCGTTGTCGAACCAGTCGGCGGAACGGAACCGGCGGGCGGGTCGGGGATCGGACATGGGCGGGCCTCCTTGGATGCGCCGACCACATCACCACGGCAGCGCGGTTGCAAGGCGGGGCACTCGCCCGTCATCACGTCCCTGCAGGTGGTGCCCCGTGTCCGATTCGAACGAACGACCTTCGCTTTACAAGAGCGCTGCACTACCACTGTGCTAACGGGGCCTCGGGGCAAGCCTCTAGCCGAGGCGCGAAATCCGGGCAAGCGGCTCAGAGGCGGTCGAACTCGGCCTGCTGGCGTTCGGTCCATTCGACGGTGAGGCGGCTGCCCTCGGGGGTTTCCTCCTCGTCGCGCACCAGTCTGCGCGCGAACAGCCAGGCACGGCGGCGGCCGTCGTCGTGGCCAAGCGTGATCCGCGCCGTCCGGCGGGCCATGCCGGTGCGCGCGGCTATGGCGGCAAGCAGCGTGTCGATCCCCTCGCCGCTGGCCGCCGAGATCGCCACCGTGTCGGGCCTGCGCCGCGCCTGCTCCAGCAGCGCATCATGTTCGGCCGCGTCGAGCCGGTCGATCTTGTTCCAGACCTCGATGCGCGCCACGTCGTCGCCGACGCCCAGTTCGTGCAGGATCGCCTCGACCTCCTGGGCCTGCCGGGCGCTTTCGGGGTGGCTCATGTCGCGGACATGCAGGATCACGTCGGCCTCGAGCACCTCTTCGAGCGTGGCGCGGAAGGCGGCGACCAGTTCGTGCGGCAGGTCGGAAATGAAGCCCACCGTGTCCGACAGGATCACCTCCTGCCCCGAAGGCAGGTGCAGGCGGCGCATCGTCGGGTCGAGCGTGGCGAAAAGCATCTCCTTCGCCATCACCCCGGCGCCGGTCAGCCGGTTGAAAAGCGTGGATTTGCCCGCGTTCGTATAGCCCGCCAGCGC
The DNA here is from genome assembly GCA_019454835.1 of Rubellimicrobium sp. Taxonomy (GTDB): domain Bacteria; phylum Pseudomonadota; class Alphaproteobacteria; order Rhodobacterales; family Rhodobacteraceae; genus JADYZU01. The sequence continues at coordinate 3,799 of JACFNP010000019.1, forward strand.
GACCACGGGGAACGGCACCGCCGCGCGGGCGGCGCGGTTCACGTCGCGGGTGCGGGCGACCTTTTCAAGCTGGCGGCGCAGCCGGACAAGCTGTTCGTCGATGGCGCGGCGGTCGGATTCGCGCTGGGTTTCGCCGGGGCCGCCCACCGTGCCGGTGGCGCCGCGCTGGCGTTCGAGGTGGCTCCAGGCCCGCACCAGCCGCGAGCGCTGGTAGCTGAGCTGCGCCATCTCGACCTGCAGCACGCCCTCGCGGGTGCGGGCGCGGTCGGCGAAGATTTCGAGGATGAGGCCGGTGCGGTCCAGCACCTTCACCTTCCATTCGCGTTCGAGATTGCGCTGCTGGATCGGCGTCACCGGCCCGTCGATGAGGACCAGGCCGATCTCGTGTTCCTCGAACAGGGCCTTCAGTTCCGCGACCTTGCCCGAGCCGAACAGATGGCCCGCAAAGGCGCGCGGCAGGCGCACGGTCCCGGCGCCCTGCAACGCGATCCCCGGCAGGGCCAGCGCCAGCGACGACGCTTCGTCAAGCGCGGCATCCGCGTCGCGCGCATCGTTCACGCCCCGGATTTCCGGGTGAACCAGCCAGGCGCGGATTGCGGGGCGGTCGCTTTCGATCAAGTCACTCTTCGCCGTCGTAGAGGTTGACCGGCTGCGCGGGCATGACCGTCGAGATCGCCGACTTGTAGACAAGCTGCGACTGTCCGTCGCGGCGCAGCAGCACGCAGAAATTGTCGAACCAGGTGATGACCCCCTGCAGCTTCACGCCGTTGATGAGAAAGATCGTCACCGGAACCTTGGCCTTGCGGACATGGTTCAGGAACGCATCCTGCAGGTTCTGCGGCTTTTCGGATGCCATGGCAGTTGCCCCGTATTGTTGTTGTCTTTGGTTGCGGGATGCGCAGCCGGTGCGCACGGGCGCCAGTATCGCGCGCAACGCCCCGGCTTTCCAGTCGAAAAGCGGCGCCACGCGCAACTGTCACCCGGATGCGCCAGCCGCTGGCCGGGCGGTCCGGGTTTTCACGGATTCAGCCGGAACTGCTTTGACTTGCCGTTCCTGCGCATTGTCGCGGGCGTCAAATGTGGCCATTTGACTGCGAAATGCTTCAGCGTCGCCAGAAATCCGGGTTGAACAGCGCGATCAGCGCCAGCACCTCGAGACGGCCGAGGATCATCGCCAGCGCGGCCACGACCTGCGCCGCCGGGGTCAGCCCGTCGAACGAGATCGGCGTGTCGGCGGCCACGAGCACGAGCTGCCCCGTCGAGGTGATCGCGGCGAGGCTGACCAGAATCACGCCCTCGAACTGCATCCCCGGCGCCAGCGACAGCATCCCCATGACGATGAGGACCGACAGCGCGAACAGCGTGAAGAAGGTCCAGCCCATCACCGCGCCGCGCCCGGTCGCGGCGCGCGCGACCGAGGCGGGTTCGATCAGATGCAGGGTGCCGCGCCCGGCATGGGTCAGGACTTCGTGGATGCGCAGCAGCTTCACGCCGCCCGCCGCCGTCCCGACCCCGCCGCCGACCAGCGCCAGCGCAACCAGCACGAGGCCGGGCACCGGCACATGCGCATTGGCCCAGATCGCGGGCCACCAGCGCGACTCGACGCCCGTGGTCGTCAGGAACGAGGCCGTGGTGAACAGGATGCCCCAGGCCGCGTGCAGGCCCTCGGTCAGGCCGCCGTCGTGCCGGTGGATCAGCCACAGCGCCCGCAGCAGCATGATCCCGGCGATGACGAGGATGATCCGCAGGCCAAGGCGCAGTTCGGTGTCGTGCCATCGCGCCTGCGCGGGCCGTGGCCGGGCGAAGGTGGCGCGCGACAGGGCGAAGACGAAGAACACGAACACCGCGAGTTCCCCCGCAAAGCCGCTTGCCGCGTAATCGGCATAGGCCAGCGGCGTGATCCCCGAGGTCGAGATGACGCCCATCGCGTGAATCGCGCCGGTCGTGGCATCGTCGCCGCCAAGGACCAGCCCCAGCCAGAGCACGGCGGTCAGCCCGGCATAGACCGGCGCCAGCCTTCCGGTGGCGCGGGCCAGCAGTTCGGCGGGCCGGACCGTGTCGGCCTGCGCCACCGGCGGCAGGGTAATGCGGGTGCGCATCTCGTAGCCGCCCAGGTTCAGCGGCGCGAGAATGGCGATGGCCGCCACCCAGGCGATGAAGCCGCCATACCAGCCGACCAGCCCGCGCCACAGATGCAGGCTGAGGTTCAGGTCCGAGGCCCGGTCCCAGAGCGTTGCCCCGGTGGTGGTGATAGACGAGACCATCTCGAACCAGGCGCGCAGCGGCGTCGCGCCCGGCGCCAGGGCGGCGAAGGGCAGGGCCAGCAGGACGGGCAACAGCCCGTAGGCTACGAAAAGCGCGACCAGTTGTTCGCGCGCGGTCCCGGTCGCGCCGCGCCCGCGTGTGGCCAGCGCGACGAGCAGGGTCAGGAAGGCGCCGAGAACCGCGCCGTAGAAGAACCCGCGCGCGGTCGCATGGTCGCCGCGCGCCAGCGCATGGAACGACGGCACCAGCATCAGCGCCGTGCCGCCCGCCATGGCCAGCGTGACGAGCGGCAGGCGCAGAAGGCGCATCATGGGTGACATTCGCCGGGGCCTAGAAGAAGTCGATCGAGACCTGCAACAGGCGCTCGACCTCGGGCACGTCAGCGGCCATGGCGAAAAGGACGATGGCGTCGCCCTCCTCGATCCGCGTCGTGGCCACGGGTTTCATATAGCGCCCGCCGCGCGCCATGGCGCCGACCAGCACGCCGGGAGGGAACTCGATGTCGCGGATCAGGTGCCCGGCGATGGGCGAGGTGCCCAGCACCTGCGCCTCGATCACCTCGGCCTCGCCGTCGCCGATGGAATAGACCCAGCGCACCCGCCCGTGGCGCAGGTGGCGCAGGATCGAGGACACGGTGCTGGAACGCGGGTTGATCCACGAGTCGATCCCCAGCGGCGTCATCAGCGGCGCCAGCGTCGGGTCGTTGATGAGGCAGATGGTCATGCGCGCGCCCATCTGCCGCGCGCGGACGCAGGCAAGGATATTGGCCTTGTCGTCGTCGGTGACGGCAAGGACGGCATGGGCATGGGCGACATCCGCCTCGTCCAGCATCGGCCGGGCAAGGCCGTCGCCGTTCAGGACCACGGTGCGGCCAAGCTGCTCGGCCGCCGCCTCGGCCCTGGCGCGGTCCCGCTCGATGAGCCGGGTGCGCATGTGCATCCGGTCCTCGACCAGCGCGGCGACGCCGAGGCCGATGTTGCCGCCGCCGATGATGACCAGCCGCTCGATGGCCGATTCGGCCTTGCCGAAGATTTCAAAGCTGCGCGGCAGGTCGCCGTGTTCGGCCACCAGATAGACCTCGTCACCCGCGAACATCTGGTCCTCGGCGCTGGGCGCGAACATGCGCCCGTCGCGGCGGATGGCGACCACCACGGTCTTGAGCGTCGAGAACAGGTCGGTGAGCTGCCGCAGGCTGGTGTTGACGACCGGGCAGTCATCGTCGAGCGCCAACCCGACCAGCATCGCCTGACCGTCGAGAAAACTTTCGGTGTCGAAGGCGGCGGGCGAGGCGAGGCGTTGCAACGTGGCCTCGGCGACCTCGTGTTCGGGGCTGATGACGACATCGACCGGCACCAGGTCGCGGCGGTAGCGGCCGCCGTCGATCACGTCGCGGTAGACCTGTGACCGCAGCCGCGCGATCTTGCGGCTGACGCCGAACACGGCATGGGCGATCTGGCAGGTGACAAGGTTCACCTCGTCCGAATGGGTCGCCGCGATGATCATGTCGGCGTCGTCCGCGCCCGCGCGTTCCAGCACGTCGGGATGGCTGGCAAAGCCCTGCATCCCGGTCACGTCCAGCACCTCGGTCGCGCGTTCGACCAGGGCGGCATTGGTGTCCACCACGGTGATCTCGTGGCGCTCGCGGGCGAGCTGGCGGGCGATCTGCCACCCGACCTGTCCCGCACCGCAGATGATGACCTTCATCGCCGCTCTCCGGGCTGCATCTATTCCGCCGGGCCCTCGATCCAGGCGCCGCGCGTGCCGCCCTTGGCGCCGGTGACGACGCCAAGGCTTTTCAGTTTGCGGTGCAGCGCCGAACGCTCCATGCCGACGAAGCTGGCCGTCCGCGAGATGTTGCCGCCGAAGCGGTTGATCTGGGTCAGCAGGTATTCGCGCTCGAACAGTTCGCGCGCCTCGCGCAGCGGCAGGGTGGCCAGCCCGCCCGACAGGACCACGCGGCCTTCGTCCGGCCCGGCTTCCTCGCTGGCGGGCAGTTCGCGGGCGGTGATCTCGCCCGACCCCTCGCCAAGGATCAGCACGCGCTCCATCAGGTTGCGCAACTGGCGCACGTTGCCGGGCCAGAGCATCGTCTGCAGCATCGCGCGGGCGTCCTCGGCCAGCGTGCGCAGCGGCAGGCCCTGGCTGCGGTTCAGTTCGGCAAGGAAATGGTCGGCCAGCAGCGGGATGTCCTCGCGCCGCTCCTCGAGGCCGGGCACCTCGATCGGCACCACGTTGAGCCGGTGGTAGAGTTCGGTGCGAAACAGCCCGTCGCGCGCCAGCGCGGGCAGGTCGCGCGTGGTCGAGGACAGCACGCGCAGATCGACCTGCACCTTGTCGCTGCCGCCGACGCGCTGGAACGACTGGTCCACCAGCACCCGCAGGATCTTGGACTGGGTGCCCAGCGGCATGTCGGCCACCTCGTCGAAATAGACGACGCCGCCGTTGGCCTGTTCGAGCAGGCCCTTCTCGACGCCGCGACCGGGGCTTTCGCGGCCGAACAGCACCTCTTCCATGTGTTCGGGCGCGATCGAGGCCGAATTGACGGTGACGAAGGGCGCGTCCGCACGGGTCGAATTGGCATGGATGTAGCGGGCCGCCGTCTCCTTGCCCGCGCCCGACTGGCCGGTGAGCATGATGCGCGCGTTCGATTTCACCACCTTGTCGAGCTGGCCGACGAAGGCCCGGAAGACCGCGCTCTCGCCCATCATCTCGGCGGGCGGGTGGTCGCCGCGCTTCAGGGCGGCGTTCTCGCGGCGCAGTTCGGACGCTTCCATCGCGCGGCGGATGACGACAAGCAACTGGTCGATGTTGAAGGGCTTCTCGATGAAGTCGTAGGCGCCCTGCTTGATCGCCGCGACCGCGATCTCGATGTTGCCATGGCCCGAGATGATGATGATCGGCACCTCGGGGTGCTCGCGCTTCACGTGTTTAAGAATGTCGATCCCGTCCATGCGGCTGTCCTTCAGCCAGATGTCGAGGATCATCAGCGACGGCACGTCACGGGCGATTTCCGCCATGCACTGTTCCGAGGTGCCCGCGAGGCGCGTGGAAAAGCCCTCGTCCTTCAGGATGTCCGAGATGAGTTCGCGGATGTCGCGCTCGTCGTCGGTGATGAGGATGTCGCCCATGCTGCCCCCTACGCTACCTTGTCTTTCGCCTCGGCCGGAACCGGAAGCGGCAGGACGATCACCGCCATGGCGCCGCGGTGACCGCTTTCGTCGAACGGCGGCGCATCCTCGAGCGTGAGGGTGCCGCCATGTTCCTCGATGATCTTGCGCACGATCGGCAGGCCCAGTCCGGTGCCCTTGTCTCGGGTCGTGACATAGGGCTCGAACAGCCGCGCCCGGTCCTCGGGCAGGCCGATGCCGTTGTCGGCGATGGTCAGCCGCGCGCGCCGGTCCTCGATGGCCATGACCACGCGGATTTCGGGGGAATGGCCTGCCGGTCCGCCGCGTTCGTGCAGGGATTCGATGGCTTCCCCGGCGTTCTTCAGAAGATTGGTCAGCGCCTGGCCGATCATGGTCGGGTCGATCTCGCCGATGACGGGGGCGCCGGGCAGGTCGGCGCTGATATGCACGCCCGGCTGCCCGGCCTGTTGCAGCGCCACCGCGTCGCGCACCAGCGCGGCAAGGTCGTTCATCCGCCGGTCGGGCTCGGGCATCCGGGCGAAGCGCGAGAATTCGTCGACGATCCGGCGCAGGTCGCCGGTCTGGCGCACGATCACGTCGGTCATCTGTTCCAGATCGGGCAGGTCGTCGCCGACGCGCGGCCCGAACTTGCGGCGGATGCGTTCGGCCGAAAGCTGGATCGGGGTCAGCGGGTTCTTGATCTCATGCGCGATGCGGCGCGCGACATCGCCCCAGGCGGCCATGCGCTGGGCGCTGACCAGATCGGTCACGTCGTCGAAGGCGACGACATAGCCTTCGAGCGCGCCTTCCTCGTTGCGGCGCGGCGCCATGCGCACCAGCAGGCTTTCCTGCTTGCCCGCGCGGATCAGGGTGACATGTTCCTGCGCGACATCGCCTTCGCGCTGTATCCGCCGGAAAAGATCGCCGAATTCCGGTATGGCCACGCGGATTTCCTGCGCCGCGCCGCCTGCGGGCACCAGCCGTTCGGCGGAACGGTTCACGAAGGTGACCCGGCCCGAGGCGTCCAGCCCCATCACCCCCGCCGTGACCGAGGACAGCACCGAATCGAACAGGCGGCGGCGTTCCTCGATGGCGCGGGTGTTGTCGATCAGCTCTTCGCGCTGCGCATTCAGCTCGCCGGTCATCCAGTTGAAATTGTGGGACAGAAGCGCGATCTCGTCGTCGCCGCCCGCCTCGGGGACGCGCACGTTCAGATCGCCCGCGCCGACGCGCTGGCTGGCGGCGACCAGCCGCCCGATGGGCCGCGACAGCCGTTCGGCGAACCACAGGCCCAGCCAGGCGGCGGCAAGGATCAGGATGACGGCAAAGCCCAGATAAAGCAGGCCGAATTCAAACAGCAGCCGCCCCCGGTCGCGTTCAAGCTGTTCATACAGCGCCGCCGTCTCCTTGGTGTCGTCGAGCAGCGACAGGATTTCGCCGTCGACCTGCCGCGTGACGTAGAGATAGCGGTCGACGAAGGCGTGCAGCGGGATCAGGGCGCGGAATTCGTTGTTGCCGTAATCCTCGATGATGGCGATGCCGTCGCGGCGCGCGGTGGCAAAGGCGTCCTCGGGCGGCTGTTCGTAGTCGAACAGATAGGATCGCTGGCCCCGCGCCCAGATGTCGCCCGCCCCGGTGATGACGAAGGCTTCGGTCAGCCCGCGCTCGATCTGCGGCTGCACCCGCGCAAGGGTCTGGCGCATCTGCCCGGCTGTCATGAAGAAGATGCGCTCGCGTTCCTGATCGAGGAATGCGGCGAGGGATTCGCCGTCGCGGGTCAGTTCCTGACGGTGTTCGTCCTCGTAGGCCTGTGCCGCTTCGAGCGAGGCATGCAGCACCCCGCGCACCCGGTCCGAGAACCAGCCTTCGAGGCCGACGTTGATGGTCAGCACCGAAAAGACCGCGACGATGATCGTCGGCAGCAGCGCGAGGATCGTGAAGACTCCGGTGAGCCGCAGGTGCAGGCGCGACCCCGCCGAACGCGCCCGCCGCGCGGCGACCATGCGCGCGACGCGCTGCATCACCAGCGTGGCAACAAGCAGGATATAAACAAGATCGGCCAGCAGCACGACGCGCAGTCCCGGCGCCCCGGCGCCGCGATTCATCGGGCCGAGCAGCACGAAGGTCGCCGCGACCAGCACCGGGCCGAGGATCACCAGCCCTATCGTGGCAGCCGTCTGCACCTGACGGCGCTTGCGCCAGCGATCCAGCCTGTCGAGAAGCCTCCCGGCGAGAGACCGATGCACACGCAAACCTGTCTGCGGGAAACCCCGCCCCCCTGTCGGGCCTGCCGCTGCGGCGGATCGGCCACGCTCTGTTGCGTTCTTACATCAACATGATGGGGGCTGTCACGCGGATAACACCATTTCTGCGCGCTCACGACCGCCCCCGGCCAGCGCATCGCCCAGCAGGGCCGCAACCCCGGCGGCGGGCGCGGTCAGGATACGCTGCCGCAATGCGGGCGGGGTGCCCGCATGGTCCATGAACCAGCCCAGATGCTTGCGCGCGACCTTCGCGCCCAGCGCGGTGCCGTAGAAGGACAGCATGGCGTCGTGATGCCCGGCGACCAGCGCCACCAGCGCCGCGCCCTGCGGGGCCTGCGGCACCGGGCGGCCCGCCAGCCCGGCGGCGATCTGTGCCAGCAGCCAGGGCCGCCCCCGCGCGGCGCGACCGACCATCACCGCATCGGCGCCCGACAGCGCCAGCGCGCGCGCGGCGTCACCGGCGCTGGCGATGTCGCCGTTCACGAGCACCGGCAGGCGGGTGGCGTCCTTCACGGCGCGCACCGCCGCCCAGTCGGCGCGGCCCGTGTAGAACTGCGCCCGCGTGCGCCCGTGCACCGCGATCATCCGCGCGCCCGCGCCTTCGGCCCGCCGCGCCAGATCGGGCGCGTTCAGCATGGCGCCGTCCCAGCCCAGCCGCATCTTCACCGTCACCGGCAGGGCCACCGCCTGCACCACGGCGGCGATGATGCGTTCGGCCTGGTCGAGATCGCGCATCAGCGCCGACCCCGACAGCCCGCCGGTCACCTTGCGCGCCGGGCAGCCCATGTTGATGTCGATGATCCGCGCGCCGGAACCTTCCAGCACCCGCGCCGCCTCGGCCATCGTTCCGGGGGCGCGCCCCACGAGCTGCACCACGGTGGCACCATCGTCCAGCCCCAGCTCGGCGCGCTCGCGGCTGCCGGGGCGCAGGGCCAGCAACTCGCCCGCCGCCACCATTTCCGAGACCACCCAGCGCGCCCCGAAGCCCGCCACCAGCCGGCGGAACGGCAGGTCGGTGATCCCCGACAGCGGCGCGAGCACCACCGGCGCCATGTCGCCCCGCCCCGGCAGGTCCGCGATGATCCGTTCATCGGTCATGGCCCGCCTCTATCCGGCGACCGGGGGTTTGCCCAGAGCGATCGGGGGCAGGGCCCTGCACGGGTTGCCACGGCATCGCTGCCCGCGACTCCCGTCATTGCGAGGCGCAGCCGAAGCAACCCCGACCGCTCGCGCACGACATCGGGGTTGCTTCGTCGCCTGCGGCTCCTCGCAATGACGAAATATGCCGCGCGCCCGATTGCCCTGAGGGTTTGCCCAGAGCGGCGCGATTGCCTAAATCGGCGCGAAAGGGGTCCACATGCGCATTGCCACGATCATCACCGCCGCCGGGCGCGGCACCCGTGCGGGGGACGGGCCGCCCAAGCAGTGGCGGATGCTCGGCGACCGGCGCGTGCTTGACCGCACCATCGCCGCCTTCGTGCCCTTCGGCCCGGTGGTGGCGGTGCTGCATCCCGACGACATGGCGCTTCTGCCCGCACGCGCCGGGCTGGCGGTCTGCCCCGGCGGTGCCAGCCGTGCCGCCAGCGTCGCGGCGGGACTCGAGGCGCTGGCGGGCGATCCGCCCGACATCGTCCTCATCCACGACGGCGCCCGCCCGCTGGTCACGTCCGCGCTGATCGCCCGCGTGATCGAGGGCGCCGCCGCCCATGGCGCCGCCGCTCCGGCGCTGGCGGTGACGGATGCGCTGTGGCGCGGCGGCGGGCAGGTCGAGGGCGCGGTCGACCGCAGCGGCCTGTGGCGCGCGCAGACGCCGCAGGGGTTCCGCTTCGACGCCATCCTTGCCGCCCATCGGGCACATGCGGGCGATGCGGCGGATGATGTCGCGGTGGCCCGCGCGGCGGGGATTGCCGTTGCCATCGTGCCGGGCGAGGACGACAATCTGAAGATCACCGGCCCAGGCGATTTCGCGCGGGCCGGGCGCATTCTGGGCGAACGCATCGGGGAGAGCCGCATGGATATCCGCACCGGCAACGGTTTCGACGTGCACCGCTTCGGCCCCGGCGACCATGTCATGCTGTGTGGCGTGCGGGTGCCGCATGGCGCCGCGCTGGCCGGCCATTCGGATGCCGATGTCGGGATGCATGCGCTGACCGACGCGATCTACGGCGCGCTGGCCGAAGGCGACATCGGCCGCCACTTCCCGCCCTCGGACCTGCAATGGAAGGCGGCGGCGAGCGCGATCTTCCTTGGCCATGCGGTCGCCCGCGTCCAGGCGCGCGGCTTCACGATCACCAGCGCCGACGTGACGCTGATCTGTGAGGAGCCGAAGATTGCGCCCCACGCCGATGCGATGGCCGCCGAACTGGCGCGGACTCTGGGCATCGAGGACTCGTGCGTGAACGTGAAGGGCACCACCTCGGAACGTCTGGGTTTCACCGGCCGTGGCGAGGGGATCGCCGCGCTGGCCACGGTGACGCTGGTGGCGCCATGATCCGCGCCATCGTCACCTTCGGCGGGGTGGGCCTGCTGCGCCCGGCACCGGGAACCTGGGGTTCGGCGGTGGCCACGCTGGTGGCGCTGGGGCTGGCGATGGCGGGGCTGGCGCCGCTGGTGCCGCTCGGCGCGGTGCTGGCCGCGCTGCTGGGCCTCTGGGCGGTGCCGCGCGCGACAAGCGGGGCGACGGACCCGGACCCCGCCGAGATCGTCATCGACGAGGTTGCGGGCCAGTGGCTGGCGCTGTCGTTCACGCTGCTGCCGCTGTGGTGGCTGGGGGTCGATCCGCTGGCCGCCTGGCCGGGGGTGGTGGTGCCCTTTGTCCTGTTCCGGCTGTTCGACATCTGGAAGCCCGGCATCATCGGCCGCGCCGACCGGCGCAGCGACGCGGCGGGGGTCATGTATGACGACCTCTGGGCCGGGCTGTTCGCCGGGGTGGCCTCGGTCGTGCTGGCGGGGCTGTCGCACGGGCTGGTCATGGGCTGGCCGGGATGAGCCTTGCCGCCGCCATCATCGCCGCCGCCCGCGCGCGCGGGGCGACGCTCGCCACCGCCGAAAGCTGCACCGGCGGCATGGTGGCGGCAGCGCTGACCGACACGCCGGGGTCGTCGGCGGCGTTCCTTGCGGGGATCGTCAGCTACGCGAACGCGGCCAAGGTCGCGCTGCTGGGGGTGCGCGCGCAGACGCTGGCCCGTCACGGTGCGGTCAGCGAGGAGGTCGCCCGCGAGATGGCCGAGGGCGCCCGCCGCGCCAGCGGGGCCGGTTATGCGGTCTCGACCACCGGCATCGCCGGGCCGGGCGGTTCGGAGTTCAAGCCCGAGGGACGGGTCTGTTTCGGCATTGCCGGGGCGGACGGCCTGCGCAGCGAGACCGTCGAATTCGGCGCGAGGGGCCGCGCGGCGGTGCGTGAGGCGGCACGGGATCACGCGCTGGTACTGCTGCTGGCGGCGCTGGAGGGGTAGGGGGGCGCGTCACCTGCGGGTTCGCCGTCATTGCGAGTCACCGTCATTGCGAGGCGCAGCCGAAGCAACCCCGACCGCTCGCGCATGACCTTCGAGGTTGCTTCGTCGGCTTCGCCTCCTCGCAATGACGAAACAGGCCGTGCGCCCGATGGCCCTGGACAGCGCCACCGACTCCCTTGCGCGGCGCCAGCCGTCGCCTATGCTCCCCCGATCACCGGAGGCCCGCATGGTGCAGGACAGCGAGACATTGCCCGAACGGCGACAGGTCGCGGCGCTGTGCTGGCGGCGGGCTGGCGGCGGCGGGCGCGAGGTGCTGCTCGTCACCTCGTCGCACGGGCGCTGGATCCTGCCCAAGGGCTGGCCGATGAAGGGCAGGACCGACGCCGAGGCGGCGGCGATCGAGGCCTGGGAGGAGGCGGGCGTCCTGCGCGGTGCGATCTCGCCCGATGCGCTGGGCTGGTTCACCGTCACCAAGACGGACCGCCACGGCCACACCCTGCACCTGCCCGCGCGGGTCTTTCCCTACGAGGTCGCCGCGCTGGCCGATGACTGGCCCGAAAGCGACCGCCGTGCCCGGCGCTGGCTGCCCCTGGCCGAGGCCGCCGCCACCGTGAGCGAGGATGACCTGCGTGGCCTGCTGCGCGATTTCTGAGCGGGCGGCGCGATGGCCGAGCTGACGCGCGCGGCGCCGCTTCCGGCGCTGGACCTGCGGCCCATGGTGCATGTCACGGGGCGCATCCTCGTCGTGCTGGGACTGCTCATGCTGCCCCCCGCGCTGGTCGATCACGCGGCGGGACAGGGCAATTCCGGGGCGTTCCTGTCCTCGGCGCTGGTCACCTGCGTGGCGGGCTTTCTCATGGCGCTGGCCACGCGCGGGCAGGGCGGCGGGGCGCTGTCGGTGCGACAGGCCTATTTCCTGACCTTTCTCATCTGGGTGGTGCTGCCGCTGTTCGGCGCGCTGCCCTTCATGCTGGGCGAGCCGGGCCTGTCCTTCGTCGATGCCTGGTTCGAGAGCGTCTCGGGGCTGACGACCACCGGCGCCACGGTCATCACCGGACTCGAGGCGCTGCCGCCGGGCACCAACCTGTGGCGGGGGCTGCTGCAATGGACCGGCGGGCTGGGGATCGTGTTCGTCGCCATGATCTTCCTGCCCTTCATGCGCGTCGGCGGGATGCAGTTCTTCCGGGCCGAGAACTTCGACACGATGGGCAAGGTGCTGCCGCGCGCCGCCGACATCGCCTGGGGGATCGTGCAGGTCTATCTGCTGCTCAGCGGCATCGTCGTGGCCAGCTATGCCGCGCTCGGCATGGCGCCGCTCGATGCGGTGGTGAACGCGATGGCGACGGTCTCGACCGGCGGGGTCTCGTCGTCGGATGCCTCGTTCGGCAAGTATCCCGGCGCGCTCGAGGTGGCGGGCGGGGTCTTCATGATCGCCGCCGCGCTGCCCTATGTGCGTTTCGTGCAGCTTCTGCGCGGTACGCCGGGCGCGCTGTGGCGCGATCCGCAGGTGCGGTTCTTTCTTGGTGCGCTGGCGCTGGGCATCATGATCGCGGCGGGCTGGGGCGTCATCGGCATCGGCCTGCCGGTCGGCGCCGCGCTGCGCGAGGCGTTCTTCAACATCACCTCGATCACCACCGGCACCGGCCTGTCGTCGGGCAGTTTCGCGCAGTGGGAGGGGCCCGCGCTGATCGTGGCCTTCATCCTCGGCCTGATGGGCGGCTGCTCGGGGTCGTCCTCGGCGGCGCTGTCGGTGTTCCGGGTGCAACTGATGCTGCATGTCCTGTGGGTGCGCATCCGCCTGATCCGCAGCCCGTCGCGCATCCTGCCGGTGCGCTACGGCGGGCAGAAGGTCTCGTCCGAGGTGATCGATTCGCTCATGGTGTTCGTGACCGCGTTCCTGTTCGGCCTCGGCCTGTTCGCCGTCGCCATCGCGCTGACCGGGGTGGACACCTACTCGGCCCTGAACGGCGCCTGGATGGCGCTGGGCAACGTCGGCTACGGCTTCGGGCCGCTGGCCACCATCGACGGCACGTTCCGGCATTACCCGGCGGCGGCCAAATGGCTGATGGCCCTGGCGATGCTGCTGGGCCGACTGGGCCTGCTGTCGCTGGTCGTGATCGCCCTGCCGGGATTCTGGAGGCGCTGAGGTTTGGGCGGGGGGGGCGGGGGTGGCATGTCCACGGCGGGCGGGTCAGCAAGGCGGTGCGGGCATCGACAGCCGCACCACCCACGACAAGGGCCACGGCCGCATCGAGACCTGCCGCGTGTCGGTCATGCGCGACACCGGCTGGCTGACCGACCCGCGCAGACTTCCCGGCGCGCCCCGCCCCCCGCCGCCCTGCTTGCGGCGCCCTCCGGCGCGCCCTAGGTTGCGGCGGATCTTACCGGGGGCAGAGGGGGCTTGCATGACCGGAACCGGCGGCGCGAAGGGGCGCATGGTGTTCGAGGAGGTTGCGTCCGGCGCACGGATCGAGACCCGTCCCGGCGGCATAGATCACGGCCGCCGCGAATCGCGCGGGGCGATCCGGGCCTGGCTCTGGCTGCTGTTCGTGCTTGTCGCGCTGATGATCGCGGTGGGCGGGCTGACGCGGCTGACCGGATCGGGGCTGTCGATCACCGAGTGGAACCCGGTCACCGGCGCCATCCCGCCGCTGAACGCCGCCGACTGGCAGGCGGAATACGACCTCTACCGCGCCAGCCCGCAATACGAGAACCTCAACCAGGGCATGGAGCTGCGCGAATTCCAGTTCATCTACTGGTGGGAATGGGGCCACCGGCAACTGGGCCGCCTGATCGGGCTGGTCTGGGCGGCTGGCTGGCTGGGGTTCCTCGTGGCACGGCGCATCCCGCCGGGCTGGACCTGGCGGCTGTTCTGGCCCGGTGTCCTGATCGGCGTGCAGGGGGCCATCGGCTGGTGGATGGTCCATTCGGGCCTTCAGGACGGGATGATCGCCGTCGCCTCGTACCGGCTGGCCACGCATCTGGGGGTGGCCTTCCTCATCCTCGGCCTGATCGCCTGGGACGCGACGCTGCTGCGGCGCTCCGAGGTCGCGCGGATGCAGGCCCGCCGCCTGCGCGAGCCGGTGCTGGCGCGCGGGGCCGCCGGGGTGACGGCGCTGCTGTTCGTGCAGATATTGCTGGGCGCGCTGGTCGCGGGCATCGACGCGGGCCGGGCCTTTCCGACCTGGCCGCTGATGGGCGACGGCTTCCTGCCGCCGTTCCCCTTCGACCTGACGCCGCTGTGGCGCAACTTTTTCGAGAACGACGGCCTCGTGCAGTTCATCCACCGCATGACCGGCTATCTGGTCTTCGTGCTCGGCCTCTGGCTGGCGTGGAAGGCGCGCTCGTCGCCGCACACCGACACCCGGCGCGCCTTCGGCGCCTTTGCGGTGATGCTGGTGGTGCAGGTTGTGCTCGGCATCGTCGCGGTGCTGACCTATGCGAGGCTTGATGCCGCGATCACCCACCAGATCGGCGCGGTGGTGCTGTGGGTGCTGATCCTGCGCGCCCGCGTCCATGCCTGCTATCCTGTCGCGCGTTCGGTGAGGGACTGACATGACCGCTTACGACGATCTCATGGCGTTCCAGCGCCAGACCGAGGCGCTGGCACAGGTCTCGGGCCGTCTGGGCTGGGATCAGGAAGTGATGATGCCCGAAGGCGCCGCCGCGCAGCGCGCCGAAGAGATGGCGGCGCTGGAAACCGTGCTCCATGCCCGCCGTTCCGATCCGCGCATCGGCGAATGGCTTGATGATTGCGTGACGATGGACGAGACCGGCCACGCCAACCTGCGCCTTGTCCGCCGCCAGCACGAACGCGCCATCCGGGTGCCCGCGCGGCTGGCGGCGGAACTGGCGCGCGTCACCTCGCTGGCGCAGGGCATCTGGGCAAGGGCGCGCGCCGACGAGGACGTGGCCGCCTTCCTGCCGGTGCTGGGCGATGTCGTCCGCCTGCGCCGCGAGGAAGGGGCGGCGCTGGCGCAGGGCGGCGATCCCTATGACGCGCTGCTGCACGACTACGAACCCGGCACGACCAGCGACGATCTGGCCGCGATGTTCGCCCGCCTGCGCCCGCGTCTGGTGGCGCTGCGCGAAAAGGCCCTTGCCGCGCCGCCCGCGCCACGGCTGACGGGCAGCTTCCCCGAGGCCGGGCAGCTTGCGCTGGCCCATGAGGTCGCCCGCGCCTTCGGCTATGACTTCGAGCGCGGGCGGCTCGACAAATCGGTGCATCCGTTCACCGCCGGTTCGGGCGACGACGTGCGCATCACCACCCGCACCGACGAGGCCGATCCGTTCAACTGCCTCTATTCGACCATCCACGAGGTCGGCCACGCGCTGTATGAACAGGGCATCGACGGGGCGCATCTGCTCACGCCGGTGGGGCAGGGCGCGTCGATGGGGGTGCACGAAAGCCAGAGCCGCATCTGCGAGAACCAGATCGGCCGCTCGCGGGCCTTCACCGGCTGGATTTACGGGCGGATGCGCGACATTTTCGGCGATTTCGGCATCGCCTCGGAGAATGATTTCTTCCGCGCCGTGAACCGGGTGGCGCGGGGCCATATCCGCACCGAGGCCGACGAGGTGCAATACAACCTGCACATCCTGCTGCGCTTCGATCTGGAACAGGCGCTGATGCGCGGCGATCTGGCGACGGGCGATCTCGAAGCCGCCTGGAACGACCGCTTCCTTGCCGATTTCGGCCTTGCGGTGGACCGGCCCTCGCACGGGATGTTGCAGGACGTGCACTGGTCGGCGGGGCTGTTCGGTTATTTCCCGACCTACAGCCTCGGCAATGTCTATGCGGGCTGCCTTCATGCGGCATTGTGCCGCGACCTGCCCGCGCTCGACGCCGATCTCGCGCGCGGCGACCCCGGCGCCGCGATCCGCTGGCTTCATGCGAAGGTGCACCGTTACGGCAGCCTGCACGACCCGCTGGCCACGATCACCCGCGCCATCGGCGGCGAACCCGGCGAGGGGCCGCTTCTCGACTATCTCGAGGCCAAGTTCGGCTGAAACGGCGGTGCCGCCTCGTCATTGCGAGGAGGCGCAGCCGACGAAGCAACCCCGATGTTGTATGTGAGCGGTCGGGGTTGCTTCGGCTTCGCCTCGCAATGACGGTGCCCCGCTCGGCGCGTCCCGAAGCAGGCAACGCCGGGTGCGGGGCGCTGGCGGCGCGCGCCGGGCTGCGCTATGGAAAGGCACCTCGAGCAGGGGAAAGCACATGCGCGATCTGAACATTCCCGAACAACGCCACCCCGAAAAGGCGCACCGGCCCGACAATCCCTCGCCGCGCAAGCCCGACTGGATCAGGGTGCGCGCGCCCACGTCCGAAGGCTACAAGAAAACCCGCGACACGTTGCGCGAGAACAGCATCGTCACCGTCTGCGAGGAAGCGGGCTGCCCCAATGTCGGCGAATGCTGGAGCGCGGGGCACGCGACCTTCATGCTCATGGGCGAAATCTGCACGCGCGGCTGCACCTTCTGCAACGTGGCCACCGGCAAACCCGGCGCGCTCGACCCGTTTGAACCGGGGCGCGTGGCCAATTCGGTCAAGGTGCTGGGGCTGAAACATGCCGTGGTGACATCGGTGGACCGCGACGACCTGGCCGACGGCGGGGCGGAACATTTCGCCATGACGATCCGCGCCATCCGCCGCCACGCGCCCGACACGACGATCGAGGTGCTGACGCCGGACTTCCTGCGCTGCCCCGATTCGGCGCTGGAAAACGTGGTCCGCGCGCGGCCCGACGTGTTCAACCACAACCTCGAGACCGTGCCCGGCCTTTATCCCGAGGTGCGCCCAGGCGCGCGGTATTTCCACTCGCTGCGGCTGCTGCAACGGGTAAAGGAACTCGACCCGACCATGTTCACCAAATCCGGCATCATGGTCGGCCTCGGCGAGGACCGGCAGGGCGTCATGCAGGTGATGGACGACATGCGCTCGGCGGATGTCGATTTCATCACCATCGGCCAGTATCTCCAGCCGACGCCGAAACACCACCGCGTTGACCGTTTCGTCACCCCCGACGAATTCGCCGAATACGAGGCGGCGGCGCGGGCCAAGGGCTTCCTGATGGTCTCGGCCTCGCCGCTGACGCGGTCGTCCTATCACGCGGGCGACGATTTCGCGCGCCTGCGCGCGGCGCGGCTGGCGCAGATGGCGGGCGGCGCGGGCTGAGAGCATTTCGCAGCCAAATGGAACATTTGGCGCCCGCGACAATGCGACAAGACAACAAGTTAGAGCGGAGCCGCAGAATCCATGATGACGCGACCCGCTCTTGGCGGTCAGGTGAAACGCACCGTGCCGATATAGGGCAGGTTGCGGTTGGCCTGGGCAAAGTCGATGCCGTAGCCCACGACAAAGGCGTCGGGGATAGAAAATCCGATCCAGTCGGCGGTGAAATCGACCTCGCGCCGCGACGGCTTGTCCAGGAGCGCGATGGTCCGCAGGCGGCGCGGCGCGCGCACGGCCAGGTATTCGGTCACCCGCGCCAGCGTGTGGCCGGTATCCACGATATCCTCGACGAGCAGCACGTCGCGCCCGCCGATGGCGGCGCGCAGATCCTTGAGGATGCGCACCTCGCGGCTGGATTCCATGCCGTCGCCGTAGGACGAGGCCTCGATGAAATCGACCTCGACCGGCAGGCCCAGCTCGCGCACCAGATCGGCGATGAAGATGAACGAGCCGCGCAGCAGGCCCACGACGACCAGCTTTTCGGTCCCGGCAAATTCCGTCTCGATCTCGCGCGCCAGCCCCTCGATCCGCGCGGCGATTGCCTTGGCCGAGATGAGCTGGTCGATGACATAGGGCCGGTCGGTCACGAAGCGTCTCCTGGCGGGAAGGGACTCGCAGGCGTTGAAGCATATTTCCGGCGGGGATGCCAAGGCGAAGGACGGACGGGGGAAGGGGGTATCCCGTCATTGCGAGGCGAAGCCGAAGCAATCCATACCGGGGATGATGGATTGCCACGTCGCCTGCGGCTCCTCGCAATGACGGGGGAGCATCGTCATTGCGAACGAAGTGAAGCAACCCCGACCGCTCGCGCACAACCGTCGAGGTTGCTTCATCGGCTGCGCCGCCTCGCAATGACGGGGATCGCCCTCTGGACCCCCGGCCCCTGCGCGCCTAGGTCAGGGGCGACACCTGCAGGAGAACCGCCATGGCCAGCGCCGCCTTCGAGGACATCGCCGAGACGCTCGAGTTTCTCGATGACTGGGAGGACCGCTATCGCCATGTCATCGAACTGGGCCGCGACATGCCGCCTTTGGGCGAGAAATGGATGACGCCCGAATGGAAGGTCTCGGGCTGCGCCAGCCAGGTCTGGCTGGTGCCCGAGATCGCGGGCGGGCGGTTCCACTTTCGCGGCGATTCGGATGCGATGATCGTGCGCGGGCTGGTGGCGATCCTGCACGCGCTTTATGACGGGTTGCCGCTGGACGTGGTCGGGCAGGTCGACGCGCAGGCGGAATTCGCGCGGCTCGGTCTGGCCGAGAACCTGTCGGCACAGCGCTCGAACGGGCTGCGCTCGATGATCCAGCGGATTCGCGACCACGCGGCGGCAGCGCTGGCGGCCTGAGCCGGACCGGGGGCTCTGCCCCCGGCCCCTGCGGGGCCTCCCCCGGAGTATTTGCGCAAGGATGAAGGCGCCGCCCGTCCCTTCACCTTTTCACAAATATCCTGGGGGGAGGCCCGCAGGGCCGGGGGGCAAAGCCCCCTACTTCAGGCCCGCCATCGCCACCGCAAGATCGCCGTAGCCGGTGAAGCGGCGCTCGAATTCGAGGCCCAGAAAGTCGGCGGCCTTGCGCGCGGCCTCGGTCAGGGCGGGGTCGTCGACCTGGGCGAGGTAGATCAGCTTTTCGTAATTGCCGAAATACATGTCGCGCAGTTCCGGGTGCCGGTCGAGGCCGAGCGGGCGGATGACGAATGCCTCGAACTGGCGGGCGAGGAAATCGGTCAGCCAGAAATTCGCACCCTCGCCGTCATGCGCGGCAAAGACCCTGTTGCCCTCGAAGAACGAATAGCAATGCGGCCCGTCGAGCATCGGCACGCCCAGCCGGTCGCAGGTCTTGCGCAGCAGGCCGCCGGTGCCGCAATCGGCGTAGGCCACGAAGATCGATTCGTAGCGGTCACGCGCGTCCAGCACCGCCGCCTCGACCAGCGCGGGGATGCGCTGCGGCGAATTGTGCAGGATCGCGGGCAGGCATTGCAGGTCCATGTGGGTCATGTGGTTGGCGTCGCGGATCGCCACGATCTCGCGCGCCAGTGCCCCGCAGGCGATGACCAGAAGACGGCCTTCGCCCTTGGGAGCAAGGCCGTCCTCGGTCAGGATCCTGTCGGAAGGCGTGGACATGGCCGTCAGGCCGAAACCCCCTGGTTGTGACGGCGCGCGATGAGATCCTTCGCCGTCTCGACCGCCACGGCCGCATCGCGGCAATAGGCGTCGGCGCCGATGGCGCGGCCGAATTCCTCGTTCAGGGGGGCGCCGCCGACGAGAACGATATAGTCGTCGCGCAGGCCCTTTTCCTTCATCGTGTCGATGACGATCTTCATGTAGGGCATGGTGGTCGTCAGCAGCGCCGACATGCCGAGGATGTCGGGCTTTTCCGCCTCGAGCGTGTCGAGATACTTTTCGACGGCATTGTTGATGCCCAGATCGATGACCTCGAAGCCCGCGCCTTCCATCATCATCGTGACGAGGTTCTTGCCGATGTCGTGGATGTCGCCCTTCACGGTGCCGATGACCATCTTGCCCACGCGCGGCGCGCCGGTTTCGGCCAGGAGCGGCTTGAGGATCGCCATGCCGCCCTTCATGGCGTTGGCGGCCAGCAGCACTTCGGGCACGAACAGGATGCCGTCGCGGAAGTCGTCGCCGACGATCTTCATGCCCGAGACCAGCGCCTTGGTCAGGATGTCGTAGGGCGCCCAGCCGCGGTCGAGCAGGATATGCACCCCTTCCTCGATCTCTTCCTTGAGGCCGTCATAGAGGTCGTCGAACATCTGCGCGACGAGATCGTCGTCGTCGAGTTCGGAAAGGATGATGTCGTCGTCTTCAGCCATGACTGCCTCGCCGGAACTGGGGGTTGCGGCCCTTGTGCGCTGCTTTGCCCGGCACGGCACGGCGGAATGCGACATCGGGCAGGTTTGAACCGACGCGAACCGGGCGGTGACGGGGGACGCCCGGCGCAATCGGGCGGACGGCATATGCCGTCACCCGCAAACCCCGTCATTGCGAGGCGAAGCCGAAGCAACCCCGACCGCTTGCGCACAATATCGAGGTTGCTTCGTCGGCTTCGCCTCCTCGCAATGACGGGATATGCTGCGCCGCCCGATTGCCTTGGGGGGACGCCGCCCTGCCTGTTCGCGTCTCGCTCCGTTCCGTCGCCGTCGCCAGCCGGGCGTTTCTACTGCGGCTTGAAGAACGACCAGGTGTTGGCGAAGCCCGCGACATCTATGCCCTTCGCGTGCCGTGTCCGGTCCATGCGGGTGAACACGTTCGCCGAGGCCTCGACGCGCAGCAGCAGCTCGATCAGCACCAGCCCGGCGACATCGTCGCGCATCGCCATGTCCAGCGCCAGCGCGTTGGTGTTGAGCAGAAGATCGGTCGCGCCGACTTCATAGCGGTCGAGGCCGCCGAACCGGCTGGCGGTCTGCGGGGCGGTGTGGTCGTAGATCGCGGCGGGGTCGAGGCCCTCGATGGCGCGCTCGCCCTCGTAGATCTTCATCATGTTGGCGTAGAAATACCCGCTGGCCCCGATGAGGCGCTGCGCCTCGTTCTCGCCGTGGTCGAGAAATGTCTGGAGCGTCGAGATCAGCCAGCGGGTCGGCAGTTCGTTGACCAGATGGCAGCCTTGCTCGCGCCAGAGGCGGTGAAAGAGATGGCGGGCCTTGCCGGTATGCGGCGTGTCGCGGCGCAGGTAGCTGATCGTCAGTCCGTTCAGCTTGGCGAGATGCGACTTTCCGCGCAGGTAATGGTCGAGGATCAGCGACTGGTTGTTCATGTCGGCGCGGGTCCGGGCGGGATGCCGGGCGTCCTTCGGCAGCATCCGGAACCGCAGCGCGGACAGGTCGGCGTCCCCGTCGGGCAGGATGTCGTCGGGGTCCTCGACATGGAATCGCCGCGTGGCGCGCCGGGTCAGCTCGGGCAACGCCATGCCCGCGAGGTCGGGCGTGGTGACAAACTGCGGCCCGGACGGGTGCGCGGGCGGCGACGGCTGCCAGTCCTTCAAGATCAGCGACTTGGCGAACCAGGCCGTCGCCCTGAACCCCGAGATCGTGTTGATGCGCTCGAGCAGGCGAATCTTCTCGGGCGAGGGCGACAGGTTCGCCCGCGCGGGCGGGTGCGGCAGGTGCAGTTGCGGTCGGCCCGCAATGTCGAGAAGCGCGCGGACCCCGGCATCGGGCGCCGGGTCGTAGGGGACTGCGACAAGACGCTCCCCGAAGGTCGCCCGCAATTCGTCCATCCGGTCCTGCCACGACAGCGGCTGATCGAAATGCGCGCGGAATTCGCCGATGTCCGAAAACCGGGTCCGGTGCTTGAGGTGCTGGTGATAGCAGCTTCGCATCCAGTCGTCTTCGTTGCGCAGGAAGAACACGAAGCTGACGGCATGGGGTCGCAGCGCGCGGGAAATGATTCTCAGGTTCCGGGCGAGCCGGGGATAGATCGCCTGCCGCAGCGACCGGCCGGGGATGTCGCCTGCGAAATCTTCCTGGCTCAGGATCACGGTTCCGGCGTCGAGGCGGGAAATGGCGGCGGAAATGGCGCGGAGGTTTTCTTCGGCCTTGTCGAAGTCCTCGCGGGCAAGCTGCATGGCGGCCTGATGGGTGACGCCGTCGTGCAGGAACCGGATGCCCGCGTCCGCCAGTGCGTCGCGGTTCGCCGACAGGCATTGCTGCAGGGCGCTCGAACCCGTCTTGTGCGGCCCGACATGGACGATGACGCGCCGGGTGTCTGATACCTGCTCAACCATTCCGGCCCCTTGGACCAGCACAACGACAACCGGGGTGCGCGACGATCCCGGTCCTGACGGCCGGGGCCTTGTCAGCCGCGCGCGCGGCGCCCGGCGCGCGCGCGTGGTGCCGGGCCACCCTCGCCGGTGCCGTCCGAGGTCGACGAGAACGGCCCGAGCCGCGCCGCCACCAGATCGAGCGACGGACGCGGCCCCGGTTCGGTGCCCTCCAGCGCGCGGCGCATCGCGGCCAGATGGTCGGGGCGCGTGCCGCAGCAGCCGCCGATGATGCGCGCGCCCGCGTCACGGGCCAGCACGGCATAGGCGGCCATCACCTCGGGCGTGCCGTCGTAATGGATGTGGCCGTCGTGGAATTTCGGGATACCCGCATTCGCCTTGGCGATCAGCGGCAGTTCCGGCCCGGCGGCGGCAAAGCCGAGTATCGTGCGCAGCAGGTCCGAGGCGCCGGTGCCGCAATTCGCGCCGTAAGCCAGCGGCTGATGCGCAAGGCCGCGCACCAGTTTCACCAGATCGGTCGAGGTCACGCCCATCATGGTGCGCCCGGCGGTGTCGAAGCTCATCGTGCCGCACCAGGCCATGCCCGCCAGCGCGAATCCTTCGGCAGCCGCGCGGTATTCGTCGGGCGAGGATATGGTTTCCAGCCAGAGGACATCGACGCCGCCCTCCTTCAGACCCTCGGCCTGTTCGTGGAACATTTCCACGGCGGCGGCATGGGTCAGGGTGCCCATCGGCTCCATGATCTCGCCGGTGGGGCCGACCGAGCCTGCGACGATGACCGTGCGCCCGGCGCCGTCGGCGATGTCGCGGGCAATTTCGGCCGCCGCGCGGTTCAGTTCGCGCACCCGCGCTTCGGCGGAATGGAGCTTCAGGCGGCTGGCGTTGCCGCCGAAGGAATTGGTGAGAAACAGGTCCGATCCCGCATCGACGGCACCGCGATAGAGCGTGCGGATGCGGTCGGGGTGGTCGACGTTCCAGAGTTCCGGCGCCTCGCCCGCCATCAGCCCCATGTCGAACAGGGTGGTGCCGGTGGCACCGTCGGCCAGAATCCAGTCGCGTTCGCGCAGAAGGCGGGAGAGGGCGTCGCTCATGATCGCACCTGTGAGGGGCGGGTGGCTGGCCGGGCGGGGCGCCCGGTCAGGAAAACGGGTCAGCTTTCGTCGAGAAGCTGGGCCTTGGCCTCGGCCAGCGTCGCGGCCAGACGCGCGCGGATTTCGTCGGCGGTGGCGTGGCCTTCGAGATCGGCGGCCAGCTTGCGGATCACGTCCTCGTCACCGGCCTCCTCGAAGTCGGCGCGGATCACTTCCTGCGCATAGGCTTCAGCGGCCTCGCCGCTGCGCCCCATCAGGGCGGCGGCCCACAGACCCATGAGCTTGTTGCGCCGCGCCTCGGCACGGAACTGCATGTCGGCGTCATGCGCGAACTTGGCTTCAAAAGCGTTCACGCGGTCGTCGAAGGTGGTCAATCCGGCCTCCCTGGATAGCGCAGGTCTCGCCTCCCATATGCCCGCCGGGTGGCTTGCCCGCAAGGGGGGCCTCATGTAATGGGGACCATCTTTCCGGCGCCCGCCACCCCTGCGGCAGTGGCCGCAGCCGCATCCATCCACCTGTCACGGAGGCATTCATGGCACCCAGGCGCAAGAAGGTCTACGAGGGCAAGGGCAAGATCCTCTACGAGGGGCCGGAACCCGGCACCTTCGTCCAGCATTTCAAGGACGACGCCACCGCAGGCAACGGCGCCCGCCACGAGGTGTTCGAGGGCAAGGGCGTCCTGAATAACCGGCTGTCGGAATTCTTCATGTCGGGCCTGAACGCCATCGGCGTGCCGACCCACTACATCCGCACCCTCAACATGCGCGAGCAACTGGTCCGCCAGGTCGAGATGATCCCGCTCGAGGTGATCGTGCGCAACTATGCCGCAGGCTCGATGGCGCAGCGCCTCGGCCTCGAGGAGGGCGTGCAACTGCCGCGCCCGATCGTCGAGTTCTGCTACAAGGACGACCGGCTCGGCGACCCGCTGGTGCCCGAGGAATACATCACTGCCTTCAACTGGGCGAGCCAGCAGGATCTCGACGACATCGTCAGCCTGGCGCTGCGGGTGAACGATTTCCTGTCCGGCGTCATGCACGGGGTCGGCATCCGGCTGGTGGACTTCAAGATCGAGGTCGGCCGCATCTGGGACAACGACTATCCGCGCCTGGTGGTGGCCGACGAGATCAGCCCCGATTCCTGCCGCCTCTGGGACATTGAAACGGGGCGCAAGCTCGACAAGGACGTGTTCCGCCGCGATCTGGGATCGCTGACCGACGCCTATTCCGAAGTCGCGCGCCGTCTGGGCGTGCTGCCCTCGGTGGGGACGCACCGGATGAAGCCCACGCTCATCAACTGAGGTTCGGTCGGGGCGGTCGCGCCGGACCACGCCGTCATTTCGAGGAGGCGCAGCCGACGAAGCAACCCCGATGTTGCGCGCGAGCGGTCGGGGTTGCTTCGGCTTGCGCCTCGCAATGACGGTTGCTCATCTCGTCATTGCGAGGAGCCGAAGGCGACGTGGCAATCCATAGGGCCGGGCGCTGCGCCCGGCATGGGTTGCTTCACTTCGTTCGCAATGACGAGAACACCCGTCATTGCGAGGAGGCGCAGCCGACGAAGCAACCCCGATGTTGTTACGCGAGCGGTCGGGGTTGCTTCGGCTGCGCCTCGCAATGACGGTTGCTCATCTCGTCATTGCGAGGAGCCGCAGCCGGCGAAGCACCCCGATGTCGTGTGCGAGCGGTCGGGGTTGCTTCACTTCGTTCGCAATGACGGACCATACCGCTCACCCCGATATTCGCGCGGCCTGCATTGCCGCAGCCTGCGGGGCTGCGTAGTGTCCGGCCATGACTGCCCGGCCCGCCCCTGCCGCCCGGACGCGGCCTGCTTCCGGCACCTTGCCGGTGCGGGTGCGCCTGTTGTGGCGCACCGGGCTGGTGCTGTTCTTCCTGCTCGCCGTCGCGGTGCTGGTGCTGACCAACCGCACGCTCAGCGAGCAGTTCACCGAATCGACCCGCAACCGCGCCGATGTGCGGCTGACGCTCTATTCGGGCAACCTCGTCGCCGAATTGCAGCGCAACGCCGTGGTGCCGCAGCTTCTGGCGCGTGACCCCGAACTGATCCGCGCCTTGCAGACGCAGGGCTATTCGCTGACCTCGCAACGGCTGCTGTCCTATGTCGAGGAAATCGGCGGCGCCTCGCTGCTGCTGTTCGACGCCGAGGGGCGGGTGGTGGCCGCCACCAGCCGCACCCGTCTGGGCGAGAGCCACCGCGAGACCCAGCATTTCGTCGAGGCGATGCGCGCGCCGCGCACCGTGTTCACCTGGGAGCAGGCGCGCACCGGCGGCTTTCAGTTCGTCTATTCGCGCAAGATCGAGGGGCTGACCGGCGCCCTTGGCGTCATCGCCGTCGAGGTCGATCTGCGCAGGCTGGAACGGTCCTGGGCCGGGACGCAGGACGCGGTCTTCGTCACCGACCCGCAGGGAACCATCATCCTGTCCACGAATCCGCGCTGGCGCGGCCAGGACGAGGCTGCGGCGCTGGAACACGAAACGACCTCGTCGCCGCTGCAACGTGCGCTGCGGCTGGCGCAGGAGATGGGGCTGACCCCCGCCGATGCGCTGCTGGGCGGCGAGGCGATGCTGCGGCGCGAGCAGCGCGTCCCGTTCCAGGGCTGGCGGATCGTCACCTACACCGCCTATTCGGGCGTCCGCGAGCGGGTGAACACCGTGCTGGCGCTCGAGGTGATGCTGTTCGCCATGCTGCTGGCGGGCAGCTTCTGGCTGGTGTCGCGGCGCGCGACCACGCGGCTGCGGCTGTTCCAGCGCGAATCGGCGGAACTGCGGGCGCTGAACCTGCGTCTCCAGCGCGAGATCGCCGAACGCGAGAAGGTCGAGCGCAATCTCGAGGTGGCCGAACAGACCATCGCGCAGTCGTCGAAACTGGCCATCCTTGGTGAAATGTCGGCGGCGGTCAGCCACGAACTGAACCAGCCGCTTGCCGCCATGAAGACCTATCTCGCGGGTGCGCGGCTGCTGTTGCAGCGCAAACGCCCCGAAGAGGCGCTGTCGTCCTTCCAGCGCATCGACGACCTGATCGACCGGATGGGCGCGATCACCCGGCAGCTCAAGTCCTATGCCCGCAAGGGCGGCGAGGCGTTCCAGCCCTTCGACGTGCGCGAGGCGCTCTCGAACGCGCTGGCCATGATGGAGCCCCAGCTCAAGACCCGCCGCGTCACGATCACCCGCACCGTGCCGCCCGATCCGGCGATGGTGATGGGCGACGAGTTGCGGCTTGAACAGGTGATCGTGAACCTGCTGCGCAACGCGCTTGATGCGGTGAAGGAGATCGAGGCCCCCGCCATCGACATCATGCTGGTGACCGGCGATCAGATAAAGTTGACCGTGCGTGACAACGGGCCGGGTATTTCAAGCCTCGACAATGCCTTCGAGCCGTTCTTTACGACGAAACCGGCCGGCGAGGGCACGGGGCTCGGCCTCGCAATCTCGTCAGGAATCGTGAATGATCTGGGCGGTCGCCTGATCGCGCGCAATCTGCCGGGCGGCGGCGCCGCGCTCGAGATCGAGCTGCCCGCCTGGAACGGAACCGCCGCCGGACCCGGACGGCGGGCGACAGGATGAGGACAGGAGAGTGGCGATGAGCAAGGCCATGAAGATCGCGGTCGTCGACGATGAACGCGACATGCGGCAATCCATCGGCCAGTGGCTTGCGCTGTCGGGCTTCGACACCGAGACCTTCGCCAGCGGCGAGGAGGCGCTGAAGGCGATCGGCGCCGATTACCCCGGCATCGTCATCAGCGACATACGGATGCCGGGGATGGACGGCATGGCGCTGCTGCGCAAGCTGCGCTCGCTGGACGGGACGCTGCCGGTCATCATGGTCACCGGCCACGGCGACGTGCCGATGGCGGTCGAGGCGATGCGGATCGGGGCCTTCGATTTCCTTGAAAAGCCCTTCGATCCCGAACGCATGACCGAACTGGCCAAGAAGGCGACCTCGGCGCGCCGTCTCGCGCTCGACAGCCGGGCGCTGCGGCGCGAACTGTCGGACGGCGAGGCGATCATGGGCAAGCTGGTCGGCCAGTCGGCGCCGATGGTGCGGCTGCGCGAGGACATCCTCGATCTGGGCCAGGCCGATGCGCATGTGCTGATCGAGGGCGAGACCGGCACCGGCAAGACGCTGGTGGCCCACGCCCTGCACGCGGTGGGCGCGCGCGCGGCGCGGCGCTTCGTGCTGGTGTCCTGCGCCGCCTTCGACGAGGACGCGCTGAGCCAGCGCCTGTTCGGCCCCGCGACCGAGAACGAGGCACCCCCCGCCATGGAAGAGGCGCGCGGCGGCACGCTGGTGCTCGAGGATATCGAGACGCTGTCGCCCGCCGCGCAGGCACGGCTGCTGGGCGCGATCAACGACCAGGGCAGCCCGCCCGACGTGCGCATCATCGCGATCTCGAACCTGCAGGAGCTGGGCGAGACTGCTGAATCGGTGCTCAGGCCCGATCTGTTCTACCGGCTCGGCGCCCTGCGCGTCACCGTGCCGCCGCTGCGCCAGCGCGGCGAGGACGTGCTGCTGCTGTTCACCCGGCTGACCGAACAGTTCGCTGAGGAATACGGCTGCGACGCGCCGCAGCTTTCGGCGCAGGATGCCGCGCAACTGCTGCAGGCGCCATGGCCGGGCAATATCCGCCAGCTCATGAACGTCGCGGAACGCGCGCTGCTGCAAAGCCGCCGCGGCGGCGGCACCATCGCCTCGCTGCTGATGTCGCAGGACGGCGAGGACAACGAGGCCCGCCCGGCGATGACCACCGAGGGCAAGCCCCTGAAGGAATTCGTCGAGGCCTTCGAGCGGATGCTGATCGACAACACCATGCGCCGCCACAAGGGCGCGATCACGGCGGTGATGGAGGAACTCTGCCTGCCGCGCCGGACGCTGAACGAGAAGATGGCGAAATACGGATTGCAGCGGTCGGATTACCTGTAGGGCAGGGTGCCGCAGATTCCGTCATTGCAAGATTTCGTCATTGCGAGCCGTCAGGCGAAGCAACCCCGACCGCTCGCACAACACCCTCGGGATTGCCGCGTCGCCTTCGGCTCCTCGCAATGACGGGGAGTAATCGTCATTGCGAGGCGCAAGCCGAAGCAACCCCGACCGCTCTCACACAACATCGGGGTTGCTTCGTCGGCTGCGCCTTCTCGCAATGACGGGGGGTACCTCGCAATGACGGGGGGTAATCGTCATTGCGAGGCGCAAGCCGAAGCAACCCCGACCGCTCGCACACAACATCGGTGCCGCTTCGTCGCCTTCGCCTCCTCGCAATGACGGTGCGGCGGCGATTGTCCATTGTGCCCGGCGCCCCGGCTCCCTAATGTAGGCGGATGGAGCACGGGCGTCTGCCGTGTGCTTCGCAGGGATTCCCCCGGACGCATCCGGCACCATGCCGCCGTCCGACGGACCGAGAACACCCTTCGCGGGTGCCACCATGGCCCTCTGGCGCGGGTATCCGCCGCCGGGGTCGAGAAACGGGTGCCGCAATCTGCGGTGCCGGAGAAAAACGCGATGCTTCGCGCGCTGGACACGACGATTCCGACGCTTGCGCCCAAGGGCGCCGCGTCGCCATCCGCGCGGCACGCCTCAATCAGACATACCCCGGATTCCGCACCGCTCCCTTCGGGACGGGCAGGGCCTGCGTATGCTCAGGGAACACATGTCAAGGAAAATGCTCATCGACGCCACCCACCCGGAGGAGACCCGCGTGGTGGTGGCGGACGGAAACCGTGTCGAGGATTTCGACTTTGAATCCGCCGCCCGCAGACAGCTTGCGGGCAACATCTATCTGGCCAAGATAACGCGGGTCGAACCCTCGCTTCAGGCTGCTTTCGTCGATTACGGCGGCAACCGCCACGGCTTCCTCGCCTTCTCGGAAATCCACCCGAGCTATTACCAGATCCCCGTCGCCGACCGCGACGCGCTCCTGGCCGAAGAGGCCGCCGCCGGTCACGACGACCACGACGAGCCGGGCGACAACGGCAACGGCAAGGCCGATGCCCGGTCGCGCGGCCGGGGCGGGCGTTCGCGTTCGCGCAGCCGTGCCGCCACCGCCAGCAACGATGCCGTCGCCGTGGCCGAACCGTCGGCAGCGCCCGACGACGACGCCCCGGTCATCGCCGGGATGGAGACCATCGACCTCGGCGATGACGGCCACGACGACGACGACACGGTCGAGGGGCTGTCGCCGATGCTCACCGTCGCCGACACGCCGGTCGACACGCCGCTTGCCGGCGAGGACGGCGGTTCCGATGACGACGGCGACGATACCGGCGCGGCCGACCCCGGACGCGACCCCTCGGACGAGGCCCCCGCACCGGGCCAGGGGTCGGTCGACGAGGTCGAGAAGGACGACACGATCGAGGTGGTGGCCGAAGAGGACGACGACGCCTCGGACCATCGCCCCCGCGCCCGCCCGCGCGCGCGGCACTACAAGATCCAGGAAGTCGTCAAGGTGCGCCAGATCATGCTGGTGCAGGTCGTCAAGGAAGAACGCGGCAACAAGGGCGCGGCGCTGACCACCTATCTGTCGCTGGCCGGACGCTACTGCGTGCTCATGCCCAACACCGCGCGCGGCGGCGGCATCAGCCGCAAGATCACCAATGCCGTGGATCGCAAGAAACTCAAGGAGATCGCGGGCGAACTTGAAGTTCCGCAGGGCGCGGGTCTCATCATCCGCACGGCGGGCAGCCAGCGCACCAAGGCCGAGATCAAGCGCGACTACGAATATCTGCAACGCCTGTGGGAACAGATCCGCGAACTGACGCTGCAGAGCATCGCGCCCGCGAAAATCTACGAGGAAGGCGACCTCATCAAGCGCTCGATCCGCGATCTCTACTCGCGCGAGATCGACGAGGTGATCGTCGAGGGGGCCGAAGGCTACCGCGTGGCCAAGGACTTCATGAAGATGATCATGCCGTCCCACGCGAAGAACGTGCAGCCCTACACCGACCCGATGCCGCTGTTCTCGCGCTATCAGGTCGAGGGTTATCTGGCGTCGATGTTCAACCCGGTGGTGCAACTGCCCTCGGGCGGCTACATCGTCATCGGCGTGACCGAGGCGCTGGTCGCCATCGACGTGAACTCGGGCCGCGCCACGCGCGAGGGGTCGATCGAGCAGACCGCGCTCAAGACCAATCTCGAGGCCGCCGACGAAATCTCGCGGCAGTTGCGGCTGCGCGACCTTGCGGGCCTGATCGTCATCGACTTCATCGACATGGACGAGCGCAAGCATAACGCCGCCGTGGAAAAGCGCTTCAAGGACAAGCTGAAAACCGACCGCGCCCGCATCCAGGTCGGGCGGATTTCCGGCTTCGGCCTCTTGGAAATGTCGCGCCAGCGCCTGCGCCCCGGCATGATCGAGGCGACGACGCAGCCCTGTCCGCATTGCCACGGCACCGGGCTGTTGCGTTCGGACGGCAATGTCGCGCTCGCCATCCTGCGCCAGTTGGAAGAGGAAGGCGTGCGCGGCCGCAACCGCGAGGTGCTGGTGAAGGCGCCGTTCGGGATCGCCAACTTCCTCATCAACGACAAGCGCGAACATGTCGCCGCCATCGAGCAGCGCTACGGCATGGCGGTGCGCATCGAGGCCGACCCCGCGCTGGTCTCGCCCGATTTCACGGTCGAGAAGTTCAAGACCGCGACCCGCGCGCTGCCCGACAAGGGGCCGGTCGTCACCGGCAACGCCAGCCTGATGGGTGAGATCGACGACGAAACACCCGAGGACGACGCCGGGATCGACGAGATCGACGACAGCGCTGCGGAACCGGCGGACAACGGCGAACAGCCGAAAAAGCGCCGCCGCCGCCGCCGCCCGTCGCGCCGCCGCAACGGCGAGACGAACGGCAACGGCGCCGATACGACCGCCGACGAGGACGACGGCGATGCCGTCGCGGACGAGGCCGGGGTGACCGAAGCCGCCGAGGCACCCGTCGCCGCCGAACCGGACGCCGAGGCCGGGGACGCCGCGCCCGCACCGCGCAAGCGCCGCCTGCGCAAGCGCCCCGCCGAGGCGGAATCCGCCGAGGCACCTGCGGAACCGGCCCCCGTGGCCGAGGCTGCGGCAGACGCGCCCGCCGAGGCCGCAGCGCCTGCCCGCCGCCCGCGCCGCAGCCGCGCCAAGCCCGCGCCCGAAGTGGTCGAGGCCGCCGCCCCCGCGCCGGACGAACCCGCGCCCGAACCCGAGGCACCGGCACCGCAACCCGTAGACGTGGTGGCCGAGAGCGCGCCCGAACCCGTCGCGGCGCCTGCCGCAGCGCCCGAACCCGCGCCGGTCGAACCCGCGCCCGAACCCGAGGCAGCGGCAGCCGAGGTTGAATCCGAAGCCGCCCCGGTGCCCGCCGAGACCGCGCCCGAGGAACCGCCCAAGCCGCGCCGTCGCGGCTGGTGGTCGCGGGGCTAGAGCATTTCGCAGTCAAATGCGGGGCAATCGGGCGCCCCGCATGTTCCGTCATTGCGAGGAGGCGAAGCCGACGAAGCAACCCCGATGTTGCGCGAGATGGATCGGGGTTGCTTCGGCTTGCGCCTCGCAATGACGGGATTTTCAGGCGGCGATGCCGCGCCAACCCGCGCAGGGCCGTTCGCCCGATTGCCTTGGAGCCAAATGGCAACATTTGACGCCCGCGACAATGCGCGAAAACAAGGAGTCAGAGCGGGTCCGCCGAATCCATGTAAACGCGACCCGCTCTGAACGCGCGGCGCCGTTCAGGCCCCGCCCGACATCTTCAGATCGTGAACCCCGACAGGCGCTCTATCAGTTCGGCAATGCCGTCGCGGTCGGCGTTGGCATAGGCGATCCGCAGCGCCCGCGCGCCGCGCGGGTCGCCTTCGGGGGTGAACATCGTCCCCGGCAGCACCAGCACCCCGGCCTTGGCCACCAGCCGTTGCGCCATCTGCGGCGCGGGCAGGTCGAAGGGATATTCGACCCAGGCGAAATAGGCGCCCGCGCCGACCAGCCGCCAGCCCTGCGGGGCGAGCGTGGCGAATCCCTCGCGGATCGCGCGGCCCCGTGCCAGCATCTCGTCGCGTTCACCGGCAAGCCACTGGTCGAGGTGCCGCATCCCCCACAGCGCGGCCCGCTGGCCGAGCTGCGGTGCGCAGATCGCCACGGTGTCGAGAAACTTCTCGGCCTCGGCCAGCCGCGCGGGCGCGGCCACCATCGCGCCGACCCGATGCCCGGTCAGCCGGTAGGCCTTGGAGAAGGAATAGAGATGCACCAGCACCTCGTCGCGGTCCGGGTCGGCGAACAGGTCGTGCGGGGCGCCGGTGCCGGAGTGAAAGTCGCGGTAGGTTTCATCGAGGATCAGCGCGATGCCCGCCGCGCGGGCCAGGTCGCGGAAGGCGGCGATCACCTCGGGCGGATATTCGACGCCGCAGGGATTGTTGGGCGTGACCAGCACGATGGCGCGGCTGCGCGGCCCGATCAGCGCGCGGGCCGCCTCGGGGTCGGGGATCAGCCCGGCGCCGCAGGGCAGGGGGCGGGTGACGACGCCCGCCATGTCGTTCCACATGCGGTGATTGAAATACCACGGCACCGGCAGGATCACCTCGTCGCCCTCGCCGCACAGGGTGGCGATGGCGGCTGCATAGGCCTGGTTCGCTCCGGCGGTGATCGCCACCTGTTCGGGCGCCACCGCGCCGCCGTAGATCGCCGCCGTCCGCGCCGCCAGTTCCGCGCGCAGTTCGGGCATTCCCAGCACCGGGCCGTAAAGATGGGCGCCGGGATCGGACAGCACCGCCTCGGCCATCGCCCTGCGCATGGCTTCGGGCGGGGCGGCGGCGGGGGCGGCCTGCGAGAGGTTCAGAAGCGGGCGTCCGGGCGCAAAGGTCAGGCCCTCAAGCCAGCGCCGCGCCTCCATGACCGGCGGCGCGAAGGTCGCGCCGGTGCGGGTCCGTGGCTCAGTCATGGCCCCGGAACGGCTGCACGTATTGCAGCGCCATGTCCCAGGGGAAGAAGATCCACGTGTCCTGACTGACCTCGGTGATGTAGCTGTCGACCACCGGCTTGCCCTGCGGCTTGGCGTAGACCGTCGCCAGATGCGCCTTGGGAAAGCGGCGGCGCACCAGTTCGGCGGTCTTGCCGGTATCGACCAGGTCATCGACGATCAGGATGCCCGCGCCGTCGCCCATCAGCTCGGCCTGCGGCTCCTTGATGACCTGCGCGGTATTCTGTTCGGTATAGTCGTGGTAGGACTTCACGCTGATCGTGTCGATGACGCGGATGTCCAGCTCGCGCGCGACGATGGCCGCCGGGACCAGCCCGCCGCGCGTCACCGCGACCACCGCCTTCCAGCCGCCGCCTTCCAGCGGCCCCTCGCCGTCCAGCCGCCACGCCAGCGCGCGGCTGTCGCGGTGAATCTGGTCCCAGGAGACGTGAAAACCCTTCTCGTGTGGCAGGCGGTCGTTCATTGTATCCCCCGGACGGTTTCGGTGATGACTTCGACAAGCAGCATGATCCCGAGCGCCGCGATGATCGCGGCGGCGCCCCGGTCGATCCAGCCTCGGGCCGCGATATAGCGCGCCCGCATGATCGCCGTCGACATGATTGCGGTGACGATCACATACCATGTCAGTTCGGTGCCCAGCGCGGCGGCATAGATCGTGCCGCGCCCCAGATGGGTCAGCGGCCCCGGAAACACCGCGACGAACAGCGCGGAATAGAACAGCGCGGGCTTGGGGTTCGAGAGGTTCAGCATCACGCCGCCGAAGAAGCCGCGCCCGAAGCGGCCGCCTGCGGCCTCGGGCAGCGGGCCGGATGCGCCCAGCCACATCGCCCGCGCGATCCACAGCAGATACAGCCCGCCCGCCAGCTTCAGCGCCAGATAGAGCGCGGGGACGATCTGGAACACGATGGCCAGCCCGAGAATCGCGAACAGCGCCCAGAGCGAGGCCCCCGCCGCCAGCCCGATGCCGTAGGGCATCGCCGCCGCGCGCCCGCGCGCGAAGGCGGTCTGGGTGGCTGCTATCATGCCCGGCCCCGGCGAGAGAATGGCAAGCGACAGCGTCGAGACCAGCAGCAGGAGTTGCGCTGCGGTCGGCATGGCCTAGCCGTCCTTGCGCCCGGTCACCACGTCGATGTCGGGCGCATCGACCGCCTTCATGCCGACCGCGTGATAGCCCGCATCGACATGCAGCACCTCGCCGGTGACGCCCGATCCCAGGTCCGACAGCAGATAGAGCGCCGAGCGCCCCACGTCGTCGATGGTCACGTTGCGCCGCAAGGGCGAGTTCAGCTCGTTCCACTTCAGGATATAGCGGAAATCGCCGATGCCCGATGCCGCCAGCGTCTTGATCGGCCCGGCGGAAATCGCGTTGGCGCGGATGCCGTCGCGGCCCAGATCCTCGGCGATGTAGCGCACCGATGCCTCGAGCGCGGCTTTGGCCACGCCCATGACGTTGTAATGCGGCATGACCTTTTCGGCGCCGTAATAGGTCAGCGTCAGGCACGATCCGCCGGGGTTCATCATCGCGGCGGCGCGCTGTGCCACGGCGGTGAAGGAATAGACGGAAATATCCATCGTCATCAGGAAGTTGTCGCGGCTCGTGTCCACGTAGCGGCCGCGCAATTCGTTCTTGTCGGAAAATCCGATGGCATGGACGATGAAATCGAGGCTGCCCCAGCGCGCCTTCAGCCCGGCGAACAGCGCATCGACCGATGCCATGTCGCTGACATCGCAGGGCAGCAGGATGTCGGCACCCAGTTCGGCGGCCAGCGGCTCGACCCGTTTCTTCAGCGCCTCGCCCTGATAGGAGAACGCCAGTTCGGCACCCGCGCCCGCCAGCGCGCGCGCCACGCCCCAGGCGATGGAGCGGTCGTTGGCCAGCCCCATGATGAGGCCGCGCTTGCCGGCCATGAGATCGGTCTGCATGTTCGAGCCTCCGGGTCGTCGCGCGACGTGGCGTCGCATCCGTCCTCTATGGCATCACAAATCGGGCATCAAGGCCATGCAATCCGTGCAGCCCTGCCAGTCAGGCCCGCCCGCGCCCTTGCCCCTGCCGGGCAGGGGGGTATTGTCCGGCGCACAAAGCGGTAGGGTGATGATCAGACGCGACGGTATCTTTGCAGGCGACGACCCGTTTCTCCTTGCCCGCGCATGGCTGGCCGAGGCGGAGCAGGCTGAACCCGAGGACCCGAACGCGATCGCGCTGGCGACGGTGGACGCGGACGGATTGCCCGATGTGCGCATGGTGCTGCTGAAGCACATCGAGGATGACGCCTTTGTCTTCTACACGAATTACGACAGCACCAAGGGCCGCGAGATCGCGGCAACCGGCAAGGCCGCCTTCGTGATGCACTGGAAAAGCCTGCGCCGCCAGATTCGCGTGCGCGGCACCGTCACGCGCGAGGACGGCGCGGCAGCCGATGCCTATTACCGCTCGCGCGCGCTGCAAAGCCGCCTCGGCGCCTGGGCCTCGCACCAGTCGCAGCCGCTCGCCTCGCATGACGAACTGGCGGCGCGGGTCGCGCAGGCCCGCGCGCAATGGGGCGACGACCCGCCGCGCCCGCCGTTCTGGGGCGGATTTCGCATCCATCCGCTCGAGATCGAGTTCTGGCATGACGGCGCCTTCCGTCTGCATGACCGCTTCCGGTGGCGCCGCGAAACCGTCAACCGGGGCGCGTGGCGGATCGAATGTCTCAACCCGTGATTGCTGCGCGCGGCGAAGTTGACGCTTGCGGCAACCCTTGAAGTGTGTTGCAACTCTGTTTCATGTTCACGCTTAGGTGAACCATACCTGAATTCTGGATTATCGAGATGTCGTCCCACGATTACACGGTGACCATTCGCGGTCATGTGAAATGGTTTGATCCTGCCAAGGGTTACGGGTTCGTCATCGCCGAATCCGGTGGTCCCGACATCCTTCTGCACGCCAATGTGCTGCGCAACTTCGGCCAGAGTTCGGTGGCCGACGGCGCGGGAATCGAGCTGCAGGTCCAGGACACCGTCCGTGGTGTCCAGGCGGTTGCGGTGATCTCGATCACGCCGCAGCAGCCGACGGGCGTGACCCCGGCGCTTCCCGAAATCAGTGCGCTGAGCGAGGCCGAAATCGCCTCGGCCCCGCTGCGTCCGGCGCGCGTGAAGTGGTTCGACAAGGGCAAGGGATTCGGCTTTGCCAATGTCTGGACCGAGGAGGCCGACATCTTCATCCACATCGAGGTCTTGCGCGCGTCCGGTCTTGCCGATCTGGCGCCCGGCGAGGCGATCGCCTTGCGGACCATCGCGGGCCGACGCGGCCTGATGGCGCTTGAAATCCGCCCGTGGGAGGCCGGAATGGCGCTTGCGGGCGCCGTGGAATGATCCTGCGCGGGGCGCTTGCGGGCCTGCTGGCCCTTGCCTGCGCGACGGGGGCCTCGGCGGCGGCCACGGCGGCAGCGGCAGCGACCTGCCGCGAGGACGCGGTCACGATCAGCGGCGACTGGGGCCGCGCGGTGTTCGGCGTCACCGTGGCCGACGACGCTGCGGAACGCGCGCAGGGGCTGATGTTCGTCGACTCCATGCCCGCGATGACCGGGATGCTTTTCGTCTACGACCACCCGCAGCGGGTGGCGTTCTGGATGCGCAACACGCTGATTCCGCTCGACATGCTGTTCGCGGGCGAGGATGGCGTGATCTCGCGCGTCCACGAAGGCGCGGTCCCGCATGACGAAACCCCGATCCCCGGCGGCGACGACGTGCAGTTCGTGCTCGAAATCAACGGCGGCATGGCCGCAAGGCTGGGCATCACCCCCGGCGACGTGATGGTGCATCCCGCCATCGGCAACTGCTGAGCCGCATCGCGCGGCATCGTGAGGCGAAGCGACCTCGACCGCTTGTGCAACAACATCGGGGTTGCTTCGTCGCCTTCGGCTCCTCGCAATGACGGGGGGGATTCGTCATTGCGAGGCGAAGCCGAAGCAACCTCGACCGCTTACACACGACATCGGGGTTGCTTCGTCGCCTCCGGCTCCTCGCAATGACGGTCGGGTGGCACCCCCACAGCTTTCGTCATTGCGAACGAAGTGAAGCAATCCATGCCGGGCGCGGGGGTGCGGCGTGGATTGCCGCGTCGCCTGCGGCTCCTCGCAATGACGGGGGAGATTCGTCATTGCGAGGCGCAAGCCGAAGCAACCCCGACCGCTCACATACACCATCGGGGTTGCCGCGTCGCCTCCGGCTCCTCGCAATGACGGGGCGACACCACCACAGCCAGCATTTGCACCGGCCCGGCGCGCGTGCTTTCATCGCGCAGGGCAGGGCAGCATTTCGGGGGGGCGCAATGGCGGATTCGACAGGGGACGGCAGCCTGAGGCAGGCGGCGCTTGACTATCACCGCTTTCCGCGCCCCGGAAAGCTCGAGGTCCGGGCGACGAAGCCGCTGGCGAACGGGCGCGACCTGGCGCGGGCCTATTCGCCCGGCGTGGCGGATGCCTGCCTGGAAATCCGCGCCGACCCGTCCACCGCGCGCGACTATACCTCGCGCGGCAATCTGGTCGCCGTGGTGACGAACGGCACCGCCGTGCTGGGGCTGGGCGACATCGGCGCGCTGGCCTCGAAGCCGGTGATGGAGGGCAAGGCGGTCCTCTTCAAGAAATTCGCCAACATCGACTGTTTCGACATCGAACTGAACGAATCCGACCCGGAGCGGCT
The DNA here is from genome assembly GCA_019454835.1 of Rubellimicrobium sp. Classification (GTDB taxonomy): domain Bacteria; phylum Pseudomonadota; class Alphaproteobacteria; order Rhodobacterales; family Rhodobacteraceae; genus JADYZU01. The sequence goes on from JACFNP010000019.1 coordinate 41,588, forward strand.
GGCCGACATCGTCTGCGCGCTGGAACCCACCTTCGGGGCGATCAATCTCGAGGACATCAAGGCCCCCGACTGTTTCGTGGTCGAGGAAATCTGCCGTCGCCGCATGAACATCCCGGTGTTCCACGACGACCAGCACGGCACCGCCATCGTCGTCGGTGCCGCCGCCACCAATGCCCTGCAAGTCGCGGGCAAGGTTTGGGGCGAGATCAAGGTGGTCTCGACCGGCGGCGGCGCGGCGGGGATCGCCTGCCTCAACATGCTGGTCACGCTGGGGGTGAAGCGCGAGAACATCTTTCTGTGCGATCTGTGGGGGCTGGTCCACGAGGGCCGCAACGAGGGCATGACTTCGCAGAAGGCCGCCTTCGCGCAGGGATCGGACCCCGCCGAACTGGCCGAGGTGATCGCGGGGGCGGACCTGTTCCTTGGCCTGTCCGGTCCGGGGGTGCTGACCCCGGAGATGGTGGCAAGGATGGCGCCGCGCCCGATCATCTTTGCGCTGGCCAATCCCGAACCCGAAATCCGCCCCGAACTGGCCCGCGAGGTCGCCCCCGATGCGATCATCGCCACCGGGCGCTCGGACTATCCCAATCAGGTGAACAACGTCCTGTGCTTTCCGTTCATCTTTCGCGGCGCGCTGGATGTCGGCGCGACCACGATCAACGAGGACATGAAGATCGCCTGCGTCGAGGCCATCGCCGGGCTGGCCCGCCAGACCACCAGCGCCGAGGCCGCCGCCGCCTATTCGGGCGAGAAGATGACCTTCGGCGCCGACTACCTGATCCCCAAGCCCTTCGATCCGCGCCTGATCGGCGTGGTGGCCAGCGCGGTGGCGCAGGCCGCGATGGAGACCGGCGTGGCCTCGCGGCCGATCATGGACCTCAAGGGCTACCGCGAGACGCTCGACGGCTCGGTGTTCCGCTCGGCGCTCATCATGCGGCCGGTGTTCGAGGCCGCGCGCGCCGGTGGCCGCCGCATCGCCTTTGCCGAGGGCGAGGACGAGCGCGTGCTGCGCGCCGCGCAGGCGGTGATGGAGGAATTCACCGAGAAGGTGATCCTCGTCGGCCGCCCCGAGGTCATCACCACGCGGTGCGAACGCGCCGGGCTGAAGATCAGGCCGGGGGTCGATTTCGAGGTCGTGAACCCGCAGGACGACCCGCGCTACCGCGACTACTGGACCACCTATCACCAGATCATGGCCCGGCGCGGCGTCACCCAGGACATCGCCCGCGCGGTGATGCGCACCAACACCACGGTCATTGCCGCCGTCATGGTGCATCGCGGCGAGGCCGACAGCATGATCTGCGGCACCTTCGGACAGTATCTGTGGCACCTGCGCCATGTGGACGAAATCCTGTCCGATCACGACCGCCACCCGGTCGCGGCGCTGTCGCTGATGATCCTCGAGGACGGGCCGATGTTCGTGGCCGACACCCAGGTCCACCCGCAGCCCTCGCCCGAACAGATCGCCGGAGCGGTCATCGCCACCGCCCGCCATGTGCGCCGCTTCGGGCTGGAGCCGAAGATCGCGCTGTGTTCCCATTCGCAGTTCGGCAATCTCGACTGCGATTCGGGCCGCAACATGCGCGCGGCGCTGGCGATCCTCGATTCCGTGCCGCGCGACTTCGCCTATGAGGGCGAGATGAACATCGACGTGGCGCTGGACCCCGAACTGCGCGCCCGCATCTTCCCCGGCGCCCGGATCGAGGGCCGCGCGAACACGCTGGTCTTTGCCAATTCCGACGCGGCATCGGGGGTGCGCAACATCCTGAAGATGAAGGCGAACGGGCTGGAGGTCGGGCCGATCCTGATGGGCATGGCGAACCGCGCCCATATCGTGACCCCCTCGATCACCGCACGCGGCCTGCTGAACATCAGCGCACTGGCGGGCACGCCGGTCGCGCGCTACGGGTGAGGGAAGGGGCGGGATTGTGAGGGAATGGTCGTCATTGCGAGGCGCAAGCCGAAGCAACCCCGACCGCTCACACTCAGCATCGGGGTTGCTTCGTCGGCTGCGCCTCCTCGCAATGACGAATACCTTCACCCGTCGTTGCGAACGAAGTAACTCCATCCACGCCGGGCACCCGGTGTCATGGATTGCCACGGCGGCTGTGCGGCCTCGCAACGACGGCCCATAGCCCGACTTCCCTTTCCCCCCCCGCTGCGCTAGGCGCGCTTATCCCCGCCGGGTGCGCCCCGGCGCCGCATGATGCTGGACGATTCGATGAAATTCACCCTTTCCTGGCTGCGCGACCATCTCGAGACCGAGGCCACGCTCGACACCATCACCGAGGCGCTCACCGATCTGGGTCTCGAGGTCGAATCCGTCACCGACCCGGCGGCGGCGCTGGCGCCGTTCACGCTGGCGCGCGTGCTTGAAGCGCATCAGCACCCCGAGGCCGACCGGCTGCGGGTCTGCCGGGTGCTGACGGATGAAGGCGAGCGGCAGATCGTCTGCGGCGCCCCCAATGCCCGCGCGGGCATCGTCGCGGTGCTGGCGAAGCCTGGCGACTATGTCCCCGGCATCGACGTGACGCTTGGCACCTCGAAGATTCGCGGCGTCGAAAGCCAGGGCATGATGTGTTCCGAGCGCGAGATGCAGATGTCGGACGAACACGACGGCATCATCGAACTGCCCTCGGGCGAGGTCGGTGAACGCTTCGTCGACTGGCTGGCCGCAAACGACCCGGCGCGTATCGACCCGGTGGTGGAAATCGCCATCACGCCCAACCGCCCCGATGCGATGGGCGTGCGCGGCATCGCCCGTGATCTGGCGGCGCGCGGCATCGGGCGGCTGAAGCCCGCGCCCGATGTCGTGGTCCCCGGCAGTTTCACCAGCGCGACCGGCGTGACCATCGACGACGATGCGCGCGAGGGCTGCCCGCTGTTCCTGCTGCGTGAAATCCGCGGCGTAAAGAATGGCCCCTCGCCCCGGTGGATGCAGGACCGGCTGCGCGCCATCGGGCTGCGGCCGAAGAACTTTCTCGTCGATGTCACCAATTTCTTCACCCATGACCGCAACCGCCCGCTGCATGTGTTCGACGCCGACAAGCTGCGCGGCAACCTGCGGCTTCATGCGGCCAGGGGCGGCGAGAGCGTGCTGGCGCTCGACGGCAAGACCCATGTGTTCGGCGCGGGGCAGATCGTCATTGCCGACGATTCCGGCCCGGTGTCCATCGCCGGGATCATGGGGGGTGAATCCACGGGTTCCGGCGACGACACCGTGAACGTGCTGGTCGAGGCCGCCTGGTTCGACCCGGTCACCACCGCCTATACCGGGCGGGCGCTGAAGCTGTCGTCGGACGCGCGCTACCGCTTTGAACGCGGCGTCGATCCGGCCTTCACCCGGCCGGGGCTGGAACTGGCCACAAGGATGATCCTCGACCACGCGGGCGGCGAGCCGGGCGAGATCGTGCAGGCGGGCGCGGTGCCCGATACCGCGCGCGCCTGGCGTTTCGACCCGCAGGCGGTCGAACGCATCGTCGGCATGGCGATCCCCGAATCCGACCAGATCGCCACGCTGGCCGCGCTGGGGTTCGAGGTGCGGGACGGCATGGCGCAGGTGCCCTCGTGGCGCCCCGACGTGCAGGGCGAGGCCGACATCGTCGAAGAGGTCGCCCGCGTGGCCTCCCTTGGCCGGTTGCAAGGCCAGCCGCTGCCGCGCCCGGAAGGCGTCACCCGCCCGGTGCTGACACCGGCGCAGGTGCGCCACGGCGCCGCGCGGCGCCAGGCGGCGGCGCTGGGGTACAACGAATGCGTGAGCTACAGCTTCATCGACCGCGCGGCGGCGGTGCTGTTCGGCGGCGAGGACGAGGCGCGCATGGTCGCCAACCCGATCTCGTCCGAGATGACCCACATGCGCCCCTCGCTGCTGCCCGGCCTGCTGCGCGCGGCGGCGCGCAACCAGGCGCGCGGCTTCACGGACCTTGCCCTGTTCGAGGCGGGCACGGTGTTTTCCGGCGGCGAACCCGGCGCGCAGGAATTCGAGATCGCGGGCCTGCTGGTCGGCCGCGACGCCCCGCGCGACGTGCACGGCGGCGAACGCAAGGTCGATCCGTTCGACGCGAAGGCCGATGCCGAGGCGGTGCTGGCGGCCATCGGGGCGCCCGAGCGGGTGATGCTGCGGCGCGGCGCGGGCACGTGGTGGCATCCGGGGCGGCACGGCATCCTCGGGCTGGGGCCGAAGGTGGCAATGGGCGTGTTCGGCGAAATTCACCCCCGCGTGCTGGCGGCGCTGGACGTGAAGGGGCCTGCGGTCGCCTTCACCATCTGGCCCGACCGCGTGCCGCTGCCGCGCAAACAGGGCGCCGCGCGCCCGGCGCTGGTGCTGTCGGACCTGCAGCCGGTCGAGCGCGACTTCGCCTTCGTCGTGGACCGCCGCACCGAGGCCGACGCCATCACCGCCGCCGCGCGCGGCGCCGACAAGGCGCTGATCGCCGACGTGCGGGTCTTCGACCAGTTCGAGGGCGGCAGCCTTGGCGCAGGCCGCAAGTCGGTGGCGATCACGGTGCGGCTGGAACCGAAGACCGCCACCCTGACCGAGGCCGAAATCGAGGCCGTGGCGGCGAAGGTGGTCGACAAGGTGACCAAGGCCACCGGCGCCGTGCTGCGGGGGTAGGCCCCGTCCTTGCGAGGAGCCGAAGGCGACGTGGCAACCCCGACGGCATTGCGCAAGCGGTCGAGGTTGCTTCGGCTTCGCCTCGCAATGACGAGAATACCGCCGTCATTGCGAGGAGCCGGAGGCGACGTGGCAATCCACGCCGCAGCCCCGTGCCCGGCATGGATTGCTTCACTGCGTTCGCAATGACGAGGGGTATGGCGGAGGTGCCGCCCCCCGCCCATTCGTCATTGCGAGGAGGCGCAGCCGACGAAGCAACCCCGAGGACGTTGCGCGAGAGGTCGGGGTTGCTTCGGCTTGCGCCTCGCAATGACCGCCCCACGACCCGCCGCGAAATCCTCTGGCGCGGCGGCGGCATCTGGGCTAACCTGTGACGCGAGACCCGGAAAACCGGGCGGATATGAGGCAGATGGCAGTTCCCGATGACGGAGATGGTCTACGGATCGGTCCCGGCGCAAGCCGCTGACCCGATCCTGCCGCGCTGGTGGCGCACGATCGACCGCTGGACGATGGCCTGCATCCTGATCCTGTTCGCGGTCGGGCTGCTGCTGGGGCTGGCCGCATCACCGCCGCTGGCGGCGAGGAACGGCTTGCCGCCGTTCTACTATGTGGAACGGCAGGCGATCTTCGGCGGGCTGGCGCTGATCGCGATGCTGGCCTTCTCGATGATGTCGCCGCAGACGGTGCGCAGGCTGGGGGTGCTGGGCTTCGTCGCAGCCTTCGGCGCGCTGCTGGCGCTGCCGTTTCTCGGCACCGATTTCGGCAAGGGCGCGGTGCGCTGGTTCTCGCTGGGCTTCGCCAGCTTCCAGCCGTCCGAGTTCCTCAAGCCGGGCTTCATCGTCATCACCGCCTGGCTGATGGCGGCGGCGCAGGATTTCGACGGGCCGCCGGGGCGGCTGTGGTCGTTCGGCCTGATGGGGCTGGTGGTGGCGCTGCTGGTGATGCAGCCCGATTTCGGGCAGGCGGCGCTGATCCTGTTCGCCTGGGGCGTGCTCTATTTCGTCGCGGGCGCGCCGATGACGCTGCTGGTGGTGATCGCGGGGCTGGTCGCCTTCGGCGGCTCGCTGGCCTACCAGTCGTCGGAACATTTCGCGCGGCGCATCGACGGCTTCCTTGCGGCGGATGTCGATCCGCGCACCCAGATCGGCTATGCGACCAACGCGATTCAGGAGGGCGGCTTCTTCGGCGTCGGCGTCGGCGAGGGCGAGGTGAAATGGTCGCTGCCCGACGCGCATACCGATTTCATCATCGCGGTGGCGGCGGAAGAATACGGGCTGGTGCTGGTCCTCGTCATTCTCGCGCTGTTTGCGGTGATCGTGGTGCGCTCGCTGGTGCGGCTGGTGCGCGAGCGCGACCCGTTCACGCGGCTGGCGGGCACCGGGCTGGCCTGCACCTTCGCGGTGCAGGCGATGGTGAACATGGGGGTTGCGGTGCGGCTGCTGCCCGCCAAGGGCATGACCTTGCCCTTCGTCAGCTACGGCGGTTCCTCGATCATCGCCGCAGGCATCGCCGTGGGCATGTTGCTGGCGCTGACGCGCACCCGCCCGCAGGGCGAGATCGGCGACATCCTGCTGCGCGGGCGGCGGGGATGAGCGCACCGCTGCTGTTGATCGCAGCCGGAGGCACCGGCGGGCACATGTTCCCGGCGCAGGCGCTGGCCGAGGAGATGCTGGCGCGCGGCTGGCGGGTGAAGCTGTCCACCGACCCGAGGGGCGCGCGCTATGCGGGCGGTTTCCCCAGGGCGGTGAAGGTCGAGGTGACGGCCAGCGGCACCTTTGCGCAGGGCGGGGTGGCGGCGCGCCTGCTGGCACCGTTTCGCATCGCGGGCGGCATCATCGCCACGGCGGCACGAATGCGCCGCGACCGTCCGGCGGTGGTGGCGGGGTTCGGCGGCTATCCGGCGATTCCGGCGATGACGGCGGCCTGGCTGACGCGGCGCCCGCGCCTGCTGCACGAACAGAATGCGGTGCTGGGTCGGGTGAACCGGCTGTTCGCCCGCCATGTGAACCGCGTGGCCTGCGGGCTGCCGCTGGCCAACCTGCCGCCGGGGGTCAGTGCGACCCATACCGGCAACCCGGTGCGCGCCTCGGTGCGCGAACGCGCGGGCGCCGCCTATGTCGCGCCCGCGCCCGCGCAGCCGCTGAACCTGCTGGTGTTCGGCGGCTCGCAGGGTGCGCGGGTGCTGTCGGATGTGGTGCCGCAGGCGCTGATCGCGCTGCCTGACGGCTGGCGCAGGCAGTTGCGGCTGGTCCAGCAGGTCCGCGAGGAAGACCTTGCCCGCGTCACGACCGCCTATGACGAGGCCGGGATCGAGGCCGACCTGCGCACCTTCTTCGACGACCTGCCCGCGCGTATCGCCACCGCACAACTGGTGATCGCGCGCGCCGGGGCATCGAGCATCGCCGACATCGCCGCCATCGGGCGGCCCGCGATCCTGATCCCCTATCCCCATGCCGCCGCCGACCACCAGAGCGCGAATGCCGCCGCGCTGGGGGATGCGGGCGCCGCCGTGGTGATCGCCGAGGCCGCTCTCACCCCGACGCGGCTGGGCGAGACCGTGCAGCGCCTTCTCGACACTCCCGACGCCACCGCCCGCATGGCCGAAGCCGCCGCAGCCCAGGGCCGCCCCGATGCCGCCGCGACGCTGGCCGCGATGGTTGAAGAGCTGGCGGGCCGGGGATAGGAGCGCGTGACCCCATGGACGGAAGCCTGCACATGAACGTCAGCACCAAACTTCCCCTCGATGTCGGGCCGATCCATTTCGTCGGCATCGGCGGCATCGGCATGTCGGGCATCGCCGAGGTGCTGCTGACCCAGGGCTACGACGTGCAGGGGTCCGACCTGCGCGCCAGCGACATCACCCGGCGGCTGGAGGCGATGGGCGCGCGCATCCATATCGGCCACGATGCCGCCAATCTGGCGGGCGCCGAGGTCGTGGTGATCTCGTCCGCCGTGAAGCCCGGCAACCCGGAACTCGACGCCGCGCGCCGCCAAAAGCTGCCGGTGGTGCGGCGTGCGGAAATGCTGGCCGAACTCATGCGGCTGAAGTCCAACATCGCGGTCGCGGGCACCCACGGCAAGACGACGACCACCACGATGGTGGCGACGCTGCTCGATGCCGGGGGCTTCGATCCCACCGTGGTCAATGGCGGCATCATCCACCGCTTCGGCTCGAACGCGCGGGCGGGGCAGGGCGAATGGATGGTGGTCGAGGCCGACGAAAGCGACGGCACCTTCAACCGCCTGCCCGCGACCATCGCCGTGGTCACCAACATCGACCCCGAACATATGGAGCACTGGCACACGCTGGAAAACCTGCGCGCGGGCTTTCACGATTTCGTTTCCAATATCCCGTTCTACGGGCTGGCGATCTGCTGCACCGATCACCCCGAGGTGCAGGCGCTGGTCGCGCGGATCAGCGACCGCCGCGTGACGACCTTCGGCTTCAACGCCCAGGCCGACGTGCGCGCCGTGAACCTGCGCCACGAAGGCGGCGGCGCGCGCTTTGACGTGCTGCTGCAATCCGAGGGCACGCGCATCGACGACCTGACCCTGCCGATGCCCGGCGATCACAACGTCTCGAACGCGCTGGCCGCCATCGCCGCCGCGCGGCATCTGGGGATGGACGCCGATGCGATCCGCGCGGCGCTGGCCGGTTTCGCGGGCGTCAACCGCCGTTTCACCCGCGTGGGCGAGGTGGGCGGCATCACCATCATCGACGACTACGGCCATCACCCGGTGGAAATCGCGGCCGTGCTGCGCGCGGCGCGCGATGCGGTCTCCGACCGGCCCGGCGCGCGGGTCATCGCCGTGCACCAGCCGCACCGCTACAGCCGCCTGTCGTCGCTGTTCGAGGATTTCTGCACCGCCTTCAACGATGCCGACGTGGTCGGCATCGCCAATGTCTATGCCGCAGGCGAAGACCCGGTCGAGGGTGCCAGCCGCGACGCGCTGGTGGCGGGCCTTCTGGCCCATGGCCACCGCCGCGCGCTGGCCGTCGACGACGAGGCGGGCCTTGCGCCCTTCGTGCGCGCCGTGGCGCGGCCCGGTGACCTGCTCATCTGCCTTGGCGCGGGCAGCATCAGCGGCTGGGCGCATGACCTGCCTGCGAAACTGGCGGAAGGAGCATCCTGACCCCGTTCATCTTTCCTTGAATATCCTGGGGGAGGGCGCATCCGCGCCGGGGGCGAAGCCCCCCACAGGAACCGGACCCGAGGCTGCCACCTCGCATCACCTCGGCCGCCATGGCCGACAGACACGCGAAGGAGCACGTCATGAGCCTTGCCTTCATCCTGTATTGCACCTGGGTCGCCGCCTGCATCGGCGTGGAATTCGCGCCCGCCGCGCTGCGCCCGCAACTGCGCTTTGTCGCGCTGGTCGCGGGCTTCGTGCCGGTGATCCTTGCCGCTTTCACCGTGGCGCTGGTGCCCGCGCTCTTCGGTCTTGCGGGAATCGTCGTGCTGTTCCCCGCCCCCTTCGCCGCGCTGGCCCGCATGGGGATCGAGCGGGGCGACGCGCTGCTTGCGGGATACCGCGCGCGCCATGCCTGAACCGGTAATCTCGTCATTGCGAGGAGCCGCAGGCGACGTGGCAACCCCGATGTTGTTTGCGAGCGGTCGAGGTTGCTTCGGCTTCGCCTCGCAATGACAAACCACCCCCGTCATTGCAAGGCGGCGCAGCCGACGACGCAACCCCGAGTCGTTCAGCGACCGCACCGGGGTGCCTTGCCTTGCTTGCCGTGATGATAGAACAGGCGGCACCCTGCCGCCGCTGACAGACAGGAGCGCCGCTTGGCCCAGCCCCAAGACATCACCCCGCGCGGGCGGCTGACCCCGGACCAGCCGCTCGGCGATTTCACCTGGCTCCGGGTCGGCGGCCCCGCCGACTGGCTGTTCCAGCCCGCCGACGAGGACGACCTGGCAGAGTTTCTCGCGGCACTCGATCCGCAGGTGCCGGTGTTTGCGATGGGCGTCGGCTCGAACCTGATCGTGCGCGACGGCGGCATCGAGGGTGTGGTGATCCGTCTCGGGCGCGGCTTCAACGCCATTGACGCGGGCGAGACCGTCACCGCCGGGGCGGCGGCGCTGGATTCGCGCGTGGCCATCGCCGCCGCCGCTGCCGGGCGCGATCTGACCTTCCTGCGCACCATCCCCGGCACCATCGGCGGCGCGGTGGCGATGAATGCGGGCTGCTACGGCACCTATACCGCCGACCATCTGGTCAGCGTGCGGCTGGTGACGCGCGCGGGCGAGATCCGCACCGTCGCAGCGGGCGAGCTGAACCTGCGCTACCGTGCCTCGGACATCCCCGAGGGTGCGGTGGTCACGCAGGCCACCTTCGCGCCGCCCGCAGGCGACCCTGACGAGCTGGCGGCCCGCATGGCAGCCCAGCTTGCCCACCGCGACGAGACCCAGCCCTCGACACGGGAACGCACCGCCGGATCGACCTTCCGCAACCCGGCGGGGTTTTCCTCGACCGGGCGGGCGGACGATACCCATGAGATGAAGGCCTGGAAGCTGATCGACGACGCCGGAATGCGCGGCGCCACCCTCGGCGGCGCGGTGATGAACCCCAAGCACGCGAACTTCCTGACCAACACCGGCAGTGCCAGCGCCGCCGATCTTGAAGCCCTGGGCGAGGAAGTGCGGAAAAGGGTTTACGATTCGTCAGGGATCACGCTAGAGTGGGAAATAGCACGAGTGGGGCGAACCCGCCGTTGACGCGCAACGCGCGAAGGGCAGTGCGACCCCGGACCAACCGGGGCGCGAGAGCAGAGAGCCGACAAGGCTCCGATGAGGCGAGATGGGCAGGACGGGCGCGGATTCCCGCAGGATTGCCGTATTGAAGGGTGGCCGCTCGGCCGAACGCGAGGTCTCGCTGTCCTCGGGTACCGCCTGTGCCGCCGCCCTGCGCGAGGCCGGGTTCGAGGCCCACGAGATCGACGCCGGCCCCGATCTGGCCGAACGGCTGCGCGCCCTTGCGCCCGACGTGGCCTTCAACGCGCTGCACGGCCGCTGGGGCGAGGATGGCTGCGTGCAGGGCCTGCTCGAATGGCTGGCGATCCCCTATACCCATTCCGGCGTGCTGGCCTCGGCGATGGCCATGGACAAGGCGCGCACCAAGGACATCTACCGCGCCGCCGGGCTGCCGGTGGCCGAATCCCGCGTGGTCAGCGCCGCCGAGGCCGAGGCCGGGCATGTCCTGCCGCCGCCCTATGTGGTGAAGCCGGTGAACGAAGGCTCGTCGGTCGGGGTCCATATCGTCCGCGAGGGGGCCAACGCGCCCGCGCTGGGGCCGGATGCGCCCGCGCGGATGATGGTCGAAGCCTATGTGCCGGGGCGTGAACTCACCGTGGCGGTGCTGGGCGACCGGGCGTTGACCGTCACCGACATCGTCACCGGCGGCTGGTACAACTACGACGCCAAATATGCGCCGGGCGGGTCACGCCATGTCGTGCCCGCGCAGATTCCGGCCGATGTGTTCGACGCCGCCATGTCGCACGCGCTGGCCGCGCATGTCGCGCTGGGGTGCCGGGGGCTGTCGCGCACCGATTTCCGCTGGGACGAAACCCGCGGCCTTGACGGTCTGGTCCTGCTGGAAACCAACACCCAGCCCGGCATGACCGCGACCTCGCTGGCGCCCGAGCAGGGGCGCCATGTCGGCATCCCGTTCCCGGAGCTCTGCCGCTGGCTGGTCGAGGATGCGTCATGCGGGCGCTAGGCTTCGTCCTGCGCCGCGCGGGCGGCGGCGTGCACGACCCGGCGCCCTCGCGCTGGCACTACCGCTGGCAGCGGCTCATGCTCACGCCGATGTTCCGGGTCGCATTGCGCGTCGGTCTGCCGATGGTGCTGGTGGCCGGGGCAGGGGCGCTCTGGCTGGGGCAGGAAGCGAACCGCAGCCTGGTGCTGCGCCAGTGGGCAGACCTGCGCGCCGCCATCGAGGCGCGGCCCGAATTTACCGTCACCGGAATGCAGGTCACCGGCGCCTCGCCCGCGCTGGTCGCGGCGACCGAAACCGCGTTGGAGCTGACATTCCCGGTCTCGTCCTGGGAACTGGACCTGGCCGCGCTGCGGGCGAAGGTGGCCGATCTGTCCGCCGTGCGCGACGTGCGCATGGCGATCCAGCCGGACGGCACGCTGGGCATCAGCATCGACGAACGCCGCCCCGTCGCGCTGTGGCGCCACGGCGAAAGCCTGCGGCTGGTGGACGAGGACGGCGCGATGACCGGCCTGATCGAAAGCCGCATCGACCGCGCCGACCTGCCGCTGATCGCCGGGGACGGGGCGCGCGAGCATATCGACGAGGCGCTGGCGCTGTTCGCCGCCGCGCGGCCGATCTCGGACCGGGTGCGCGGACTGGTGCGCATGGGCGAGCGGCGCTGGGACATGGTGCTCGACCGCGAGCTGCGCATCCTGCTGCCCGAAGCGGCGCCGGTGACCGCGCTCGAGCGCGTGCTGGCCTGGCAGGCGGCCGAGGGCGTGCTGGATCGTGACGTGGTCGCCGTGGACATGCGCGAGGCGCAGCGCCCGACGATCCGCGTCTCGCAGACGGCGATGACTTTGATGACGAACGCCCGCAGCGCCCAGGGCGCGGGCGGATAGATACAGGCGGAGGACGGGATGCGGCACCTTTACGAAAGCCAGCGCGCGATGCGCAACATGCGCCGGGCGGCGATGCAGCGCGGTGTGGTGGCGATCCTCGATGTCGGCACGTCGAAGATCGCCTGTCTGGTGCTGCGCTTCGACGGGCCGGAACAGTTCCGCTCCAGCGAGGGCGTGGGCCGCATGGCCGGGCAATCCTCGTTCCGGGTCATCGGCGCGGCGACCACCCGGTCGCGCGGGGTGCGCTTCGGCGAGGTCGATGCCATGCCCGAAACCGAACGCGCCATCCGCACCGCCGTGCAGTCGGCGCAGAACATGGCCAGGGTCCGCGTCGATCACGTCATCGCCTGCCTGTCCGGCGCCCGCCCGCGTTCCTACGGGCTGGACGGCCAGGTCGAACTGCACGGCGGCGTCGTCGGCGAGCCGGACCTTGGCCGGGTTCTTGCCGCCTGCGAAATCCCCGACATCGGCCACGACCGCGAGGTGCTGCACGCGCAGCCGGTGAACTTCTCGCTCGACCACCGCTCTGGGTTGGCCGATCCGCGCGGGCAGGTGGGCGGCAGGCTGGCCGCCGACCTGCACCTGCTGTCGGTGGACGCGCCGCCGCTCGAGGCGCTGCTCTACTGCATCAAGCGCTGCGATCTGGAGGTCGCGGGGCTGGCGTCCTCGGCCTATGTCTCGGGCATGGCGAGCCTTGTCGAGGACGAACAGGAACTGGGCGCCGCCTGCATCGACATGGGCGGCGGCTCGACCGGTATCTCGGTCTTCATGCGCCGCCACATGATCTATGCCGATTCCGTGCGCATGGGCGGCGATCACGTCACCGGCGACATCGCCATGGGCCTGCGGGTGCCGATGACCGTGGCCGAGCGGATCAAGACCATGAAGGGCGGCGTGCAGGCCACCGGCATCGACGACCGCGAGCGTATCGAGCTGGGCGGCGATTCCGGCGACTGGGACAAGGACCGCCGCACCGTGACGCGCGCCGAGCTTATCGGGATCATGCGGCCGCGCGTCGAGGAAATCCTCGAGGAGGTCCGCGCCCGGCTGGATGCGGCGGGCTTCGACCAGATGCCGTCGCAAAGCGTGGTGCTGACCGGCGGCGGCAGCCAGATTCCGGGCATCGACGGGCTGGCCGCGCGTATCCTGGGGCAACAGGTGCGCCTTGGCCGCCCGCTGCGGGTGCAGGGCCTGCCGCAGGCGACGACGGGACCGGCATTTTCCGCTGCGGTCGGCCTGAGTCTGTTCGCCGCCAGCCCGCAGGACGAATGCTGGGACTTCGAGATTCCGCTTGAACGGACAGCGGCCCGGTCGCTGCGCAGGGCGGCCAAATGGTTCCGCGACAACTGGTGATACGCTATATTTCGCCGACGGCGCGAAATACGGCGGGAATTGGGTCACGCTCGGGCCATATTTTGGGCAATTCGGCCTCTTTTCCCGTGACGCGGCGGTTTTCAGCCGGTAAGGTCGTCACAATTCCGGGGGGCATCGACCCGCGGCCGCGCAGGCAGGCGCGAACCGGGGTCACACATGACGGCAGGAAGACAGGGTAACAACAGGCACAACAGCAGGCGGACCGAGACAATGGCACTCAACCTTTCCCTTCCAGGGCAGGAGGATCTCAGGCCCCGGATCACCGTGTTCGGCGTCGGCGGGGCGGGCGGCAACGCGGTCAACAACATGATCCAGAAAGAGCTCGAGGGGGTCGATTTCGTCGTTGCGAACACCGACGCCCAGGCTCTGGCGCAAAGCGATGCGACGCTGAAGATCCAGATGGGCGTGAAGGCGACCGAAGGTCTGGGTGCGGGCGCCCGTCCCGAGGTCGGCGCGGCAGCGGCCGAGGAATCGATCCAGGCCATCGTCGATCATCTCGCCGGCGCGCATATGTGCTTCATCACCGCCGGGATGGGCGGCGGCACCGGCACCGGCGCGGCGCCGATCATCGCGCAGGCCGCGCGCGAGCTGGGCATTCTTACGGTCGGCGTGGTGACCAAGCCCTTCCAGTTCGAGGGCACCAAGCGGATGCGCCAGGCCGAGGAAGGCGTGGAATCGCTGCAGAAGGTGGTCGATACCCTCATCATCATTCCCAACCAGAACCTGTTCCGGCTGGCGAACGAACGCACCACCT
>JACFNP010000020.1 GCA_019454835.1 Rubellimicrobium sp.
CCGCGAGGGAGAAGCCTATCGAACAGCCGGATGAACAACACACTTGCCCCGAGGGGTGTGCGCGAGCGGTCGGGGTTGCTTCGGCTTGCGCCTCGGGGGTGGCGGGAATTGCGGGCGGCTCCGGCCTGCCCCATGGAAAACACCCGAAATCCCCGCGCGAAAAACAACGCTCTGCCTGGCCTTGCCGCAGCCATGAAAAAAATTCGCGGGGTTTCGGGAACGAAACGCGGTGCGGGGGCGTCCAATGGTCAGACAGGGCGGACATGCGGACACGATCCCGCCGCGCCGGTCATGACACATGGCGAACACCGAAAACCACGGAGACACCCGATGCCTGCCCTTTCCCTTTCCCGCCGCGCGCTGCGTGCGGTTTCCGTCGCGGCGCTTCTGGCGCTGCCGGTCGGCGCCGCGCCCGCCTTTGCCCATGACGGCGATCATGCGGCCTCGGTCATCGCGTCGGATGCGGCGCTGGCGCTGCATGACGCGATGCGCGAGCTCTGGGCGCAGCACATGGAGTGGACCTACGCGGCCATCGCGTCCTTTGCCACCGGCTCGCCCGCCTTCGACGCCGAGGCCGCGCGGCTGATGGCCAACCAGACCGACATCGGCAACGCGATCAAGCCGTTCTACGGCGCCGATGCCGGGGATGCGCTGGCCGGGCTGCTCCAGGAACATATCACGGGCGCCGTCGCGGTCGTTGCCGGGGCCAAGGCGGGCAACGACGAGGAAACCGCCGCCGCCATCGCCGCCGCCTATGCCAACGCGCAGGAGATCGCCGACTTCCTTGCCGGAGCCAATGAAAACTGGCCGCAGGATCTTGTCCGCGACATGCTGAAAGGCCACATCGATACCACGCTCGTCTACGCGACCTCGCTTCTGCAAGGGAACTATGCCGACGGGATCGCCCAGTATGGTGAGGCCGAGGCCCATATGATGATGCTGGCGGATGCTCTGACCGATGGCCTGATCGCCGCCTTCCCCGACCGCTTTACCGAGTGACCCGTCACGAGTAGGGTCCGGCCCACCGCGCCAGTGGTGGGCCGGGTCTTGGTCGAACAAGAATTTTCAGGAGGCCCGTCATGAGCTCTGCCGCCGAAACCACCCGCAAGACCCTTGCCGAGGCTGCCGCCTTGCCCGTCTCGGAACGCATCCGCGCGCGGATCGAGGAGGCCGGGCTGCGCTTCAACGCCAACGACAACATCGCGGATTTCGTCCACGACGGCGAACTCGACGAATTGCGCCTCGAGGTCGAGGAAAAGATGCAGGCGGTCCTCGACGCGCTGGTGATCGACACCGAGCACGACCACAACAGCCGCGAGACCGCGCATCGCGTGGCGAAGATGTATGTCGACGAGGTCTTTCACGGCCGCTACCAGGCCGCACCGCGCGTCACCACCTTTCCGAATGTCGCGGGGCTGAACGAGCTGATGATCGTCGGCCCGATCACCATTCGCAGCGCCTGTTCGCACCATCTGTGCCCGATCATGGGCAAGCTCTGGATCGGCGTGCTGCCGAACCCGGATTCCGACCTGATCGGCCTGTCGAAATATGTCCGCCTCGCCGACTGGATCATGAGCAGGCCGCAGATTCAGGAAGAAGCCGTCGTCATGCTGGCCGATGAACTGGAGCAGCGCATCCACCCCGACGGGCTGGCCGTGGTGATGGAGTCGGATCACTTCTGCATGCAATGGCGCGGGGTGAAGGATGATGACGCGGTGATGACCAATTCGGTCATGCGCGGCAATTTCCTGAAGGATGCGAACCTCCGGCGCGAATTCCTGTCGCTGCTCAAGCGCTGAGCCGAGGTTGATTTTCGCGCGGCCTGCGCCACTATTGACGCCGCCGCCGGGGGGGGACCGCAATGCCGGACGCCATGACTGCCGCGGCCGCGATGCCGCAATCCGAGGATGCGCTGGTCGCCCGCGCTGCGGGCGGCGACGCTGCCGCGTTCGAGCGGCTGATGCGCCGCTACAACCAGCGCCTGTTTCGCACCGCGCGCGCGATCCTGAAGAACGATGCCGAGGCCGAGGACGCGCTGCAGGAAGGCTGGCTCAAGGCATGGCGCGCGCTGCCCGGCTGGCGCGGGCAGGCGCGGCTTTCGACCTGGCTCGTGCGCATCGTCGCCAATGAAGCTCTGGGCCGCCTGCGCCGCACCACGGCACAGGTGATCCCGCTGGAGGCCGCCATGGTATCCACCGACCGAGACACGCAGGACGCGCTGAGCGAGGCGCCCGGACATGGCCCCGAGGCCACCCTGGCCCGCGCCGAGGTCCGCCGCCTGATGGAATCGCGCATCGACCTGCTGCCCGAACAGTTCCGCGCCGTCTTCATGCTGCGCGCCGTCGAGGAGATGAGCGTCGCCGAGGTGGCCGAGGCGCTGGACATCCCCGAGGCCACCGTGCGCAGCCGTTTCCACCGCGCCCGCGCGCTGCTGCGCGAGGGGCTGGCAGGCGAGATGGACCTCGCGCTCGGGCAGGCGTTCGCGTTCGACGGCGCGCGCTGCGACCGGATCGTCGCGCGCACGCTGGCCGCCGCCCGCGACGAGGGGCTGTGCCGGGACTCCTGACACCGCCCGGACATGGAAAGGAGAGAGACCATGAAATCGCGTCTCGACTATTTCGCGCTGGAACCGAAGCTCATGCAGGCGCAGCTTGCGCTCAACAAGGCCGTCGAGGACAGCGGCATCGAGCGCAAGCTGCTGCATCTGGTGAAGCTGCGCGCCTCGCAGATCAACGGCTGTTCCTACTGCGTCGACATGCATTCGCGCGAGGCCCGTGAGGATGGCGAGACCGAGCGCAGGCTCTACCTGGTCGCCGCCTGGCGCGAATCGCCGCTTTTCACCGACCGCGAACGGGCGGCGTTTGAATGGACCGAGGCGGTGACGCTGATTTCGCAAGGCGGCGTCCCGGATGCGCTGTACGAAGCCACCCGCAAGGTGTTCAGCGAGCACGAGATCGTGCAGCTTACGATGGCGGTGGCGGCGATCAACACATGGAACCGGCTCAGCGTGTCGTTTCACACGTTGCACCCGATGCCATAGGCCCCTGCGGGCAGAATGAAGGAGAGACGACATGGCCGACCAGGGAAAACCCGACAACACGCCCGACCTGACCGAGGGCATCACCCTCGCGGATTTCAGGGATCGCAAGCTGTTGCGCGGCCATGTCGGCAAGAAGGCGGTGCTGCTGGCGCGCGTGGGTGACGACATCCACGCCGTCGGCGCGACCTGCACCCATTATCAGGGTCGCCTTGATCGCGGCGCGCTGGAAGGCGATGCGGTGCGCTGCCCGCTGCACCATGCGCTGTTCTCGCTGCACACCGGCGAGGCGCTGAACGCGCCCGCCTTCGGCCCGATCCCGGTCTGGCAGGTCGAACGCGACGGCGAGCGCATCTTCGTGCGCGAGCAGAAGGCGCGCGAACCCGCCCCCGCGCGCGTGCCGCTGCCGGACGAACCCGAGGCCATCGTCATCATCGGTGGCGGTGCCGCCGGGTTTGCCGCCGCCGAGATGCTGCGGCGGCGCGGCTATGCGGGAAAATTGACCGTGCTTTCCGCCGAAGAGGACGCGCCCGTTGACCGGCCGAACCTGTCGAAGGACTATCTCGACGGGTCCGCCCCCGACGACTGGATGCCGCTCAAGGGGGCGAAGTTCTACGAGGACAACCGCATCGACCTGCACCTGTCCACCACGGTCGAACGCATCGACACCGAGCCGCGTCAGGTGATGACCACCGACGGCACCCGCTATCCCTGGGACCGCCTGCTGATCGCCACCGGGGCCGAACCCGTGGCGCTGCCGATCCCCGGCGCCGACCGGGCGCATGTGTTCACGCTGCGCTCCATCGCCGACAGCCGCGCGATCATGGCGCGGGCCGAGGCGGCGAAATCGGCGGTGGTGCTGGGGTCCGGCTTCATCGGGCTGGAGACTGCCGCCGCATTGCGCAAGCGCGGGCTGGACGTGCATGTCGTCTCGCTGGACGCGCATCCGCTGGAACGGGTGCTCGGACCGGAACTGGGCGGCTTCATCCGCACCCTGCACGAAGAGGCGGGCGAGGTGTTCCATCTGGAAACCTCGATCGAATCCATCGGCGAGGGTGACGTGACCTTGAAGGACGGCACGCGGCTGCCTGCCGATCTGGTCATCATCGGCGTCGGGGTGCGGCCGCGTCTGGGCCTTGCCGAACGGCTCGGCCTTGAAATCGAGCGCGGCGTGCTGGTGAACGACCGGCTCGAGACCGCAATCCCCGGCATCTACGCCGCAGGCGACATCGCCCGTTTCCCCGGAAGCGACGGCGACACGATGCGGGTGGAACACTGGGTCGTGGCCGAACGGCAGGGACAGGTCGCCGCCGAAAACATGCTGGGCGCCGACCGGCCCTATCGTGACGTGCCGTTCTTCTGGTCGGGCCATCACGGCACGACGATCCGCTATGTCGGCCATGCGCAGGGCTGGGACGAAATCCGCATCGACGGCGAGATCGGCAAGGGCAAGGATTGCGCGGTCCGCTACCTCAAGGGCGGCAGGGTGCTGGCCATGGCGACGATCTTCCGCGACCGCGAGGCGATCATCGAGGCGCAGCGCATGGCCGAGGGCGCCTGACATTCCGGCGCCCCGCCGGCATCCTCCCCGGCGGGGCGCCTTGCGACGGAGGGGACATGGACGGACGGGGCACGACCGCCTTCGTTTTTGCCGGGGGCGGCAGTCTGGGTGCGGTGCAGGTCGGGATGCTGCAGGCGCTGGTCGAGGCGGGCGTGACGCCCGATTTCGTCATCGGCACCTCGGTCGGCGCGCTGAATGCCGCCTATTTCGCCGGATCGCCCGATCTGGACGGGGTCAAGGCGCTGGGCAACATCTGGCGCGGCCTGCGCCGCCGCGACATCTTTCCGGTGTCCTTCGCCAGCGCCATGCGCCTGCTGCGCAATCCCGAAAGCCTTGTCGATCCCGCCGGGCTGCGCGCGCTGATCGAGGCGCGGCTGCCCTTTCACCGCATCGAGGACGCCGCGCTGCCCTTGCATGTCATGGCGACCGATCTGGTCGGCAACGGCGTGCTGCTGTCCTCGGGCCCCGCGCTTGAAAGCGTTCTGGCCAGCGCCGCCATCCCCAGCATCTTTCCGCCCGTCGAGGTCGGCGGGCAGATGCTGGTCGACGGCGCCCTCGCCGCCAACACGCCGCTGCGGCAGGCCTGCGATCTGGGGGCGACGCAGGTCATCATCCTGCCCACGGGCTATGCCTGCGACCTGCAGGAACCGCCGCGCGGCGTGGTCGGCCCCGCGATGCACGCGATCACGCTGCTCATCGCGTGGCAGCTCATGCACGACATCGACGCGACGCCGCCGGGAATCGCGCTGCACATGGCGCCCGCGCTCTGCCCGCTGAGCGTGTCGCCCTTCGATTTTTCAGCCTCGGCGCATCTGATCGAGCGCGCGCTTGAAGGCACGCGCAAGTGGATCGACAGGGGCGGGCTGGAACGGCAGGCGCAGGCGCGCGAACTCGCGCCGCACCGCCACCGGCACCGCAAGCAGGTCGCGGCTGTGGCAGGGCACGGCTGACCATTGCCTCGTCATTGCGAGGCGAAGCCGAAGCAACCCCGACCGCTCACACACGACATCGAGGTTGCTTCGTCGGCTGCGCCTCCTCGCAATGACGAAATAATAATCGTCATTGCGAGCCGCAGGCGAAGCAACCCCGACCGCTTGCGCGATCCCCTCGGGGTTGCCGCGCCGCCTCGCGGGTGACGGCCTGTCCGGTCAGGCCAGGGCGTAGAGCGGCAGCACCGCGCCGCTGATCGCGGTCTTGCCGGGCAGGACCAGCGTGAGGACGACCTCGGCTGCCGCCTCGGGCGAGAGCCACCTGGCCGGGTCCGCCTTGGGCATCGCCTTGCGGTTGGCCTCGGAATCGATGGTCGAGGGCGCGATGGCATTGACGAGGATGTGATCGGCCTTCAGCTCTTCGGCCAGCCCCTCGGTCATCGCCGCCACGGCGGCCTTCGACGCCGCATAGGCCGCCATCCGGGCGCCCTTGCGCGGTTCAAGCGCCGGGCGCGCCGCGACGTTCACGATCCGCCCGCCATTGCCGGTCCGGCGCATGGCCTTCACCGCCTCATGCGCACAGAGGAAAGTGGTGACGACATTCATCTCGAGCATCCGGCGCAGATCGGAGGCGGTCGCCTCGCCGATGGGCGACATGGCGAAGCCGCCCGCGAGATGGACCGAGGCCCAGAGGTTCTCGATCCCGGCATAGAAGCCTGCGACCGAGTCCTCGTCGGTCAGATCGACGCCGGGGGTGATGTGCAGGCCGGGCGTCGCGCCCTCGGCCTCGGCGCGGTGGCTGGGCACATGGCAGCTTGCCCCCTCGGCCAGCAGCCGGTTCACCACCGCCCGCCCCAGCGCGCCGGTGCCGCCGGTCACGACGATCTGCCGTCCGGCAAGGAGATTCGATTCGGCCATGGCAACCTCCGTTTGTGACGGGGGGCATTGTTGCGGTGCGGGATGGCCCGTGCAAGGGTCGGTCCGGTGGCGGCAGCGGGGGTCGTGATGGGCGAGGGCGTGGAACTTTCCGAAATCGAGGCGTCGGAATGGCTGAACTGCACGGCGCCGCAGACGCTTGCCGCGCTGCGCGGGCGGGTGGTGGCGATCGAGGTGTTCCAGATGCTCTGTCCCGGCTGCGTGGCGCATGGCCTGCCGCAGGTGCAGAAGCTGCGGCAGACCTTCCGGCCCGAGGATGTCATGGTGCTGGGCCTTCACTCGGTGTTCGAGCATCACGCGGCGATGACGCCCGTGGCCTTGCGGGCGTTCGTTCACGAATACGGCATCCGCTTTCCCGTCGCCGTCGATCAGCCGGGCGACACCGCGCTGCCGCGCACGATGGCGAAATGGCGGCTGGAGGGCACGCCGACGCTGCTGCTGGTGGATCGCCGGGGCCGGTTGCGGGCGCGCCATTTCGGCCAGGTGCCCGACATGGCGCTGGGCGCCGAGGTCATGGCGCTGGTGTGCGACCGCGAGGAGGGCTGACCATGGGATTCGCTTTGGGGCAGGGCGCGGCGCTGCTGGTCGCCGCGCGCGGGCAGGGGGATGCGAGCGGGCTGTGGCGCTGGATGCAGGATGGCGGCGGCTGGCACGGGCAGCATCTCGCCCCGGCGCATGACCTGTCGGCGCTGGCCCTGCATCCGCGCCTGCCGGTGGTCTATGCGACGGCGGGCGAGGGTGCGGGGCGGCTGCTGGCCTGGCGGATCGGCGCGGATGGCGCCGTGCCGCTGGCCGATACCGGCACCGGCGGCGTCGAGCCTGCGCATCTGGCCGTCGACCCCGCAGGCCGGGTGCTGATCGTCGCCAATTACGAAAGCGGCGCGCTGACGCTGTGGCGGCTGGCGCCCGATGGTGCGGTCGCCGGGGCGCCGCAGGTCGTGCAGCTTGAAGGCCGGGGGCCGGACCCCGACCGGCAGGCGGCGGCGCATCCGCATCAGGTGCTGTTTGGCGCCGATGGCTCGGTGGCGGTGATCGACCTTGGCGCGGACCGGCTGCGCCTGTTCGGGCTGGACGCCGGGCGGCTGCGGCTGGTGCCGCTGTCCGCCGGGTGCCTGCCGCCGGGTTCCGGCCCGCGCCACGGGGTGATGCTGGAGGATGGCCGCATGGCGGTCGCGGGCGAGCTGGGCAATGTCCTGCTTGTCGGCGCGGGCGACGACTGGCAGGCGGTCCCGGCGACCGGCCTGACCCGGCCCGGTCACGCACGGTTCGCGCGCAACTATCCCGGCGACATCGCGGCAGGCCCCGGCGGGCTGGTGCATCTGGCGAACCGCAGCCTGTCCACGCTGGCGACGTTCGATCCGGGCGGGCCGGGCGGCGGGCCGCCCCGGCTGGTGGCCGAGGTCGCCTGCGATGTCGACTGGCCGCAGCATCTGCTGGTGCACGGCGGGCATGTGCTGGTCGCGGGCTGGGACTCGGGGCGGGTGGTCGCCCATCCGTTGCGGGGCGGCGTGCCGGGGGCGGTCGAGCCGCTGTTCGCCTGCGCGGGGGCGTGCTGGCTGGCGCTGCTGCGCGGCTGAGGGGGAGGGCGGCAGATGGTGGCCGAGATCGAGCTTCATCCCGAAATCTTCACGCCGGCGCGGCGCCCGGTCGTGGAGGCGGGGGGCATCCGTGCCGAGGCGTTTCGCTATCCTTCCGGGGTTGCGGCGCTGGACATCGACACCGGGGCGGGGCGCTTCGTCACGCTGCCCTGGCAGGGGCAGCAGATCTGGGACGCTTTCGCAGGGGCGCGGCGGCTGACCATGCAGTCGGTCTTCGACCAGCCGCTGCCGGTGCGCGAATTCCGGCGCAGCTATGGCGGGTTCTTCCTGCATTGCGGCGGCACCGGCATGGGGCATCCGGGGCCCGAAGACGACCACCCGCAGCATGGCGAGATGCCGAACATGCCATTCGAGCGCGCGATGCTGCGCCTGGACGGCGACACGCTGGCGCTTGCCGGTGTCGCGCATGACCGGCTGGCGTTTTCCCATGCCTGGGCGTTTCGCCCCGAACTGCGGTTTCGCGCCGGATCGGCCATGGTCGAGGCGCGGGTCGAGGTTGCGAACGAGGGCGGCGCGCCCATGCCGTTCATGTATCTGGGCCATGTGAATTTCCGCCCGGTGGACGGCGCGCGGATCGTGGATGCGGCGGATGACCGGGCGCTTGAGGTTGCCGCACCCGGCCTGCCCGCGACCTTCGCCGCGGACGAGGCCGCCGCGATCCGCCGCTGGCATGACGAGGTCGCCCGCGACCCGGCGCGCCATCGCCGGATCATGGCGGGCGACCGGATCGAGCCGGAATTCGTGGCCCTGCTGCGCCCGCCTGCGGATGGCGACGGGTTGGCCCATGCGCTGCAACTGCTGCCCGACGGCAGCGCGGATGCGGTGCGCTGGCGCCCGGCCGATCTGCCGCTGGGCGTGCGCTGGATCACCCGCGCGCGCGAGCGGCAGGCGCTGGGCCTGCTGCTCCCGGCGACGGCGGCCCCCGACGGGAGGGCAGCGGCAGCCCGGGCCGGAACCCTGCGCTACCTTGATCCCGGCGAGACCTTCGTGACCCGCTTCGCCTTCGGCGCGCTGGCGCCGGAGATGGCGGGGGATCTGGCGGCGCGGCTGGAGGGGTGAGGTGGGGGCGTCCGCCGGGGATGCACCGCGCGGTGGGTCGGCAGCGGCATTGCCGCGTTGGCTGCGCCGCCTTGCGGGTGACGTGAGGTAATCGTCATTGCGAGGCGAAGCCGAAGCAACCCCGACCGCTCGCGCACGACATCGGGGTTGCCGCATCGGCTGCGCCGCCTTGCGGGTGACGGGGGGTAATCGTCATTGCGAACGAAGTGAAGCAATCCATGCCGGGTGCAGCCCCCCGCCCCGTGGATTGCCGCGTCGCCTGCGGCTCCTCGCAATGACGGCGTTCTTCCCGTCACCCGCGAGGCGCAAGCCGAAGCAACCCCGACCGCTCACACACAACATCGGGTTGCTTCGTCGGCTGCGCCGCCTCGCGGGTGACGTGGGGCCTGCCGCCGCCGCCATCGCAATCGGGCGGACTGCGGCTGCGCGGACTGGCACGGCACCGCCGTCTGCAAACCCCGTCACCCGCGAGGCGAAGCCGAAGCAACCCCGACCGCTCACACACAACATCGAGGTTGCTTCGTCGCCTGCGGCTCCTCGCAATGACGGAAGATGCGGTTCGTCCGATCGCTTCGGGGAGTGGTCCCGCCGCGCGCATCTGCCCTCCGGCCCGACCGCGCCCGTCGTCGCCGCGCACACCCCTGGCCCGACCGTGCCCCGATGCGGTGCGCGCCTCCGGCCCCACCGTGCCCCGTCACCGCCCCCCGGCCCGGCCCCTTCGCGCGCCCCCGGCCCCGCCCCCCTGCAGCGCCGCCACGGCCGCGCCGTCAGAATTCGTGCCAGGCGTCGCCGGTGCCGTTGCGCGCGGTGGCGGGCGGCGGGTCGGGGGGCGTCCGCTCGGCCGCCCTGTCGGCAGGGGGCGGGCGGTGGCGGGTGAGCGGCGTGACGTTCGGGGCCGCATCTTCGTCCCCGGTGCGAAAGCCCGAGAGCACCTCGGCCAGGTCTTCGGCGTGGCGCAGGAGGGTGGCGGCGGCGGCGCTGCTTTCCTCGGCCATGGCGCTGCTTTGCTGGGTCACCTGGTCGAGCTGGCTGATGCCGCTGTTCAGTTCGTTGATGCCGCTGGCCTGTTCGGCGGCGGCGACGGCGATGTCGGCGACGAGGGCGGCAGCCTCCTTGGCGCGTTCGACGATGCCGCTGAGGCTGGCGCCCGCGCGGCCGACCAGTTCCGAGCCGGAGGCCACCTGCTGCGAGCTTTCGACGATCAGTTCCTTGATCTCGCGCGCCGCATCCGAGGCGCGCCGCGCGAGGACGCGCACCTCCGAGGCGACCACGGCAAAGCCGCGCCCGGCCTCACCGGCGCGCGCGGCCTCGACCCCGGCGTTCAGGGCGAGAAGGTTGGTCTGGAAGGCGATGTCGTCGATGACGCCGATGATGCGGGTGATCTGTTCGGAACTGCGCTCGATCGCCGCCATCGCGGCCACCGCCTCGCGCGCGACCTGCGCGCCCGCGTCGGCGCCGGTGTGGTTCTCGACGCTGGCGCGCTGGGCCTCGGCGGCGTGTTCGGCGGTCGAGCCGATGCTGGCGGTGAGCTGGTTCAGCGCCGCCGCCGACTGTTCCAGCGTCGCGGCCTGCGCCTCGGCGCGCGAGGACAGGTCGCGGCTGGTGCGGGTGATCTCGCGCGAGGCTTCGCGGACGCGGGCGCCAAGGCCGCGCGCCTCGGCCAGCGCGGTGCCGACGCGCGCGAAGGCGGCGTTGAAGCTGTCGCAGAGCGGCGCGTGGAGATCGTCCGCCGCGTCACCGGCGGGGCGGTCGATCCGGGCCGCCAGGTCGCCCGCGGCAAAGCGGTCCAGCCCCGCCCCGAGCGCGCGCATCATCTGTTCGTGATCCGCGATGCGCCGGGCAAGCGCGGCCTCATGCGCGGCGGCGGCGCGGGACAGGCGTTCGCCTTCGAGCAGGCCGTCGCGCAGGCGTCCGACCGCCGCCGCCAGGGGCGCGAGATCGGGCGGCCAGTTCGTGCCGGGGTCGGCGGCGAGATCGCGTTCGGCCAGCCGCCCGATCACCGTAACGAGCCGCGCGATCCGGTCGCGCGGGCCGCGCAGGATGAGGCGGGCGACGCCGCCCGCGCCGATGGCAAGCGCAGCGGCAAGGACCGGCACGGTCCAGCCGCCGCCCCGCCCCGCTGCGAGGATCACCGCAAGGGCGAGGACGGCGGGCGTCAGGATGACGAGCGCCATGATCCGTTGGCTGGTGTCGAAGCGGTCGGGAAGGGTCATGTGGTGTCTCCGTGGCGCGAACCGGCGGGTCAGAACAGGTCGATGGAGCCGGGTTCCGGCCCGGCGGCTGTGCGGGGATCGCCGATCGAGGGGTCGAGCAAGAGCTGCTGCGCGCGCCCCGAGGCGGGCCAGAACCGCACCCGGCGGGCACGGGGGCCGCCCATGCTCATCGAGGTGCAGGCGATGCCTTCGGTTTCAAGAAACTGCAGCGCGGCATCCGCGTTGCGGCGACCGATATCCATGAGCCCCGCAATGATTCGCCCGCCACCGAACAGCTTGGCGCGCAGGCCGCCGCGCGTGGCGCCGCGTTTCAGCAGGCCGTTGACCAGCCGTTCCATCGACGCGGCGGCGAACCGCATGTCGCCGCCCTGCACGCCGCCGGGCAGCAGGAAATGGTTCATGCCGCCGATGCGACGCCGTTCGTCATAGATGCAGGCCGACACACACGACCCGAGCACGGTCGTCAGCATGGTGTCCTGCCGGTCCGAGATCGCGAATTCGCCCTGGATGACATGGATGACCCTTTCCTGCGGCATCAGGTGACCACGGCCGGTGCGGCGCAGGCCCGATGTGCCGGTTCGATTCGCGCCGTTGCAGTCACGCTGGCAAACCCCTGTCCTGCGGCGCCGGTGCCGCGCCTTCGCTGCCTTTTCGCATGCAAATCTGAACGAAGCCTTTCGAGCGCCCGGCAATATCGCTCGAATGCTGCGGAATTTCGCTGCCTCGGGACCGGCGCGGGAAACCTGTCGTTAAGGGACGGGGTCTAGCCTTTGCCTCGAATCCGGGGTGCGCGGCGCCCCCGGCACCGCACCTGGGGGAGACCAGCCTTATGACGCAGAGGGGACGGACCCTGGTGCTGCCTGCGCGGCTTGATGCGGCGGCGGGCAGGCGGCTTGCCTGTGACCTGCGCGCCGCGATCGGGGCGCCGCTCGATGTCGATGCGGGCGGCGTCGATATCGTCAGCGGCCTGTCGCTCGAGGTGTTGCTTGCCGCCGCGCTGCAATGGCGCCGCGACGGGCAGGCGTTCGGGATCACCGCCGTCTCCGGGCCGTTCCGGCGCGCCTGCGACACGCTGGCCATCGACGCGCAGACGCTGGGCGCCGTGCCTGCGGCGGGGGCACAGGCATGACGCACCGCATTCTCGCCATCGACGATTCGCCCACCATGCGCGGCCTCATCGCGCGCACGCTCGGCGAACACGATTTCGCCGTCACCCTGGCCGAGGACGGCGCCGACGGCCTCGACCGCCTGGCCGAGGTCGATCCCCATCTCGTCCTCACCGACATCAACATGCCCCGGCTCGACGGGTTCGGCGTCATCGAAGGCGTGCGCGGCCACCCCGCCTATGCCAGCACGCCGGTACTGGTGCTGACCACCGAAAGCAGCCCCGAACTGAAACGGCGCGCCCGAAGCTCGGGTGCCACCGGCTGGATCGTGAAGCCGTTCGACGACATGGCGCTGGTCGGCGTGATCCGGCGCGTCCTGGGGGTGCCGCTTGGCTGATCTCGACGAACTGCGCACCACCTTCTTCGAGGAATGCGAAGACCTGCTCGACCGACTGGGCAGCGGGCTGCGCGAACTGGCCGGGGGTGCGGGCGCCGGGCCGGACGACACCGTTCACGCGGTGTTTCGCGCCGTCCATTCCATCAAGGGCGGCGCCGGGGCCTTTGGTCTCGACGATCTGGTGGGTTTCGCGCATCTGTTCGAGACCGTGCTCGACGGCCTGCGCGCGGGCCGCACCGCGATGTCGCCCGCGCTGGCCGAAGATCTGCTGCGCGCGGGCGACATGCTCGACGATCTGGTGCAGGCGTCCCGCGACGGCGCGCCGCCGCCTGCCGAAAGTCTGGCGCGCGCCGTGGCCGGGCTGGAACGCCACGCCGACGGCGACGGCGACGACCCGCTCGACGATTTCGTGTTCGAGCCGGTGGCCCTGCAACTTGACGCCCCCGACACGGCACCGGACACCGGCGCCGCCGACCCCGCGATCTGGACCATCGACCTCGCCCCCGCCGCCGCCATGTACATGAACGGCAACGAACCGGCGGCGCTGATTGCCGCGCTGGCCGGTCTCGGCCCGCTGCAGGTGGCGGCGCGGACGCAGGGCGTGGTCCCGCTGGCCGGTTTCGACATCGACGATCCGCAACTGGCCTGGCGCATCACGCTGGCCGGTGATGCCGACCGCGCGGCAATCGACCATCTGTTCGACTTCGTCGAAGGTCTGGCCCGCATCACCGTCACGCGCGGGGCGCCCGACATGGCGCCGCAGGCCGACCCGACCGGTTCCGCCCCGCCTGCGGCCCCGGCGGCCGACGAACCGGCGGCGGCCCCGCCGCGCCCTGCGGCCCAGCCCGCACCTGCCGCCGCGCCCGCGACCGTGCGGGTCAATCTCGACCGGGTGGACCGGCTTGCCAATCTGGTCGGCGAACTGGTGATCACGGAATCGGTGCTCTCGCAAAGCCTTGCCGCCGCCGGGCTGGCCTCGAACGGTGAAATCGCGGGTGGCCTCGACCGGATGCGGCACCTCGCGGGCGAAATCCAGGAAAGCGTCATGGCGATCCGCGCCCAGCCGCTGCGCCCGGTATTCCAGCGGATGGAACGGGTGCTGCGCGAGGCGGCGCAAGCCACCGGCAAATCCGCGCGGCTGGTGACCACCGGCGCCGATACCGAGGTCGACAAGACCGTGATCGAGCGGCTGGTCGACCCGCTCACCCACATGATCCGCAACGCCGTCGATCACGGGCTTGAAGACGCCGCGACGCGCCGCGCCGCCGGAAAGCCGGAGGAAGGGACGATCACCCTCACGGCGGCGCATCGCTCGGGCCGGGTCGTCATCGAGATCGGCGACGACGGCGGCGGCATCAACCGCGCGCGGGTCCGCGGCATCGCCGAAGACAAGGGCCTCGTCTCGCCCGACGCGGTGCTGGCCCCGTCCGAGATCGACGCCATCCTCTTCATGCCCGGCTTTTCCTCGAAGGCCGAGGTATCCGCCGTGTCCGGGCGCGGCGTCGGGCTTGACGTGGTCCAGCGCGAAATCCAGGCGCTCGGCGGCCGGGTCGGCATCGCCTCGAGCGAAGGCGCGGGGTCCGCCTTCACCATCTCGCTGCCGCTGACGCTGGCGGTGCTTGACGGCATGGTGATCGAATTCTGCGGCCAGACCATGGTGCTGCCGCTCGCCTCGGTGGTCGAGACGATGGGTCGCGCCGACACCACGATCCGCACGACCGGCACCGGCGGCAGGATGCTCGCCACGCCGGGGGGCCTTGTCCCGATGATCGACCTTGCCGACCGCTTCGGCCTGCGCCCGCCCGACACGGCAGGCGATCCCGGCGTCCTTGTGGTGATCGAAGGCGACGACGGCAGCCTCGTCGCCGTCACGGCGGACCGCATCCTCGATCAGCGCCAGGTCGTCATCAAAAGCGTCGAGGATCATTGCGGCGCGGTGCCGGGCATCTCGGCGGCGACCATCCTCGGCGACGGCCGCATCGCCCTGATCCTCGACCCCGAGGCCCTGCTGCATGCCGCAGGCGCCGGGCCGGTCGCATTTGCCGGAGGAATCGCATGACCACGGCACAGCCTGCCCTCGCCGCGACCATGGCCGCCGCACCCGCAGCCCCGCCGGACGAGGTGGTCTCGTTCAGGGTCCGCGACATGGATTTCTGCGTCGGCATCGGCTTCGTGCGCGAAATTCGCGGCTGGACCCCGGCGACCGTGCTCCCCGAGGCGCAGAGCTACGTCACCGGCGTCATCAACCTGCGCGGCACCGTGGTGGCGGTGATCGACCTTGCCGCGCGTCTGGGGCTGGGCGCGCTGGACCCCGGCCCGCGTCATGTCGTCCTCATCGTCGCGATCGGGGAGCGCCTTGTCGGCCTGCTTGCCGATGCGGTGTCGGACATCATGCCGCTTGACGCCGATCTGGTGAAACCGCTGCCCGCGCAGGTCGCCGAACGCACCCGCGCCTTCCTGGGTGCCGTCGTCACCCTGCCGGACGGGCGCATGTTGCGGATGCTCGATCTCGCCCGGATCCTGCCCCCGTCCCTGGGGGGCCTCGCGTGACCGGCCCGCGCCCGGCCCGGCATCCCGCGCCGTCGCCGCGGGCCACGAAAGGAACGCCATGTCGCTGAAGAAATCGCTCCAGGTCATGTGCGTCGACGACATGAGCGTGAGCAGGGGCCTGCTCGAACAGGCGCTCGACGAGATCGGCTTTGCCAATGTCGTCTATGAAAAGGACGGCGCCGCCGCGCTGCGGCAGCTTGTCGCCAGCCCGGTGCATCTGGTGCTGTCGGATTACAACATGCCGGGCATGGACGGTCTTGGCCTGCTGGCCGGGTTGCGCGCCAATGCGGGCACCCGCCGGACCGGCTTCATCCTGATCACCGGCCGCGCCGACCGCGAGGTGCTGACACGCGGGCAGGCGCTGGGGATGAACAACTTCGTCGTGAAGCCGTTCACCACCCCGCAGCTTCGCGCCGCCATCGAAAAAGTGGTGGGGCCGCTGGGATGATCTTTGCCGACGATGATCCCGTTGATCCCGCCGCCGCCTTGCCCTGGGGCGCGCCTGCGGACAGGCGCACCCTGCTCGCCGCCTGCGCGGACGAGGCGCGGCACCTTGCCCGCGCGCTGGCCGGTCTCGATCATGCGCTGGGCCGGGCGCTTGCCTCGGGGGCCGGCCCGCCCGCTGCCGCGCAGGCGCTCGACCGCCTGCGCCAAGAGGCCGAGGGTCTGGCCGATGTCCTGGCCCTCGTGGCCGCCGGGCCAGCGGACGGCAGGCCACCCGATAGCGGTGATCTGGCCCGCGCGCTGCGCCTGCACGACCAGCGCGCACGCATCTGCCCGCCCCCGTCGCAGCAGCCGGATACCGGGTAAGGCGGAGGCAGGACGGCGCCCCGGTCGGCGCGCAACAGCCCGGCGCTGCGCCGATGGCCACATCCCCGACGGCGGCGGGCGGGGCAACCCGCCGCCCCACTCGCCACGCGGAGCCGCCCCGCCGGTCGTGGTTGTCCGCCCCCGGCCCGAGCAGGGCAATCGGGCAAGCGACATCTTCCGTCATTGCGAGGAGGCGAAGCCGACGAAGCAACCCGATGTTGGGTGTGAGCGGTCGGGGTTGCTTCGGCTTGCGCCTCGCAATGACGGGATTTGCAGGCGGCGGTGCCGCGCCGCCACGCCGCCCGCGCAGCGCCGTTCGCCCGATCGCCCCCCGACCCCCGACTTCGGCCTTGCCATCGGGGCCACGGCTGCCCCATCCTTCGGACAGTGGCGCCGGACAGGGCGCGGGGGGGATGCACATGCCGAGCGTCATCGAAACCGGGTTTCGCGATTCCGTCGATCTGATGTTCCAGAGGGCGGTCGCCCTCATGGACCTGCCGCCGGGGCTGGCCCACAAGATCAGGGTCTGCAATTCGACCTACACCGTGCGTTTCGGCGTCCGCCTGCGCGGCCGGATCGAGACCTTTACCGGCTACCGCTCGGTTCATTCCGAGCACATGGAACCCGTGAAGGGCGGCATCCGCTATTCGCTCGACGTGAACCAGGACGAGGTCGAGGCGCTCGCCGCGCTGATGACCTACAAATGCGCGCTGGTCGAGGCGCCCTTCGGCGGCTCGAAGGGCGGGCTGTGTCTCGATCCGCGCCAGTACGAGGAACACGAACTCGAACAGATCACCCGCCGCTTCGCCTACGAACTGATCAAGCGCGGCCTCATCCACCCGGCGCAGAACGTGCCCGCCCCCGACATGGGCACCTCGGCGCGCGAGATGGCCTGGATCGCCGATCAATACGCGCGCATGAACACCACCGACCTGAACGCCCGCGCCTGCGTCACCGGCAAGCCGATCCATTCGGGCGGCATCGTCGGCCGGGTCGAGGCCACGGGGCGCGGCGTGCAATATGCCGCGCAGGAATTCTTCCGCCACCCGAAGGATGTCGCGAAGGCGGGGCTTTCGGGGGGTCTCGGCGGCAAGCGGGTGATCGTGCAGGGCCTCGGCAACGTCGGCTATCACGCGGCGAAATTCCTGTCCGAGGAAGACGGCTGCCGGATCATCGCCATCGTCGAACATGACGGGGCGCTGGTCGATGACCGGGGCCTCGATGTCGAGGCGGTGAAACGCTGGATCGTCGAACACGGCGGGGTGACGGGCTATCCGGGCGCGACGCACCATCCCGACGGCGCCGCCGTGCTGGAAGGCGACTGCGACATCCTGCTGCCCGCCGCGATGGAGGGGGTCATCAACCTCGGCAACGCCGAACGCATCCGCGCGCCGCTGATCCTCGAGGCGGCGAACGGGCCGACGACCTTCGGCGCCGACGAAATCCTGCGTAAGCGCGGCAGGCTCATCATTCCCGACATGTTCGCCAATGCGGGCGGGGTCACGGTGAGCTATTTTGAATGGGTGAAGAACCTCTCGCATATCCGCTTCGGCCGCATGGAGCGCCGCGCCGAGGAATCGCGTGCCCGGCTGCTGGTCGAGGAACTGGAACGGCTCTCGGCGGATCGCGGCTGGAAGCTGGCCGCCGATTTCAAGGACCGCTTCCTGACCGGCAACGACGAGCTGACGCTGGTGCGCTCGGGCCTCGAGGACACGATGCGCACCACCTACCAGAAGATGAGCGAGGTCTGGCATTCGCGCGACGATGTCGAGGACCTGCGCACCGCCGCCTATATCGTCTCGATCCGGCGGATCGCGGACGCCTACAGCTCGAAGGGGTTGTAGCGGCGGGGGCGGCGCAGATCGTGGGCGCGGCAGGGCAGGGGGTTACATTTACGAATTCTTAACCGATGCGCCCGGATATCGGTGATGGCCACGAATCGTGCCCCACAGTAGGATCACCGGCGCGGCAACGCCGCCATGCAAGGAGGAAACCGTCATGGTCACCCGCAAGCCGGAGCGCCCGGAAATCGAGGCCCTGCTTGAAAAGGTGCGGGGCCACACGCTGACGGAAGCCGAGCTTCGGGTGCAGAAGATCAGCTTCGTCTATGGAAATGCGCCGATGGATTCGCAGATCACCCGCGAATCCGCCGAACGCGCCGTTGACCGGACGCTGATTTCCCTCGGGCAGGCCTGAACCGTCCCGATGTTCCTGCTCAGGGAAGAAGACGCCGAACTCTATATCCGCCTGCAGGGCCAGAACCTGACCCGTCAATACGAACTGGTCACCAACAGTATCGAGATCGGGCTGCTCAAGGGACCGGCTTCATTCGACAAGTATCTGCTCTGGGTGTTGCGAAATCACAAGTCCTTGTTCTCAACCTGATCATCGTCGACCGCAGGGTCAATTTGGTTTGTGTTTTCCTCACGTATGCGAAGTTTATTGGCTGCGAGTTTCTTAAGATTATCGAGGCGCTCTTCTCGCAGGTGGTGTGCGGTATACCATTCATGGAAAAGCATCTCAATCAGGCCGATTAATTGATTTGCTTCATCGGCATCTATGTCAATAATCGTATTAACATCGCGCTCCATGTGCGCGCCGATATTTCCGATTTTGCGAACGTGATCAATTGCTTCGATGCTTTCAAAAGAGACGCCGCGCGGTGCATTGTCATTCTCAGCAAGTTCGCGTAGTTTGCGTACTTCGAGAGCTAAGCTACGCTCGGATATTCCGCAGAAGTCCCGGATCATGCCCTGAAGACATCTTCTTGCAAGTGTGGCGGCGGCTTTTGGACTCAGATCACTAATCCGACAAGCTTCATCATAATCGTCACGTACGGGCTTTGGTATGTATTCTGGCTGAGGTCGTGCCCTACTGTCGGGGATAAGGCGGCTTGACTTTATAGGCTTGTTGTTGGCAAATCTTCTTGGGCCGTTCCAATACCCCCAATTCATAATTGTGGCGGAGATGGTTTCCTTTTCGCACTGCGGATTTGCGCATACGATTATAGATGCCTTTAAGCCAAGGCTTCCACGTGTTCCGCGGGCCTGAAAAAATATCTCCCCAGTCGAGTAATTGTTTTCTGTTACTGATTGGTCTCGGTCACAATACGGGCATGTCCAGTTAAATGGTGGCTGCATAACTATCTACCTCGCAAATTTCTTGAACCTCACCCTTTTCGGCTGCATCGCATCCGCGCCGAGGCGGTGTTCCTTGTCGGCCTCGTAGTCCTCGAAGTTGCCCTCGAACCATTCGACATGCGCCTCGCCCTCGAAGGCGAGGATATGCGTGCAGATGCGGTCCAGGAAGAAGCGGTCGTGGCTGATGACCAGGGCGCAGCCCGCGAAATCGGTCAGCGCGTCTTCCAGCGCGCGCAGCGTCTCCACGTCGAGGTCGTTGGTCGGCTCGTCCAGCAGCAGCACGTTGCCGCCGGATTTCAGCAGCTTCGCCATATGGACGCGGTTGCGTTCGCCGCCCGAGAGCACGCCGACCTTCTTTTGCTGGTCGGTGCCCTTGAAGTTGAACGCGCCGCAATAGGCGCGGCTGTTCACCGTGGCGTCGCCCAGCTCGATGAGCTCGGCACCGCCCGAGATTTCCTCCCAGACGGTCTTGTCGGGGTCCAGCGCGTCGCGGCTCTGGTCGACATAGGCCAGCTCCACCGTTTCACCCAGGCTGATCGTGCCGGAATCCGGCGTCTCCTGGCCGGTGATCATGCGAAACAGCGTGGTCTTGCCCGCGCCGTTCGGGCCGATGATGCCGACGATGGCGCCGGGCGGAATGTTGAAGCTGAGGTTCTCGATCAGCAGGCGGTCGCCCATTGCCTTGTTCAGGCCCGCGACCTCGATGACGCGGTTGCCAAGCCGTTCGCCGGGCGGAATGACGATCTGCGCCGTGGTGATGCGGTCGCGCATCGACTGGCCGGCCATTTCCTCGTAGCGGGCGATCCGCGCGCGCTGCTTGGCCTGCCGGGCGCGGGCGCCCTGCCGGATCCAGGCGAGTTCCTTCTCGAGCACCTTCTGGCGGGCCTTGTCCTCGCGCGCCTCCTGCGCGAGGCGTTTGGCCTTCTGCTCGATCCAGCTCGAATAGTTGCCCTCGTAGGGAATCCCCCGGCCGCGGTCGAGTTCCAGAATCCAGCCGGTGATCGAATCAAGGAAATAGCGGTCGTGGGTGACGATCAGGATCGTGCCCCGGTATTCGATCAGGTGGTTCTGGAGCCAGGCGATGGTTTCCGCATCGAGGTGGTTGGTCGGCTCGTCGAGCAGCAGCATCTCGGGCGCCTCGAGCAGCAGCTTGCACAGCGCGACCCGGCGCCGTTCGCCGCCCGACAGCGAGGCGACATCGGCATCGTCGGGCGGGCAGCGCAGGGCCTCCATCGAGACATCGACCTGGGCATCGAGGTCCCAGAGGTTCTGGCTGTCGATCTCGTCCTGGAGGCGCGCCATCTCGTCGGCGGTCTCGTCCGAATAGTTCATCGCCAGTTCGTTGTAGCGTTCCAGCACCGCGCGCTTGTCGGCCACGCCCAGCATGACGTTCTCGCGGACGCTCAGGCTTTCGTCGAGATGGGGTTCCTGCGGCAGGTAGCCCACGCGCACGCCCTGCGCGGCCCAGGCCTCGCCCTGAAAGTCCTTGTCGAGACCGGCCATGATGCGCAGCAGCGTCGATTTCCCCGAGCCGTTCACGCCCACGACCCCGATCTTCACGCCGGGCAGAAAGCTGAGACGGATGTTCTCGAACACCTTCTTGCCGGAACCGGCATAGGTCTTGGAGACACCATCCATGTGATAGACGTATTGTTGGGCGGCCATGCTGGTGCTCCTGTCAGGAAATGGCCCGTCCGGGCCGGCGCTTCTCATACAGGGGCGGGCGGACGGGGGCAATCGCGGCCGGGACGGCGCGGGCAACGGCATGTTCCCGTCATTGCGAGGAGGCGCAGCCGACGAAGCAACCCCGATGCTGCGCGCGAGCGGTCGGGGTTGCTTCGGCTTCGCCTCGCAATGACGGGAACATGCCGCTCGTCATCGCCCCGCGCGACGGCGACGGATGCCCTACATCAGCGTCAGGCTTTGCTGCGGCCCCGGCAGCGGCGTGGTGCCCGGATGTGCCGCCGCGAAGGCCAGCGCCTCGGTCGCCGGGACCGGCGGCGACAGCCAGTAGCCCTGGACATGCGGGCAGCCCATCTGTTGCAGGCGCCGCGCAGTGGCGGCATCCTCGACGCCTTCGGCGATCACCCGCAGCCCCAGTTCACGGCACAGGTCGATGATCGTGGCGATGATCTTGGCCGAGGCCCGGTTGGAAAGCACCTGACGCACCAGCGCGCGGTCCAGCTTGATCCCGGTGATGGCGAGTTCGGCGAGATGCGCCAGCCCGGCATAGCCCACGCCGAAATCGTCGAGATAGACGTTGAACCCGGCCTCGCGCAGGTTGCTGATGATGCGGGCGGGGGAATCGGCTTCGCCGTGATCGGTGAAGACCGTGGTTTCCAGCACCTCGATGGCGATCTGGTCACGCTCCATCCCGGCGGATTCGGTGCCGAAAACAAGGCGGTTCACAAAGCTCGGATGGCGCAGCAGGTCGCTCGAGGCGTTGAACGACAGCCGGACCTGGCCATGCCCCGCAGCCGACAGCCGCCGCTTCATGGCCAGCGCCGCCTCCATCGAGGCAAGGTCGATGGTGGACAGCAGCCCCAGATCTTCGGCCAGCGGCAGGAAATCGGCGGGACTGATGAGACCCTCGCCGGCGTGATGCCAGCGCACCAGCGTCTCGAAGCCGCTGATTCGCCCGGTGGCAAGTTCGACGACCGGCTGGAAGACGTGATCGAGCGCGTTCGCCCCCACCGCCTCGCGCAGGTCGGCGGCGCGGCTTTGCAGGCGCGCATGGCGGCGGTGCAGCCCCTCGTCGTAGACGACCACGCGGCCGCGTCCGGTGCGCTTGGCC
This sequence comes from Rubellimicrobium sp., assembly GCA_019454835.1. Classification (GTDB taxonomy): domain Bacteria; phylum Pseudomonadota; class Alphaproteobacteria; order Rhodobacterales; family Rhodobacteraceae; genus JADYZU01. The sequence goes on from JACFNP010000020.1 coordinate 22,131, forward strand.
TCGTAGAGGGCGAAGTCGGACTGCAAGAGCAGTTCGTGATGGTCCGACTGGCCGGGTTGCGACAGGGCGCAGCCGATGCTGGCGCGGGCGTAGAGATCGACCCCGTTGAACGGGAACGGCCGCGACAGCGCGGCGGACAGGCCGCGTCCCAGCCGTTCGAGCGCGGCGAGATCGGGGACCGCCGGGCAGATGACGACGAATTCGTCACCGCCGACCCGCGCCACCATGTCGCTGCGCCGCAGCGCGGCACGCAGCCGTTGCGCCACGCAGACCAGCGCCTCGTCCCCGGCCTGATGGCCGTGCGTGTCGTTGATTTCCTTGAAATGATCAATATCAAGCCGCAAGACCGCGACCTGTTCGCCGCTTGCCGTGGCGCTGCGCAGTGTCTCGTCCATGAACCTGCCCAGTTCGGCGCGATTGGCAAGGCCGGTCAGGGCATCATGGCTGGCCTCATGGGCAAGGCGGTTGCGCAGGCGGCGCAGATCCTCGGCCTGTTCGACGACCTCGGTCACGTCGCGGCACACGAGAATCACCCGTGTCTCGCCTCGTGACGTGGTGCGGAAGCCAAAGCTCACCCGGCTCCAGAACAACGTCCCGTCGCCGCGCTGCTGGCGATAGAGTTTCTGGCGCTCGACCCTGCCTGCCTGCATGTCGTTCAGCATGGCGCGGACTTCGCTGCGCGACGGCCGTTCACCGGCGGGAAAGGCGTAATCGAGCGGTGAGCGGCCGATCACCTCGTCGGCGGTGCGGCCCATCTTCGCCAGATAGGCGGGGTTGGCCCAGAGCATGACCGAGTCGAGATCGTGGATCGCCAGCCCGTCACGGGCATCCTCGGCCGCCATGCGGAAGAATTCGGCGGCGCGCAGCCGCTGGCGCATCGCGGCGCGGGTGCGGGACCTGGCGGGCGCCTGAAGGACAAGCACGGCAGCAGCCCCAAGGCCGGCGGCCAGCAGGGCCGTGCACAGAAGAAGCAGCAGGCTGCCAGGTGACACGGGTGACTCCGGCCCAGGACCGGGTCACTGTGGCACAATGTTCCGCAGAAAGGGTTAACCGCAGGGGTTAACCCTGCGGGCCACCAGGGCAATCGGGCGAACGGCCCTGCACGGGTTGGCACGACAGCGCCGCCCGCAAATCCCGTCATTGCGAGGAGGCGAAGCCGACGCGGCAACCCCGATGGTCATGCACGAGCGGTTGGGGTTGCTTCGGCTTCGTCTCGCAATGATGGAAGATGCCGCGCACCCGATTGCCCTGATGGGCCCGGCCACGGTGCGGCGGGAAAACGAAACGGGCCCGGATGCGTGGCATCGGGCCCGTCGGGAATGGGGTCTGGCGGCGCGCTCAGGCCGCGCGGGCCTGGGCGATTTCCTTCTTGATCGCCAGCGCGGCAGGCGACAGTTCCGAGTCGCGGGCCTGTGCGAGATAGGCGTCGAGGCCGCCACGGTGATCGACCGAGCGGATCGCCGCAGCCGACACGCGCAGGCGGAAGGACCGGCCCAGCGTTTCCGAGGTCAGCGTCGCAGGCTGCAGGTTCGGCAGGAACCGGCGCCGGGTCTTGTTGTTGGCGTGGGAGACGTTGTTGCCGGTCATCGGACCCTTGCCGGTCAGTTCGCAACGGCGGGACATGCTGTTCGTCCTTCGGTTTGGCCGGGAGATCGCGGGGGGTGTCGTCCCCGGTCCGGCAAGAGGTGACAGGGCCTGTCGCAGGCCCGAATTCATTGGCGGGCAGATATGGGGAAACGCGGGCAAGGTCAACCCGGTGTGTCGGCGACCTGCGCCCCGGCGCGGCGGGCGGCGTTGCGGCGGGTGTTTTCTTCCTGCTCGGCGCGCAGCGTCTGGCGGGCGGCCTCGGCCATGGCCGCGCAGGCGCGGGCGCGGTCCTCGGCTGCGGCGGAGCGGAGCGGGTGGCGGCGGGCCGCCGTCCGGGCGAAATGCGTCCAGTAATGTGCGGATTCGCGCCGGGCTTCGCGGTGGGCGGCGCGGATCGCCTGCCTGCCGCCGCCGCGCACCGCCGCGCGCTGCAACAGCCAGATGCGCCCGGCCCCGGCGATGACGCGCGAGGCCGGATGCCCGGCAAAGGGCAGCGGCATGATCCGCACGGCGGGAAAGGCGCGGGCGATCAGCCGCGCATGGGCCAGATCGGCGCGCAGGAACGGATCGACGAGGATCGTGCCGCCGAGGCCGCTATCGCCGCGCGATGCGAGATCGCCAAGCACCGGATCGAAGCTGCGCGCCTCGTCGGCGTAGCGGGTATCGCCGCGCACGGCCCCCGGCGCGATCGTCGCCTGTGGCGAGACGGCGACCACATGGCGCAGGCGCAGGGTGCGGGCAAAGCGGAAGGCGCCGTATCCGCCCATCGAATAGCCGAGCGCATGGACCCGCGCGAACCGTGCCGCGACCGGGGCCAGCGCGGCCTCGAGCGCCTCGGTGTCGTCGTTGATGAACCAGTCGTTCGCGCGCGAGGTGATCGACAGTTGCGCATGGCCGAGACGGGCGAAGGAGGACGAGAAATTGGCCTCGGAAAAGCCCTGACGATTGCCGCGCCGGAAATCGAAGGTGACCATGAGCAGCTCGCCGCGCCCGTCGCCGGGCGAGATCGCGGCGCGCAGGTGATCGCCCGCGAAGACGGGCGTGAAGGGCGGGGTCGTGCTCATGCGCCTGTCATCGCCGCTTGCCCCCGTGCCGTCCAGAGGGGAGGTGCCGGTTGGCGGGGGAATCTGGCGAACGGCTCTGCGCGGGTTGGCGCGTGGTGCGACGGTGGGGCAGCATGAGCGGCGCCCGCACCGGGGGTGGGCGCGGATGCGCCGCCTGAAAATTCCGTCATTGCGAGGCGAAGCCGAAGCAACCCCGAACGCTCGCGCACGACATCGGGTTTGCTTCGTCGCCTGCGGCTCCTCGCAATGACGGAAGATGCCGGTCGCCTGACTGCCCCGCCCCCTGGCAGGGCTGTCGACAATGGCTGTTCGCCGCCGGGTTGAGGGTGACGCGCGAACATGCCTGCCTTCGCATCGTTGTCGTCGCTATCGTTGCCATGAGATTTCTTGTCCGATCCCGACGAGAGAAGGTCACCTCCGATTTCTCCGTTCCGCTGATTGGCGGCCGCCGGGCTGTGAAATTCTCCGGCAGCATCAGCACCCTGGCGCAGGCGATGGCCCGGATGCCCAGGGCAATCGGACGAACGGCACGATCCGTCATTGCGAGGAGGCGCAGGCGACGAAGCAATTCCGATGTTGTGTGTGAGCGGTCGAGGTTGCTTCGGCTTGCGCCTCGCAATGACGGAATAGGCCGCGCCAACCCGCGCGGCGCCGGTCGCCCGATTGCCCCGCCGCGATGTCCCCTTACCGCCCCCCGTAGATGCCGGGCCAGTGCACCGGCGGGGCCGAGGACAGCAGGGCCAGCGCGGTTGCCGCCGGGTTCTGCGCCGTGCTGAAGGCGGCGGCCTGTGCGCGGACCAGAAAGCGCCGGGTCAGGGCTGCGGCCCCCGGACCCGAGGCAAGATCGGCGAGGTCGTCGGTGCCGAAGGCGGCGCGGCTGAATTCCTTGAACGCATCGAGCTGGCGGTCGATGTCGAGGCGTCCGAAGCCTGTCGGCAGGCCGAGTGCGGTTTCAAACAGGCTGCGCAGCGGCGGATTGCCCATCAGCGCGAACCAGCGGGCATTGTCGCCGGTCGTGGTCTCGAGCAGTTCGGCCAGCGCCGGTTGCAGGTTCAGCGCGAGGCGCAGGTCGTTGTCCTGTTCGCCGACCGCCGCCTCGAACTGGCGGGCGACAAAGCGGGCGATGATTTCTTCGGCGAAATCGTCGGTTGTAGCCGGGTCTGCCGTCCCGCCGGTGGCGGCAGCCTGTGCGCGGAGCAGAAAGCGGTGGGTCAGCGCGTCGGCGCCCGGCCCCGAGGCGAGATCGGCGAGGTCGTCGGTGCCGAAGGCGGATCGCGCGGCGTCCATGAATGCGGCAAGCCGGCTGTTGATGTCGAGATGGTCGAGGTTCGCGGGCAGGTCGAGCACGGTCTCGAAGGACCGGCGCAGCGACGGGTCGTCCATCAGCACGAGCCAGCGCGTGCGCGTGCCGGTTGTCGTGGCAAGAATCCCGTCCAGGGCCGGTGTCAGGTCCAGCGCCTCGCGCAGGATGTCGTCCTGCCCGATCGCAGCGGCGTCGATCTCGCGCCGGGCGATCCGGGCCATGATGTCGTCGGCGTAGCGGCGCGGATCGTCGGGCGGCACCGGGTCGCCGTAGCCAAAGGCCGCCGCGAGCCGGGCATAGCGCTTGTCACCGAGCCGCGATGACAGCGCGCGTTCGTCGGCCGTGCCGCCTTCGAGCACCTTGCGGATGAAGGCGCGGGCGTCGATGTCGGCATCCAGGCCGAAGGCGCCCAGCGCGACCTCCAGCAGGCGGCGGTCGCTGACCAGGGACTCGGCACTGGTGGCCTTGCCGATGTTGGCGCGGAAGTAGTCGGTGGCCCGCTGCACCGGCGCGCTCGCGGCGAAGGCGGCCTGCTGGCGTGCGAGCGTGCGGTTCAGGAACGCCCAGCCGGGCAGGCCGCCAAGCGGGAGGATCGGCTGGAACGTCATGTCGGGGCGCCCGCTGCGGACCTGAGCCGGGCCTCGCGCGGCAGCAGCGCGCGCAGTTGCTTGAGCGCGCGGTAGCAGTCTCCGACACCGACGGCGTGGCGGGCGTCGTCCAGGTGGCGGCGGCTGTCGCTGTCGAGGAAGACCTGCGCAAGTTGCCCGATCCCGGCGAGCATCTGCCGCGCCGCCTGTTCGGGTTCGGCGTCACCCGACAGGGCAAGCTGGGCGATGTAGCACACGCGGCGCACCGGGGTCGTCACCTCGTCGGGGTGAATCGCGTCGCGCAGCCGCAGGATATTGGCGTTGGGCGTGAGGATCGCCAGACGTGCGCGCCGTTCGCCGTTTTCGATCACCGCGCCGTTGACCAGCACCCGTTCATGCGGGCCGAGCTTCAGGACGAGGCTGCTCATGATGCGGCCCGCGCCTGGGTGCTGTCGCCGAGGCCGCGCATCATGGCGGTGTTGATCTCGATGAGGATGGCCGGATCGGCGTCGTCATGCAGGACGTGGCGCGAATGCAGTTCGGTGAATTCGGCAAGATAGAAGATCTGCGCCCTGAGCGTGGCGGGCAGCGCGTTGCCGCTGTCGGCGACATCGGCGGCCAGCCGTGTCCACAGCCGCCGGTTGTCGTGCATGGCGGCGGCCAGTTGCGGAAAGCTGTTGGCGATTGTGGCCGCGCGCAGGCTGGCGGTGACGCTGCCGAAGATTTCGAGTTCGACCGAGCGCGCCGAACGAACCGAGCCGCGCCCTGCGGCATAGGCCTGGCGGGCCTGAAGGAATGGGGTCACGGGTGGATGTCCTTTCCGGACTGCACGATGCGGGATCGCGGCTTTGCCGCGACGGGCGGCCGGGCGGGGCGGGGGTTGCCCCCCGCCCCTGCGTCGTCAGCGGAACAGCGACAGGATCGACTGCGGCGCCTGGTTGGCGATCGACAGCGACTGCACACCCAGTTGCTGCTGCACCTGCAGCGCCTGCAGACGGGCCGATGCTTCCTCCATGTCGGCGTCGACCAGCGTGCCGATCCCGGCGCGCAGCGAGTCGATCAGGCTTGAGACGAAGTCGGACTGGGTATCAATCCGGCCTTCGACCGAGCCGAAGGCGGCGGCCGAATTCACGGCGGTCTGGATCATGCTCTCGATCGACGACAGCGCCGCCCTGGCGCCGGCATCGGTGGTCACATTGACCTTGGACAGCCCGTCAAGCCCGCCGCCGATGGTGACATCGGTCGGTGCGGTCACCCGGTCGACGCGCACGGCGATGGTGTCGTTGCCGTCGGTCACGGTCGAGGTCGCCACGAGCTTGTCGCCGCTGGCCACGATGTTGAGCACGTCGGGATCGAGTTCGTTCTCGGCGGCAAAGGCGGCAAAGGCCGCAGCCAGACCGTTGGCGATATCGGCGGCGGTGTCACCGGCATGGGTGACGTAGAACATCTCCTTCGCCCCGGCAACTGTGCCTGCGGTCGTGTAGTCGGCGGGCGTGAAGGTCGAACTGTCCGCGTCGGTGCCGGTCAGACCGATGGAATAGACATCGCCGCCGTCGGTGCCTGTGCGGGCGATGACGACATCGACCGAATGGGTCGCGTTGAGCGTTACCGCCGAGGTGCCGGTGCCGGCCGCATAGGTGCCGCCGTCAAAATCGGCCTCCTGCGTGGTCAGGTCAGTCTTGGTCACCGTGATCGACGAGGCGGTGACCCCGTCGACCGAGCGGTCGAGCGAGGCGAGCACCTTGACCAGGCCCGATTCGGCATCCTTTTCGTGGTTCGACAGCAGGTTCAGGCCGTTGAACTGCGCCGCGCCGACGACCGAGCCGATCTGGTCGCGCAGGGCCTCGATGTCGGTCTGGATCTTGGCACGATCGACGTTTTCTTCCTGCGCCGAGACGATCTTGGCCTTCATCTGCTTGAGCAGGTCGGTCACGGTTTCCGCCGCCTTGCGCGCGACGGCGACGGTCGAGCCGCCGAGCGACAGCGAATCGGCGATGCCCTTGAAGCCCTGGACATCGGCCTCCATCACCTTGGAGATCGCCCAGATCGCGGCGTTGTCCTTGGCGCTGCCGACCGATTTCCCGGTCGAGATCAGGCTTTGCGTCTTGGCGAGATCGGCGTTGATCGCCTTGAGCGATTGCAGCGCGACCATCGCGCCGGTGTTGGTCAGAATGCTGGACATATGCTGGTCCTGAAGTCGGGGCGCGTTCTGCGCCGGGGTTTCGTGACACCCCGGCGGATGCCGGGGCGTGGCCAGGTCATTCTGACGATGCGGCTGCCGGCGATGCCGGTTCGCGCCATCCGCAGCGGGATGCGGGGGCAGGTTGGCGCCGAACCCCCTAACGGGTGATGAACGGGCGGCGGCCGTTTGCTGACGATTTGACACGATCCGTCAGGCACGGCGTTCCAGCCCGCGCGGCCCGTCGCCGGAGATGCGCCCGGTGCGGCCGCTGCCGTCATAGGAATGAAAGCCCGTCGAGGCCGCGCGAATCGCCTGCAGGCGTGCCGCTCCGTCGCGCAGGCCCGCGAGTGCGGCCTCGAGAAGCCGGGCGTTGCGCCCGGCGAGTGCGCGCAGCGCCGCAAGCGTGGCCGGGTCGGGCGGCTGCCGTTCGAGGCGCGCCATCGCCCCGTGTTTCAGGTCGCCGATCACGCCGATGTCATCGAGCCTGCCGTCGCGCAGCGCCGCCCGTTCGCGCGCGAGCAGGTTTTCCAGTTCGGCAACGGCGGCGGGCCGACGGTCACGCGGCATCGGCGGCATTCGACATGGCGCGAAACAGCGTTTCGGCGAGGCCGACCCCCCCGGCGCGGGCCATTTCCCCGGCCTGCGCGTCGATCAGGAACGAGGTGAACTGTTCCTCACCGATCCCGCCGCCGAAGGTGCCGTCTGCGGTTTGCGGGCGGGCGGATTTCAGCATTTCGGCAAGAAACAGGGCTTCGAGACGCATGGCGGCGTCCCGGAGCCGCCCCTGCGCAGCCTCGTCCGGGGGGTGCGGCGGCGTGGCGGGCAGCGAATCGATCATGGGCGGATCACCTCCTTTTTCGTGATCCTGACCGGCGGCGGTAAATATTCGGTAAGCCATTGCGGTGCAGGATGGGCGGGCAACCAGAAAGGCGATTCGGCCATGCAGGTGCTGCCGCTGACGTTCCTTCCGGGCGAATCGCCCGGCATGATGGCGCCGGAACCGCCGGTTTCGGGGATGGATTTCCTTGTCCTGCTGCAAGGCATGGACGGGATCGCCATCGACCCCCGATCCGTGATCGCCGTGCCGGACGGCGCGGACGGGCCTGCGTCCGGTCCGGCGGGCGATGACGGGGCCGAAGGTGGCGCGGCGGGCGACAGCGGCGACTCCGGGGCGCCTGCGGTCCTGCCGCTGGCCGGGCTGCCGGTGCCCGGCACGATGCGCATGACGGCTGATTCCGGGCCCGGCGCGGACCTGCGCCCGGCGTCTGAGGCGGCGGTGACCATGGGCGGCCCGGTTTGGCCGCTCGTGTCCGGCGTGGTGCTGCGGGCGGCGGGCGCGCGCGCGACAATCGAGTGCGGCGGGATGGAGACGGTCGTCAGGGCGGCGCCGGATGTGGTGGCACAGGCAGGCGATGCAGCCGCGCCGCCGGGCGCCACGCCGCCGCTGCCGGACGCAGGCGCGGTGTTGCGCGTGGGCGACGCCCCGCGTCTCGACCGCATGGCCCGCGCAGCGGATTCGGGCACCGCGCTGTTGCCCGGCACGATATTGCCGATGACGGCAGCCCTGCGGTCTGCCGTGGGCGAAGCCCCGCCCCGCGCGACCACGACGGAACCGGTGGCTGCCTTGCCCGGCCACGTCCTGCCGCAAGGGGCAGGGGACCGGCCTTCCCCGCAGGGGGGCGACCCGGCGCTGCTGCATGACGGCGCGGGGGCGCCGGTGCGGCCCGGTGCCCTGCAGGCCGGGGTTGCCCCGGTTCAAGGCGCGCCTGTCGTGGAATTGCCTGCGGCGCGGCCTGATCCGGCGGCGCCTCCGGCCCCGCAGCGCACAGGTGACGGCGCAGGCGGCGATGTGCCGTCCGCAGGTGATGATGCGCCACCCCTTGCCCCCGGTGCGCCGCGCACGGCGCCCGCCGGGACCGTGCCGGTTTCGACCGCGCCGCGCGCCAGCGGCGGGGCGGATACGGTGCCGGTTGGCCCGTCAGACAGGCCGCCGCCGTCGCCCGATGCAGGTTCCACGACGCCGCCCGCACCGCAGGCCGGGCCAAACCCGGCCCCCGGTGCGGCTTTACTACAAGCCGGGGCACCCTCTGCCCCCGGTGCGGCTGCAACGGCGCCCGACCGCCCCCGGCCGCCAGGCGACGGCTCGCAGGTCGCGCCAAATCCGGCTCCCGGCGCAGACGCAACGCTAGCTGACCGCCCCCGGCCACCCGATGACGGCCTGCGCACCGCCGCGATGCCCGATGACCGCGCGGCGGCGCGCACGGTCGACACCGCTGGTGCCGGTTCGACGGTGGCCCCGGCGCATCGCGATCCGGCCCCCGCCGTGCCGGGGCCTGCGCCCGGCGCCGCCACGGTGCCGCGCAGCGCCGACGGGCCGCCCGATGCCCTGCACCGGACGCGGCTCGCGGTGCGCAGCCTCGCGCCGGGCATCACCGAGATTCGTCTCGATCCGCCGGAGCTGGGGGCACTCCGGCTCGACCTGCAGACACGCGGCGCGGTGGCGCATCTGCGGATCGCGGCGGAACAGGCGCAGGTGCTCGATCTGATGCGCGGCAGCCTCCATACGCTGACCGCCGACCTGCGCAGCCTCGGGTTCGAGCGGGTCGAGATCGCGCTCGACGGCAGCTTCCGCGCCGGGGCCGACGGCGGCACGCGGGCCGACGGCGGGGCCGGACAGCATGGGGGCGACGATGCGCACCCGCCGCCCGCGACGCCGGTGCCGGGCGATCCGCCGCCCGGTGATCCGCAACCCCGGCGCGTCAGGGCCGGGGCAACGCTCGACCTTCGCCTGTAGGAGCAGTTCGCAGTCAAATGGTAACATTCGGCGCCCGCGACAATGCGAAAAACCAAGGGTCAGAGCGAGTTCGTGGAATCCATGAAAACGCGACCCGCAACAGGAGCATTTCGCAGTCAAATGGTAACATTTGACGCCCGCGACAATGCGGAAAACCAAGGGTCAGAGCGGGTTCGCCGAATCCGTGCAAACGCGACCCGCAACAGGAGCAGCCATGCAGCCCGCCGCCATCGCCTCGGCCAGCACGACGCCGTTCACCTCGGGGACCACGTCGCGCACGATCAGTTCGGATTTTGAAACCTTCCTGCGGATGCTGACCACCCAGATCCGCAATCAGGACCCGCTCAAGCCGGTCGAGGCCTCGGATTACGCGGTCCAGCTTGCGACCTTCTCCAGCGTCGAGCAGCAGGTGCTGACCAACGAACTCCTGCGCGGCCTCGCGCAAAGGGCGGACACTGGCAATATCGCGCAGATGGGTGGCTGGATCGGACAGGAGGTGCGCGTCGCGGCGCCGGTCCGTCTTGACGGCACCCCGGTCGAGATCGCCCTTCCCGAACCGCCACCGGGGGCCGGGTCGCGGGTGCTCGTGGTCAGCGACGCCACCGGCACGGAAATCCAGCGCCTCGCGCTGCCGATGGCGGGCGGGCCGGTCGACTGGGCGGGCGTGACCGCCGACGGCGCCCCGCTGCCTGCGGGGATCTACCATCTCGTGATCGAGACCGCCTCGGGCGAGGACAGCGTCACCACCGAACCCGCCCAGATCTATGCACGGGTCACGGAACTGCGCGCCGGTCCCGCCGGACCGCGCCTCGTGCTGCCCGGCGGGGTCGAGGTCGATGCCGCCGACGTGACGGCGCTGCGTGCCGGGTGATGGTGGGGCGTGCCGGGTGACGGCAGGTCAATCGGGCGCACCGCATATTCCGTCATTGCGAGGAGGCGCAGCCGACGAAGCAACCCCGATGTTGTGGGTGAGCGGTCGGGGTTGCTTCGGCTGCGCCTCGCAATGACGGGCTTTTCGGGCGGCGGCGCCGGGTCATCCCGCGCAGCCGCAGTTCGCCCGATTGCCCTTCGATACAGGGTGCGGCGACACGCGGTGTGGCGATATACGGCGCCGCCGTCCGGGCGGGGCACATTCAACAGGGCAATCGGGCGCACCACATATTCCGTCATTGCGAGGCGGCGCAGCCGACGAAGCAACCCCGAGGGCATAGCGCGAGAGGTCGGGGTTGCTTCGGCTTCGCCTCGCGGGTGACGGGCTTTTCGGGCGGCGGTGCGGTGCCGACCCGCGCAGCCGCAATTCGCCCGATTGCCCTGGCACATTCAATCGGGATCGGCGGGTCTGCCTGGCCTGTCGCGCTGTTGGATTGTTGCGGGGGCCGGATGTGCCGCCCCGGCGGCGAAATGCTCAAGCGCCGGGCAGGGGCGGGGATCATGCCGGGGCAGGGGCCGCAGCGGTGCCGTGGCCGTCGTCGGAACTTACCCGCAGCGGGGCGGGGCGCCCGCCGGGACCCCGGCCCCGTGCCGGGTGCCGCGACCCCGGCGCCGCCCGCTACAGCCTCGCCCCGATCCAGACCGCCAGCAGCGCCAGCGCCGCGCCGCCGGCCGCCCAGAGCGCGGCGGGCAGCACCCGCCGGGCCGGTGGTGGCGGCGCGGGGTTGCGGGCGCGGATCAGCGCGGTCTCGGCCAGATCGGGCAGCAGCGGGCCAAAGCGCAGCAGGACCTGTGCCACGCGCCGCAGGTCGGCCAGCGCGGCGCGCGGGCCGATCGCCTCGGTCACATAGGATTCGACCACCGGGCGCGCGGCGCTCCAGATGTTCATATGCGGGTCCAGACTGCGCGCCACGCCCTCGACCACCACCATCGTGCGTTGCAGCAGGATCAGCTCGGTGCGGGTCTGCATCCCGAACTGCTCCGTCACCTCGAACAGATGCGCCAGCAGCCGCCCCATCGAGATGCGGCTGGCGTCCATGTCGAAGATCGGCTCGCCCACCGCGCGCAGCGCCATGGCGAAATCCTCGATGCTGCGGTCGGCGGGCACATAGCCCGCCTCGAAATGCACCTCGGCCACGCGGCGATAGTCGCGGCGGATGAACCCGATGAGGATTTCCGCATAGGCGCGCCGCGTATAGGCGTCGATCCGGCCCATGATGCCGAAGTCATAGGCGATGATCGCGCCGTCGGGGGCGATCTTCAGGTTGCCCTGGTGCATGTCGCCGTGAAAGAAACCGTCGCGCAAGGCATGGCGCAGGAAACTTTGCAGGATGCGTTCGGCCAGCGCGGTGCGGTCGAAACCCGCCGCGTCGATGGCCGCCAGATCGCCCGCATTCACCCCCTCGGCCCAGCCCAGCGTCATCACCCGCCGGGCCGAGAATTCCCAGACCACCGACGGCACCCGAAAGCCCGGATCGTCGCGCGTGCTGGCCGCGAATTCCGCCGCCGAGGCAGCCTCGAGCCGCAGGTCCAGTTCGGCGGCCACGACCGAATCGAAATGCGCCACCACGTCGCGCGGCCGCAGCCTGCGCGAGAACGGCGCAAGGAATTCGATCATCCCGGCGGCAAAGTAGAAGGCGTCGATGTCGCGGCGAAAGGCGCGCTCGATGCCGGGGCGCAGGATCTTCACCGCCACGTCCTGCCCGGTCTCGCGCAAGGTCGCGCGATGCACCTGCGCGATGGACGCCGCCGCCACCGGGTCGGAAAAGCTGCTGAAGATCGCGTCGACCCCGGCACCCAGTTCCCGCGCCACCTCGGCCCGCGCGTCCTCTTGCGAAAACGGCGGCAGCCGGTCCTGCAGCACCTGCAGTTGCGCCGCCAGATCGGGGCCGACGACATCGGGCCGGGTCGACAGGATCTGCCCGAATTTCACATAGGCAGGCCCCAGCGCGGTCAGCGCCCGCGTCACCGGCGGCAGCGCCGGATCGCCGCGATAGCCCAGCCAGCCGAACGGCCAGGCCAGCCCGCGCATGACCCCGCGCAGAAGCGGCGGCACTTCAAGCGCGTCCAGCACCACCCGCATCGCCCCGGTGCGTTCAAAGGTCGCGCCGGTACGGATCAGCCGCAGGATGTTGTGCGGGCCCCTTATAGCTTCCACCCCGAATGCAGCGCCGCGACCCCCATGGTCAGGTTGCGATAGCGCGCGTTGGCGAATCCGGCATCGCGGATCATGGCAAGGAATGTCTCCTGATCGGGGAATCGGCGGATCGATTCGACCAGATACTGATACGAGTCGCGGTCCCCGGCGATGGCCGCGCCCATGCGGGGGATGACGTGGAAGGAATAGAGATCATAGAGCCGCCGCAGCCCCGCCACCGGCACGCGGCTGAATTCGAGCACCATGAGCCGCCCGCCGGGGCGCAGCACCCGGAACGCCTCGGCCAGCGCCGCCTCGGGGCGGGTCACGTTGCGGATGCCGAAGCTGATCGTGTAGACATCGAAGCTCGCATCCGCGAAGGGCAGCGCCATCGCGTCGCCCGCCACCCAGTCCAGGCGGTCGGCCATCCGCTCGGCCTCGGCGCGGCGGCGGCCTTCGTCCAGCATGGATTGCGTGAGATCGAGCACCGTCGCCTTTGCCCCCGGCGCGCGCGCGAGAAAGCGGAACGCGATGTCGCCGGTCCCGCCTGCGACATCGAGCAGATGCTGCCCCGGTCGCGGCGCGAGCCAGTCCATCATCGCGTCCTTCCACAGCCGGTGAATGCCCGCGCTCATCACGTCGTTCATCAGGTCGTAGCGCGAGGCGACCGAGGTGAAGACCCCGCGCACGCGGGCGGCCTTTTCCTCTTCGGGCACGGTCTGAAAGCCGAAATGGGTGGTGGGTCCGGTCATGGCGTGCTTCCTTCCGTCCGCTCTCCGCCTTACATGCACAGCGCAGGGGAAGGAAGGACCATGCCCGAGATGCCCGAGGTCGAAACCATCCGTCTGGGCCTCGTCCCGGTGATGGAGGGGCGTCGCATCGTCGCAGCCGACATCCGCCGCCCGGACCTGCGCTTTGCGCTGCCGCCGGACATGGCGGCGCGGCTGACCGGCGCGCGGGTGGCGCGGCTGGGGCGGCGCTCGAAATACATCCTCGCCGGGCTGTCCACCGACGAGACGCTGCTCATGCATATGGGGATGTCGGGGCGGCTGCTGGTTTCCGGCGTCGACGGCCCGCGCGCCGCCCCCGGAAAACACGATCACGTCGTGCTTGATCTGGAGGGCGGCGCCCGCGTCACCTTTCACGATGCGCGCCGGTTCGGGATGATGGACCTCGTGCCGACGGCGGGCGTCGCGGCGCATCCGCTGCTGGCGAATCTGGGGCCGGAGCCGCTGGGGAATCACTTCAACGCCGGTTATCTGGCCGCGCGGCTGGCCGGGCGGCGCGTGCCGATGAAGTCCGCGCTGCTGGATCAGCGCATCGTCGCGGGCCTCGGCAACATCTATGTCTGCGAGGCGCTGCACCGCGCGCATGTCCACCCCGAACGCGCGGCGGGGTCGCTGGACGCGGACGAGATCGCGGCCCTCGTCGCCGCGATCCATGACACGTTGCGCGCGGCGCTGGGGGCGGGCGGGTCCACCTTGCGCGACTATCGCGGCGCCAACGGCGAGCTGGGCTATTTCCAGCACGCCTTCCGCGTCTACGACCGCGCCGGGCAACCCTGTCCGAGCCCGGATTGCCCCGGCACCATCGAAAGGCGGGTGCAGTCGGGCCGCTCGACCTGGTTCTGCCCGGTCTGCCAGAGGTGATGAAGGGCGCAGCGTCCCGCCCGTGGATTGCCGCGTCGCCTGCGGCTCCTCGCAATGACGGCAGTTCTCGTCATTGCGAGCCGAAAGGCGAAGCAACCTCGACCGCTCACATACAACATCGGGGTTGCTTCGTCGGCTGCGCCTCCTCGCAATGACGGCAGTTCTCGTCATTGCGAGCCGAAAGGCGAAGCAACCTCGACCGCTCGCGCACGACATCGGGGTTGCCGCGTCGCCTGCGGCTCCTCGCAATGACGAGATAGGCCGTTCGTCGCTCTGCACGATGTGACGCTTTTTTCAGCTTTGCTTTTCCGCGCCCGTCGTCTATAGGCCGCCCCGACATGCGTGTGGGCCCGCTTTGGCGATCATTGCGACCGGATTTATCCGGCGGCGGGTCTGACGTGCATCGACAGGATTTCAGGACCCGAGGACACCGATGGCCAATTCCCTTCAATCCGCCAAGCGCGCCCGCCAGTCGGCCAAGCGCCAGGACATCAACAAGATGCGCAAGTCGCGCATCCGCACCTATCTGCGCCGCGTCGAGGAAGCGATCGCCTCGGGCGATCAGGACCGTGCCCGCGACGCGCTGCGCGATGCCCAGCCCGAACTGATGCGCGGCGTGACCCGTGGCCTGTTCCACAAGAACACCGCCGCCCGCAAGATGTCGCGCCTTTCGGCGCGCGTGAAGGCGATGGGGGCGGTGGCGGCCTGAACGACCGCCAACCGGCAGATTGAGGGGCGCGCCCGGACCGGGCGCGCCCTTTTTTATTTTGGGCAGGCCCGCGCCTTGCGTTGCAGTGAGGAACGAATCCGGCCTGAACCTCACGGGGTCGTGTCAAGGCTCGTGCGCCGCGCCGGGGCGAATGGCCGGGCGGCCTCTGGCACGAGCGCCACAAGTGGTCGCGCAAGGGTGCCGGATTGCGCGGGCAGCCGGGATTCGCGGGGCCGATGACCGGTGCTGCGTCGCCTTGGCGGTTGAAGCCCGGCGGGCGGACTTGCTAGCTTCAGGGTGCCGATTCCATCCGTGACTCGTCGGGCGCAATCCCGACACCCCTCTTGGGGGAGGGGCGCGAGCGGACGGGTCGGCCTGCCCGCTGGCGTCCTGCGGCGGGTTCAGGGTCTGCGGGGATGCCGTCTGACCGGGCGAACGAAAGGCGATGTTCCGGCCATGGCCGGAGCCGTTCCTGTCGGCACCCGGCTGCGTGTCTGCCGGGACCGTCGGTTGAACATGCCCGGTCGGGCAGCGCTGCCCCGGCCGGAACCGGCGGGGCCGGGGGTCGGGGGGAACATGACAAGCGAAGCGTGGGGCACGGTCAGCGACGCATTGCGCGGGGCCATCGGGGCGAACAACTGGCGCTACTGGATCGCACCGCTGAGCTTTCGGGCGGTCGAGGGGCCGGTCCTCATGCTCGGGGCGCCCACGCATTTCATCGGCACCTATGTCAGCCAGAACTTCGGCGACCAGATCATCCACCACATGACGCGGGCGGGCTGTCCGGTGCAGCGCATCGGCTTCGTGGTCGATTCCGGGGCCGCAGCGGCGCCGGCGGGCGCTGCCGGTGCGGTCGCAGGCAGCACCACGGCACAAGCCGGGCCGACCTGGATCGACGAGGACACCCGCCTCGACCCGCGCTTCACCTTTGAAACCTTCGTCGTCGGCAAGCCCAACGAGCTGGCCCATGCCGCCGCGCGCCGGGTGGCCGAGGGCGGCGAGGTCGCCTTCAACCCGCTGTTCCTCTACGGCGGCGTGGGGCTGGGCAAGACCCACCTGATGCAGGCCATCGCCCATGAATTGCGCGCCCGCCAGCCGCAGTTGCGGGTGCTGTATCTGTCGGCGGAACAGTTCATGTATCGCTTCGTCACCGCGATCCGCGAGCGGCGGATGATGGATTTCAAGCAGATCTTCCGCGCGGTCGATGTGCTCATGGTCGATGACGTGCAGTTCATCGCGGGCAAGGATTCCACGCAGGAGGAATTCTTCCACACGTTCAACGCGCTGGTCGATGCCGGGCGCCAGATCATCCTGACCGCCGACCGCGCGCCGAGCGAGATTCGCGATCTCGAGGAACGCATCCGCTCGCGGCTGCAGTCGGGGCTGGTGGTCGACGTGCACCCGACCGACTACGAATTGCGCCTCGGGGTGCTGCAGGCCAAGGCCGAAAGCTATGCCGTGCACTACCCCGAAACGGTGATCGCGCCGGGGGTGCTCGAATTTCTCGCGCATCGCATCTCGACCAACGTGCGGGTGCTGGAAGGGGCGCTGACGCGGCTGTTCGCCTTCGCCAGCCTCGTGCGCCGCGAGATCACGCTGGAGCTGACGCAGGACTGCCTTGCCGACATGCTGCGCAGTCAGGATCGCAAGGTGTCCATCGAGGAAATCCAGCGCCGCGTGTCGGAACATTTCAACATCCGCCTTTCGGATCTGATCGGGCCGAAGCGGCTGCGTTCCTATGCGCGGCCGCGCCAGATCGCCATGTATCTTGCCAAGACGCTCACCAACCGCTCGCTGCCCGAAATCGGGCGCCGCTTCGGCGGGCGCGACCATACCACGATCATGCACGGCGTGCGCCGGATCGAGGATCTGATGGTCAGCGACGGGCAGGTGGCCGACGACCTCGAACTGCTGCGCCGCGCGATCGAGGGCTGAGGGGGCCTGCCCCCGGCGCGGCTGCGCAGGGATATTGCCGGACAGAGGACGGGCCGCCCGCGCTTTTGCCCCGTCCGGCAGATGCCCCGACCGGCAAGGTTCCCCTTGAGCGCCCGCAGAAATCCTCTAGGCTGCGCTTCCCGCAGGGGGGCCGGCACACCAGGGAGTGAGCGATGAAATTCAGTATCGAACGTGGCGCGCTTCTCAAGGCCGTGGCCCAGGCGCAGTCGGTGGTCGAGCGGCGCAACACGATCCCCATTCTCGCCAACATCCTCATCGAGGCCGAGGGCGATGCCGTGCGCCTGCGCGCCACCGATCTTGATATCGAGGTGATCGACAGCGCGCCCGCCATGGTCGAGCGCGCGGGCGCGACCACGGTGCCTGCGGTGCTGATCAACGAAATCGTGCGCAAGCTGCCCGACGGCGCGCTGGTCCAGCTTGCCGCGCAGGCGGGCGAGGACCGACTGACCATTTCCGCCGGGCGGTCGAACTTCACGCTGGCCACGCTGCCGCGCGAGGATTTCCCGCTCATGGCCTCGCCCGAATACACGACGAATTTCACCGCAAGGGCGGGCGACCTGCGCCGCCTGTTCGAGAAGGCGCGCTTCGCGATCTCGACCGAGGAGACGCGCTATTACCTGAACGGCATCTACATGCACGTCACCCCCGGCGACGACGGCCAGGTGCTGCGCTGCGTGGCGACCGACGGGCACCGGCTGGCGCGGGTCGACATGGCCCTGCCTGCGGGCGCCCAGGGGATGCCCGGCGTCATCGTGCCGCGCAAGACCGTGGGCGAGCTGCGCAAGCTGCTCGAGGACGAGGACGCCGATATCGCCGTCTCGGTCAGCGAGACCAAGCTGCGCTTTGCCACCGCCAACATCACGCTGACATCGAAGGTGATCGACGGCACCTTCCCCGATTATACCCGCGTGATTCCCTCGGGAAACACGAAGAAGCTCGAGGTCGATGCCGCCGATTTCGCCCGCGCGGTGGACCGCGTCGCCACGGTGTCGTCGGAACGCGCGCGTGCCGTGAAGCTGGTGCTCGACGAGGACCGGCTGGTCCTGTCGGTGAACGCCCCCGACGCGGGTGCCGCCGAGGAGGAACTGGCCGTGGCCTATGGCGACGAGCATCTCGAGATCGGCTTCAACGCCAAATACCTGTTCGAGATCGCCAGCCAGATCGACCGCGAGAATGCGGTGTTCCTGTTCAACACCCCCGCCGATCCGACGCTGGTGCGCGAGGGCAACGACCAGAGCGCGATCTATGTCGTGATGCCGATGCGGGTCTAGGCGCCCGCGCGGCGCATGGATCATGGCGATCACGCATCTCGTCGTGGCGCAGTTCCGTTCGTGGCGGGCACTGCGCCTGCCGCTTGACGGGCGGCCCGTGGCGCTGAGCGGCGCGAACGGGGCCGGAAAGACCAACCTTCTCGAGGCGGTCTCGCTGCTGTCGCCGGGGCGCGGTCTGCGTGGCGCGGTTGCGGGCGATCTGGCACGCAAGGGCGGTGACGGCGGCTGGAAGATCGCCGCCGATTTCTTCGGCCACGAGATCGAGACCGGCGCGGCTGCGGGGCAGGGGCGCGAGGTCCGCATCGACGGCAAGGCCGCACCGCAGGTGGCGCTCGCGCGGATCGCCGCGGTGCTGTGGCTGGTGCCCGCCATGGACCGGCTCTGGATCGAGGGCGCCGAGGGCCGCCGCCGGTTTCTGGACCGCGCCACCATGAGCCTGTTTCCCGATCACGCCGAGGTCGTGCTCGACCATGACCGCGCGATGCGCGAACGGAACCGCCTGCTGCGCGACATGGTGCGCGATGCGCATTGGTATGCGGCGCTCGAATCGCGCATGGCGGCGGCGGCGCAGCATATCACCGCCAACCGCCGCGCCGCGATTTCGGCGCTGATGGCGGCGCAGGCCGGGACGGCCTCGTCCTTTCCGGCTGCCGATCTGGAACTGGCCTGGCCCGAGGGCGCCCCGCCCGAGGGCGCCGCCGCACATGCGGCAGCGCTGGCCGAGGGCCGCCGCCGCGACATGGCCGCCGGGCGCACCCTGATCGGCCCGCACCGGGTCGATCTGTCGGCGGTCTGGGCCGAAAAGGCCATGCCCGCCGGTGCCTGTTCGACCGGGGAACAGAAGGCGCTGCTCATCTCGCTGATCCTCGCCAATGCCCGCGCCATCGCTGACGCCTCGGGCACCCTGCCGGTGCTGCTGCTCGACGAGGTGGCGGCCCATCTGGACGAAGGGCGGCGGGTGGCGCTTTATGACGAAATCTGCGCCACGGGGGCGCAGGCATTCATGACCGGCACCGATGACGCGCTGTTTGCGGGCCTGCGCCTGCGGGCGCAGCGCCTTGCGGTCGCCGAAACGGCAGGGGAATCCGTCGTGACAGAAATCGTGGGCCGGGCATGAGCATCACCTTCGGCGAGATCGCCCTTTACGCGCTGGCGATGGTCGGTCTCTGGGCCGTGCCGGGGCCGGTCTGGGTGGCGCTCATCGCGCGGTCGATGGCGGGCGGGTTCGCCGCGTCCTGGCCGCTGGCCGTGGGCGTTGCGCTGGGCGATCTGGTCTGGCCGATGATGGCGGTGCTCGGCCTTGGCTGGGTGGTGGGCGTCTATGGCGGCTTTCTCGACGTGCTGCGCTGGGTGGCCGCCGCGATCTTTCTGGTCATGGGGGTGGTCCTGCTGCTGAAGCCCGGCAAGCTGCCCGGCGCCGACAGTCGGCTGGCGCGGCCCGGCGCGCTGGCCGGGTTCACCGTCGGACTGGCGGCGGTGATCGGCAATCCCAAGGCGGTGCTGTTCTACATGGGCGCGCTGCCGGGGTTCTTCCGGCTCGAGGCGCTGGGGCGGGTGGATATCCTCGTCATCGGCCTGACCTCGGCGCTGATCCCGATGGCGGGCAATCTGGCGCTGGCGCTGTTTCTGGACCGCGCGCGCCGCCTGCTGTCCAGCCCGGCGGCGATGCGGCGGCTGAATGTCGGTGCGGGGGCGCTGCTTGTCCTTGTGGCGGCGGCGATTCCCTTTCTTTGAAACGGAAAATCCCGCGAAACCCTGGCCCTGCCCGTGACATCCCCCCCCGGCCCCGGTATGAACGGGCAGTTTTGACGACAGGAAACAAAGCATGTCCGCAGCACAGGCCGCAGCCGAAGCCTATGGCGCCGAATCCATCAAGGTTCTCAGGGGCCTGGAAGCGGTGCGCAAGCGGCCGGGCATGTATATCGGCGACACCGACGACGGCACCGGCCTGCATCACATGGTCTACGAGGTCGTCGACAACGGCATCGACGAGGTGCTGGGCGGTTTCGCCACCGAGGTGAGCGTGACGATCCACGCGGATTCCTCGGTCTCGGTGCGCGACAACGGGCGCGGCATCCCGGTCGGCATCCACGCCGAGGAAGGCGTCTCGGCCGCCGAGGTCATCATGACCCAGCTTCACGCGGGCGGGAAGTTCGACAACCTGTCGGCCAACGACCATGCCTACAAGGTGTCGGGCGGGCTGCACGGCGTCGGCGTCTCGGTCGTCAACGCGCTGTCCGACTGGCTGGAGCTGCGCATCTGGCGCCGCGAGCGGGAATTCTTCGCCCGCTTCGAGACCGGCGAGACGGTCGAACATATCCGCGAGCTGCGCGAGGCCCCCGGCGAAAGCGGCACCGAGGTGCGCTTTCTTGCCTCGGCCAAGACCAACCACCCCGAGGGTATCTTCTCGGACCTCGACTATCAGTTCGACGTGCTGGAAAAGCGCCTGCGCGAGCTGGCCTTCCTCAATTCCGGCGTGCGCATCGTGCTCGAGGACCAGCGCGGTGCGGAACCGCGCCGGGCCGAGCTGCATTATGACGGCGGCGTGCGCGAATTCGTGAAATATCTCGACCGCTCGAAAACCGCGCTGATCCCCGATCCGATCTACATCACCGGCGAACGCGCGGGCATCGTGGTCGAGGTGGCGATGTGGTGGAACGACAGCTACCACGAGAACGTGCTGCCCTTCACCAACAACATTCCCCAGCGCGACGGCGGCACCCATCTGGCGGCCTTCCGCGCCGCGCTGACCCGCACGCTGACGCGCTATGCGCAGGAAAGCGGGATCACGAAAAAGGAAAAGGTCGACCTGACCGGCGACGACGCGCGCGAGGGGCTGACCTGCGTGCTCTCGGTGAAGGTGCCCGACCCGAAATTCTCGAGCCAGACCAAGGACAAGCTGGTCTCCTCCGAGGTCCGCCCGGCGGTGGAATCGCTGGTGGGTGAAAAGCTGGCCGAATGGTTCGAGGAAAACCCCGGCCCCGCCAAGGTGGTCGTCGGCAAGATCGTCGAGGCCGCGCTGGCCCGCGAGGCCGCCCGCAAGGCGCGCGACCTGACGCGGCGCAAGTCGGCCATGGACGTGAACTTCATGGCGGGCAAGCTGAAGGACTGTTCGGAACGCGACCCGTCCAAGACCGAAGTGTTCATCGTCGAGGGCGATTCCGCCGGTGGGTCGGCCCAGACCGGGCGCGACCGGCGCACGCAGGCGATCCTGCCCTTGCGCGGCAAGATCCTGAACGTGGAACGCGCGCGGTTCGACCGGATGCTGTCCAGCGCCGAGATCGGCAATCTGGTGATGGCGCTCGGCACCGGGATCGGGCGCGACGAATTCGACATCTCGAAGCTGCGCTACCACAAGGTCGTCATCATGACCGACGCCGACGTGGACGGCGCGCATATCCGCACCCTGCTGCTGACCTTCTTCTTCCGGCAGATGCCCGAACTGATCGAGCGCGGGCATTTGTTCATCGCCCAGCCGCCGCTCTACAAGGTGGCGCGCGGCAAGTCCGAGGTTTACCTGAAGGATCAGGCGGCGCTGGACGACTATCTGATCGAACAGGGGGTCGAAGGGGCGGTTCTGCGGCTGGGGTCGGGGGCGGAAATCGCCGGGGCCGACCTGATCCGCGTGGTGGAAGAGGCACGCAGCCTGCGCCGCCTGTTCGATGCCTTTCCGACGCAATATCCGCGCCATATCCTTGAGCAGGCGACGATTGCGGGCGCCTTCGCGCAAGGCGCTGCCGCCGCCGATCTGGCCGGGGTGGCAGTGCAGGTGGCCGGGCGGCTGGACCAGATCGCGGTCGAATACGAAAAGGGCTGGACCGGGCGCATCACGCAGGACGGCGGCATCCGCCTGTCGCGGACCCTGCGCGGGGTCGAGGAAATGCGCACCCTTGACGGCCCGATGCTGCATTCGCCCGAGGCCCGCCGTGCCGGGGCCTTCACCGCCGACCTGCAGGAAATCTACGCCGCCCCGGCAACGCTGGTGCGCAGGGACCGCGCCCAGCCGATCAACGGCCCGCTCGACCTGCTGGCGGCGATCCTGGCCGAAGGCGAACGCGGCCTGACGCTCCAGCGCTACAAGGGCCTGGGCGAGATGAACCCCGAACAGCTCTGGGAGACGACGCTCGATCCCGAGGCGCGCACGCTGTTGCAGGTGCGCGTCACCGACGCGACCGAGGCCGACGACTTGTTCACGAAGCTGATGGGCGACGTGGTCGAACCCCGGCGCGAATTCATCCAGCAGAACGCGCTGAACGTGGCGCATCTCGACATCTGAAGGGGGCGCCATGCAACCCGCAAGCCATGCCTTCATCGGCATCGACCTGCAGAACGACTTCTGCCCCGGCGGCCTGCTCGCCGTGGCGGGCGGGGACGAGATCATCCCCGACATCAACGCGCTGATGGCGGATTTCGCCACCGTGGTGCTGACCCAGGACTGGCACCCGGCGGGTCATTCGTCCTTCGCCTCGTCCCATCCCGGCGCGGCGGCGTTTTCGACCGTGCAGATGCCCTACGGGCCGCAGACCCTGTGGCCCGACCATTGCGTGCAGGGCACCGAGGGCGCGGCCTTTCGGCCCGACCTGCGCAGCGATCCGGCGGCGCTCATCATCCGCAAGGGGATGAACCCGGCCATCGACAGCTATTCGGCGTTCTTTGAAAACGACCACGCGACCGTCACCGGCCTTGACGGTTTCCTGCGCGCGCGCGGCGTGGACCGGATCACGCTGGCGGGTCTCGCCACCGATTACTGCGTGGCCTATTCGGCGTTGGATGCGGCACGGCTGGGCTACCGCGTCACCGTGCGCAGCGACCTGAGCCGCGCCATCGACCTTGACGGCTCGCTTGCCGCGATGATGGCCGCGATGCGCGCGGCGGGCGTCACCATCGTCTGAGGAGGGCCGCCATGGTCGAGATCGCCACCCGTGTCTGGAACCACAAGTGGAAGATCGACCCGATCATCCGTTCGCTGCTGGATACCGATTTCTACAAGCTGTTGATGTGCCAGTCGGTGCGCCGCACGCATCCCGATACAAGCGTGACCTTCAGTCTCATCAACCGGGCGCCGCAGGTCCGGCTGGCCGACATCATCGACGAGGGCGAACTGCGCGAACAGCTCGACCATGTGCGCACCCTGTCGCTGACCCGCGGCGAAAGCACCTGGCTGCGCGGCAACACCTTCTACGGCAAGCGGCAGATGTTCAGCCCCGAATTCATGGAGTGGTTCGAGGCCCTGCGCCTGCCGCCCTATCACCTTGAACGCCGCGACGGGCAGTTCGAGCTGACGTTTGAAGGCGCCTGGCCCGAGGTGATGATGTGGGAAATCCCCGCGCTGGCGATCATCATGGAGCTGCGGGGCAGGGCGGTGCTGCGCGAGCTGGGCAAGTTCGAGCTCGAGGTGCTTTACGCCCGCGCCATGGCGCGGCTGTGGGAAAAGGTCGAACGGCTGCGCGAGGTGCCCGACCTGACCCTGTCCGATTTCGGCACGAGGCGTCGGCACGGCTTTCTGTGGCAGGACTGGTGCGTTCAGGCGATGCTCGAAGGGCTGGGGGATCGTTTCGTCGGCACATCGAACTGCCTGATCGCCAAGAACCGCGACCTGGAAGCCATCGGCACCAACGCGCACGAACTGCCGATGGTCGAGGCGGCGCTGGCGCGCGATGACGACGAACTGCGGCAGGCGCCCTACCGCATCCTTGCCGAATGGCAGGAGGAACACGACGGCAACCTGCTCATCATCCTGCCCGACACGTTCACGACCCGCTCGTTTCTGGACAGCGCCCCCGACTGGCTGGCGCGCTGGACCGGCGCACGGATCGATTCGGGCGACCCGGTCGCCGAGGCCGAGCGCGTCATCGCCTGGTGGCAAGCCCATGGCGAGGATCCGGCGAAGAAGCTGGTGATCTTTTCCGACGGGCTGGACGTGGACCGGATGATCGAGCTGCACCGGACATTCGCGGACCGGGTGAAGGTGTCCTTCGGCTGGGGCACGAAGCTGACCAACGACTTCAACGGCCTGGTGCCCGGCGACCGGCTGGCGCCGTTCTCGCTGGTCTGCAAGGCGGTCGCCGCCGAAGGCCGCCCGACGGTCAAGCTGTCCGACAACCCGGCCAAAGCCACCGGCCCGGCAGATGAAATCGCCCGCTACAAGCGGGTGTTCGGCGTGGGCGACCAGACGGCCCGCCCGGTGGAGGTGTGACGATGAACCCGCTGATCCTTGATACCGATGGCGGCGTGGACGACGCGCAGGCGCTGTTCATGCTGATCGCCGGGGGACGGGTGCCGGTGGCGGTGACGACGGTGTTCGGCAATGTCACGCTGGGTGACGCAACGGCGAACATGGTGGCGCTGCTCGATCTGGCGGGTGTCGACGTGTCGGTCCATGCGGGCGCGTCGCGGCCCCTGAACGGCGCGGTGATCGACGCGCGCCATGTCCACGGCGAGGCCGGGCTGGGCCGCGCCGCGCGCCCCGCGACGACGCGCAAGGCGGCGGGCCATGACGGGGCCTTGTTCCTGCGCGACACGTTGCGCGCGGCTGCGGACGCGGGGCGCAAGGTCGATCTGCTGATGATCGGGCCTTTCACCAACCTCGCGCTGGCCTTGCGGCTGGCCCCCGGCATCGTCGCGGGCATCGGGCAGTTGACGATCATGGGCGGCACGCTTTACGGGCGCGGCAACACCACGCCCGCCGCCGAGTTCAACGTCTATGCCGACCCCGAGGCCGCGCAGATCGTGTTCACCTGCGGCGCCGACATCCTGATCGCGCCCTGGGAGGCCTGCCTGGCCCATGCGATGGACGGCGCCCGGATGGAGGCCCTGTTCGCGGACCTGCCCGCGACGCCCTACACCACGCTTTGCCACGACCTCGCCCGCCACGCGCGCGAGACCGCCGAAGGCTTTGGCCGTGGCGACAGCTTCGCCTTCGTCGATCCGCTGGCGGCGGCGGCGGTGGTGGCGCCCGATGTGGTGACGGGGGTGGTGACGGCCTCGGTCGATGTCGCGCTGGCGCCGGGGATCACGCGCGGCATGATGGTGGTCGATCCTTCGGGGCGGCTGGGTACGCCACGGGTGCGCCTCATCGAGACGGCGGACCTCGACGGGCTGGTCGCCTGCTATGCCGCCTCGATCACGCCGCCGGGGCGGCGCCGGGCATGACCAATCACCTGCATCGCGGCGACCTGCCCGACGGGCTGTCGCTTGGTCCGGTCGTCGCCGTGGATTGCGAGACGATGGGCCTCGATCCGCGCCGCGACCGGCTGTGTCTGGTGCAACTGTCGGCGGGTGACGGCGAGGTGCATCTGGTCCAGATCGCGCCGGGCCAGCGCGCCGCACCGAACCTGTGCCGCCTGCTGGCCGATCCGGCCACGCTGAAGCTGTTCCACTACGGGCGCTTCGACATCGCCATGCTGTATCACGCCTTCGGCACCCTGACGGCGCCGGTGTGGTGCACCAAGATCGCCTCGAAACTGGTGCGGACCTATACCGACCGACACGGGCTGAAGCAGCTCGTCTGGGAACTGCTCGGCATCGACATCTCCAAGCAGCAACAGCAAAGCGACTGGGGCGCCGGGGACCTGACGGCGCAGCAACTGGACTATGCCGCCAGCGACGTGCTGCACCTGCACCGGCTGAAGGCGGCGCTGGAAAGCCTGCTCGAACGCGAGGGGCGCGCCGGGATCGCGCAGGCCTGTTTCGACTTTCTGCCGATGCGCGCCCGGCTGGACCTGCTGGGCTGGGACGACGAGGAGATCTTCCATCACTGACACGGCCCCCCCCGCCCGCCATGTCGCCACCGGCGCCCGCGTCCTGCGCGAAGAGGCGGCGGCGCTGTCCGCGCTGGCCGACCGCGTCGGCGACGACTTTGCGCGCGCCGTCGAGGTGATCCTTGCCGCGCAGGGCCGGGTGATCGTGTCCGGCATGGGCAAGTCCGGCCATGTCGCGCGCAAGATCGCCGCCACCTTCGCGTCAACCGGCACGCCCGCCCATTTCGTCCACCCCGCCGAGGCCAGCCACGGCGATCTGGGCATGATGATCCGGGGCGACGTGGTGCTGGTGCTGTCCAATTCCGGCGAGACCCCGGAACTGGCCGATCTGGTCGCCTACAGCCGCCGGTTCTCGATCCCGCTGATCGCCGTGGCGGGGCGGGCCGACTCGACGCTGATGCGCGCCGCCGACGTGCGGCTGCTGCTGCCGCCGGTACCCGAAGCCTGCGGGGTCGGCATCGTGCCCACGACATCCACCACGATGATGCTGGGGCTGGGCGACGCGCTGGCCATCGCGCTGATGCAGGCGCGTGATTTCACGCCGGAGCATTTCCGGCTGTTCCATCCCGGCGGCCGGCTTGGCGCGCGGCTGTCGCATGTGCGCGACCTGATGCACGGTCGGGACAGCCTGCCGCTGGTGCCGCCCGAGGCGCCGATGGGCGAGGTGCTGCTGGCCATCTCGCGCGAGGGGTTCGGTGTCGCCGGGGTCATCGAGGGCGATGCGCTGGTCGGCGTCATCACCGACGGCGACCTGCGGCGCAACATGGACGGGCTGCTCGCGCGCCGCGCGGGCGAGGTGATGACCCGCCACCCCCGCACCATCGGCCCCGACGCGCTGGCCGAGGAGGCGGTGGCGCAGATGAACGCGCTGAAGATCACCTGCCTTTTCGTCACCGACGACGGCGGCGCGCTGGTCGGGCTGATCCATATCCACGACTGCCTGCGCGCGGGCGTGGCATGACATGCGGGGCGACCTCTATTCGCGGGTCGTGGGCTGGCTGAAGATCCTGCTGCCGCTGGTGGCGCTGGGGTTGCTGGCGACGATGTTCCTGTTCGCCCGCGCGCCCGTGCCCCAGGGTGACATCCCCTATGTGGTGATCGAGGACATCGCCCGCGATCCGCGCATCGGCGCCCCCAGCTTTTCGGGCGTCACGCCCGACGGCGCGGCGGTGACGCTGGCGGCGCGGGCGGTGCGGGCGCAGCCCGATGCGCCCGGCGCGCTGACGGTCGAGGGGCTGCGCATCGAGATCGCCGCGCCCTCGCGGCAGGGGGTTGTCGTGACGGCGCAGGAAGGCGGCTTCGACAGCGCGACCCGCCGCGCGACGCTGACCGGGCTGGCGCGGGTCGAGACCACCACCGGCTACCGGATCGAGGCCACCGGGATCGAGGCCGATCTGGCGCAGGGCACGCTGCACACGCTGGGACCGCTGGCCGCGCGGGCACCCTTCGGCAGTTTCGAGGCGGGCGGGCTCGAGGTGACCGGCGGCGGTGCACATCTGGTTTTCAAGGACGGCGTGCGCCTGTTATACCAGCCCCCAGCCGAAGGAGCGCGCCCGTGAGTTCAGCCACCAAAGCATTTCGCAGTCAAATGGCACATTTGACGCCCGCGACAATGCGCAAAAATAATGAGTCGGAGCGAGTCCTGGCCATCCGCAGGAACCCGACCCGCTCTGGCTCGACGAGTCTCGCCCGCATCACCCTCGTCGCCGCGCTGGCCCTGATGCCGCATCTGGCGGCGGCGCAGGCGCAGATCGCGCTGGGCGGCCTGTCGGTCGATGCGGGCGCGCCCGTCGAGGTGACGGCGGATGCGCTGTCGGTGGACCAGAACACCCGCAGCGCGGTCTTCGACGGCAATGTCACCATCTCGCAGGGCGACATGCGCATTGCGGCAGGGCGGGTCGAGGTTGGCTACTCCGACGCGACCGGCGAGATCGCGCGCCTCGCGCTGTCGGGTGGCGTAACCTTCGTCACCGCGACCGAAGAGGCCGAGGCGCAAGCCGCCGACTACGACCTGACCACGGGCACGCTGGTGCTGTCGGGCGACGTGCTGCTGTCGCAGGGCGCGAATGCGCTGTCGGCGCGGGTCATGCGGGTGAACCTGCGCGACGGCACGGCGGTGATGGAAGGCGGGGTGCGCACCGTCTTCGGTGGCGGCGGATGACCGCGCCCGCCCTTGGCGTGACCGAAGGCGCGGGCGGGCTGCATATCCGCAACCTGCGCAAGAGCTATCGCCGCCGCCCGGTGATCCGCGACGTGAGCATGAGCCTTGGTCGCGGCGAGGTCGTGGCGCTGCTGGGGCCGAACGGTTCGGGCAAGACCACCTGCTTCTATTCGATCGCCGGGCTGGTGCAGGCCGACGGCGGCGTGGTCACCATCGACGGGCGCGACGTGTCCGGCCTGCCGATGTATCGCCGCGCCCGGCTGGGTCTGGGCTATCTGCCGCAGGAAATGTCGATCTTTCGCGGCCTCTCGGTCGAGGACAACATCCTTTCGGTGCTGGAAATCGCCGAACCCGACCGCGTGGTGCGGCGCGAGCGGCTGGAGGAACTCCTGTCGGATTTCTCGATCACCCATCTGCGCCGCGTGAACGGGCTGGCGCTGTCGGGCGGCGAACGCCGCCGGGCCGAGATCGCCCGCTGTCTGGCCGCCGGGCCGCGCTATGTGCTGCTCGACGAACCCTTCGCCGGGGTCGATCCCATCGCCGTGGGCGAAATCCGCACGCTGGTGGCCCATCTCAAGGATCGCGGCATCGGCGTGCTCATCACCGACCACAACGTGCGCGAGACGCTGGGGATCGTCGAGCGCGCCTATATCCTCCACGACGGCCAGGTGCTGATGTCGGGAACCGCCGACGAGGTCGTCGCCGACGAAAACGTGCGCCGCGTCTACCTGGGCCAGTCGTTCCGCGTGGGGTAGGGGGCGGGCCGCGATGACGACGCGGCGCCGACACCCCCCGCCCCCAAGCAAGTGCATTGACGCAGCCGCCTCACTCGGCCCAGATGAAGGGGATGGACAGGTGCGTTTCCAGTTCCGGGCAACCGGCCCCGCCCGCCGCCGCACTCTGCGGCTCCCGGCAGGAGACGTGGTTCTGTCCACACCCCCCGGATACCATCGGCACGACGCCTGGATCGGACAGGTCCGGGTAAAATCGCAGGAGGAACAATGCGGTATCAGATCAGTGGCAAGCAGATCGACATTGGCGACGCGCTCACTTCCCATGTGAAGAGCGCCATCGACGAGATGACCGGCAAATATGCCGGCCGGCCGACCGATGCGACGGTGATCTTCTCGCGCTCGGCCTATGAATTCGTCTGCGAGATCACCGTGCACCTGTCGAGCGGCCTGACCGCGCAGGCCCGTGGCGTCGCCAGCGAGATCTATGCCGCCTGCGATGCCGGGGTCGAGAAGATGGACAAGCAGTTGCGCCGCTACAAGCGGCGGCTGAAGGACCACTACAAGCCGCGCTCACAGCCGGTTGAAGTGCAGGCCGCCTCCCAGTATATCGTCGCCGCCACAGAGGAATCGGACGAGGAGGCGGATGTCCCGCTTTCTCCCACCATCATCGCCGAGATGGAGACGCAGATCGTCACGCTCTCGGTGGGTGACGCGGTCATGCAGATGGAACTGGCCAATGCCCCCGTTCTCATGTTCCGCAATGAAAAGAATGGCGCAATCAATGTCGTTTATCATCGCGAAGACGGGAATATCGGCTGGATCGACCCCCAGGACCGCCACTGACCCCGCAGGCAACCGTCGGGTGTCCGCATGAGGCTCGGCGATATTCTCGCGGCGGACGGGGTGCGCGTCCTGTCCGCCGCAGGCTCCAAGAAGCGGCTGTTCCAGGAACTGGCCGAGATGGCCGCCGCGTCCTGCGGTCTCGATGCCGCCGTGACGGCCGAGGCCCTGCTGGCGCGCGAAGGTCTGGGGCCGACCGGCGTGGGCAACGGCGTGGCGCTGCCACATGCGCGGGTGCCCGGCGCGGGCACGGTGCGCGGCTTCTTCGTGCGGCTGGAAAAGCCGCTCGATTTCGACGCGGTGGACCGGCAGCCGGTCGATCTGGTGTTCTGCCTGATCGCGCCGCCGGGGGCCGGGGTCGATCATCTCAAGGCGCTGGCGCTGGTCTCGCGCACCCTGCGCGAGCCTGCGGTCTGCGCCAAGCTGCGCGCCAATGCCGACCCGGCCAAGCTGCACGCGATCCTCACCGAGGCGCAGGTCGGCGCCCCCGCCGGGCTGGCCCCGGATGCCGACGGCTGAAGCCGAAAGCGGGTCGCGTTTCCACGGACCCGGCGGCCCCGCTCTGGCCTTGTGTTCGTGCGCATTGTCGCGGGCGTCGGACGTTCCCGTTTGACTGCGGGCAATCCGGCGAACGGCATGATCCGTCATTGCGAGGCGAAGCCGAAGCAACCCCGACTGTTCACACACAACATCGAGGTTGCTTCGTCGCCTGCGGCGCCTCGCAATGACGGATCATGCCGACCGCCCGATCACCCTGCGTTTGACTGCGAAATGCTCAGGCCAGCGCGCCGAAGCCGAAGGTCATGTAGTCGCGCGCATAGGCGTCGCGGGCCAGTGCCTCGATGTCGCGGTCGGCGATGCGCGCGAGGCGAGCGCGGTCGGCGTCCTCGGGCGGGGCGGGCCAGGCGGCGGCGGGTGCGCCCAGCGATGCGGCCAGAGCGGGCAGGGCGGCGGGCGCCTCGTCCTCGCGGATGATGTGGTCGGGCAGCGCGAAGGCCGCCATGCCCTGCAGGATCGCGGTCTGGGTCGCCCAGGCCGGATCGACCCGGATCGCCGTCTGCGCCGAAAGATTGGCCTTCAGGAACCCCAGAAAGGCCGCGAAGGCGGCGCGGTGGTCGGCATCGGGCCAGTCGGCGGGCGGCGCCGCCTCGGGGATCGGCAGGCCGTAATTTGCGCGCAACGTGGCGCGGATGTTGGCGAATGACCCCGCTCCGGTGGCAAGGATGCGGGTGCAGAACACCTCGTGTGCGCGGGCCAGCGGGTGACGGATCACCGCAAAGCTGCGGTGGCCGCCCCGGTCGTCGGGATGGCGGTTCTTCCACTGGCGCAGGGTCTTGTGGGTGAAACCGTCCTGCGGCGGGGCGCCGTCGAGTGCGGTCAGCCAGTCGCGGACCTGCGCCTCGGGCGCGCCCTTCACCGGCAGCCAGAGCAGCGGGCTTTTCGCCGCCGCCATGACGGCCGGGATCGCCGGGCCACGGCGCGGCTCGAAATTCGGGGTGCGCGACAGGTTGAAGCGGTCCAGTCGGGCGAGGCTGGCCTCCATCGCCTCGAAATTGGCGACCTTTTCCTCATGCGGCGCGGGGTTCTGCTTCTTCAGCTTGCGGTCAAGCGTTTCCAGCCGGCCCTCGATGCCCAGAAAGGCCGCCAGCCCGTTCATCACCTCGAGATCGGGGATGTCCTCGTAATCAAGGTAGAACGCCGTCTGCCCCGTGACCTGCAGCGCGCGCAGCAGGCGCATCTGGAAGGTCTGGGTTTCCTCGAGATGGGCCTCGAAGGCCGCGCCGTCGAATTCCACCACCTCGCTTTTCGCATGGCGGGCGTTGGTCAGCTTCCACTGGCCGGTGGCCGCCGCGATGAGGCGGCTGATGTAGCTGTCCAGCGGGTTGCGGGTCAGGATGATCTTCGCGCAGCGCGGATCGGGCAGCACGATGTCCAGCACGCGCGGGTCGTGGTCGTGAAAGAAGCGGAATCCCCCCAGCACGCCCGCCTGTCCCCGGATCGCCGCCAGCAGGCGCCCCGGATCGGTGGTGCGCTCGGCCATGGTGACGCCCAGCAGGTCGTCGCGGCCCGGATAGCCGATGAAGGTCGGGTTGAAGGCCTCGCCCATGCAGGCGACGCCGGGCAGCGCGTTGAGATTCGATTCAAGCAGGTTCGAGCCGGTCCGCATCTCGGCGAAAAGGACGAAGGAGTCGAAGCGGGCCATGGTGCGTTCCTGCAAGGGTCAGCACCTGAGTAGCGCAGTTGCGCGGGCTGCTCCACCTTGGTTTTGGCGTGGCGCGATCGTCACCTGCGAGGAGGCGAAGTCCGTGAGGCAACCCCCGAGGGGGGTTGTGCGAGAGGTCGGGGTTGCTTCCAGGGCAATCGGGCGGGCGGCATCGTCCGTCATTGCGAGGAGGCGAAGCCGACGAAGCAACCCAGTCCGTTCGCTTTATGTG
>JACFNP010000021.1 GCA_019454835.1 Rubellimicrobium sp.
AGCCGGACAATCCCGCCGCTACCGTGGTCTAATTTTCCACCGCCGTTCTCAGATCATGGAGGACCCCTATGTCCTTGCCGTTCCCGAGGCGCTCGATCTTGGCGGGGTCGTCGATCCCGAGCGCGAGCTTCCGGCGGCAAAGGTCAGGATGCTGCGCCAGTCGATCCATTTCGCGTTCGGCAGTACCCACGCCCGGCATGTCTCGGAGTGGTACGACCGGCTTGTGCCCGGTCACCGGCCGGTCGCGCAATGCCGCAGCTTCGACACCGCGCTGTCGCTGGTGCGGGCCGGAACCGGCGTCTGCATCGCCCCGGCCCTCGCCACCGTCGGGGCGGCGGGGGTCGGCGACCGTATCCGGCGCTACCGGATCGAGGTTCCGCCCCGGCGGATCGTCGTGCTTCTCCTGTCCCAGAACCGGGCGCTGGAACCCATGGCCACGCTGATCGCCGGGCTGCGGGAGGCCGGCCGGACCCATCGCCTGCCCGAACTGCTGCCGACCCCGCCCTTTCTGGCCGGTGACCCCGGCCCCGATCTGCAGATGCCGCCCGGAGCCGGTAACGACTGAGCGCGGCTACCGGGCGATTCCCGCGAAATTGCCCTGCCCCGGCCTCTTTTGGATTGAACCCCCGTTTCAGTGCCGCTAACATTGTGATAAGTTAATGGCCTGAATGCGCACGGTTCAATGCGCATTAACAGAGCCGGGGGCAAGCGGTGTCGGCTCGTCCTTGAGATGCAGCACGATCCCCCCAAGATGTGTCGCTTGACGATTATCAAGCCGGGTTCGGCAGAAACGCGAATAGCATGAATGGCCGTGAAAGTGATGCCTGTGCAGGCGGCGCAATGACGGGGTGCAAATGACCATTTTCCAGACCAGCGTCCATGCGTTCGGCGCGAATGGCGTGGACATCAAGTTTCGCCAGCTCGAAATCTTCTACGCCGTGGTCATTGCCGGGACGATCACGCGCGCCAGCCAGCGTGTCGGCCTGAGCCAGCCCTCGATCAGCCAGCAGCTTGCCAAGCTGGAAGAGCAACTCGGCGCCCAGTTGATCGAGCGCAACCGGGCGAACACGGTGACGCTGACCCCCGCCGGCGAATTCTGGTTCAAACACGCCGAAGACCTGATCCGGCGGATGCAGGAAAGCCTCCGCGAGCACGAGCAGCGATTCCGTCAGGGCGCATCGGTGCTGCGGCTCGGCATCACCCCGGCCCATCACGGCACCTTCGTGATGTCGGCGGCCAAGATCGCCATGCGCGAGAACGACTTCGCCAAGTTCGAGGTGATCTACGATCTCAACTCCTACGCGCTTCTCGAACAGCTCAGGATGCACAAGATCAACATTGCCGTCCTGTCGGCCGAGGTGCTCGGTCCCGAGGCGGGCAATTTCGCGGTGCGCGATCTCTATACCGACCAGATCGCGCTGGCCGTGCCGGTCGGTGTGTCGGAGGAGGAACTGACCTACGCCCTCTCGCCCGGAGCAGAACCGGGCAGGATCCGCCGGGAACTCTTGCGCTATGTCGAGATCGACAACGCGGTGCCGACCCGGCGGCCCTCGGACGAGTGGTACCGGATGAACCTGCCCGCCGCGACGGCCAGCTTCGGCGCGCCGAGCTTCAACGTCGCAGCGTCGCTGGTGGCCGAAGGGCTGGCAACGGCGCATCTGCCGATCTCGACCGCGCTGAACCTGCCGCATACGATCCGCAGCCGCCTGCGGCTCCACACGATCCCCGGAATGTCGCGGCCGATCGTGCTGGCGGCACGCAAGCATCTGATGACGCATGGCGCCTACGCACGGGTGTTCCGCGAAATCGTCGCATATTGCCAGACCGAGTGCGAGCGTCAGATGGCAACGCTCGATGCGCCCGCCATTACCGTCAATCCGATACCGTCCGAAGTCCAATGAGCATCGCCGCCTGCCCCGCCGTCACGGCGCAGGCCCCGGTGATGCGCGCAAACTGAATGGAGACCACATGCGTTTCTGGCAAGCCGTCGTCGCATCAGGCCTGATCCTGTCGGCGGGTCTCGGGCTTCTGGTCATGTCGGGGACCGCGCGCGGCCTCGCGGCGCCGGACCTTCAGGCGCAACTGGTCGTGCAGGACTTTCCGCTGCCGCCCGACATGGGCGTGGACCCCGCGCGCGTCGCGGACTTCATGGCCGCGAAGCTCCAGCAGCGCCTTGAGGACGACGTGGCGATCCGCCTCATGCTGCCGGAAGACCCGCTGCAGAAGGTCAGGGACATCGTGCTGCCCCGGCTGATGAATGTCGTCGCGGTGCAGGCGATGATGAGCGAGATACCCGAACTCGACGCCCTGCTGGGTCTGGGGTCGTTCCGGCAGACCGTCAGCGGCGAGATCGACAGCCGCGAACCGGCAGCCGATGTCGCCCTGACGGTGCCGGGGGCGCTTCTGGCCACGGTTGACGGCGCGGTGGTCGGGATCGTCACCACATCGACGGGCCTGACGGCGCTGAATCTCGGAGACATGGCTGCGGGCCAAAGCCACCATGTCGTCGTCTGGCGCGCCGACAGCGCCGCCGTCCCCGATCTGCGCCGCGCGATCCTGCTGGGCGCTGCCGATGGGCAACGCGGGCGGGTGCTGCTCGGCGGTGATCGCGGCTGGTTCGGCGCCGATATCGAGGTGTTGCGCTGGGGGCGCTGGATCATCGGCAGCCTGCTCGTCGCCGTGCTGGTCTTCGGTCTGGCCGCCGTGATGCTGCCGCTCCTCGTCACCAGACAGACGCGCCGCCGCAGGCCGGGCACGGCGGCAGACCTGCCGTCGTGACCTTCGGGCGGGGGTGATCCGGCGCGGCGGATCGGCCCTGAACGGCCCTCCCCGTCAGAACGTCGGCGGGGTGCAGGTCCACAGGATGCTGGCGCGTTCGGTGCCGACGTTGCGGTAGGAATGCGGCACGTCCGAGGGGAAGCAGAAGGAATCGCCCTCGTTCAGCCGGTAAACGGTGCCGTCGAGCACCAGTTCGATGGCGCCGCGCAGGATGTAGCCGGTTTCTTCACCTTCATGCGCGATGGCGTCGCCGCTGCGGCTGCCCACGTCGATGTGGTGGATCGTGCTTTGCAGCAGATGGCCGCCGTTGAAGGGGACGATGCGCTCGAACGACACGCCCGCGCCGTCGCCGAGGCGGCGGTCGAGCGTGACGACCGGGCGCGTCCCCTTGCGCGACACCGGCGAGGCATCGGGGTCGCGTTCCTCGAACAGCCAACTGATGTTGGTTTCCAGCACCCGCACCAGCCGGTGCACCAGCGGCAGCGACGGCAGGGCGCGGCCGTTCTCGACCTTCGACAGCAGGCTTTCCGAACAGCCGCATTGCTGCGCCAGCGACTTGAGGGTCAGCCCCTTGGCGTGCCGCGCCAGCCGCAGCCGCAGCCCCAGCCGTCGCCGCGATTCGACGAGATCATCAGCTTCCGGGCTGTCCATCCGCGACGCGCGGCCCCTGGTCGACACATCATCCACCCCGACGGGCACGATTCCATCGGTTGACTCCATCACACTCTCCTCTGCCCCGCGCCGGACACCGCCATCGGTGCCCGCATCGCGCGCCGGCGCGTCGGCGTCCACGGTGACGGGGTGGTTGTGCTGATACGCGACCTTGATGCGCGCGTCGAACGCGCCAATCGACACCGGGCGACAGGGGCGCCTTGCCTGCCGTGACGGGGCGGCGGCGCATTTGGCGCGGGTCACCTGCGCCGCGCCGGTTCGGGCGGCGGGGCCGGTCAGGCTACCGGCCGAGGATCAGCCAGTATCCCACCGCCGCCACCAGCAGCGCCAGCAGATACGGCCCGATCACCGGGCGGTTGACAAAGCGCCACAGGGCGCGCAGCGCGCTCACCGCGCCACGCCGGTGTGCAGCGCGGGCATGTCCAGCGCCGCGAAACCGTAATGGCGCAGCCAGCGCAGGTCGCTGTCGAAGAATGACCGCAGGTCGGGAATGCCGTATTTCAGCATCGCGATCCGGTCGATCCCCATGCCGAAGGCGAAGCCTTGCCATTCATGCGGGTCGATCCCGCCCGCGCGCAGCACCTTGGGATGCACCATGCCGGACCCCAGCACCTCAAGCCAGCCGTCACCCTCGCCGACATGCACCGCGCCGCCTTCAAAGCTGCACTGGATGTCGACCTCGGCCGAAGGCTCCGTGAACGGAAAATGTGAGGCGCGGAACCGCGTCTTTACCCTCGTGCCGAAATAGGCCGAGAAGAATTCCTCGAGCACCCATTTCAGGTTCGCCATGGTCAGCGAACGATCCAGCGCCAGCCCCTCGACCTGGTGGAAGTTGGGGGTATGGGTCTGGTCGTAATCGGCGCGGTAAACCCTGCCCGGACAGATGATGCGGATCGGCGCGCCCTGCGTCTCCATCGAGCGGATCTGCACGGGCGAGGTATGGGTGCGCAGCACGGCGGGCGGGCGGGGATCGCCCGGATCGCGGTGCATGTAGAACGTGTCCATCTCGGCGCGCGCGGGGTGGTGGCCGGGGATGTTCAGGGCGTCGAAATTGTACCAGTCGCTTTCGATCTCCGGCCCTTCGGCAACGGCAAAGCCCATGTCGGCGAAGATGGCGGTGACCTCATCCCGGACCTGGGAAATCGGGTGGATCGTCCCCTGTCGGCGCGGCCGCGCGGGCAGGGTCACGTCGAGCCATTCGTCGGCGAGCCGCGCGTCCAGCGCCGCATCCCCCAGCGCCGCACGTCGGGCGCGCAGCGCCGAGTCGATCTCGTCGCGCAGGGCATTGAGCGCCGCCCCGGTAGCGGCGCGGGCTTCGGGTTCCATCCCGCCCAGCCCGCGCATCCTGAGGCTGATCTCGCCCTTCTTGCCCAGCGCGGCCAGCCGCACCTCTTCAAGCGCGGCCTCGTCGGCGGCGCTGGCGATGCGGTCGAGATACTTGGCTTTCAGCGCATCCATGGCGGGCCTTTCCTGTCACCAGGGCGGGTTAGCGCGCGGCTGGCCGGGGTGCAAGCGGCGGCGCGCGCGTGGGGCAGGCGGGCGAAGGACATATTCCGTCATTGCGAGGCGCAAGCCGAAGCAACCCGAGGGTATTGAGCGAGCGGTCGGGGTTGCTTCGGCTTGCGCCTCGCGGGTGACGGAATACGCAGTTCGCCCGATTGCCCCATACACACGCTTGAAATGATCGGGGTGATGTCATATCAATATCCCCGGACTCATGACCTGAGGCACCCGATGAACGCCGCCCGTGCACATCTGCTCGAACCGCTGCGCACCGACCGCCAGACCCTTGCGCGGATCGAGGCGCAGGACAGCGGCAACATCCGCCTGCTGCGCGTCGATGACGACGAAATGTTCGCGGCCATCCAGACTTTCGTCCGGCTTCTGGGCGAGAAGCGCGAAGCTGCACTCGATGACACGATCCGGGCGCTGGTCGATGCGCTGGGGCCGGTGCAGATGAAGGACATCGAGGCGTCGGTGCTGATGGACAATGCGCGGCTGCGGCGCGAGTATCTCGAAGAGGTCGAGACGCTTTCGAGCGAGGAAGTCCATGCGCTTTCGGGCCGCAGCAGCCGAAATACCGCCGAGACCGCGTCGCGCTGGGTGCGCGAGGGAAAGGTTTTCGCGGTAAAGGCCGGTCGCGCGTTGCGCCTGCCGGTGTTCCAGTTCGCCGACGGCCAGCCGCGCCCCGAGATCGCGCGCATCCTTGCGGCCCTGCCCGAATACCAGCGTCACGGCTGGCCTGCGGCATTCTGGTTCGCCTCGGGCCATGGCTACCTCGGCTGCGCCCCGCAAGACGCGCTGGCCGACCCGGCGCGGGCGGGCGACGTGGTCGAGGCGGCGCGGCAGACCGGCGGCGTGCGCGGGTGACGCTGCCCGTGCCGCCCGCCCGGCTGCCACCTCCGAACAGCGAAACGCTGCCCGCAGGCGCCGCCCTGTTCTGGGTGCATCGCTCCGATCTGGAACCGGCCGCGTTCAACCCCGGCCTCGGCGCGGACGGGCGCTTCTCGCCGATCACCGACCGGGCGGGCGCGGTGGTGCCCTCGCTCTATGCCGCGACCTCGCCCGCAGCGGCCGCGTTCGAGACCATCTTTCACGATGTCCTGCCCGGACCGTTCGCCTCGGTTCCCGACGCCATGCTTCAGGCCCGCCGCGCGTCCCGGTTGCGGACCCGCCGCGCGCTGACCATCGTGCAGCTTCATGCGCCCGACCTGCGGCGCTGGTCGCTGACACCCGACGGCCTGATCGCCACCCCGTCGCGCGACTATACCGTGACGGCCCGCTGGGCCGAGGCCATCCACCGGCAGTTTGCCGACATGCACGGCCTGGTGTGGACCTCGAACAGATGCGACCCCGAGCGCTGCTATCTGTTCTTCGGCAACCGTGTGCAGGCCGCCGACTTCGACATTGCCGAAAGTGCCGGGCTGGGCAGCGCCGGGCCTGCGCGCGATGCCGTGGTCGCGGCTGCCCGGCGCGCCGGAATCGTGATCGTTCCGGCATGACCGCGCCCCATGCAAAAGGGCCGCACCCTGCGGTGCGGCCCCCTGATCGCGGATCGCCCGGATCAGCCCTGCGGCAGCGCCGCGCGGGCCTTGTCGGCGATGACGTTGAACGTCTCGGGCTGGTGCACGGCGAGATCGGCGAGAACCTTGCGGTCCACCTCGATCCCGGCCAGCGCCAGGCCGTTGATGAAGCGCGAATAGGTCAGCGCCGGATCGAAGACGCGCACGGCGGCGTTGATGCGCTGGATCCAGAGCGCGCGGAAGTTGCGCTTCTTCACATGGCGGTCGCGCGTCGCGTATTGATTCGCCTTGTCGACCGACTGCTTGGCGACCTTGAAGGTGCGGTGGCGGCGGTCGTAATGCCCCTTGGCCGCGTCAAGAACCTTCTTGTGGCGGCGATGGGTGACGGGTCCACTGGTGGTGCGTGACATCTCGGCGCCTCCTCAGCGGTCGTAGGGCATGTATTTGAGAACGATCTTGCGATCGGCCTCGGACAGGGTGGTGGTGCCGCGTGCGTTGCGGATGAACTTCGCGGTCCGCTTGATCATGCCGTGGCGCTTGCCGGCCTGACCGGCGATGATCTTGCCGGTTGCCGACACCTTGAAGCGCTTTTTCGCGCTCGACTTGGTCTTCATCTTGGGCATTTCGGTCTCCTGTAGCCAGATCCCGTGAACGCGCGACTCGGCATGCCGCTTTGGGCCGGCCGCGCGGGACGTGAGGCGCCCCGATACAGGGGCGCCGCCGTGAATGCAACCGCCTCAGCGCAGGTAATGGCCGATCACGCGGGTAAAGGCGTCGGGGATGTCGCCCAGCGAATAGCCCGAGGGCTTCTGCCAGATCGCCAGCGCGATCAGCCCGCCGCCGATCATCACCAGGATCGTGCCCGCACGGGGCGGGCGGCTGTCCGAGAAGGCGCCGATGATGGCCGGGATCGCCAGGATGACGACGACCAGACCGATGACGAAGAACAGGTCAGCCTGCACATCCGGCCCCGCTTGCAGTCCTTGCCCGCAAGCGGCCTCGCTTGCAGCCCATGCCCGCGAGGCTACTCCGGTTCCGAGGCGAAAATCAAACGTTCCTCGCATGGGGCGACGCGCAGGATGTTGGTCGACCCCGGCGTGTTGAAGGGCACGCCCGCCGTGACGATGACATTGTCCCGCGCCTGCGCGAGCCCGAGGCTGCGGGCAGAGCGGATCGCCGCGAGGACCGCGTATTTGAAGCGGTTCACGGGTTCGACGATCACGCAGGTGGTGC
Organism: Rubellimicrobium sp.; assembly: GCA_019454835.1. Taxonomy (GTDB): domain Bacteria; phylum Pseudomonadota; class Alphaproteobacteria; order Rhodobacterales; family Rhodobacteraceae; genus JADYZU01. The sequence continues at coordinate 7,707 of JACFNP010000021.1, forward strand.
CCCAGTGCAGGCACAGCCGCCGTGCCGTCGCCTGCACCGAGGTCAGCGCGAGGATCGGCACCCGCGGCCGTTCGCGTGCCACCAGCGCCGCCGTGGTGCCGGATTCGGAAAAGCAGCAGATCGCCTTGACCTTCGTGGTCTCGGCGATCTCGCGCGCGGCGGCGACGATGCCGTCGGCCACGGTGGCGCGGCGCGCCTTGCGCGAGCTTTCGATCATCTCGGTATAGGCCGGGTCGTTCTCGACCTCGCAGGCGACATCGTTCATCGTCGTCACCGCCTCGACCGGGTAGTTTCCTGCCGCCGATTCGGCCGACAGCATCACCGCATCGGCGCCTTCATAGATGGCGGTGGCCACGTCCGAGACCTCGGCGCGCGTCGGCATCGGGCTTTCGATCATGCTTTCGAGCATCTGGGTGGCGACGATGACCGGCTTGGCCGCCGCGCGGCACTTGTTCACGAGGCGCTTCTGGATCGGCGGCACGTTCTGCACCGGCAGTTCCACCCCCAGATCGCCGCGCGCCACCATGACCCCGTCGGCGACGGCAAGGATGTCGTCGAAGGCGCGGATCGCGGCGGGTTTCTCGATCTTGGCCATGATCGCGGCGCGGCCCGCAGCAAGGGCGCGGGCCTCGGCGACATCCTCGGGGCGCTGCACGAAGGACAGCGCCAGCCAGTCGACCCCCAGCGCGCAGGCGAATTCCAGGTCGTCGCGGTCCTTTTCCGACAGCGCCGCCAGCGGCAGCACAACGTCGGGCACGTTCACGCCCTTGCGGTCGGAAATCATGCCGCCGACCACCACCTCGCATTCGGCGAAATCCGCGCCGCAACTGCGCACCTTCAGGCGCAGCTTGCCGTCGTTCACGAGCAGCGTCGCGCCCGGCTCCAGCGCATCGAGGATTTCCCGATGCGGCAACTGGACCCGGCGCGCATCACCCGGCGCGGGATCGAGATCAAGCCGGAACCCCTGCCCCGGCACCAGTTCGACCGCGCCGCCCGCAAAGGTGCCGACGCGCAGCTTCGGCCCCTGCAGGTCGGCGAGGATGGCCACGGGCGATCCGGCCTCGGCCTCGACGGCGCGGATGATGCGGTGGCGTTCGGCCTGTTCCTCATGCGTGCCGTGCGACATGTTGAGCCGGAACACATCCGCCCCCGCCCGGTGCAGCGCCGAGATCATCTCGTGGGTCGAGGATGCGGGGCCGAGCGTGGCCACGATCTTCACGTTGCGCTTGCGTCTCATGTCGTCACGGTCTCCTGTGGGTGGAACTTTCGGCGGGCGCCGGCCGTTTTTGTTACCGCTAACACCGCCTGGCCGTCTTATCGCGCAATTCCCCGCAGCCGACAACCGGGGGTGAAGGGCGCGTGACGCGGGCGGGGCGGCGTCGCTGGTGGTCCCGTCACCCGCGAGGCGAAGCCGAAGCAACTCCGACCGCTCGCGCAACGCCGTCGGGGTTGCTTCGTCGCCTGCGGCTCCTCGCAATGACGGAATGTCTCGCGATGACGTAACATGATGCCCACCCGACTGCCCCGCCCGTCCGTCTTGCAAGCGCGGCGTGCAGATGCGATCCGCAGCGGATGAGCGAGATCATCGACGACGCCGCGACGATTGCCCCGCATCCCGCCTTTGCGATCGAGGGCGCCGGGCGCTCCGGTCGCTGGCTGGTCACCTGCGACCATGCCTCGAACGCGGTGCCCGACTGGGTCGCGGGCGGCGATCTGGGCCTGCCGCCCGCGGACATGGCCCGTCACATCGCCTGGGATCCCGGCGCTGCCGGTGTCGCGCGCGGGCTGGCGCGCAGGCTCGACAGCCCCTGCATCCTGTCGCGGTTCTCGCGCCTCGTCATCGACGCGAACCGGGGCGAGGACGACCCGACGCTGCTCATGCGGCTTTATGACGGCACCGTGATCCCGGCGAACCGCCATGCGGACGCGGCGGAGCGGGTGCGCAGGCTGAAGCGGCTGCACCGGCCCTATCACGCGGCCTGCGAGGCGCTGGCCGCGCGGCGCGCGGATACCGTCATCTGCGCCATCCATTCGTTCACGCCGCAGCTTGCCGGCCGCCCGCCCCGGCCCTGGCATCTGGGCATCCTTCATTCGCACCGCGACAGCCGCCTCGCGCTGCCGCTGATCGCGCGGCTGCGCGCCGAGCCGGGCCTGTGCATCGGCGACAACGAACCCTATTCGGGCCATCTTCCGGGCGATTCCATCGACCGCCACGCGCTGGCGCAAGGCCGGCCGAACGTGCTGATCGAGCTGCGCAACGATCTGGTCGCCACGCCGGGGGCACAGGCGGACTGGGCGGCGCGGCTGGCGGCGATCCTGGCCGAGGTGCTTGACCTTTCGGGTCTTTGAAGGGCAAACACACGTTCCCCGGACCGGCAGGGTTCCGGCAGGACTATGGCAGGACTTTCAGGAAAGGATGCGGTTTGCGCTTTCAGGCGGTGATTTTCGACATGGACGGCACGCTGCTCGAGACCGAGGCGATGGTCATCGCCTCGGGGCTGGACGCGATGGCGGCGCTGGATCTCGCGCCGCGCCGCGACCTGCTCGAATCGCTGGTCGGCACGATCACGCGCGACGCCGCCCCGGTCTTCGAGGCGGTCTACGGCGCCGGGTTCTCGATGCAGGCGCTCGAGGCCGAATGGGACCGCAGCCTTGCGGCCCGCATCGCGCGCGGCATCCCGTTGCGCCCCGGCGCCAGCGCGCTGCTGGCGCATCTCGACCGCATCGGCATGAAGCGCGCGCTGGCCACCAATTCGCGCACCGTTGCGGCGCATGACCATCTGGCCCGCGCGGGGATCAGGGGGTTCTTCGCCGACGAACACATCCACGGCCGCGACCGCGTCGAGCATCCCAAGCCCGCGCCCGACCTGTTCCTGCATGCCGCCGAAACGCTGGGCGTCGATCCGGACGATTGTGTCGTCTTCGAGGATTCCGATCCCGGTGCCACGGGTGCCGTGGCGGCGGGCATGACCTGCGTGCTGGTCCCCGACCAGCGCCCGCCGGCGTTCAGCGGCCCGCATGTCCGCGCCGCAAGCCTGCTGGAGGGCGCGCGGGCGGTGGGGATCATGCCGGGGTGAGGGGGCGGATGGGTCCGGGCGCAGCTCTCACCAAATTTGGCCTTCCAAATTTCCAGAAATTTGGATAGCAGAATCATTAAGAAATCGTTGATTTTCATCCCGATCCCCGTCAAACTTCACCCGCGTGACACCTCGCACACAGGCCGCCCGCCCGACCCGACAGAAACCCGCTGACCCGGCGCCGCGATCCTGCTACAAGGGCCTTTACCCCGCACCCGCCAGGTCTGCCGCATGTCCCGCACCGCCACCTTGCAGGATTTCACCCGCAACGCCCTGGCCGCAGGGCGCACGCCGCAGGAGATCGCCGCCGCGCTGGCCGCCGCCGGGTGGAGCGCGGCCGAGATTCGCGATGCCCTCGATGCCTGGGCCATCCACCCCGGCCTGCCGCCGGTGCCGCGCCGGGCGCGCACCGCGCTGAGCGCCGGGCTGGCGCTGGTCGAGGGGCTGCATCTGGTGGCGCTCGGCATGGTGGCGGGGCATCTGATCGCGCTGATCTTCACGCTCATCGCCATATGGTTGCCGCAGGGCGTGCCCGCCCCTTACTGGGTCGTCACGCAACTGCGCTGGCCGATGGCGGCGCTGGTCGTGTTCCTGCCGCTGTGGCTGTGGAGCGCGCGCAAGGCCCGGCCCGCCCCCGGCCAGCGGCGCCCGGCGCTGTCGGTCTGGGCCGGGCATCTGGCGGTGTTCGTCGCCACGCTGTCGCTGCTGGGCGACGCACTGGCGGTGATCTACCGCTTCCTTTCCGGCGATGCGACGGCGGTATTCCTGCTCAAGGCGCTGGTCGTGGCGGTGATCGCCGGTCTCGTCATCCTCGCCATGGAGGAGCGTCGCCGTGACTGATCGTGCGTCCATCGGCCGTGCCGGGCTGGTGCTGCTGACGCTGGCGGCGCTGGCACTGGCGCTCTGGACCGGCGGCGGCCCGGCAGCAGGGCAGCGCGAGGCGCGCGACGCGACCCGCCTCGACGACCTGCAGGCGCTGGCGGGCTTTGCGCTCTGCCTCGCCGACGAAGATGGCGCCGTCCCCGACACCCTGCACGACCACCCCGCCTGCGCCCCGATGCCGCGCCTGGCCGACCCCTACGACGGCACTCCCTACGGCTATGCCCGCATCCCGGACGACAGCTTTCGCCTCTGCGCGACATTCGAGGCGCCGGACATGGTCCCGGTCCGATCTGGCCCGACCGGCCGCTTCGATCCGGCAAGCGGCTGCCTGACTACCCGGCGCGACCCCCGCTGACAGCCCCGCATCGCTGCGGGCGCCGAATGTTCCATCGGACCACGAAATGCTTCAAGGTAGCGGTGATGGAATCGTCGCTCACATACATGCAGGCGCTCGACGCGCTGCGCTGGCAGGTCGAGATGGGGGTGAGCGACGCGATCGGCGACGCGCCGCTCGACCGGCATGCGCAAAGCCGCGCGCCTGCCGCCGCGCCCGCCGTGGCCCGCGCCCCGGCGCCCGAACCCGACCCCGCGCCTGCGCCCGTTGCCGATCCGGGCGCGGCGGCCACGCTGGCCGAACTCGCGCAGATGATGGAGGCGCTGCCCTCGCCGCTGAAACCCGCCGCGCGGCGCTTCGTCTTTGCCGACGGGCGCCCCGAGGCGCGGCTGATGATCCTCGGCGAGGCGCCGGGCCGCGACGAGGACCGCGAGGGTCGGCCCTTCGTCGGCCGCGCGGGCCAGTTGCTCGACCGGATGCTGGCGGCCATCGGCATCGCCCGCGACCATCCCGACCCCGGACAGGCGGTCTATATCGCCAATATCCTGCCCTGGCGGCCCCCGGCGAACCGCACGCCCTCGCCCGAAGAAATCGCGATGTTCCTGCCCTTCGCGCTGCGGCACATCCGGCTGGCCGCGCCCGAATTCCTGCTGCTGATGGGCAACACCCCCTGTCAGGCGCTGCTTGGGCGCGCGGGCATCACGCGGCTGCGCGGCAACTGGCACGAGGTGCAGGGCCTCCCCGCATTGCCGACCTTTCACCCCGCCTACCTGCTGCGCAACCCGGCAGCCAAGCGCGAGTCCTGGGCCGACCTGCTGGCGATCAGCCGCAGGCTTCAGCCTTAGGATTCGCCCCAGACGGCGGCAAACTCGCGCCATTCGCCTTTCGACATGCCGGATTCCTCGAAGCCGACCGTCTCACCCGCCAGCCGCCGCTTCAGCACCGCCACCGCCTTGCCCGACAGCATGACACCCTGCTGGCGGTAATCCTCGAAGGCGGCGAAAGCGGCGGGCACCCAGTCGCGCACCACGCCTGCCACCGCCTCGGCATAGACGCGGATTTCACGCTGCGCATGAGGGTCGGCCCGCAACCATATGAAATGAAACAGGTTGTGCAGGTCGGTCTTCCAGTACCACTGGGTATAGATATTGGCGGGCAGGTTCATCCGCGCCAGTTCGCGCGCCAGCCCCTGCTGGCCCTCGGTGGCGATCATCGCCTCGTAATGGTCATAGGCGCGGGCGGCATCGGCCTTGAGCCAGTCCAGCACACGGGCCGCTTCCTCCGCGCCCAGCGCCTCGCCCCTTCCCTGATGGTTCACCACCGACTGCGCCGCCAGCGCCTCGGGTTCGGGGATGTAGAATTCACGGTCGAGGATCGAATAGCGGCCCGAATATTCGTTCACATTGGCGGTGCGGTGGCGAATCCATTGCCTTGCGACGAAGATCGGCAGCTTCACATGCAGCTTCACCTCGCACATCTCGAACGGCGTCGAATGTTGGTGGCGCATGAGATAGCGGATCAGCCCCTCGTCGCCCGACACGCTTTTCGTGCCGCGCCCGTAGGACACCCGCGCCGCCTGACAGATCGCGGCATCGTCGCCCATGTAGTCGACCACCCGCACGAACCCGTGGTCGAGCACCGGGATCGCACGGTATAGATGCGCCTCCATCCCCGGCGCCACGACGCGCAGGGTCGGCTGCGGCTGGCTGCGCAGCGCGGCAATTTCGGCGTCCTGTTCGGGGGTCAGGGGCATGGCTCTCTCCGCTGGGCTGGCCTAGAGTCGGTGTCCACAGAGCTATCCCGAAGGACCCCCCCATGACCACCCGTTACCTGCATACCATGGTCCGCGTCCTCGACCTTGAAAAGTCGATGGCGTTCTATCGCCTGCTCGGCCTCGAACAGACGCGGCGCACCGACAACGACAAGGGCCGCTTCACGCTGGTCTTCATGGCCGCGCCGGGGCAGGAGGATTGTCCGGTCGAACTGACCTGGAACTGGGATGGAGACGACGGCCTGCCCTCGGACAGCCGCCATTTCGGCCATCTCGCCTATGAGGTCGACGACATCTACGCGATGTGCGCGCGGCTGCAGGCGGCGGGCGTGACCATCAACCGCCCGCCGCGCGACGGGCACATGGCCTTCGTGCGCTCGCCCGACAACGTGTCGATCGAACTGCTGCAGAAGGGCGAGCGGCTGGCACCCGCCGAACCCTGGGCCTCGATGCCGAACACCGGGCACTGGTAGGGGGCGCCACCCGTCATTGCGCGGCGGTGGCCGTTGAACCGTCATTGCGAGCCGCAAGGCTAAGCAACCCCGATCTCTCACGCAATGCCCTCGGGGTTGCTTCGCCTTGCGGCTCGCAATGACGGTGCGCCCGGCCCCCCCGGCCTCAGCGCAGATCGTCGGGCAGCAGCGCCTCCGGCATGTCCTGCCAGGCGACCGGGCGCAGCCAGCGGCGGATCGACAGCGTTCCCACCGAGGTCGCGCCGAAATTGGTCGAGGCCGGGTAAGGGCCGCCGTGCACCATCGCGTCGCAGACCTCGACCCCGGTGGGATAGCCGTTGGCGATCAGCCGTCCGGCCTTGCGCGACAGCACCGGCAGCAGCCGCTGCGCCAGCGCATGGTCGCCCGCATCCAGATGCAGCGTCGCGGTCAACTGCCCCTGCAGCGATTGCGCCACCGCCAGCATCTGCGCCGCGTCGCGCACCGTGACGATCAGGCCGAGCGGGCCGAAGACCTCCTCGCCGAGGATGTGGTTCTCCAGCCAGTCGTCGCCCGAGACGCGGTAAAGGTAAGGCGTGGCGTTCCTCAGGTCGCAGGTCGTGGTCAGCAGCGCCTGCACCCCGGTTGCCGCCGCCACCCGGTCGCGGCCCGCGCGATAGGCGCTGGCGATGCCGTCGGTGAGCATGGTCTGCGCGGTGACCCGTTCCAGCGCCGCCGTAGCGGCGCCGGCAAAGGCTTCGGCGGCATCGCCCCCGATCACCACGGAAATGCCCGGATTGGTGCAGAACTGCCCGGCGCCAAGGGTCAGCGACCCCGCCCAGCCTTCGGCAATCGCCGCGCCGCGCGCCGACAGGGCCTCGGGCAAGAGGAACATCGGGTTCACGCTGCCCAACTCGCCGAAGAACGGGATCGGGTCGGGTCGCGCGGCGCACAGGTCGTAAAGCGCCCTGCCCCCGCCCAGCGATCCGGTAAAGCCCACCGCGCGGATCAGCGGATGGGTCACCAGCGCCTCGCCCACCTCGCGGCGCCCGCCCTGGATCAGGCTGAACACGCCCGCAGGCATCCCGGTCGCCGCCACCGCCGCCGCGATGGCCTCGGCGACGATCTCGCCGGTGCCGGGATGCGCCGAATGGCCCTTGACCACCACCGGGCAGCCCGCCGCCAGCGCCGAGGCGGTGTCGCCGCCTGCCACCGAGAAGGCGAGCGGAAAGTTCGAGGCCCCGAACACCGCCACCGGCCCGACCGGCTGCTGCATCATGCGGATTTCCGGGCGCGGCGCAGGCTTGCGCTCGGGCAGCGCCGCGTCCACGCGGCGGTCGAGATAGTCACCCTTGCGGATATGGCTTGCGAACAGCCGCAACTGGCCGGTCGTGCGGCCCCGTTCGCCCTCGAGGCGGGTTTCGGGCAGGCCCGATTCCGAACTGCCGATCCTGGTGATCGCCGCGCCGCGCGAGTCGATCTCGTCGGCGATGCGCTCGAGGAACGCGGCCCTTTCGTCGCGGCTGGTGGCGGCATAGGCGGGGAATGCCGCCTCGGCCGCCTCGGCGGCGCGCTCGACCAGCGCGGTCGTGCCCACGGAAAATTCATGCGCGTCGCCATGGGCGGGGGACGAGCGGAAGGTGTCGCCGCCACCCACCCATTCGCCCGCGATCAGATGCGCGCCGCGCGGAGTCCAGTCAGCCATGGTCTCACCCTTCCTGAAGCCTTCGGGGTTCCCTAGCGCAAGGTCGGGCCAATGGCAAAACCCCGTCACCGGGGTGATTGGACGAGCCACACCTTCCGTCATTGCGAGGAGCCGAAGGCGACGAAGCAACCTCGACGGCTATGCGCAAGCGGTCGAGGTTGCTTCGGCTTCGCCTCGCAATGACGAATAAGGCCCCGTCATTGCGAGGAGCCGCAGGCGACGAAGCAACCCCGATGTTGTGTGTGGCCGGTCGAGGTTGCTTCGGCTTGCGCCTTGCAATGACGAGAGCTGCCGTCGCGGGCGGCCCCCGCACGACGGGGCTTTCATTTGCGCGCGAGCGTGTCAGAAAAGGAGGCGTCAGCAGGGAAGGAAGCCGCGCTTGAGTCTTGATCTCACCCCCGGCGTCAATGCGGTGTCCGAGCGCATCCATGCGCTGCTTGGCGGGCGCAACCGGCTGCTCGTCGCCGTCGCCGGGGCGCCGGGGGCGGGCAAGTCGACCTTCGCCGCCGAACTGGTGCGGCGGCTCAATGCGCAGAAGGTCGAAAGCGTCATCGTGCCGATGGACGGGTTCCATCTCGACAACGCGGTGCTGGACGCGCGCGGGCTGCGGCGGCGCAAGGGTGCGCCGGAAACCTTCGACGCCGCCGGATTCGTGCATCTCGTGCGGCGTCTGACCGCAGGCGGCGAGGTGGTGGCGCCGATCTTCGACCGCGCCCGCGACATCGCCGTGGCCGGGGCGCAGGTGGTGCCCGCCTCGGCGCGGGTCGTGGTCGTCGAGGGCAACTACCTGCTGTTCGACGAGGCGCCGTGGCGCGAACTGGCGCCGCTCTGGGATCTGTCGGCGCGCATCGCCGTGCCGGTCGAGGAGCTGCGCCGCCGCCTCGTCCAGCGCTGGCTCGACCACGGGCTGTCACACGCCGCCGCCCGCGCGCGGGCCGAGGGCAACGACATCGCCAATGCCGAACGGGTGCTGGCCCGTGCCCTGCCCGCAACCCTCACGCTTGGCACGATGGGGCGTTAGCGCTATCGAAGTAACAGATGCAGGAGGTAGCGGATTGGCGAAGGGCGGACAGGCGGCAGATGCAACGGCCCGGCCGATGGCGCCCGACACCGTCGCCCGCCTGCTGGCTGCCCGCGACCCGGACCCGTTCGCGCATCTGGGACCGCACCGCCATGGCCGCGCGCTGTGGATCGCGGCCATCGACCCCGGCGCCGACACGCTGGCCGCCGTGATCGCCGGGCGCGAACACGACCTGCCCCGGCTCGAGGGGGCGCTGTTCATGGGCAAGGTGCCCGGCAACCGCGACGGCTCGGCCAAGCCATACGCCTTGCGCGGGCGCGCGGGCGGTGCGGTGTGGGACTACGAGGACGCCTACCGCTTCGGTCCGGTGCTGGGCGAGCTGGACGAATATCTGCTGGGCGAAGGCACGCATCTGCGACTGTGGCACGCGCTCGGCGCGCATGTGATGGTGCACGAGGGCACCGCCGGGGTGCATTTCGCGGTCTGGGCACCGAATGCGCGGCGGGTGTCGGTGGTCGGCGACTTCAACGCCTGGGACGGGCGGCGCCACATGATGCGGCACCGGGGATCGACCGGCGTTTGGGAAATCTTCATCCCCGGCGCGGGCGAGGGCGCGCGCTACAAATACGAGATCATCGGCCCGGACGACCGGCTGGTGCCGCTCAAGGCCGATCCGGTGGGCTTTGGCGCCGAACATCCGCCCGCCACCGCCAGCGTGGTGCGCGATATTTCGGGCTACGGCTGGCACGACCGCGACTGGATGGCCGCCCGCGCCGCGCGCAACCGCCGCGACGCACCGCTGTCGATCTACGAGGTCCACCTGCCAAGCTGGCGGCGCCGCGACGACGGGCGCAGCCTTTCCTACCGCGAACTGGCCGAAGAACTGGTCGACTACGCGCAATGGATGGGCTTCACCCATCTCGAATTCCTGCCGGTCAGCGAATATCCCTTCGACGGATCATGGGGTTATCAGCCGGTCGGCATGTATGCGCCGACGATCCGCATGGGGCCGCCGCATGAATTCCGCGATCTGGTCGATGCCGCGCACCGCGCCGGGCTGGGGGTGATCCTCGACTGGGTGCCGGGGCATTTCCCCGCCGACGCCCACGGCCTCGCACATTTCGACGGCACCGCGCTTTACGAACATGCCGACCCGCGCGAGGGGTTTCACCAGGACTGGAACACGCTGATCTACAACTACGGTCGCCGCGAGGTGGCGAATTTCCTGATCGCCAACGCGCTCTACTGGCTGGAGGACTACCACATCGACGGGTTGCGCGTGGATGCGGTCGCCTCGATGCTGTATCGCGACTATTCGCGCAAGGCCGGGGAATGGGTGCCGAACCGGCACGGCGGGCGCGAGAACCTTGAAGCCATAGCCTTCATGCAGCGCATGAATATCGCGGCCTATGGTGCTGATTCCTCGATCATGACCATTGCCGAGGAATCGACATCATTCCCCGGCGTCTCGACCCCGGTGGACGCGGGGGGCCTCGGGTTCGGGTTCAAGTGGAACATGGGCTGGATGAACGATACATTGCGCTACATCGCGCATGATCCGGTGCATCGCCGCTGGCACCACGACGACATGACCCGCCCGCTGACCTGGGCGTTTTCGGAAAACTTCATCCTGCCGATCAGCCATGACGAGGTCGTGCACGGCAAGAAATCCATGCTGGGCAAGATGCCCGGCAACGAATGGGAGCGCTTTGCCAACCTGCGCGCCTATTACGGCTTCATGTGGGGGCAGCCGGGCAAGAAGCTGCTGTTCATGGGGCAGGAGGTGGCCCAAGGCTCCGAATGGCACCATGACGCGCAGGTCGACTGGGCGGGTGCGCAGGGGCCGCTCAACAAGGGCGTGCAGGCGCTGGTGCGCGACCTGAACCGGCTTTATCGCGGCACGCCCGCGCTGCATGTCCGCGACTGCGACGGCGCGGGCTTTCGCTGGATCAGCTACGACGATGCCGAAAGCTCGTGCCTTGCCTGGGCGCGGTTGGGCGGGGACGGTGACGCGCCGGTGATCGTCGCGGTGAACTTCACCCCGGTCGAACGCAACTGGCGCATCGGCGCCCCGCAGCCGGGGTTCTGGGAAGAAGTCCTGAACACCGACGCCGCCATCTACGGCGGCGGCAATCGCGGCAACATGGGCGGGCGGCAGACCGACGCACAGCCCTGCCACGGCGAGGCGCAGTCCTTCGAGGCCGTGCTGCCACCGCTGGCCGCCGTGTTCTTCCGCTTGAAAACCCAGTGCAGGAGAGGCGTGTGAAGATGGACCAGAGCCGCAGGCTGACGCAGAGATCCATGGCCTTCGTGCTGGCGGGCGGGAGGGGCAGCCGGCTGCACGAGCTGACCGACAACCGGGTGAAGCCCGCAGTCTATTTCGGCGGCAAGACCCGGATCATCGACTTCGCGCTGTCGAACGCGCTGAACTCGGGCATCCGGCGCATGGCGGTGGCCACGCAATACAAGGCCCATTCGCTGATCCGGCATTGTCAGCGCGGCTGGAATTTCTTTCGGGCGGAACGCAACGAGTTTCTGGACATCCTGCCCGCCTCGCAGCGCATGGACGACCAGAGCTGGTATCGCGGCACCGCCGATGCGGTGACGCAGAACATCGACATCATCGACAGCTATCATGTCGACTACATCATCATCCTGGCGGGCGATCACATCTACAAGATGGATTACGAGATCATGCTGCGCCAGCATGTCGAATCCGACGCCGACGTGACCGTAGGCTGCCTGACCGTGCCGCGCGCCGATGCCAGCGCCTTCGGCGTCATGGCGACCGACGCGCAGGGGCGGATCACCTCCTTTCTGGAAAAGCCGAAAGACCCGCCCGCGACGCCCGAAGACCCCGGCAAGTCGCTGGCCTCGATGGGCATCTATGTCTTCAACTGGGCCTTCCTGCGCGACCTGCTGCTACGCGATGCCGACGACCCCGATTCAAGCCACGATTTCGGCAGCGACCTGATCCCCGGCATCGTCCGGGACGGCAAGGCGATGGCGCATCGTTTCGACGACTCCTGCGTGCGCGATTCGGGTGCGCCCGCCTACTGGAAGGATGTCGGCACCATCGACGCCTTCTGGCAGGCCAACATCGACCTGACCGATTTCACCCCGGAACTGAACCTGTGGGACCATCAATGGCCGGTCTGGACCTATGCCGAATCGGTGCCGCCCGCGAAATTCATCCATGACGAGACCGACCGGCGCGGCATCGCCATATCGTCGATGGTCTCGGGCGGCTGCATCATCTCGGGGACCGAGGTGCGCAACTCGCTACTGTTCACAGATGTGCATACGAATTCCTATGCGGTGCTCGATCATGCCGTCGTCATGCCGCGCGTCGTCATCAGCCGCCATGCGCGGCTGCGCAAGGTCGTGATCGACAAGGGCGTCGTGATCCCCGAGGGGCTGGTGGTCGGCGAGGACCCGCGCGAGGATGCGAAATGGTTTCGCGTCACGCCAAGGGGCGTTACGCTCATCACCCGCTCGATGATCGAAAAGAGAGCCGCCGCCCTGTGAGCATCGCCGTCCTCTCCGTCGCCTCGGAATGCGCACCGCTGGTCAAGACCGGCGGGCTGGCCGATGTCGCGGGCGCGCTGCCTGCCGCGCTCGGGGCGGCGGATGTCGACATGCGCGTGCTGCTGCCGGGCTATCCGGCGGTGATCGCGGCGCTGGAGCGGGCCGAAGTGGTCATGGCCGAGGACGACCTGTTCGGCGGCCCCGCGCGGGTGCTCGACGGCAATGCGGGCGGGCTGGCGGTGATGGTCGTCGAGGCGGACCACCTTTTCGCACGCGAAGGCTCGATCTACCTCGGCCCCGACGGGCGCGACTGGCCGGACAACCCCGAACGTTTCGCGGCGCTGTCGTGGATGGCGGCGCGCATCGGGCACGAGGGCATCCCCGGCTGGAAGCCCGGCGTGGTGCATTGCCACGACTGGCAGGCCGGGCTGGTGCCCGACTACCTGGCGCAGGCGGGCGGCGGCGCGGGCACCTTGCTGACGATCCACAACATCGCTTTCAACGGCCCCTTCCCGACCGACCGCATCGACCGGCTGCGGCTGCCGCGCGCGCGGTTCACGGCGCAGGGCTTTGAATACTGGGGCCATGGATCGGCGCTGAAGGCCGGGCTGACGCTGGCCGACCGGATCACCACGGTCTCGCCGACCTATGCGCAGGAACTGATGACGCCCGATTTCGGCATGGGGCTGGACGGCGTGATCCGCGAGCGGCGCGACGTGCTGGCGGGCATCCTGAACGGCATCGACGAGGACGTGTGGAACCCCGCCACCGATCCGCTGATCGCCCCCTACCGGACCCCGGCGGGCAAGGCCGCGAACAAGGCGCGGCTGCGGGCCGAGACCGGCCTGCCCGACAGCGACGGGCCGCTCTGCGTCGTGGTCTCGCGGCTGACCGGGCAGAAGGGGCTGGACCTGCTGCTCGCCGCCCTGCCCCGGCTGCTGGCGCGCGGCGGGCAACTGGCGGTGCTGGGTTCGGGCGAGCCTGCGCTGGAGGACGCCTTCCGCGCCGCGGCCGCGCACCCCGATGTCGCCGTGCGCATCGGCTATGATGAAGGGCTGAGCCACCGCCTGATCGCCGGGGGCGATGCGATCCTCGTGCCCTCGCGGTTCGAGCCCTGCGGCCTGACCCAGCTTTACGGGCTGCGTTACGGCACCCTGCCCGTCGTGGCGCTGACCGGCGGGCTGGCCGACACTGTCATCAACGCCTCGCCCGCTGCCATGGCGAAAGGCGTGGCGACCGGCATCCAGTTCCACCCCGCCACGCCCGAGGCGCTGGGCGCCGCGATTGACCGGCTCTGCGACCTGTGGGCCGACCGCAAGGCCTGGGCGCGGATGCAGAAGAACGCCATGGCGCAGCCGGTCGGCTGGCAGGCATCGGCCCGCGCCTATGCCGGGATTTACGCGAAGATCGCCCGCTGATGCACAGTGACTTTCCGATCGAGGCCGGGCGTCCCTGGCCCATGGGCGCGACATTCGATGGCGAGGGCGTGAACTTCGCGGTCTTTTCGGCCCATGCGACGCGCATGACCCTGTGCCTGTTCGACGAACGCGGCGCGGAACACATCAACATCGACCTGCCCGAATGCGACGGCGGCATCTGGCACGGCTATCTCGCGGGGCTGCGCCCCGGACAGGCCTACGGCTACCGTGCCCACGGCCCCTACCGCCCCGAGGAAGGCCACCGCTTCAACCCCAACAAGCTGCTGCTCGATCCCTACGCGCAGCGGATTTCCGGTCATCCGACCTGGGACGATGCGCTGTTCGGCTATGATGTCGCCGCGAAATCCGCCGATCTCGCCTTCGATGCGAGGAACTCGGCCCCCTTCATGCCGCGCGGCATCGTCACCGACCCGGCGTTTTCCTGGGGCGACGACGAACCGCCGCGCGTGTCCTGGTCGCGCACGGTGATCTACGAGGCCCATGTGAAGGGCCTGACGCAGAACCGCGAGGACATCGCCCATCGCGGCACGGTGCTGGGCCTGGCCTCGGACGAGGCGCTCGAACATCTGGTGAAGCTGGGCATCACCGCGATCGAGCTGTTGCCGGTGCAGGCGTTCCTGTCCGACCGCTGGCTGGTCGAAAAGGGGCTGTCGAACTACTGGGGCTACATGACGCTGGGCTTCTTTGCCCCCGAGCCGCGCTATCTGTCGGCGGGCGACATCGCCGAATTCCAGCACATGGTGCGCCGCCTGCACGGCGCCGGGATCGAGGTGATCCTCGATGTGGTCTACAACCACACCTGCGAGGGCAACCACATGGGACCGACGCTGTCGTGGCGCGGTCTCGACAACCTGTCCTATTACCGGCTGGCCGACAATCCGCGCTACTATGCCGACCTGACCGGCACCGGCAACACGCTGAACATCGAGCACCCGATGGTGCTGCGCATGGTGATGGATTCGCTGCGCCACTGGGTCGAGACCTACCATGTCGACGGTTTCCGCTTTGATCTCGCGGCGACGCTGGGTCGCAACGGTCAGGGCTTCGACCGCGACGCGCCGCTGTTTCAGGCGATCCGGCAGGATCCGATGCTTGCGGGCGTGAAGCTGATCGCCGAACCCTGGGACGTGGGGCCGGACGGCTACCAGCTTGGCAGCTTCCCGCCGCCCTTTGCCGAATGGAACGACAAATACCGCGACCAGATGCGCAGGCTGTGGCGCGGCGATGCGGGCATGATCCGCAAGCTCGCGGTACGGCTGGCCGGATCGTCGCTGCGGTTCGACCATTCGCACCGGCCGACCTCGGCCTCGGTCAACTACATCACCGCGCATGACGGCTTCACGCTGGCCGATCTGGTGTCCTACAAGGACAAGCACAACGAGGCGAACGGCGAGGGCAACCGCGACGGCAACCCCGCCAATTTCAGCGACAACCTGGGCGTCGAAGGCCCGACCGACGATCCCGCCATCCTTGCCGCGCGCACGCAAAGGCGGCGCAACCTGATGGCGACGCTGTTCCTGTCGCAGGGCACCCCGATGATCCTTGCGGGGGACGAGCTGGGCAATTCGCAGGGCGGCAACAACAACGCCTATGCGCAGGACAACGAAACCGGCTGGATCGACTGGGGCAAGGACAATGCGGGCAGCGACCCGGAATTCCTGGCCTTCATGCAACGGCTGATCGCGCTGCGCCGCGACCATCCGGTGCTGCGCCAGACGCGGTTCCTGCACGCCCACCACCGCTTTACCGACGGCCAGCAGGACCTGTTCTGGCGCAAGGCCGACGGCAGCACGATGGCCGATGCCGACTGGCAGGACGAGAAGCTGTCGCATCTGGTCGTCGAGATGCGGATCGTCTCGGGGACGCCGGAATACGACGAGACCGAACAGGCGGTGCTGGCGGTGTTCAACACCGGGCCTGCGCCGCTGGACGTGACGCTGCCGCCCGCGCTCGACGGGCGGCGGTGGGCCTGCGCGATCGACACCGCCGACCCTGCGCGCGCGCGGCCCTGCCCGCAGGGAAAGATGCAGGTGGCGGCGGCCTCGGTCACGGTTCTCGTCCAGGAAGACGCATCGACCGCCCGGCCCGCAGCAAGGAGCAGCAGCGATGAACACGATCACGACGACCCCGTTCCCGGACCAGAGGCCGGGGACCAGCGGCCTGCGCAAGAAGACGCGGCTGTTCATGGAGAGCCGGTATCTCGAGAACTTCGTCCAGTCGGTCCTTGACGCGACCGGAGGCGCCGGGGGCAAGACCTATGTGCTGGGCGGCGACGGGCGCTATTTCAACGACCGCGCCGCGCAGGTGATCCTGCGCATGGCGGCGGCCAACGGGGCCGCGCGGGTGATCGTCGGGCGGGACGCGCTGCTCTCGACCCCCGCCGCATCGCATCTGATCCGCAAGCGGGCGAGCGACGGCGGCTTCATCCTGTCGGCCAGCCACAACCCCGGCGGCGAGGACCAGGATTTTGGCGTGAAGTTCAACACCCCAAACGGCGGCCCCGCCCCTGAGGGCGTGACCGAGGCGATCTTTGCCCGCACACGGACGATCACCGGCTACCGCATCCTTGAAGCCGGGGATGTCGACCTGTCGCACACGGGCGAGACCCGGCTGGGCGACATGGTGGTCGAGGTGGTCGATCCGGTCGCGGATTATGCGGCGCTCATGGAAAGCCTGTTCGATTTCCCGGCGATCCGGCGGATGTTCGCGGGCGGCTTCACGATGCGCTTCGACGCCATGCACGCGGTGACCGGCCCCTATGCGCGCGCGATCCTCGAAGGCGCGCTTGGTGCCGCGCCGGGATCGGTGGTGAACGCGACCCCGCTGCCCGACTTCGGCGGCGGCCATCCCGACCCGAACCCGACCTGGGCGAAGCCACTTTACGACCTGATGCTGTCGCCCGATGCCCCCGATTTCGGCGCGGCCAGCGACGGCGACGGCGACCGCAACATGATCCTCGGGCGCGGTATCTATGTCTCGCCCTCGGACAGTCTTGCGGTGATCGCCGCCAACGCGCATCTGGCGCCGGGCTACGCAAACGGCCTGAAGGGCGTGGCGCGGTCGATGCCGACCTCGGGCGCGGTGGACCGGGTGGCCGCCGCCATGGACCTGCCCTGCCACGAGACGCCGACCGGCTGGAAGTTCTTCGGCAACCTGCTCGATGCCGGAATGGCGACGATCTGCGGCGAGGAATCCTTCGGCACGGGATCGGATCATGTGCGCGAGAAGGATGGCCTCTGGGCGGTGCTCATGTGGCTGAACATCCTCGCGGCGACGGGACGGCCGGTGCAGGCGCTGATGGCGGCGCACTGGAGCCGCTTCGGGCGCAACTGGTATTCGCGCCACGACTACGAGGGGATCGAGACTGCGCGCGCCGATGCGCTGATGGACGGGCTGCGCGCCCGTCTGGCCGATCTGCCGGGGCAGGTGGTGGCGGGCCTCGTCGTCACGGCGGCGGACGAATTCGCCTATGACGACCCGGTGGACCGCAGCCATACCGCGGCGCAGGGCGTGCGGGTGATGTTCGCGGGCGGCGCGCGGGCGGTGTTCCGGCTTTCGGGGACCGGCACATCGGGGGCGACGCTGCGGGTCTATCTCGAACGCTTCGACGGCGATGCGCCCGATCCGGCGGCTGATCCGCAGGCGATGCTCGCCCCGGTGATCGCGGCGGCGGCGGAAATCGCCGGGATCGCGCGGCACACCGGGCGCAGCGCGCCCGATGTCGTCACCTGAACCGCATCCGCAGTTTCGGCCCGAGTGTGACAGATTGTCGCCGTCTTTCACGCGCAGGTTGCGATCTGACCGGACCTCCTGCTGCAGGCCCTCAGGCCGGGTCGCCGCTGCCACGGCGACCCGCCACCTTCAGCCGGACGGGTGCGATCCTTCAGATTCGCGCCCTGTGCTCCGGCTGTCTGGTTTGCGCATGCCCTTGTCCCGAAACCGGCATCCAATTATTGGGAGATATGCTCAAAGCATGGGCAGGCCGCTACATCAGCGCCATCCCCTGACTCTATCCATATATCATTTATCCATAATACGACTTGCGCCAGATCAAGGCGACAGGCGACATATGCGGATCGGATGGGTACATGACTGCGACTTCCTGCAACGGAGGCTTTCGATGACCCAGACCCGTTCGACCCGCATCACCATCACCCTCCTGCGCCTTTCGATGGCATGGGTGTTCCTCTATGCCGCCTCGCATCAGGTGTTCAGCGCCGGATTCAGCGTGGCAGGCTTTCTTGGCCATACCACAACCTTCAACTGGCTGTTCGCCCCGCTCACCGCGCCGGTGATCGCGCCGGTCCTCAGCTTTCTGGTCGGGTGGGGCCACCTGCTGATCGGCCTGTCACTGCTGCTGGGGCTGATGACACGCGCCAGCGCGCTGGCGGGCATCGCGCTGATGCTGCTCTACTGGATGGCGCATATGGATTTTCCCTATGTGGACGGGCCGAACAATTTCCTGCTCGACTTCCACATCGTCTATGCGCTGGTCCTTGTGCTGCTGATCCAAGTGCACGCCGGGCGGATCTGGGGGCTGAACGGCTGGGCCGCCGGGCTGCCGTTCGTGCAGCGCTCGCGGCTTCTGTCCTGGGCTGCCGCCTGATCCGTCAGTCGCCCGGATCAGCCCAGCCAGGTGCGATAGTCGCTGACCAGAAGATGCGTCGGCGCCACGTCCTCGTCGATGGTGGCGAATCGCCCGATCGGATCAAGGAACACGTTGTCGGTCTCGTCGTCGTTCACGGTCGAGACCTCGCCGATCAGCACGTCGCCGCCGTCGCCCCAGAAGGCGTGCCAGTCGCCGGGCATCAGCGTGACGCTTTCCCCCGGCGCCAGCCGCAGCTTGTCGCCGGGCGCAAAGTCGCGGCGGATGCCGTCGCACCAGACGGTGCCGCCGCGATCCCCGGCGAAGGCGCCCTTGTCGTCCGAGCCGTAGAGTTCCACCACCAGCGTCGCACCGCCCCGGTTGATGATGTCCTCGGCCTTGATGATGTGGCGGTGCATCGGCGAAAGCTGGTCCTGCTTCGAGATCAGCAGCTTTTCCGCATAGCACATGCCGCCGCCGCGCTGCAGGTCGGCCAACCTGCCGTTACGCAGGGTGAACAGGAACAGCCCGTAATTGTCGAAGTCGCCGCGCCCGAAATCGGTGATGTCCCAGCCGCAGCGCGCCGCGATCACGTTGGCGGCGCTGTCCTTGCGGGCGCGGAATTCGTCCGGGGTCCAGTTGGCGAAGGGTGGCAGCACAAAGCCGTGCCGGGCGATCAGCTCGGCGGCCTCGGCCATGATGTCGTTGATGCGCGAGCGTTTCATCGGCCCCTCCGGTGGCGAGTCGTTTCCGGCCCGACGCTAACCCGGCAGGCGGGCGGCGTCACGCGATGGCGTGCGCGTGCTGGCGGCTGGCGGCAAATTCCGCCGCCGCGCGCCCGAAGGCGGCGAACAGCGGCCGCGACACCGGGTCGTTGGCGGCGTTCCATTCCGGGTGCCACTGCACCGACAGGGTAAAGCCCGGCGCGTCCCTGACATAGATCGCCTCGGGCGTGCCGTCGGGTGCGGTGCCATCCACGACGATGCGGGCGCCGGGCTGCTTGATCCCCTGGCCGTGCAGCGAATTGGTCATCACCTCGCGCGTGCCGATCAGGCGATGGAACGGCCCGCCCTCGGTGAAAGTGATCTTGTGGCGCAGGGCAAAGCGTTCCTCGAGCGTGCCGTCGGGCGGCATCCGGTGATTGTCGCGCCCCGGCAGGTCGCGGATTTCGGGATAGAGCGAGCCGCCCATGGCGACATTCACCTCCTGAAAGCCGCGACAGACGCCCATGACCGGCTGCCCCGCCGCCACGCAGGCGCGGATCAGCGGCAGCGCCACGCCGTCGCGGGCGCGGTCGAATTCACCATGCGCGGGGGTCGGTTCCTCGCCGTATTCCTCAGGGTGGATGTTCGGCCGCCCGCCGGTGAACAGGAAACCGTCGCAGGCCTCCATGAGTTCGGCAGTCGAGACCGCCGAAGGATCGGCCGGAATGATGAGCGGCAGCCCGCCCGCCGCATCCGCCACCGCGCGCGCGTTCATCGCGCCGTCGACGAAAACCGGGAAGTCGGTGTTCAGGAGATGATTGTTGGCGATGATGCCGATAACCGGGCGACGCATGACATTGACCCTTGCTGACGGTCTCAAGCTAATGCCACGGTTTTATCAAGAAAAGGCCGACACGCGCCCTTGCCCATGTGCGCTGATGCACAGCCGGGCCGGGTTCCGCGCCCCGCCTTTCGTCATTGCGAGGCGGCGAAGCCGACGAAGCAACCCCGACGTTGTGCGTGAGCGGTCGAGGTTGCTTCGGCTTGCGCCTCGCAATGACGGAACAACCCCGCGCCCGATCACCCCGCGCCCCCACGCGGCGGCCCTTGCCAATCCGGCCCCTGTCGGCCATGTGCGGCGATGATCCAGTTCCGGCCGCGCAGATGACCGACCTTTCCCATATCCGCAACTTCTCCATCGTCGCCCATATCGACCACGGCAAGTCCACGCTTGCCGACCGGCTGATTCAGGCCACCGGCACCGTGGCCGACCGCGACATGAAGGAGCAGTTGCTCGACGCCATGGACATCGAGCGCGAGCGCGGCATCACCATCAAGGCCAACACCGTGCGGCTGAACTACCGCGCGAAGAACGGCGAGGACTATGTCCTCAACCTGATCGACACGCCGGGCCACGTCGATTTCGCCTATGAGGTCAGCCGTTCGATGCGCGCGGTCGAAGGCTCGCTGCTGGTCGTCGATGCCAGCCAAGGGGTCGAGGCGCAGACGCTTGCCAATGTCTATCAGGCGCTCGATGCCGGGCATGAAATCGTGCCGGTCCTCAACAAGATCGACCTGCCCGCCGCCGAACCCGACCGCGTGAAGGCCAATATCGAGGACGTGATCGGCCTCGATGCGCATGACGCGGTGCTGATCTCGGCCAAGGCGGGGCTGGGGATCGAGGACGTGCTGGAGGCCATCGTCGCCCGCCTGCCCGCCCCCAGGGGCGACCGTAATGCCCCGCTGAAGGCGATGCTGGTCGATTCGTGGTATGACGCCTATCTGGGCGTCGTCGTGATGATCCGCGTCATGGACGGGGTCGTCCGCAAGGGCGACCGCATCCGCATGATGCAGACCGGCGCCGTCTACGGCATCGACCGGCTGGCGGTGCTGCGCCCCAAGATGCAGGAGTGGCCGGAACTCGGCCCCGGCGAGATCGGCGTCTTTACCGCCTCCATCAAGCAGGTGCGCGACACGCGCGTCGGCGACACGATCACCCACGAGAAAAAGCCCTGCGCCGAACCCCTGCCCGGCTTCAAGCCCGCGCAGCCGGTGGTGTTCTGCGGCCTGTTCCCGGTCGATGCGGGCGATTTCGTCGCCCTGCGCGAGGCCATCGAAAAGCTGGCGCTGAACGACGCCAGCTTCACCTACGAGATGGAAAGCTCGGCGGCGCTGGGCTTCGGGTTCCGCTGCGGTTTCCTCGGCCTGCTGCATCTGGAAGTGGTGCGCGACCGGCTCGAACGCGAATACGACATCGACCTCATCACCACCGCGCCCTCGGTCGTCTATCACCTCTACATGAAGGGCGGCGAGATGCGCGAGTTGCACAACCCCGCCGACATGCCCGACCTGACGCATGTGGATCATATCGAGGAGCCGCGGATTCGCGCCACGATCATGGTACCCGACGACTATCTGGGCGACGTGCTGAAGCTGTGCCAGGACCGGCGCGGCATCCAGATGAACCTCACCTATGCGGGCGGGCGGGCGCTGGTCGATTACGACCTGCCGCTGAACGAGGTGGTGTTCGACTTCTATGACCGCCTGAAAAGCGTCACCAAGGGCTACGCGAGCTTCGACTACCAGATCACCGGCTACCGCGAGGACAATCTCGTGAAGATGTCGATTCTGGTCAACGACGAACCCGTGGACGCGCTGTCGATGATGGTGCACCGCGACCGGGCCGAATTGCGCGGGCGGGCGATGGTGGAAAAGCTGAAAGAACTGATCCCCCGCCACCTGTTCAAGATCCCGATCCAGGCGGCCATCGGCGGCAAGGTCATCGCGCGCGAAACCCTTAGCGCGATGCGCAAGGACGTGACCGCGAAATGCTACGGCGGCGACGCGACCCGCAAGCGCAAGCTGCTCGACAAGCAGAAGGCCGGCAAGAAGAAGATGCGCCAGTTCGGCCGCGTGGAAATCCCGCAGGAGGCGTTCATCTCGGCGCTGAAGATGGACGACTGAACCGAGGTTACGCCACCAGCGCGAACACCACCCCGTAGGCCGCCGCGCCCGCCAGCGTCGCCAGGATCACCGAGCGGCGCGGCAGGAAGGCCGCGACCGTGGCGATGATCCCCGCCGCCAGCGGCAACAGGTCGCGCGGCACCGGGAACAGTTGCGGCGCGACCGAGGCCATGAACAGCGTGGCGATCGCCGCCGGGCCGGTGGCGGCCAGAAACCGCGCCAGCACGCTGCCGGGCCTCGGCTCGGACCGCGCCATCAGCGTCGGCAGCGCCCGCAAGGCCCAGGTCGCCGCACCCGTCACCAAAGCCATCAGCAGGATGCCCGCGCCGGTCATCGGATCAGCACTCCGGCCAAAGCGCCCGCGATCATGCCCGACAGGATCGCGCCGGTCGCGTCGAACACCAGCGCGCCCAGCACGGTCGCCACCAGCGCCACCGCCACCGCAGGCAGCGATTCGCGGCTGGCCACCGACATCAGCAGCGCCAGAAACAGCGCAGGCACGATGAAGCCCAGTCCGGCCTCGAGCGCGGGCCAGGCGGTCAGCAGTTCTTCCCCCGCCCAGGCCCCGACCACGCTGCCGCCGACCCAGGCCGCATAGGCACACAGGCCCAGCCCGGTGATCCAGCCCTCGGAAAACCGCTGCCCGGTGCGAAAGGTGGCCAGCGCCTGCGCGAACACCTCGTCGGTCAGGCACCAGCTCCACAGCGCGGCCCAGCGGCGTTTGGGCTGTCCGGCGGCCTTCATCAGCGCCGGGCCGTAAAGGATGTGCCGCAGGTTGATCGCGATCAGCGTGCCCGCCGCCACCAACGGCGCCGCACCCGAGGCGATCAGCGCCAGCGCCAGAAACTGCGCCGCACCGGCGAACATGATGACCGACAGCATCCCGGCCTGCAGGGTGGACAGGCCGACACGGCTGGCCTCGACCCCGAAGACGACCGCCATCGGGAAATAACCAAGCATGATCGGCACGGCGGCCAGCGCGCCCGCACGGAAACCGGGGTTCGGGGTCATGGCATCAGGGCCGGTTCGCACCGGCCCCATTTCCCTTGCGCGTCAGAGGTAATCCTCCAGCGGCGGGCAGATGCATTGCAGGTTGCGGTCGCCCCAGACGTTGTCGACCCGTCCCACCGGCGGCCAATATTTGTCGACCCGGAACGAGGCAGGCGGGAAGCAGCCCCTTTCGCGCGCATATTTGCGGTCCCAGTCGGCAACGAGGTCTTCGACCGTATGGGGCGCGTGATGCAGCGGGCTGTCCTCGGCGGCGATATCGCCGCGCTCGACCTCGCGGATTTCCTCGCGGATGGCGCGGAAGGCGGCGATGAGGCGGTCGATTTCCGCCTTGGTTTCCGATTCCGTGGGTTCCACCATCAGCGTGCCCGACACCGGCCACGACATCGTCGGCGCGTGGAAGCCGTTGTCGATCAGGCGCTTGGCGATGTCGTCGACCGTCACGCCCACTTCGGCGAAGGGGCGGGTGTCGAGGATGCATTCATGCGCGACGCGACCGCGGTTGCCCATGAACAGCACCTGATAATCGCCGCGCAGGCTGGCCGCGATATAGTTCGCGTTCAGGATCGCGATCCGCGTGGCCTGCGTCAGCCCCGATCCGCCCATCATCAGCACATAGGCCCATGAAATCAGCAGAACCGAGGCCGACCCCCAGGGCGCCGCCGAGACCGGGCCTTCCACGCCGCCGGTTTCCGGGTGGCCGGGCAGGAAGGGCGCGAGATGCGCCTTGACCCCGATCGGCCCCATGCCGGGGCCGCCGCCGCCGTGCGGGATGGCGAAGGTCTTGTGCAGGTTCAGGTGGCTCACGTCGCCGCCGATCTCGCCCGGCTTCACCAGCCCGACCAGCGCGTTCATGTTCGCGCCGTCGATATAGACCTGCCCGCCGTGATCATGGGTGATCTGGCAGACCTCGCGCACGGTTTCCTCGAACACGCCATGGGTCGAGGGATAGGTGATCATGCAGGCGGCCAGACGGCTGCCGGCCTTTTCGGCCTTGGCCTTGAAATCCTCGAGGTCGATGTCGCCGTTGGGCGAGGATTTCACCACGACCACCTCCATCCCGGCCATCTGCGCCGAGGCGGGGTTGGTGCCGTGGGCCGACACCGGGATCAGGCACACCTTGCGGTCATGGTCGCCGTTCGAGCGATGCCAGGCGGCAATGGTCATCAGCCCGGCATATTCGCCCTGCGCGCCCGAATTGGGCTGCATGGAAAAGGCGTCATAGCCGGTCAGTTCGCACAGCTTGGCCGACAGGTCGTCGATCATCTCGTGATAGCCCGCAGCCTGGTTCTGCGGCACGAAGGGGTGGATCGAGGAAAACTCGGGCCAGGTGATCGGCGCCATCTCGGCCGCCGCGTTCAGCTTCATCGTGCACGACCCCAGCGGGATCATCGCCCGGTCCAGCGCAAGGTCGCGGTCCGAGAGGCGGCGCATGTAGCGCATCATCTCGGTCTCGGCGCGGTTCATGTGAAAGATCGGGTGCGTCAGGTAATCGCTTGTCCGCAAAAGGGATTCCTGGAACGCCAGATCGCCGCGATGCGGCGGCACGCCGTCGATGCCGAAGGCGCGCAGCACATGGATCAGCACCCGTTCGTCGGTGGTCTCGTCAAGGCTGATGCCGATCCGGTCCAGCCCGATCTTGCGGAAGTTCAGCCCCTCGGCCCGCGCGGCGGCAAGGATGCCCGCCTGACCGACACCGACCTCGACGGTGATCGTGTCGAAGAAGGCGTCCGGGCTGACGACGGCCCCCGCCGCCTTCAACGCCCGCGACAGCCGCTGGGTCAGGAAATGCACCCGCTCGGCAATGGCGCGCAGGCCCTTCGGCCCGTGGAACACCGCATACATGCCCGCCATCACCGCCAGCAGCGCTTGCGCGGTGCAGACGTTGGAGGTCGCCTTCTCGCGGCGGATGTGCTGCTCGCGCGTCTGCAGCGCCAGCCGGTAGGCACGGTTGCCGCGCGCATCGACCGAGACGCCGACCAGACGACCGGGCATCTGGCGCTTGTGTTCGTCGCGCACCGCCATGAAGCCCGCGTGCGGTCCGCCATAGCCCAGCGGCACGCCGAAGCGCTGCGCGGACCCCACGGCGATGTCGGCGCCCATCGCGCCGGGTTCCTTGAGCATGGTCAACGCCAGCAGATCGGTGGCCATCACCGCAAGCGCCTTGTTGTCATGCAGCGCGGCGATCAGGTCGGTGAAGTCGCGGACATGGCCATAGGTGCCCGGATACTGGAAGATCGCCCCGAACACGCCCGCCGGGTCCAGATCGTCGGGCGCGCCGGTGACGATTTCAATTCCCAGCGGCGCGGCGCGGGTGCGCATGACGGCGATGGTCTGGGGGTGGCAGTTTTCATCCACAAAGAACCGCACGGTTTTCGCGCGCGAGATGCGCTGCGCCATGGCCATCGCCTCGGCGGCGGCGGTGCCTTCGTCGAGCAGCGAGGCATTGGCGATATCGAGACCCGTCAGGTCGCTCACCATGGTCTGGAAGTTCAGCAGCGCCTCGAGCCTGCCTTGCGCGATTTCCGGCTGGTAGGGCGTATAGGCGGTATACCAGGCCGGATTTTCGAGGATGTTGCGCTGGATCGCGGGCGGGGTGACGGTGCCGTAATAGCCCTGCCCGATCAGGCTGGTCATCACCTTGTTCTTTGCCGCCACCGCGCGCAGCTTTTCGGTCAGTTCCCATTCGGTCATCGGCTGCCACGACAGCGGCCTGTCCTGCCGGATCGAGGCAGGCACCGTTTCCTCGATCAGCGCATCGAGCGTCGGCGTGCCCACGACCTTCAGCATCGCCGCGATTTCCGACCCGGACGGGCCGATGTGGCGGCGGTTGGCGAAATCGTAGGGATTATAGTCGGATTCGGCGAATGTCATGGAAGACCCCGGAAACGGCAGGCGATGCCCGGTGGCGGCTGCATTGCCACCCCCGGAAGGAATGCACGACAGGCAGGATTACTCGACCAGCGCCTTGTAGGCGTCTTCGGTCAGGAACCCGTCGATAATCGACGCATCGGCAACCCTGATCCTGAAGAACCAGGCCGCCATCGCATCCTCGTTCACAAGGCCGGGGTTGTCGGCCAGCGCCTCGTTCACCTCGACGATCTCGCCCGCGACCGGGGCGAAGATGTCCGAGGCGGCCTTCACGCTTTCAACCACGGCAACGGCGTCGCCCGCATCGCAGTCGCGGCCCGCGTCGGGCAGTTCGACAAAGACGACATCGCCCAGTTGTTCGGCGGCATGGGTGGTGATGCCGACGGTGACGACATCGCCTTCGGCCTGCAGCCATTCATGATCTTCGGTGAAACGCATGGGAACCTCAGCGCTTGTAGGTTGGGGTATGGAACGGAAGTGTGACGACGGTAACCGGCAGGCGGCGGGTGCGCACCTCGCCCTCAAGGGCGGTGCCGGGGGCCGACAGCGCGGGCGGCACGAAGCCCATCGCCATCGGTGCCTCGATCGAGGGGCCGAAGCCGCCCGAGGTGATCCGCCCGACCTCGGTGCCGTCGTGAAACAGCACGGTGCCCTCGCGCATCGGCGCGCGGCCCTCGGGCGACAGGCCGACGCGGATACGCGACGGCCCTTCCTCGATCTCGCGCAGGATGCGCCCGGCGCCGGGAAAGCCGCCCTCGCGGGCGCCGCCCTTGCGGCGGACCTTCTGGATCGCCCAGTTCAGCCCGGCCTCGGACGGGGAAACCGTGGTGTCGATGTCGTTGCCGTAAAGGCAAAGCCCCGCCTCCAGCCGCAGGCTGTCGCGCGCGCCAAGGCCCACGGGTGACACACGATCATCGGCCAGCAGCGCGCGGGCGAAGGCTTCGGCATGGTCGCCGGGGACGGAAATCTCGTAGCCGTCCTCGCCGGTATAGCCCGAGCGCGAGATCCACAGCTCGCCCCAGTCCGAGGCGACGACATGCGAATCCATGAATTTCATCGCCGCCGCCGCAGGCACGAGGGCCGCCAGCACCGCCTCGGCCTGCGGCCCCTGCAGGGCGAACAGGCAGCGGTCGCCGATCATCGCGATGTCCGCCGCATCGGCAAGATGCGCCTGTAGATGGGCAAGGTCGTCGTGCTTGCGGCTGGCGTTCACCACCAGCAGGAAGTGATCGCCGCGATTGGCGAACATGAAATCGTCGAGGATGCCGCCCGAATCATCGGTGAAGATGCCGTAGCGCTGGCGGCCTTCCTTCAGCCCGGCGACATCGGCGGGGATGACGGTTTCCAGCGCCAGCGCCAGCGCCGCCATGTCGGATTTCGGGCGCAGGACGATCTGGCCCATGTGGCTGACATCGAACAGCCCCGCGCTGGCGCGGGTCGCCAGATGTTCCTTCATCACGCCTGCCGGATATTGCACCGGCATGGAATAGCCTGCGAAAGGCACCATGCGGGCGCCCAGTTCCCTGTGCAGATCGTCGAGACGCAGCGTCAGAAGCGCTTCGCTCATGCGGTCCTCCCCTATGGCCGGGCCGCGATGGCCGGGCACAAACCGGGCAGGCGCCTGCCTGCCCCATCATGCCCCCTCTGTCCCTGCCCCGCCGGGGCGCCTGAGATCGTTATCCCTTCGGCGGGCGCAAGCGCCGCTCTCCAGAGTCCGTGACAGGACGGTCCTTTGGCCTGAGAGTTTACCGGGGCGGTTGCTCCTTCGGCACCGGCCCGCGTCATGGGCCGGATTCTCCCGTTCCTGTCCGCGAATGCCTAGCCCGCAGCGAGGGCGATTGGCAAGGGGAAGCTGGGGGGCGAAGGGCGAGCAGGCGAAGCGCGTGTTCCGTCATTGCGAGGCGAAGCCGAAGCAATCCATGCCGGGTGCGGGGTTGCGGCATGGATTGCCGCGTCGCCTGCGGCTCCTCGCAATGACGACATCTCCCCACCGTCATTGCGAGGCGAAGCCGAAGCAACCCCGACCGCTCACACACAACATCGGGGTTGCTTCGTCGGCTTCGCCTCGTCGCAACGACGGGCGCGCCGCGCCGCCAGCACCCCCGTTGCCAAAGCAATATTCCTGAGGCACGTTTCGGGTGATCGCAACCCGCCAAAGGAACTGACCCATGGCCGAGACCTGGCTGCCCAGCCTCATCACCTCTACCCCGCAGGAAGGCTACGATCTGGCCGTGAAACTGTCGCGGGTGGCGGTGAAGCTCACCCAGCCCAGCGCCGAGATGCGCGACAAGCTGCGGCCCGATTATGCCGACGACGCCGATTCGCTGATCGCGGTCAGCCAGGTGGTCGCCACCAATTTCGCCACCGTGGCGGCGGCGAACGACTACTGGCGCTGAGGCGGCACCTTGCCGCCCGGCACGGGGTCGTGTCATGCTTCCGGCGCCATCAGCCGGAGCGCATGACATGACCGCATCCCCCCTGACCCGCGCCGATTGCGCCGCGCTTGATGCGGCCGACCCGCTGGCCGCGAAGCGCGGCGAATTCGCGCTGCCCGAGGGGGTGATCTATCTCGACGGCAACTCGCTGGGCGCGCTGCCGAAGCGGGTGACGGCGCGGATGCGCGCGGCGGTCGAACAGGAATGGGGCACGGGTCTCATCCGGTCGTGGAACGACGCGGGCTGGTATCCGGCCCCGCAACGCACCGGCGCCGCCATCGCCCGGCTGATCGGCGCGAAAGCGGACGAGGTCGTGGTCTGCGATTCCACATCTGTCAATCTTTACAAGCTGCTGCGCGGCGCCCTGCACATGCGGGCCGGGCGCGGCACCGTCGTCACCGAGACCGGCAACTTTCCCACCGACGGCTACATCTCGCAGCAGGTGGCCGACGAGACCGGCGCCAGGCTGGTCGCCGCCGCCCCTGACGACATCCCCGCCGCGATTGCGCGGGCCGGGGATGATCTGGCCGTCGTGCACCTGACGCAGGTGAACTACCGCACCGGGGCGCTCTACGACATGGCGGCGATCACGCGGGCCGCCCATGATGCCGGGGCGCTGGTGATCTGGGATCTGTGCCATTCGGCAGGCACGATCCCGGTGGACCTGAACGGCTGCGAGGCCGATTTCGCGGTGGGCTGCGGCTACAAGTATCTCAACGGCGGCCCCGGCGCGCCGTCCTTCGTCTTTGTCGCAAACCGCCATCAGGCCGGGTTCCGCCAGCCGATCGCGGGCTGGCACGGCCACGCGCAGCCCTTCGCCTTCGGCGAGGATTACACCCCCGCCCCCGGCATCGCCCGGATGCTGACAGGGACGGCGCCGCAACTGGGCCTCATCGCGCTGGAAGAGGCGCTGCATGTCTTCGACGATGTCGACATGCAGGCGCTGCGGGAAAAGGGGCAGGCGCTGGGCGACCTGTTCATCGCACTGGTCGAGCAGGAATGTGCGGGCCACGGCTTCGGGCTGGCCAGCCCCCGCGACGCGGCCCGGCGCGGCTCGCAGGTCGCGCTGACGCATCCGGATGGCTATGCCATCATGCAGGCGCTGATCGCGCGCGGCGTGATCGGCGATTTCCGGGCACCCGACATCCTGCGCTTCGGCTTTGCCGGGCTGTATGTGCGGTTCGCCGACATCCGGGACGCGGTCGCCACGCTACGCGAGGTGATGGACGGGCGGCTCTGGGACCGGCCGGAATATCACGCAAGGAAGGCGGTGACCTGAGGGGATTATCCCCCGTCATTGCGAGGAGGCGAAGCCGACGCGGCAATCCATGCTGCAACCGCGCACCCGGCATGGATTGCTTCGCCTGCGGCTCGCAATGACGAGAAGAACCCCGTCATTGCGAGAAGGCGCAGCCGACGAAGCAACCCCGATGGTGTGTGCGAGCGGTCGGGATTGCGTCACTTCGTGCACAATGACACCGGCGCGTCACGCGCCCCGGTCGGCCGCGCGAATCCGGTTCCAGATCGCGTCCATTTCCGCAAGCGTGCTGTCGGCAGGCCGCTTGCCCATCGCCTGAAGTTCGTCCTCGACCGCGTTGAAACGGCGGATGAATTTCGCATTGGTGCGCCGCAGCGCGGCCTCGGGGTCCAGGTCCAGCCGCCGCGCCAGGTTCACCACCGCAAAGAGCAGGTCGCCCAGTTCATCCTCGCGCGCATCCGCCGTGTCGGCCTCGGCCAGCTCGCGCGCCTCCTCGGCCACCTTGGCCAGCACGCCGTCGAGATCGGGCCAGTCGAAGCCCGCCCGCGCCGCACGGGCCTGCAGCTTGAGCGCGCGCATCAGCGCGGGCAGCCCGGCGGCCACGCCGTCGAGCACCCGCCCCTCGCGCCGCCCTGCCCGCTCGCGGGCCTTCAACTCCTCCCAGGTGTCGATTTGCGCCGCCGCCGATGCCGCGCGCGGCATGTCGCCGAACACGTTCGGGTGCCGGGCCACCATCTTGTCGGCGATGCTGCGCGCCACGGCGGCAAAATCGAACAGGCCCGCCTCCTCGGCCATGCGGGCGTGAAACACCGCCTGCAGCAGCAGATCGCCCAGCTCGCCCGGCAATTCGTCCCAGGCCTGCCGCTCGATGGCGTCGGCGACCTCATGGGCCTCTTCGATCGTGTAGGGGGCGATGCTGGCGAAGGTCTGTTCCACGTCCCAGGGGCAGCCGGTCACCGGGTCGCGCAGGCGGGCCATGATTTCCAGCAGCCGCGCCAT
The DNA here is from genome assembly GCA_019454835.1 of Rubellimicrobium sp. Classification (GTDB taxonomy): domain Bacteria; phylum Pseudomonadota; class Alphaproteobacteria; order Rhodobacterales; family Rhodobacteraceae; genus JADYZU01. Next base: position 38,719 of record JACFNP010000021.1, read on the forward strand.
CTGGCGCAAGGGGTCGGGGGTCGCATCGTGGATCAGGGCGCGGGCTTCGGGCATTGCAGTCGTCTCACCGGAAAGGTAGCCGGAACCTGTCCCTCACAGCCGCCGGAGTCCACCCATGCCCGTTATCAATCGCATCGCCGGTCTGGCCCCCGAGATGAAGGCATGGCGCCGCCATCTGCACGCGCATCCCGAACTGGGCTTCGACTGCCACGCCACCGCCGCCTTCGTGGTCGAACGGCTGCGCGCGGCGGGCGTGGACGAAATCCACGAGGGGCTGGCCACCTCGGGCGTGGTCGCGCTGATCCGGGGCCGCGAGCCGGGGCCGGTCATCGGGCTGCGCGCCGACATGGACGCGCTGCCGATGGACGAGGACACCGGCGCCGCCCATGCCTCGACCGTGCCCGGTCGGATGCACGCCTGCGGCCACGACGGGCATACGACGATGCTGCTGGGCGCCGCGACCTATCTGGCCGAGACGCGCAACTTCGCGGGCACCGTGGCGCTGATCTTCCAGCCTGCCGAGGAAAACGGCGGCGGCGGTCAGGTCATGGTGGCCGAGGGCGTGATGGACCGTTTCGACATCGGCCGGGTCTATGCCCTGCACACGTTGCCGGGCCTGCCGGTCGGGCATTTCCAGACCACGCCGGGGCCGATCCTTGCCGCGGTGGACGATTTCCGCATCGACATCACCGGCAGGGGCGGTCATGCCGCCATGCCGCAGGAATCGCGCGATCCGATCATCGCCGCCTGTGCGCTGGTGCAGGCGTTGCAGACCATCGTGAGCCGCAACGCCGACCCGCGCGAGGATCTGGTGCTCTCGGTGACCCAGGTTCACGCCGGTTCCGCCGACAACGTGATCCCCGCCACGGCGGTGGTGCGCGGCACGCTGCGCACCTTCCTGCCGGGGATGCGCGCCATGGCCCGCGCACGGATGGAGGCCGTGATCCTGGGCACCGCGCTGGCCCATGGCGTCGAAGCCGGGCTCACCTTCATCGAGGGCTATCCGCCGACGGTCAACGACCCCGCCGAGACCGCCTTTGCCGCCGAAGTGGCCGCCGGGATCGCGCCGACCAACCCCGAGGGAATGCGCGACATGGGCGCCGAGGATTTCGCCTTCATGCTCGAGGCGCGGCCGGGCGCCTATCTCTACATCGGCAACGGCGACACGCCGGGCGTGCACAACCCCGGCTTCGACTTCGACGACGAGGCCGCCCTCTACGGCGCGTCGTTCTTCGCCACGCTCGCCGAACGCGCCCTGCCGCTGGGGTGAGGGGCGAAAGTGCAGCCAGGGGATCGGGCAGGCGGGCATTGCGCCCACCACGCGGGAGCGTGCGGTTGACGGGACGGGGTGAAGAGGTGGCGGAGGGGATGGGTCTGACGTCGAACCTTCTCTGCCATATAAGCCATTGTTTTATATGACGCTGGTGATGGTTTGAATGGTCATCTGGTTCAGGCGCGACTGGCAGCGAAACGGATGATCGGGGCTATTATGGCTTCATGGAGAGATCGACTGACCTGCCCGCTGCGGCGCGCCGTGGATTCACGACGGCCATCAGCCGTCCCGCGCGTTTTTGGCCTTCCTGAGAGGGGTGCCAAAATGTAGGCACGTCTCATCGCATTGACATGACGGCAATTTTTTAAGCGCCGTGGTGGAGCCCGGCAAGATGAATTCGACGTTTTCCCTCCTTCTGGTCTTCCTGGCCCGGTTCTTCATGCCGCGGCACAACGCGCAGATGCGGCTGCTCAAGGCCCAGATCCATATTCTCCGGGCCCGCATCCCGGCGCAAAGGATCATCCTGTCGCCCGCCGAGAAATCCGAGCTGCTGCGCATCGGGGCGGAGTGCGGACACGATATCGACGGGCTCATGGAGGTGGCCAGGCCCGCGACCTACAAGCGCTGGCTTGCCCAGATGCGTGATGGGCGCGCCTTCAAGGCCGTGGGCAGGCCGCGCCTGACGCAGGAGCTGCGCGACGTCGTCATTCGCATCGGCTCGGAAAATCTCCTCTGGGGCTACAAGCGGATCGCCGGCGAGCTGAAAAAGCTTGGGCTCTATGCAGGCGCCAACTCGGTCAAGCGCATCCTCGATGAGGCGGGCATCCACCCTAGCCCCGAGAAGCGAAAGAAGAAGCCGGCCCTGCCGTGGAGCACCTTCGTCAGGGCGCATATGGAAAGCATGGTCGCCTGCGACTTCTTCACCAAGGCCGTGTTGACCGCCCGTGGGCCGCTGACGGCTTATGTGCTGATCTTCATCCACCTTGGCAGCCGCCGCGTGTTTTGCAGCGCCCCGACCTACGCCCCCGACTCGGCATGGGTGACCCAGCAGGCCCGCAACACGCTGATGTGGTGCGCGGAAGAGGGGATCACACCACGCTTCCTGATCCGCGACGCCGACACCAAGTTCAGCGCCAGCTTCGATACCGTCTGGGCGTCGGAAGCCGCCCGCGTCATCCAGATCCCGCACCGGGCGCCGAACGCCAATGCCTTTGCGGAATCCTTCATCGGCACCATCAAGCGCGAATGCCTCGATTTCTTCGTCTGCTTCAGCCGGTCGCAGCTCGACTATATCCTGCGCACATGGGTGCGCCATTACAATGTCGAGCGTCCGCACCGCGGCCGGGACATCGGGAACAACGTGCTTCAGGTGGATTTTCGCCCCGCCCGCGACGGCCCGATCTGCTGCCGGCGCCAGCTCGGCGGCATCGTTACCTCCTACACACGCGATGCGGCGTGATCCGTGGTTCGAGAGCGAGCCGCAGAAAGCCTGACGGCTTTGACGCCGAGGGCATCCGCCAGAGCGACTCCATTTGGAACCATCAGTGCGTCAGCCCGCTGACCATATTGCCGGGCCGTTGCTCCCGGACCTTCAGTCCCGGCGTGAAACTTCGCTCTGATATCGACGCTCACGTTCGGGCCAGGTGCTCCTGATGAAGGCAAGAACCGCCCGGATTTCCGCATCGCTCAGCACAACGGCAAACCCGGGCATGTCGCTTTCATAGCCGCCCCCGACGACAGCGGCGGTGCCTTCCTTCACGATGCGGAACAGAAGTTCGTCGGAGTGATGCCAGGTGTGGCCGCTGGCATCGTGTGGTGGTGCGGGCAGGCGGCCGGAGGGCAGCGGGGATTGCCAGTCCGGCTGTCCTTCCAGCGATGCCCCGTGGCACGATGCACAGTGATCGGCATAGAGTCCGCGCCCGGCCTCGATCGTCCTGGTGGAGTCAGCGCTTGTCGCGTGCTTCTTGCCGAATTGCCAGATGAACAGGAGCGCAAGGGAGAGCGATACTGCCATCACAAATACCAGATGTGTTCTGGAAATCCCGCGCAATCGCTCCTCCGAATCTTCCGTCATGGATCACGATCATCACGATTTCGTTCATGTGGGCGCAAGCCTGCGGCATTGGCGGCAATGGACAATTGCGACCGGTCTTCCTATCTTCGTCGCATGTTTGGTCGCATAGTCGCGCTTCTCGTCGTCCTGTCCTTCGCCGTCGTCACGGCGATGACGGCGGCGCATGCGGCGCGCACGATGCTGGATGGCACAATGGCGGCCGCCCATGACAGCCACATGATGGTGAAGCCAGATACCGGCAGCGCCGATTGCGGAACGGGATCGGATTGCGGCACCAGCGATGCCGCCGCCTGTGCCATGGCCTGTGCCGGTGTACCCGGCGTCATCGCGTCTGTTCCGGACGCGGCAATCGAGGATCGCCCGCGCGCCGCCCATACCCTGCCGGTTGACATGGATGCTCCCGGGCAGGGTCCGGGCCTGAACGAACGACCTCCCAAGATCCGTCTCCTCTGATCTCGCCCCGGGCCCTCGCCCGCGGCGGCCCATCGGACCTGACATGCGGGACGGCAGTCCCGAGGAGACGAACATGAACAATCTTACCCGTCGCGGCTTTCTGGCCGCAGGCGCTGCCGTGCTGGCAGCCGCCCATCTTCCCCGTGCCGCCTATGCCGAGGCGGCCCCACTCGCCTTGACCGCAACCCGCAGGACGCTCGACATCGGCGGGCGGGCGGCCACGGTCTTCGGCCTTGCCGGCCCCGGCGGTCAGGGGCTGACCCTCGATCCCGGCCAGCGGTTCCGGGTCGATCTGAAGAATGATCTCGACGTCCCGACCATAATCCATTGGCACGGGCAGATCCCGCCCAATGCCCAGGATGGCGTGCCCGACATGCCGCTGCCGCTCATCGCGCCGGGTGAGACGCGGTCCTTCGATTTCGCCCCGCTGCCCGGCACCTTCTGGATGCACAGTCATGTTCCGCTGCAGGAAATGCAACTGCTGGCCGCTCCACTGATCGTGCGCGCTCCCGAGGATCTGACCGCCGACCGGCAGGAGGTCGTGCTGTTCCTGCACGATTTCTCGTTCAAGACCCCCGAGGAGGTGCTGGCCGAGATCGGCGCCGGCGGTGGCGGCAGCCACGGGGGGCACGGCGACGGGATGCAGGCCATGGGGTCCGGCATGATGGGCATGGGCGCGATGCAGCGGATGGACCACGGCTCCATGGGCGGCATGGCGATAGGCGGCATGGCCATGGACCTGAACGATTACGACTGGGACGCCTATCTCGCCAATGACCGCACGCTTGCCGACCCGGAGGTGGTGGCGGTGGAGCGCGGCGGGAGGGTACGGCTGCGCGTCATCAACGCCGCCGCCGCGACGGTGTTCTGGATCGACACCGGCGCCGCCCGGGCGCGGCTGATCGCCGTGGACGGGCATCCGGTGCAGCCCGTCGCGGGCAATCGCTTCGGTCTTGCCATGGGGCAGCGCCTGGACCTCGACATCGACTTGCCAGCCGAAGGCGGCGCCTGGCCGATTCTGGCGCTGAGGGAAGGCGCACGCGAACGCACCGGCCTGATCCTCGCTACGCCGGGGACCGCAGTTCGGCGCGTCGAGAGCCTCGCCGACACCGATACCCCCGCCTTTGACACCGATCTGGCACAGGAGTCGCGGCTGATGGCTGCCGATCCGCTGACCGAGCGTCCGGTCGATCGCAGCCAGATACTGATGCTGGGTGGCCAGATGCAGCCCTATGTCTGGACGATCAACGGCGCCACCTGGGGTGAGCACAGGCGGGTCACTGCGAAGTCGGGCGAGCGGGTGGTGCTGTCCTTCCACAACATGTCGATGATGGGGCACCCGATGCACCTGCACGGCCATGTGTTCCAGGTCGTCGGCCTGAACGGACGGCGCGTCGCGGGTGCCCGGCGCGACACCGTTTATGTGCCGCCGATGTCGATGGTCGATATCGCGCTCGACGCAGGCGAGGCGGCACGCTGGATGCTGCACTGCCACCACATGCCGCATCTGGCCAGCGGCATGATGACCGAGTTCGCGGTCAGCACATGACCGCGCAATGCCGAGGGCGCCGCATGTCAGCGCCCCTCGGCGGAGAACCTGCAACGGGCAATATTTCAAGCTTCCCGATCGCCTCTTGACCTTCCAGCGGTTGGAAAGCGCAGAACAGGTGAAACGCAAGCTCAGGATGAAACGCCGAGGAGGCGTGGAAATGACCAGCAAGACCGAACACGATCACCAGAAACATGCGCACGCTCGTTCGACCCACGGGCATGTGCACGATCACGCGCAAGACCACGCGGCCGCCGCGCCGGACACAGCCCACAAGGTCAAGGACCCGGTCTGCGGCATGATGGTCGATCCCCACACGACCGCGCACAAGGCCGAGCATGGCGGCCGGCCCTATTACTTCTGCTCGGCCGGATGCCGAACGAAGTTCCTGGCAGACCCGGACCGCTATCTGGATCCGGAAGCGGCGACCGAGAAGGCCGAGCCGGTTCCGGAGGGGACGATCTACACCTGCCCGATGCACCCCGAGATCCGCCAGGTCGGACCGGGGTCATGCCCGATCTGCGGCATGGCGCTGGAGCCGGTGCTGGTCAGCCTGGAGGTCGGGCCCAACGAGGAACTGATCGACATGACGCGCCGGTTCTGGATCGGGCTGGCGCTGACGATTCCGGTGGTGGTCCTCGAAATGGGCGGCCATTTTCTTGGCCTGACCCACTATATCGGCCAACTGACCTCGAACTGGTTGCAACTGATCCTCGCGACGCCGGTCGTGCTCTGGGCCGGTTGGCCGTTCTTCCAGCGCGGCTGGCAGTCGCTGGTCAACCGCAGCCTCAACATGTTCACCCTGATCGCCATGGGCACCGGGGCGGCGTGGATCTACAGCGTCGTCGCCACGCTGGTGCCCGGCATCTTCCCGGACGCGTTCCGCGAGCATGACGGGTCGGTCGCGGTCTATTTCGAGGCGGCGGCGGTCATCACCGTGCTCGTGTTGCTGGGTCAGGTGCTGGAATTGCGGGCGCGCGAAAGCACCAGCGGCGCGATCCGCGCGCTCTTGGACCTTGCGCCCAAGACCGCGCGGATCATTCGTGACGACGGCACCGAGGAGGAGGTGCAGCTCGACAGCGTTCACGTCGGCGACCGCCTGCGGGTGCGGCCCGGCGAGAAAGTCCCGGTCGACGGCGCGGTGCTGGAAGGCCGCAGCGCCGTCGATGAATCGATGGTGACGGGCGAGTCGATGCCGGTGACCAAGGAGGCCGGCGCCACCGCCATCGGCGGCACCATGAACCAGTCTGGCGCGCTGGTGATCGAGGCGCGGAAGGTTGGCCGCGACACCATGCTGTCGCAGATCGTCCAGCTCGTCGCCGAGGCGCAGCGAAGCCGCGCGCCGATCCAGCGGCTGGCCGATCAGGTCTCGGGCTGGTTCGTGCCGGCGGTGATCCTGGTCGCGGTGCTTGCCTTCATCGCCTGGTCGATCTGGGGCCCGGAGCCGCGTTTCTCCTTCGGTCTGATCGCTGCCGTATCGGTGCTGATCATCGCCTGTCCCTGCGCGTTGGGACTTGCGACGCCGATGTCGATCATGGTCGGCGTCGGTCGTGGCGCGCAGGCGGGCGTGCTGATCAAGAACGCCGAGGCGCTGGAGCATATGGAGAAGGTCAACACCATCATTGTCGACAAGACCGGCACCCTGACCGAAGGCCGGCCGGCCGTCACCGCCATCGTTCCGGCTGCTGACTTCAGTGAGGACGAGGCACTGCGGCTTGCCGCCAGTGTGGAGCGGGCCAGCGAGCATCCGCTGGCGCTCGCCATCGTCCGCGCCGCCGCGGAGCGCGGTCTCGACCTCGCCCCGGTTGCGGATTTCGACTCGCCCACCGGCAAGGGCGCCTATGGCACCGTCGAGGGCAAGCGCATCCCACTCGGCAACGCGAAGTTTCTCGCCGAGCAGGGCGTCGATGTCGCGCCGCTGGCCAACGAGGCCGACCGGCTGCGCGCGGACGGGGCGACCGCGATCTTCATGGGCGTCGATGGTCGCCTCGCGGCAATCTTTGCCATCGCCGATCCAGTCAAGCCCTCGACGCCCGAGGCGCTGGCCGCGCTCAAGGCGCAAGGCATCCGCGTGGTCATGCTGACGGGGGACAACTGGACGACGGCGAAGGCCGTCGCCCGCCGGCTCGGAATCGACGAGGTCGAGGCCGAGGTTCTCCCCGATCAGAAAAGCGCGGTCGTCGCGCGGCACAAGGCGGCGGGCGAGGTGGTGGCGATGGCCGGCGACGGCGTCAACGACGCGCCGGCGCTGGCTGCCGCCGATGTCGGCATCGCCATGGGCACCGGCACCGATGTGGCAATGGAAAGCGCCGGCGTCACCCTGCTCAAGGGCGATCTCAACGGTATCGTCCGCGCCCGCCGGCTGTCGGAAGCGGTCATGGGCAACATTCGCCAGAACCTGTTCTTCGCCTTCATCTACAACGCGCTTGGCGTGCCGGTCGCGGCGGGGGTGCTCTATCCGTTCTTAGGCATCCTGCTGTCGCCGATCATCGCCGCTGCCGCCATGGCGCTGTCCTCGGTCAGCGTGATCGCCAATGCCGCCCGGCTGCGGAGGGTGAAGCTGTGATCGCCGTGCGGCATCAACAGCCGAACCCGCGCACGCACATGCCGACGTCGTGCCGCGGCAGATGCGTACCTGCTCACCCCTTCGTGCGTCGCGCCCCGACCGTGACGGCGAGACAATGCAATCCACGAAACGAGGTTTGACGATGAGAAACGATCACAACATCAGCCGGCGCACCATTCTGGCCGCTGTCGGCGTGCTGCCCTTGCTGATGTCGATGCCGGGGCGGGGACATGCCGAAGCGCTGCCGCTGGTGAGCGTCAGCAAGGATCCGTCCTGCGGCTGCTGTGACGGCTGGGTCGCGCATATCGAGGCGGCGGGGTTCCCTGTGCGGGTAGTGGAGTCCGCCGACATGGACAGCCTCAAGCAACGCCTCGGCGTGCCGGCCGATCTGGCATCGTGCCACACCGCCGAGGTGGGCGGCTATGTGGTCGAGGGCCATGTCCCCGCCGAAGCAATCCGCCGCCTTCTGTCGGAGCGGCCCGAGGCGACAGGGCTGGCCGTTCCCGGCATGCCCGCCGGTTCGCCTGGCATGGATTTTCCGGGCGTGGATCCCGAACCCTACGAAGCGTTCCTGTTCGGCCAGACCACCCGCAGCTTGGGGCGCTTCCTCGGTTCACGGGAAATTTGACACAGGCAGGCCCGACATGACCGCCCAGTTTGCGCATGATCGAAAGCAGTACCTGGCCGAGGCGGCTCGCATCCGTCGGCGGGGCGGTCTCTTGACGGCTGGTGGCGCGCGATGTGAACGCGGCAACGCATCGGTCTCGCGGGTCACCGAGAAGGCAGGTGGCGCATGAGCGAGCGTGCACGAGTTGCTTTTCGGGCGGGTTATGGCCGATTGCGCCAGGTTGCAGTCTGCATCCTGCTGCTTGCCATCGGCGCCCTGGTTCTGCAGGCGCCGGCACATGCCGGCCCAGCCGGACACGCCATCCACCAGCAACAGAGCGCCGCCACGGCAGGCCACTGCACCCAGCATCACATGCTGGTTGACCATGGCGCTGGTTCAACTGCTGGCTGCGTCAGTGCTGACAGCGGCGTCAGTCTGGTGGACTGCTGCCAAGCCTGTCTGATCGCCGCCGTTCCCGTCGAGCCGCCGGCGTTGGGCGTATCCGCAAGTAGTGAGGTTTTTCTCGGTCTGCGCCGTGACTTCTGCGGGCGATCCCCCGAAGGAATCCTGAAGCCGCCCCGTCTGATCGCGGCGTGAGCGCCGGGAATTGTCGGGAGATCCCGAGATGTCTCCGGCCGCCCCGCGCCAACCCGAGAAACCGACGAACAGAACGGAGAACCGCGTCCGCGAATCCGGGCCGGGGCTCTCGGAACCAAAGGATGAAATCAATGAATCGAACCGTAATCGCCCTTTCCGCCAGCATCCTCTCCGGCCTGGCGGGCGCTGCCTTCGCTCAGGCCGAGCATGACACCCACCACCCGGCAACCCCGCCCGCACAGGCGGAGCAGGTGCCCGCGCCGACGCCTCCCACAGGCCAGATGCCCCACATGCAGGGCATGGCCGGCATGCAAGGGATGATGCCCGAGCAGTGCCAGGCCATGATGCAGGCCATGACTCCTGAATGCATGGGCGCGATGCAGCAGATGATGCAGGGCGGGATGATGGCCACGCCGCACGCCGAGGCGGCTCCGGCGAATGAAAGCCTTCCCGACTTCACTCGGGCCAATATCGAGGCCATGGATGCGATGCACGGACCGATGATGGACGGCGTCATGGCCGACGATCCGGATGTCGCCTTCGTCCGGGGCATGATCCCGCATCATCTGGGTGCGATCGACATGGCCAGGATCGTCCAGCAATATGGGGACGATCCGCAAACGAAAGAATGGGCCGCCCAGATCATCGCGGCGCAGGAGCGCGAGATCGCCGAAATGCAGGCCTGGCTGACGGCGAATGCCGGCGAGGCGTCGGCACCCTTGGGTCAGACAGGTGGAACCGTCTATTCCGCCAATGAAGGCGGCAACTCGATCAGCGCCATCGACCTCGGCACCGGAGCGGTCGACACCGTCTCGATCCCGGTCGCTCCTCACAACGTCGATCTGACCCCCGATGGCAAGCTGCTGTTGGCGGTTGGCGAGCCTGCTGCCGGCGGAGATCATGGCGCGGACGGGCACGGGCATGGCGCGGAAGGCGCGGCCGAGGGTCTGCTGGTCATTTTCGATCCGCAGAACATCGCCGCGCCCAAGGCGACCGTCGCCGTGGGCTCCCACCCGGCGCATGTTGTTGCGGACCGGCTGGGGCGCGCGTTTGTCGCGCTGTCGGGCGGCGACGAGATCGCGGTGGTTGATCTCGAAAAGGCCGAGGTCATCGGGCGCATTGCGACGGGCGACTATCCGCACGGCCTGCGGCTTAGCCCGGATGAGACCGAGCTCTATGTGGCCAATGTCGAGGACGGATCCGTGTCCGTCATCGACACGCAGGCGCTCTCCGAGGTTGCGCGCATTCCGGTGGGCGCAGCGCCGGTCCAGGTCGGCTTCACGCCTTCGGGCGCTCAGGTCTACGTCTCGCTTCGGGACGAAAACCGTGTGGCGGTCATCGACACCTCTACCCGCGAGGTGACGGACAGGATCGATGTCGGGCCGAATCCGATCCAGATGTTCGCGACCCCGGACGGAGCCTATGTCTATGTGGCCAACCAGGGCACCGACGCGGAGCCGAACGACACCGTGTCCGTGATCGACACCGCGACCGGTCAGGTGGTGAAAACCCTCACCACCGGTGGCGGCGCACATGGCGTCTCGGCATCGGCGGACGGTGCCTTGGTGTTCGTGACCAACATCGCCGATGACAGCGTGTCGATCATCGACGTCGAGAGGCAGGAAGTGGTGAGCACGGTGCCGGTCGGCGATCGTCCGAATGGCATCGTCTACGGCGGATGAGCCGTTGAGCAATCGGCGCCGGGGATCTCTCCGGCGCCAGTCGTCGGCCGGGGACTGAGCGCGACTCCCGGCCGCCGTCGAAGATCTTGAACTTGATGATGATGCCGGTCAGCAGCGCCAGCACTACGCCGGCCGAGATCCCTGCACGCTGTCGGGGTGCTGCTCGCGCTGCTTGCCCCGCCGCTGCAGCGAGCAGCAATCCAATGGTCTGGTCGTGGGTATTGGGGCTGAATCGGCTGCAATTGACTGAGCTGCTTGGCGCGACAAGTTCACAACTTGTCACTGCTGGCATCGGTGAAGCCTAGAAGGTGCAGGGTGCACAATTGTGCCCACCGCCGCACGGGACAGATGTGGCATTGCCGTGCCACCATTCCGGCGCAGCGAATCCCTGCCGCTCTTTGAATCTGTGAACCTGTGATCCGGGCCGGGCGTGTCGCTCCGGTCGAGGCGTCTGGCGCTTCCCGATGCGATGCCGCCCGGCCCGGCATTCACACACGCTGGCGTTCATGCCTGCAGATCAAAAGTCCGTCTCGACATAGACCCCGGCGCAGTCATAGGCGACGGCGGCGGCCGTTGCGCCGGTGTTGAGGAAGAGCCGCGGCGACAGGAACTGGGTTGCGGCGGGCAGATCGGCGCTGATCTCCTGTTCGAAGACTGCGCCGGAGACCTCGTCGACGACCCGCACCCAGACGGAGCTGCCATTCGGCGGGGCGGCGATGTAGAGGGTCAGCACGCCGCCAGTGGCGATGGCGAAGCTCGCCCCCATGTCGGTCTGCGTCGGGGCCCCGGTTCCATCGTTCGCGACCAGCTGCCATCGGGTGTGCGTGCCGCGCTGGAAGCCGATGCCGATGCAGTTCACCACGGCGGCCAAGGTCAACGTCGTCGCCAGCGCGGCCGTGGATCCGTAGAGACCGAAGAACCCCATCCCGGTCGCCTGCAGGGTCGTCAGCGACAGCCGCGTGACAAAGGTCCAGCCGCCAAGCCCCGCCGCATTGCCGCGCCAGCAGGCCCAGCCTGCGGAGCGCTGATCCGCCACTGAGTCAACGACTGCCGCCGAGGTCAGTCGCCAGCGTCGCATGGAGGTGGCGAGGTTCGTTGCGGCCAGTGCGGGCGTGGAAACGGTGCCGACCGAGGTGATCGGCAGGCCTTCGCTGTTGATCGTGGTGCCGGTAGAGGGCGACCAGTTGGCGATGCGGTTCACCCCGAAGTGGGGTTGCAGCGGGAAGTCGCGGCCGGAGGGACGCATCACGTCGATCCACGGCGCCCCGGCGCGGCTGCGGGCGTAGATGGCGGCCTTGCCTGCGGGCGGCGGAGGCGGGGCGGCGGCCAGTCCCGGCAGGACCGTGGGCTGCGGCAGTTCCACCTGGCCGCTGGTGCGGTCGATCCGGATCGCATCAAAGAAGGTCGAGCCATCCGGGCTGACCTTGAAGCTGAAGTCGTCACTGCCGAGAAGGCCGATCAGCGCGCGGGCGGAAAAGCCCGTCTTGAAGGCAAAGGCCGCATCGTTCCCGGCCGCCGCTTTGTTGACCGTGGCCTCGATCCCGGCCCCGGCGTTGTTGAACAGGAGCGCTGGGGTGTTGACCGAAACCCGATTGTAACTGTCTGCCGTTGCCCCGCCGAGGCCGAGCAGCTGCGCAGTCAGGTTGGCCTGGGGCATGCCGACCTGCGTGACGGCATTGGCGAAGGTGACCATCGGCGTGTTGATGACGGTCGTGCCCCCGGCCCCGGCGGTGGCCGAACCGATGTTGACGACCGTATTCGACCCCGACGCGCCACCCGTCCCGAGGTTCACGGTCTTGGTGACGCCGGTGGTCGTGGCCCCGGTGCCCATGCCGTATGTGGCGGTCGTCGTCGCTGTGCCGATGCTGGCCGAGGCCGCCGAGACCGTCACAGTGCCCGAGGCGGTCAGCGTCCCTGAGAAGGTCTTGTTCCCGGTGAAGGTCTGGGTACCCGCAAGGATCGCGAGTTCCGAAGACGTGTTCGGCAGCGTGTAGCTGCGGGTCGTAGCGGTGGAGATGCCCGAAAGCGAGAAGACCGCCTTCTTGGTCGGATCGGTGTCGTTGACGAGACTGAAGACCGCATCCGAGATGTCGCTCGGCTCACCCACGACCTCCCAGGCGGCCCCGGTCCAGACGAGCAGCAAAGCCTCGTCCTCGACCCATGTCCGCCAGCCGATGCGCGGCGGGAGGCGTAGCCAGGCGCCGTCGTTCCAGAGGGCGATGTTTAGATCCCAGCCCACCCAGTCGCCGGTCGCGCCCGAGCCGACGATGTAGCGATCGCCATCGGCGGGACTGACTGGCGATGCGGTCAGGTCCCGGTCAATAACGGAAAGCTGGACGAGTCCGTCGAGGATCCGCAGCGCCTCGTTATGGGTGACGTGCTTCTGGGCCTGCGCCGCGAGGATGTAGGGCAGCAGGAGATGGGTCGTGGCGTCGGGCATGGGATGGCCTTCAGAAGATCAGCGTGACGGTTTTCGGCGCGCCCCGCCCGACGAGGGCGGAGAGCTGATAGATGCGGATGTCGAGCGTGTCGCCGGGGCCGAGCAGCGCGCCCCAGTCAGCGGTCTGGGCGGCGGCGGTGTAGACCGCGCTGGTGGTGGCAGTTGTCAAGGATCGCTTGACAACTGCACTGTCGAGGATCTCGACCTCGTAGGCTTCGAGTTCCTCGGCCAGCGGCACCTCCAGCCCGCCCCAGCTGTCGGCCGCAAGCGCGCGGGACCGGCGCGTCCAGCGGATCGTCAGATCGCCGGGGGTGCGCGGTCTGCGCCACGGCTGTTCGACATGGGCGACGGAGAACGGGCGAAGTCCCACGCCAACTGGCATGAAGGCCTGCGCCACATAAGTCTCGTCGCTGACCGGGCGGCGCGTCGGGCCGATGCGCCAGTTCCACGGGATGTCAAGATCGGCCTCGGCAATCGGCAGCGATGCCAGCGAGGCGTCGAGAACGACGACCCGCGCGCCAGCAGGCACCGGATTGCCCATGGCCCCCTCTGTCCCGCGCTGGCCGCGCAGGAGCCGGGTCAGGCG
>JACFNP010000022.1:0-15866 GCA_019454835.1 Rubellimicrobium sp.
CTGCTCGTCGTATTCGCGCCACATCAGGCCCTGCATGATGCCCGACACCCACATCGCCGAGGCGTAGAGGACGATCCCCAGCGTCGCCAGCCAGAAGTGCCAGTTGATCATGCGCACGGAATACATCCGCTCGCGGTTCCACAGGCGCGGAACAAGGAAATAGACGGCGGCAAAGGAAATCATCCCGTTCCAGCCCAGCGCGCCCGCATGGACATGGGCGATGGTCCAGTCGGTATAATGCGACAGGCTGTTGACGGCGCGGATCGACAGCATCGGGCCTTCAAAGGTCGCCATGCCGTAGAAGGCGATCGAGGCCACCATCAGCCGCACGATGGGATCGGTGCGGATCCTGTCCCAGGCGCCCGAGAGGGTCATCAGCCCGTTGATCATGCCGCCCCAGCTCGGCATCCACAGCATGACCGAGAACACCATGCCCAGAGTCTGCGCCCAGTCGGGGACCGCCGTGTAATGCAGGTGGTGCGGCCCGGCCCAGATGTAGAGGAAGATGATCGACCAGAAGTGCACGATGGACAGCCGGTAGGAATAGATCGGCCGGTTCACCTGCTTGGGTACGAAGTAATACATCATCGCCAGGAAGGGGATGGTCAGGAAGAAGGCCACCGCGTTGTGGCCATACCACCATTGCGTCACCGCATCCTGCACCCCCGAAAACGCCGAATAGCTTTTCGAGCCGACCAGCGAGACCGGGATCGCCAGGTTGTTCACCACATGCAGCATGGCGATGGTGATGATGAAGGACATGTAGAACCAGTTGGCCACATAGATATGCGGCTCTTTCCGGCGGAACACGGTGCCCATGAACACCAGCAGATAGACGACCCAGACGATCGTGAGCCAGAGGTCCACATACCATTCGGGTTCGGCATATTCGCGCGACTGCGTGGCGCCCAGCAGATAGCCGCTGGCCGCCAGCACGATGAAGAGCTGGTAGCCCCAGAACACGAACCACGCCAGATTGCCGCCCCACAGCCGCGCGCGGCTGGTGCGCTGCACGACGTAGAACGAACTGGCGATGAGGATGTTGCCGCCGAAGGCGAAGATCACCGCCGAGGTATGCAGCGGCCGCATCCGCCCGAAGTTGAACCAGGGTTCAAGGTTCAGGGCGGGCCAGGTCAGTTGCAGCGCGATGATCAGGCCGACGAGAAAGCCGACCACGCCCCAGAACACCGTGGCGATAACGCCGTAGCGGACCGGCCCGTCCATGTAGCTGTCGGGGTCTTCGGGCACCTCGGGCGCGAAGCTGACCTTGCGCAGCAGGAAGATCGTGAAGATCGCGAGCGCCGCGAAGGCGATCAGCATCTGCTGCCGGAACAGCTCGTCCGCGGCATAGGCCGCCCCCATGAGCGCCAGAAAGGCCAGCGCCGCCGAGAGAATGATCTCACTGCCGTATTTCATGAACGGGCGTCCCTCGTGATCTGCCGTCGCCGTGTCGCACCGGGACCGGCCCGGCCCGCACGGCCCCTGTGCGCCTTCTGCCAGTTTCATACCTTGCGGACAACATGCGAAATGTATGGATGTATGGCGCGTCATATTGACGCGCCTCCGGCATCCGGGCCGGGCCGGTGCCGCGCTGTGCGGGACCGGCGGCCCCTGAAAAACGCCACGCCACCCGCGCGCGGCAGTCGCCAGGAACCACGCCAACCCGTTGACAAGGCACCAATATGCCCCGCGCAAGCGGCCCGCGCGCAGCGGCCCCGCACACCGGACCACCACCCGCCCCGCCCCGCACACCACCCCGCACCCCGACATGGGCGGCTGCGCAAAGACATGCCGCGAATGTATGTATCGAGACCCCCGACACAGCCCCGCCCCGCCGGGGTCCAGCCTGCCGCGCCGTGGGGCCCGCCGCGCTGGCAACGCCGATCCATCTGTGATCTGCATGGCGCCTGTTGCGAGAATCGTAACGGTCGGGCCATATGTGTTGCGCTCGCCAACCTTCGCTGTATCGAGATGGATATGACCGACAGTTCCCGGACGGCAGACACGGCGCCCGCACGGACCGGGCGCGCGCCGTCTCCGATCTACCTCGACGCCGACAAGGATGACGACGCGCCCGCGAACGTGATCCATCTGCGCCCGCTCCGGGGGAAGAAGATCGTCTTCGGCTGGTATGGCGGCAAGTTCAGCCATCTGGACTGGCTGCTGCCGCAGCTTCCGAAATGCCACCATTACTGCGAACCCTTCGCGGGATCGGCTGCGGTTCTTCTCAACCGCGACCCGGCAGCCGTCGAAACCTACAACGACATCGACGGCGATGTGGTGAATTTCTTCAAGACGCTGCGCGACCGCCCCGAGGAACTGCAACGCGCCATCGCGCTGACGCCGTTCTCGCGCGAGGAATTCCACCAGGCGATCTATGCCAGCACACGGGGCATTTCCGATCTCGAACGGGCCCGGCGCTTTTATATCCGCGCCCGTCAGGCGCGCACCGGACTGGCGCAGACGGCGACGCTCGGTCGCTGGGCGAACTGCAAGAACACCAGCCGCGCGGGCATGTCCGGGGTCGTCTCGCGCTGGCTTGGCGGTGTCGACGGTCTCGCGGAAATCGGCGAACGTCTGTTGCGCGTCCAGATCGAGAACCGCCCCGCCCTGGATATCCTTGGCCTCTACGACTCGCCGACGACACTGTTTTATTGCGACCCGCCCTATCTGCATTCCACGCGCGGCGACGCAAAGGCCTACGGATACGAACTCGCGGAGCCGGATCATGCCCAGCTCGCCGAGGCGCTTCATCGCGTGAAGGGCAAGGTGGCGCTGTCGGGTTACCGCTCGCCGCTCTACGACGACCTGTTCAGGGGCTGGCGGCGCTATGATGCCCCGCCCCGGCAAATCCATTCGGTGAAGCAGGAGCGGCAGGAATGTCTCTGGATGAACTACTGAGGCCATGCGATGCCGGTGATCGACTACGACAGGGCCCGCGCCGAGCTTGAGCATCTCTTCACCGGCGCCGAGCAGATGTTCCGCACGAACCCCGCCGCACAGGGGCCGCCCGAGGCCGTGGCGGCCCTCGACATTCTCTTTGCCAGCGCGATCCAGTCCTACAGGGAAGCGCTGCTTGGCTGCTGTATCGCCAGGCTCATGGATGACGGTATCGACATCCGCCTGCCCTACATGAACCAGGGCGATACCGCCTACAACGGCCGCACGCTGGACGAGCAGGTCATCAACCCGTTCCTGCACCGGCACGAAATTCCTGCCAGCAAGGGGCCGTTCCTCGCCATTTTCCGGCGCAACGTCAGCTTTACCGAAGACACCCGGCGCGGCGTCCGGGACAAGGCCGGATAAGACGCGATGCTCGCCTGCATCGAATTGCTGCGAACCGCCCGCAGCCCCGGCGAACTGCGTGACCTGACCACCCTGCTGCTGCATCGGTTCGTTGCGCTGCGCGACGCATCCCGTGTCAGGTTGGCCCGTATCGCCAGGTTGAGCCTCGATCAGCAGCGCGGCCTCGTGGGTTTGTTGCTGGACACACCGTCCGGGGGGTTGCTGCCGGTGCTGCTGGCGGTCGCGTTGTTCAGGACGCTCGATAAATGTCACGCCCTGGGCTGGGACATCGAATGGCAGGGGATCAACGTCGCCGATCACGCCAGCGGCGCGGGCGGCGACATCACGATCAGGAAGGACGGCGAAATCCTTCTTGCCGTCGAAGTGACCGAGCGCACCGTCGAGCGCGCCAGAATCGTCTCGACCTTCAACACGAAGATCTCCCGACACGGGATCCGGGACTATCTGTTCCTCGTCACCCGCGAACCGCCCGATGACGCGAAGGAAGCGGCCGGGCAGTATTTCGGCCAAGGCCACGACGTGAATTTCCTCGATATCGGGACATGGATCACCCAGATACTCGGGACCATCGGGGCCGACTGCCGACAAAGGTTCACGACGACCTTTCTGGACCTGCTGGACCAGCGCACGGTGCCCGCCGCGCTGAAGGTTCGCTGGAACACCCTGGTGCAGGCGCTGGTCACGTAGCGCGCGCCGCCCCCTTCCCCGCTCTGGCCGTCGCGCCGACACGGGGCTACTATCACGCCATGCAGACTCGGAGGCCCAGATGACTGAAGAAACCGCCGGTTCCGGCACCGTGCGCCGCACCCGCAGTGGTGGCGAGGGGGTTCTGACCCGTCATTTCGACCACCCGCGCGAAGCGGTCTGGGCGCTGATGACCACCGCCGACGGCATCGCGCAATGGATCGCCCCCGGCACGTTCGAGCCGCACGAGGGTGGCCGTGTCCATATCGACTTTGCCGACAGCGGCGTGGTCATCGACAGCACCCTGCTGCCGTTCGAGCCGCCCGAACTGCTCGGCTATTCGTGGAGCAGCGGCGACGAACCCGAACGCCCGCTTCTGTGGGAACTGGCGGAAGAAGACGGCGGCACGCGCCTCACGCTGACCGTGACGCTGCCGCAGGGCGAGGACATCGCCAAGGCCTGCGCCGGGTTCGACGCGCATCTCGACATGCTGGCGGGCGCGCTGGAAGGCGTGCCGATGAAATTCCCGTTCGAGACCTATCTTGCGGCCCGCAAGGCCTATCAGGCACAACTGGGCGACTGACGCGCAGGCAAGACGGGCCGCCGGTCGCTCCCGACGGCCCCGCGCCCGAGCGGCCTTGCGGCCCGTTCAGCCGCAGAGGCCCTGGTCGGCCATGACGCCGCCGGCCACGGCACCGGCCAGCGCCGACTGGTCGATGCGGTTGTTGGTGGCCGAGCCGACCAGCCCGCCCACGACCGCGCCACCGACGACGCAGTTGGGATCGACCGGCTGGTTGCAGGCCGACAGGGTGCCTGCCGCAGCGACAAGGCCGAGAATGGCGACGATCTTCGTCATGGGTGTTCTCCTGATTGAACTGAATCCGTGCTCCGGATGCCCGCGACAGTGCCACCGGCACCGCCATCGCGCAAGGCTGGTGTGGCTGTCATCGGATAACCGGCGCCTTGAGCGGGTCGCAGATCAGTCGTCGCCCGGCCCGAATGCCGCCGGGAACGCCACCCGCGCCCGCGCCTCGTCGATGCGCAGCAGCGCGTCGTAGGATTCGGGGTCGAACGGGTCTTCGGCCGCCACCACCTCGCGGCCGAACAGCCACGACAGCCGCCCGGCGTCGAGATTGCCGCGCTCGAACGGCTCGGCACCGAACTGCGCCCAAAGCGCGGCCATGAAGGCTTCGTCGGCGCGGCGGTCCAGCGGCTTGCGGTCGGCATGGCGCTCGCGCCGGATGATGCGCGAGGCGCCTTCCTTGCGGTTCTCGCGCCGGATCACGAACTGCAGGTCGCTCCCCGGCAGGCGGCCGGGAAAGCCGCGATGCTTCAGCATCAGAAATAGACCTCCTCGCAGGCGCCGGAATCGAAGGCGAAGCCCGCGAAATATTGCAGCGCGTCGGGGTCGCTTTCGCCGAAGGGCACCTCGCGGTCGCCCAGCGAGACAACGATCTGCGCGACCGTCCAGCCGGAATCGCGCACTTCGGGCAGGGCCACATGGTCGCAGAGCCAGGGCAGGTCGCCCTCGACCGCCTGAAAATCGAGGCTGCGCAATTCGGGCGCGACAAAGCGGAACCGTGCCAGCCCGGTGTCGGGTTCCACCACCACGTCATAAAGCGCCACCGCCAGCCCCGAGGGCACGCCCTCGGCCAGCGCCAGCCCCGGCAGCAGGGCCAACACCAGCGCCGCGCCGATCCTGCGGACCACGCCGCGCCCTGCCCCGGCGGTGATGAGAATGTCGTCCATGCGCCCTCCCCGTATCGGCCCCACACTAGGCGAGCGGCGCGCCCGTGAAAAGCGCCGCCACGTCGGCGCGGGTCAATCGCGCGGCCGCACTGCGCGGGTGGACATGGCACCGCCGCCCGCCAAATCCCGTCATTGCGAGGCGAAGCCGAAGCAACCCCGACCGCTCACACGCAACATCGGGGTTGCTTCGTCGGCTTCGCCTCCTCGCAATGACGAAAATATTCCGGTCCCCTGATCGCCTTGCACGTCAGCGCTGGCAGCTTACGCGCGGATTTGCTTTCATGCACCGACAGCCGCAGGAGTCAGCCATGGCCGCACCGGGACGATACACGCTTTACACCCGCAAGGGCACCGCAGGCGCCGCGATCGAGGCGGCGGCGGCGGAATGCGGGGTCGAGCCTGACCTGATCGACATCCCGGTCGGCTGCCCGCGCGACAAATGGGAGGCGTTCTGCCGCATCAACCCGCGCAAGCAGGTGCCGGTCCTCATCCACCCGGACGGCACCACGATCACCGAAAGCACCGCGATCCTGACCCATCTGGCCGACAGCCACCCTCAGGCGGGGCTGATCCCCGCCCCCGGCAGTTCGGCGCGCGCGTTTCACGACCGCTGGCTCGCCTTCTTCCAGGCCAATGTTTACGAGGCGCTGCTGCGCGAGAATTTCTCGACCCGCTACACGACCAACCCCGACCATGCCCCGGAGGTGCGGCAATCCGCGCTCGACTTCATCGCGCGCCACTACGTCATCTACGACCAGGTGCTGACCGACGACGGCCCGTTCCTGTTCGGGCAGCGCTTCCAGATGGTCGACATCATGGTCTGGCTGCTGGTCTGGTGGTCCGACCGCGACCGTCTTGCCCGCGAGGCGCCGCGCGTGCTGCATCTGTGGCACGAGGCGGGCAGGCGCCCGCATCTCGCCGCCGCCGCGCAGCGACATTTCGCCGACTGACATGGAATTCGAGGGCATCCGCCACATCGACGCCCCGCGCGCCGAAGTCTGGGCGCGGCTCAACTCGCCGCAGGTAATGCGCGCGGCGATCCCCGGCTGCACCTCGTTCACCGGCTCGCACGAGGACGGCTATGAAGCCATCGTGCGCGTCGGCATCGGCCCGTTGCGCGCCCATTTCCGGGGCCGGGTGCAGGTCTCCGACGTGGTGGAGCCGGAAAGCTATCGCCTTGACGCCCATGGCGAGGGGCCGCTGCTGGGCCATGCGGGCGGCCAGGCTGACGTGCGCCTCGTCGAGGCCGGGGACGGCACCGAACTGCACTACCGCATCACCTCCGAGACCGGCGGCAGGCTCGGCTCGTTCGGGCGCGAGCGGATCGCCGCCGTGGCCACCCGGCTGGCCGACGGCTTCTTCGCGCGGCTGATGGGCGAGGAGGGCGGCTGAGCATTTCGCAGCCAAATGGAACATATGGCGCCCGCGACAATGCGAAAAAGCAAAAGGTCAGAGCGGGTCCGCCGACTCCGTGCAAACGCGGCCCGCTCCAGGCGCCCGCCCGGTCCTCCCCGGTGTCAGGCCGTCAGCCCCTCGGGTTCGGGCAGGCCGTTGGCGCGGCTGCAGGCGGTCAGCGTGTTGGCCAGCAGGCAGGCGATGGTCATCGGCCCGACCCCGCCGGGCACCGGCGTGATGGCGCCCGCGACCCTTGCGGCGCTTTCGTAATGGACATCGCCGACCAGCACGGTCTTGCCGTCGCGCTCGATGCGGTTGATGCCCACGTCGATGACGGTCGCGCCGGGGCCGATCCAGTCGCCGGTCACCATTTCCGGGCGGCCCACCGCCGCCACGACGATCTCGGCCTTGCGCACCACATCGGGCAGGTCGCGGGTGCGGCTGTGGGCGATGGTCACCGTGGCGCTGTCACGCAGCAGCAACTGCGCCATCGGCTTGCCGACGATGTTCGAGCGCCCGATCACCACGGCATTGCGGCCCGACAGCGACCCCAGCCGGTCGCGCAGCAGCATCAGGCAGCCCAGCGGCGTGCAGGGCACCATCGCCTTCTGCCCGGTCGCCAGCAGCCCGACGTTCGAGATGTGGAACCCGTCGACATCCTTGGCCGGGTCGATGGCGTTGATGACGAGGTCGGCGTTCAGATGCGGCGGCAGCGGCAGTTGCACGAGGATGCCATGCACCCGCGCATCGGCATTCAGCTCGGCGATCAGGTCCAGCAGCGTCGCCTCGTCGGTGTCGGCGGGCAGGCGGTGTTCAAAGGACTCCATGCCGACCTCGACGGTCTGCTTGCCCTTGGAGCGGACATAGACCTGGCTGGCCGGGTCTTCGCCGACCAGCACCACCGCAAGACCGGGGGTGATCCCCTGTTCCTCCTTCAGCTTTGCCACCAGCGCCGCGACCCGCGCGCGCACGTCTGCGGCAAATGCCTTGCCGTCGATCACCTCAGCCGTCATGTCGTCTCCGTATCGTTGTTGTCAGCGCGCAGGCTGTCGTCTCGCAGGCTGTCTGGGCCGAGATGGCTTTCCTCGCGCGCGATCGACCAGTCGATGAGCCTGCGCCAGAGCTTTTCCACAAGATCGGGCGGCAGGCCATGCGTCATTGCGTGGCCGCGGACATTGGCGACCACTTCCTCGACCCGCGAGCCGATCCGCGCGGGCAGGTCGACCCCGGCCTTGATCCGCGCGGCGCGGTCGATATAGGCGGCACGCTCGGACAGCAGGCGCACCAGATCGGCGTCGAGACGGTCGATCTCGGCGCGCAGCTCGGTCATCGTGGCGCAATCATTCGGTGCCCGCATGTCCCGCCTTTTCATCAGCTTGTCAGGCCGGGGCCGTCTGCCCCGGACCCCCGGAACATCTGCAGAAAGGCGAAGGCCGCAAGCCGCCTTCATCCTTGCCCAAATACTCCGGGGGAGCCCCGCAGGGGCGGGGGCAGAGCCCCCTTCCTACACCAGCCCCTCGATATTGCCCGCCTCGTCGAGGCGGATCGTGTTCGCGGCGGGCACGCTGGGCAGGCCCGGCATGGTCATGATCTCGCCGCAGATGACGACGATGAAGCCCGCGCCCGCCGACAGCCGCACCTCGCGTACCGGCACGGTATGGCCCTCGGGGGCGCCGCGCACGTTGGGGTCGGTGGTGAAGCTGTATTGGGTCTTGGCCATGCAGACCGGCAGGTTGCCGTAACCCGCTTCTTCCCAGGCCTTCAGTTGCGCGCGCACCGACTTGTCGGCGATCACCTCGCCCGCGTGGTAGATGCGCTTGGCGATGGTCTCGATCTTCTGGAACAGGCCCATGTCGTCGGGATAGAGCGGCGCGAATTCCGACACGCCGGAATCGGCCAGCCGCGCCACCGCCGTCGCCAGTTCGGTCGCGCCCGCGCCGCCTTCGGCAAAGTGCTTCGCCACGATCGCCTCGGCACCCTGGGCCTTGACGTAGTCCTTCACCGCCTGGAGTTCGGCCTCGGTGTCGGTGGCGAAGTGGTTGATCGCCACCACGACCGGCACGCCAAAGCCCTTCACGTTGGCGATGTGGCGGCCGAGGTTCGGGCAGCCCTTCTTCACCGCCTCGACGTTTTCGGGGCCGAGGTCGGTCTTGGCGACGCCGCCGTTCATCTTCATCGCCCGCACCGTGGCGACGATCACCGCGGCGGCGGGCTTCAGCCCGGCCTTGCGGCACTTGATGTCGAAGAACTTCTCGGCGCCCAGATCGGCACCGAAGCCCGCTTCGGTCACGACGTAGTCGGCCAGCTTCAGCGCGGTCTGCGTGGCGATGACCGAGTTGCAGCCGTGGGCGATGTTGGCGAAGGGGCCGCCGTGGACGAAGGCGGGGTTGTTTTCCAGCGTCTGCACGAGGTTCGGCTGCATCGCATCCTTGAGCAGCACGGTCATCGCGCCGTCGGCCTGGATGTCGCGGCAGTAGATCGGCTCGCGGTTGCGGTTGTAGGCAACAACGATCTTGCCCAGCCTTTCGCGCAGGTCGTCGAGGTCCTTCGACAGGCACAGGATCGCCATGACTTCGGATGCCACGGTGATGTCGAAGCCGGTCTGGCGCGGAAAGCCGTTCGGCACGCCGCCAAGCGACACGACGATGTCGCGCAGGGCGCGGTCGTTCATGTCCATGACCCGGCGCCACACGACGCGGCGCTGGTCGATGTCCAGCTTGTTGCCCCAGTAGATGTGATTGTCGATCATCGCCGACAGCAGGTTGTGCGCCGAGGTGATCGCGTGGAAGTCGCCGGTGAAGTGGAGGTTCATCTCCTCCATCGGCACGACCTGCGCCATGCCGCCACCCGCAGCCCCGCCCTTCATGCCGAAGTTGGGGCCAAGGCTGGCCTCGCGGATGCAGACCGCCGCCTTCTTGCCGATGCGGTTCAGGCCGTCGACCAGCCCGACGGTGGTGGTCGACTTGCCCTCGCCCGCCGGGGTCGGGTTGATCGAGGTGCAGAGGATCAGCTTGCCGTCCGGGCGGCCTTCGAGGCTCTTGATGAAGTCCTGGCTCACCTTGGCCTTGTCGTGGCCGTAGGGCAGCAGATGCTCCTCGGGAATGCCCAGCTTGGCGCCGATCTTCTGGATCGGCAGCTTCTTCGCCTCGCGGGCGATCTCGATATCGGTCTTCTGCGCCATGAGTCCCTCGGCCTTGTCGGTTTCACGTGTTGAGATAGCCGCAGGCGGGCCGTCCTACAGGCGCGGAAACGACCTGGCCCGCGCCGGAATCGGCAAGCCTGCGGGATGTCAGGTGGTCGGTTCGGGTTCCAGCGGGGTTTCGCCCCCGGTGCCACGCTTGCCGCGCGTGCGCGGCATCGCGGGCAGCGAGCCGCCCGGCGGCGGAGTCGCGCCGCCGTCCTCGTCGCGGTTCAGCGGCTCACCGGCGATGACGCGGGTGATCTCGCTGCCGGTCAGGGTTTCATATTCCAGCAGGCCCTGCGCGAGGCGTTCAAACCCTTCCTGCTGCTCGGTGAGGATGCGCTTCGCGGTGGCATAGCCCTCGTCGATGATGCGGCGCACCTCGTCGTCGATGAGGCGCTGGGTTTCGGCGGAATGGCTCGTGCCGCCCGAATAGGACCCGAGGAACGATTGCTGTTCGTTGGCGAGATCGACGTAACCCACCTTGTCGGACATGCCGAACTGCGTGACCATCGCCCGCGCGATGCGGGTGGCCTGCTGGATGTCGCTCATCGCGCCCGAGGTCACGTTTTCCGCGCCGAAGGTCAGCTCTTCGGCCACGCGCCCGCCCATCGCCATGGCGATCTTGGAACGGTATTTGGTCAGGCTTACCGACAACTGGTCGCGTTCGGGCAGCGACATGACCAGCCCCAGCGCGCGACCGCGCGGGATGATCGTCGCCTTGTGGATCGGGTCGTGCTGCGGGACGTTCAGGCCGACGATGGCATGGCCCGCCTCGTGATAGGCGGTCAGCTTCTTTTCATCCTCGGTCATGACCATGGAACGCCGTTCCGCGCCCATCATCACCTTGTCCTTGGCATTTTCAAAGTCGATCATGGTGACGAACACCCGCCCCACCCGCGCCGCCATCAGCGCGGCCTCGTTCACGAGGTTGGCGAGGTCGGCGCCCGAAAAGCCCGGCGTGCCGCGCGCGATGATGCGCAGGTCCACGTCGGGGCCAAGCGGCACCTTGCGGGCATGGACGCCGAGGATTTTCTCGCGCCCGCGAATGTCGGGGTTGGGCACCTGAATCTGGCGGTCGAACCGACCGGGACGCAAGAGCGCCGGGTCCAGCACGTCGGGGCGGTTGGTGGCCGCGACGATGATGATGCCTTCGTTGGCCTCGAACCCGTCCATTTCCACCAGAAGCTGGTTCAGCGTCTGCTCGCGTTCGTCGTTGCCGCCGCCATAACCCACGCCGCGCGAGCGGCCCACCGCGTCGATTTCGTCGATGAAGACGATGCAGGGTGCGTTCTTCTTGGCCTGCTCGAACATGTCGCGCACACGGGATGCGCCGACGCCCACGAACATTTCCACGAAGTCCGAGCCGGAAATGGTGAAGAACGGCACGCCCGCCTCGCCCGCGATGGCGCGCGCAAGCAGGGTCTTGCCGGTGCCCGGCGGGCCGACCAGCAGCGCGCCCTTGGGGATTTTGCCGCCGAGGCGGCTGAATTTCTGCGGGTTGCGCAGGAACTCGACGATTTCTTCCAGCTCTTCCTTGGCCTCGTCGATGCCCGCGACATCGTCGAAGGTCACGCGACCGTGCTTTTCGGTCAAAAGCTTGGCGCGCGACTTGCCAAAGCCCATCGCGCCGCCGCGCCCGCCGCCCTGCATCCGGTTCATGAAATAGATCCACACGCCGATCAGCAGCGCGAAGGGCAGCAGCGACAGCAGGAAGGTCACGAAGCCGGACTGTTCCTGACTGCGCGCCACGACCGGCACACCCTTGTCGAGCAGATGCTGCGCGACCTCGGCGGTCACCTGGCCGCCCTGCGGCAGGACGGTGGTGAAGTCGCGCCCGTCGCTGGTGTGGAAGCGCACGGTTTCGCCGTCCATCGTGGCCTGCGTGACATTGCCCGCGTCCACCGCCGCGATGAAATCGGAATAGCTGCGGCTCGTGGCCTGCATGGGACCGTCCGAACCGTTGAACAGGTTGAACAGCGCCAGGACCAGAAGGAACAGGACGGCCCAGAAGGCGATGTTGCGCGCGTTACCCACGAGAGGCTCCTTGGCAGGGGTGGCGAGGCAGGTGCCGCCGTTGAGAGACAAAATAGGGGATCGTGCGGCACATTCAATCACGAAACCCGGATCGGGGCGCCAGACGGGCGGGAAAGTCACCTTCGGGTGCGCTGATCTCGGCCTGCGCGGGCGCCCCCCAGCCCAGCGGCGGGCAGGCAACCAGCCTGTCGCCGTCCCACAGCGCGGGCAGCCCTTCCAGCGCGGCGCGCGGTCGGGGGGCGTGTTCGCCCATGCGGGCAAGGCCGCGCGCCCCCAGCGCGGCGACCTCGTGCGCCCCGGCCTCAAGGCGCCAGCGGCGATCCCAGAGCGTTACCCCGTCGTGGCGCGTGCCGCGCAGATGCGCGACCGCCGCAGGCTCGCGCGCGACGATGGCCTGCCCGTGCCGCGACAGCAGAAGGCAGCCGTGCAGCGTCACCCGCTCGCCTGCCAGCCAGCCGTCGACCGCGCGCATCAGCGCCGCCTCGCGCGGGCGATAGGGGTCCGAGGCCACATATTGCAGCGCCGCCGCCGCGATCCGCAGCCGGGTTTCATCGTCAAGCGCGGCCAGCCCCGCCAGATCGAGCGTGACATTGCCCCTGATCCCCGGCCGCAGCAGCGCGCGCGCCGCATCCAGCGCGCGCAGCGCCAGCGCATCGGCAGCCCGCGCCATGCGCCGCGCGGTGCCCGCCAGCCGCTCGACGGTCAGGCCCTCGGTGGCCAGCAGCGGCAGCAGCCTGCGCATCCGCACCCGGTCGAAGCGCGCATCCTCGTTCGAGGGGTCGTCGGCCCAGCCGATCCCCTGCCCTGCCAGCCATTCGCGCAGCCCGGCGCGGCGAAAGCCCAGCATCGGCCGCCAGACCTCCCAGCCGCCGGGCACCGGGGTTGCGGGGCGCATCGCCGCCAGCCCCTCGACGCCCGAGCCGCGCGCGAGGCGCAGCAGGAAGGTCTCGGCCTGGTCGTCGCCGGTATGGGCAAAGAGGACATGCGCGACATCGCCGCGCCAGCGCCCGATCAGATCGCGCCGCGCCGCCCGCGCTGCCGCCTGAAGGTTGCCGACCGGCCCGCCCTCCCAGCGCAGGATGTCGTGGCCGACGCCAAGCGCCGCGCAGGCGCGGGCGACCATGGCGGCCTCGGCGGCGCTTTCGGGGCGCAGCCCGTGATCGACGGTGACGGCGCGCAGCACAACGCCGCGCGGCGCCGCCCATTCCGCCGCCAGATGCAGCATCGCCATGCTGTCGCCGCCACCCGAGACCGCGACGCCCAGCACGCGGGGCGGGGCGTCGCCCGCCAGCGCCGCCATCGCGGCGGCAAAGCGGGGGCCGGGCATCACGGCTTGCCTCGGCGCGCGCGAACATTCATCACGGCATCACTCCGGGTCGGGTTCGGTCCGGGGTCTCACATTCGCGGGCAAAGGGAAAGCGATGGCCGGGAGACATGCGCGGATCGGCGGGCAGGCGCGCCTGACAGAGGCCGGGCGATGAACGCACCGCCGGATCGCCCGCCGCTGTGGCGCCGCGACGAGCCGGATTCGCCCTGCGTGCGCATCTGCGTCATCCACCCCGAGCACGGCATCTGCATCGGCTGCCACCGCACCGCCGCCGAGGTGGCAGGCTGGGCCGCGCTGGATGCGCGCGAGCGCGCGGCGATCCGCGCCGAGCTACCGGGCCGCGGCGCAGTGCTGCGGGTCAGACGCGGCGGAAGAGGCGCGCGGCTGGAGCGGGGATAACGACGCCAACCGTCATTGCGAGGCGCAGCCGAAGCAACCTCGACCGCTCGCACACAACGTCGGGGTTGCTTCGTCGGCTGCGCCTCCTCGCAATGACGGAGGGGATTCGTCATTGCGAGGCGAAGCCGAAGCAACCTCGACCGCTCGCACACAACATCGAGGTTGCTTCGTCGCCTTCGGCTCCTCGCAATGACGGGGGGTAATCGTCATTGCGAGGCGAAGCCGAAGCAATCCACACCGGGCGCAGCACCCGGCCCCGTGGATTGCCGCGTCGCCTACGGCTTCTCGCAATGACGGGGTGTTCTCGTCATTGCGAGCGCAGCGAAGCAACCCCGACCGCTCACACACAACATCGGGGTTGCTTCGTCGGCTGCGCCTTCTCGCAATGACGACGGGGCACCACCCGGCAACGGCCGCTACCACCACCCCCTGCGCTTGAAATAGGCCCACGACCCCGCCGCCGACAGTGCCATCGCCACCAGCGCGACCGGATAGCCCCAGGCGGTGTGCACCTCGGGCATGTTCTGGAAGTTCATCCCGTAGATCGAGGCGATCAGCGTCGGCGGCAGGAACAGGGTCGCCACGACCGACAGCATCCGCACCGTGGTGTTCTGGGCCACGTTCACCAGCCCCAGCGTGGTGTCGGTGACCAGCGCCAGCCGTCCGGCAAGGAAATCGACATGCACCTCCAGCGCCTGGATGTCCTCTTGCAGGGCGTGAAGGAACGGGCGCAGGGCGGCGCTGTCGGGGCGGGCCTCGCTCCAGGCGGCGAAGGTGGCCAGCATCCTTCCCGACAGCAACAGCCCCAGCCGCACCCGCGCCAGCGTCTCGCCCTCCTGCCCGACGGTGCGCAAGGCGCGCTTGAGGCTGTCGTTGTCGGTGGCGGCCTCCTCGCCGAGGATGGTTGCGGCAACGCGGTCGATGCCGCGCTCGATGCCTTCGAGGATGTCGGCCTGCCGCCCGGTGATTTCCTCGACCAGCCCCAGAAAGATGCGGCGGTGATCGGCGATGCCGAACGAGGTATGCGCGGCACGGGCCGGAAAGGTGCCGAAGGGGCGCGGCGCGTGGTGGCGCACGGTGACGAGCTGGCGCTCGCCGATGATGAAGGTGACCGGCCCCGACACCTGCGCCCCGCCGGGCAGGTCGCCGGGCACGACGATGGTCAGATAGTCGACGCCGCCCTCGCGGTAGAAGCGCGAGGACAGCTCGATCTCCTCCATCGCATCGGGCGAGGGCACTACGAAGCCCAGCCGCGCAAGCGTGTCCACCTCGTCGCGGTCGGGGCGATCGAGGTCGATCCAGACCGCCCGCTCAAGCGGCGCCCCGGCGGCAAGGGGCACCAGATGCGCGCCGTCCTTCACCCAGGCGTGGAACATCGGCGGCCTCCTTGCGGCGGGTCAGGTCGGATCGTCGCCGTCGTGCGCCTCGGGTGTCGCACGGGGCGGAGCAAAGACGAAGAAGAACTCGCGCGCGCAATAGGCACCGATCCCGCCCATGAGCAGGCCCCAGAACGCCTCGCCCCAGATGAACTCGACCAGCGCCCAGCCCAGACAGGCCGCGACGACGGCAATGCGGCGCCAGAGCGGGACGAAGAATTCGGTCTGCACGTCGAGAATTTTCATCGCCGGGCCTTTGCTGGAGTGACTTCGGGGATACAGGCGCGGGCGGCGTCAGGCAAGGCGGCGGGACGAGCGCGCCGTCATTGCGAGGCGCAAGCCGAAGCAATCCATGCCGGGCGCAGGGTGCCGCGTGGATTGCCACGTCGGCTGCGCCTCCTCGCAATGACGA
>JACFNP010000022.1:15966-49825 GCA_019454835.1 Rubellimicrobium sp.
GGGCGCAGGGTGCCGCGTGGATTGCCACGTCGGCTGCGCCTCCTCGCAATGACGAGATTTGCCGCCGTCATTGCGAGGCGCAAGCCGAAGCAGCCCCGACCGCTCACACATAACATCGGGGTTGCTTCGGCTCGCGCCTCGCAATGACGAAACGTGCCGCGCGCCCGGTTGCCCCGACCCGCCCCCTATGCCCGCATCACCTCGGCCACGAAATCCGCGCCCCTGGCCTCGAAATCGGGATACTGGTCGAAGCTCGCCGTCGCCGGGGCAAGCAGCACCACGTCGCCCGGTTCGGCCTCGGCGCGGGCGCGGGCGACGGCATTGGCCATCGTGCCGCAGAGTTCGGCGGCCATCCCCGGCAGTTGCGCCGCGAAATGCGCCGGGTCGCGGCCGATCACATAGGCTTTCACCACCGATCCCAGACAGGGCGCCAGCGCCGCGACGCCGCCTTCCTTTTCCTGCCCGCCGCAAATCCAGCGGATGCGAGGAAAGGCCGCCAGCGCGCGCGCGGCGGCATCGACATTGGTGGCCTTGGAATCGTTGACGAACACCACGCCGCCCCTTTCGGCCACGCGCTGCGAGCGGTGCGGCAGGCCCGGATAACCGGCCAGCGCAGGCTCGATCTCGCGCGGGGAAAGGCCCAGCGCCCGCACCACCGCCCAGGCGGCACAGGCGTTCTGGTGATTGTGGGCGCCGGGCAGGTTCGGCGCGCCGCGCAGGTCCACGCTGGCCACCTGCCGCCCGCGCCGCCATTCGGCAAGAAACCCCTTGCGCGCCGCCACCGCCCAGCCAAAGCCCTCGGGCTTCTCGCCGGTCACCACGCGGATCACCCGGTCGTCGGCGGGGCCTTCGCCCATCTGGTTGGCCAGAAACTGCCCCTCGGGTTCATCGGTGCCGATCACAGCCCGATCCGGCCCGCCCTGCGTGAACAGCCGCGCCTTGGCGGCGAAATAGCCGCCGCGCCCGCCGTGGCGTTCCAGATGGTCGGGCGACAGGTTGGTGAACACGGCAACGTCGGGGGTCAGCGCGCGGGCGAGTTCGGTCTGGTACGAGGACAGCTCCAGCACCACCACCTCATCCTCGCCCGGCGGGTCGAGGTCCAGCGCCCCGCGCCCGATGTTGCCGCCAAGCTGCGCCGGACGCCCGGTCGCGGTCAGGATATGGTGGATCAGCGCCGAGGTCGTGGACTTGCCGTTCGACCCGGTGACCGCGACCACGCGCGGCGGAACGGAAAGGTTTTCCCATTCGGGCAGCGCGCAGGAGCGGAAGAACAGCCCGATGTCGTTGTCCACCGGCACACCGCGCCGCAGGGCCTGCGCGATGGCCGGATGCGGCGCCGGGTAAAGATGCGCGATGCCCGGCGAGGTGACCAGCAGCGCCAGCCCCTCCCATGCGCGGTCGCGGGTCAAGTCGGCGGTGGCAAAGCCCTCGCCTTCGGCCTGCGCCCGCGCAGAGTCGCGGTCGTCCCAGACCAGCACCCCGGCGCCACCCGCGCGCAACGCCAGCGCCGCGCTGCGCCCCGAGCGGCCCCAGCCCAGCACGCCGACCTTCAGACCCTGAACGCCCCTGACTGGAATCATGTCCGATCTCCGCTGCCGCGCCCGGCATAAGAGAGCGACGCGGGAAGGGAAAGGGCGCGGCGCCCGGCCCCGCGGATTGCTTCGTCGGCTGCGCCTTCTCACAACGACGGGGGTGTTCTCGTCACCCGCGAGGCGAAGCCGAAGCAACCCCGACCGCTCACACACACCATCGGGATTGATTCGTCGGCCATGCCTCCTCGCAATGACGGGGATGAGCGCGGCACCCCCGCAATGACGGCTGAAGCCCTACCTCACCTTCAGCGTCGCCAAGCCGATCGCCGCCAGGATCATCGCGATGATCCAGAAGCGGATGACGATCTGCGGTTCGGACCAGCCCT
Source organism: Rubellimicrobium sp. (assembly GCA_019454835.1). Classification (GTDB taxonomy): domain Bacteria; phylum Pseudomonadota; class Alphaproteobacteria; order Rhodobacterales; family Rhodobacteraceae; genus JADYZU01. The sequence continues at coordinate 17,885 of JACFNP010000022.1, forward strand.
TCTTCTCGAAATGGTGATGGATCGGCGCCATCAGGAAGATGCGCCGCCCGGTGCGCTTGAAGTAGCCGACCTGGATGATGACCGACAGCGCCTCGACCACGAACAGGCCGCCGACGATGGCCAGCACGATCTCGTGCTTGATCGCCACCGCGACCGCACCCAGCGCGCCGCCCAGCGCAAGGCTGCCGGTGTCGCCCATGAACACCGCCGCGGGCGGCGCGTTGTACCACAGGAAGCCCATGCCGCCGCCGATCAGCGCGGTGCAGAAGATGATGATCTCGGCGGTGCCCGGCACGGCGTGGACGCCCAGGTCGGTGGCGATGGAGGTGGACCCCACCACATACGCGATGACCCCGAACGTCCCCGCCGCGATCATCACCGGCATGATCGCCAGCCCGTCCAGCCCGTCGGTCAGGTTCACCGCATTGGCGGCGCCAAGGATCACCACCACCGAAAACGGCACGTAGAACCAGCCCAGATGAATGAGGACATCCTTGAACACCGGCACGGCAAGCTGCCCGGCCAGCGCCGCCGGGTGGTATTGCTCGACGAACCACGACGCCAGCGCCGCGACCACGACCCCGGCCAGAATGCGCACCCGGCCCGAAACCCCGGCGCTGCTCTGGCGCGCGATCTTGGCGTAGTCGTCGGCAAAGCCGATGCCAGCGAAGGCCAGCGTCACCAGCAGCACCATCCAGACGAACGGGTTGTCGAGCCGCGCCCAGAGCAGCGTCGCCACCGTCAGCGCCGAGATGATGAGCAGGCCGCCCATCGTCGGCGTGCCCGCCTTGGCGAGATGCGACTCGGGGCCGTCGTTGCGGATCGGCTGGCCCTTGCCCTGACGGCGCCGCAGCACGTCGATGAGCGGGCGGCCGAAGATGAAGCCGAACACCAGCGCGGTCAGGAAGGCCCCGCCCGCCCGGAAGGTGATGTAGCGGAACAGATTGAAGACACCGCCGTCAGTGCCGAACGTGCTCAGCCAATAGAGCATCCCTTACCCCCTGCCCTTCCCGAGCACACGCAACCCGTCGACCAGACGCGACACCCGGCTGCCCTTGGAACCCTTCACCAGCACGACATCGCCCGGCCCGACCAGATGACGCAGCCCCGGCAGCATCTCGGCGGCGCTGCCTGCCCATTCGCCGCGCTTGCCAGCAGGCAGCGCGGCATGCAGCGCCGCCATGCGCGGACCCACGCAATGAACGATGTCGATGGCGCCTATCGCCGGAGCGTCGGCAAGGGCGGCGTGCAGCACGTCCTCCTCGGGGCCAAGTTCCAGCATGTCGCCAAGAATCGCCACGCGCCGCCCCGGCCCTGCCGGGGTGGCCTCGGCCAGCACCGCCAGCGCGGCGCCCATCGAGGCCGGGTTGGCGTTGAAGGCGTCGTCGATCAGGTCGAAGCTCGCGCCCTCGATCATCGCGTCGAGCACCACATGCTCGCGCCGCCCGCGCCCGGTCGGCGGCGACCATGCCGCCAGCGCCATCAGCGCGCGGGCCTGATCGACGCCCAGCCGCTCGGCCGCCGCCAGAACTGCCAGCGCGTTGCGCAGGAAATGCCGCCCCTCGGCAGCGACCTTCACCAGAAAGGGCGTCCCGGCGGCCCTTCCCTCGCCCACGCTCGCCCCCGGCGTGACATGCAGCGACATCAGCCGCCACGCGCAATCCGCGCCCTCGCCGAAAGTGACCGCCTGCACCCCGGCAGACCGCGCGGCGCCCAGCAGCACCGGGGTCTGCGGCAGGTCGCCGGGCAGGATGGCCACGCCGCCGGGTTCGATCCCGGCGCAGATCGTCGCCTTCTCGGCGGCGATGGCGTCGATGCCGCCGATCCCGGCGAACGCCTCGAGATGCGCGGGCGCGATGGTGGTGATGATCGCCACATGCGGGCGCGCCATGCGCGCCAACGGCGCGATCTCGCCGGGATGGTTCATGCCGATCTCGATGACCGCGAAATCCGCATCCTGCGGCAGCCGCGCCAGCGTCAGCGGCACGCCCCAGTGGTTGTTGTAGCTCGCCTCGGCCAGATGCACGGCGCCCGCTTCGGCCAGCGCCGCGCCCAGCATCGCCTTGGTCGAGGTCTTGCCCGCCGATCCCGTCACCGCCACGACCCGCGCCCGGCTGCGCGCCCGTCCGGCGCGGCCCAGCGCTTCAAGCGCGGCCTGCACATCGTCCACCAGCAGCAGCGGCGCATCCGCCGCCACGCCATCGGGCACCCGCGCCACCAGCGCCGCCGCCGCACCGGCGGCCAGGGCCGCGGCGACGAAATCATGTCCGTCGCGCACGTCGGTCAGCGCGACGAACAGGTCGCCGGGCCGGATGGTGCGGCTGTCGATCGAGACGCCGGTGGCCACCCAGTCGCCCGAGACCCGGCCCCCGGTCGCCGCCGCTGCTTCGGCGGCGCTCCACAGGCCGTTCATCCTTGTCGAAATACTCCCGCCGGAGGCCCCGGCCCGGACCGCGCGCCCGCCGGTCATGCGCGCGCCTCGAGCGCCGCCACCGCAATCGACGCCTGTTCGGCATCATCGAACGGATAGACCGTGGCGCCGACGATCTGGCCGGTCTCGTGGCCCTTGCCGCAGATCACCAGCGCATCGCCGGGGCCGAGCATGTCGACCCCGTGCAGGATCGCCGCCGCGCGGTCGCCGACCTCGAGCGGATCGCCGCCGCCCGCGCGCACGCCCGCAATCACCGCCGCACGGATTGCAGCCGGGTCTTCGGAGCGCGGGTTGTCGTCGGTGACGATCACCGCATCCGCAGCCATGGCCGCAGCCCCCCCCATGAGCGGGCGCTTGCCGCGATCCCGGTCGCCGCCCGCGCCGATGATGGCGACGATGCGGCCCAGCACATGCGGGCGCAGCGCGGTGATGGCGGTCGCCACCGCGTCGGGGGTATGGGCGTAATCGACATAGACCGCCGCGCCGTTGGCGCGCCGGGCGGCAAGCTGCATCCGCCCGCGCACGCCGCGCAGAGAGGGCAGCGCGGCGATGACCTCGTCGGCATCCTCGCCCGCGCCGATCACCAGCCCGGCGGCGACCAGCACGTTGGCGGCCTGAAAGCCGCCGACCAGCGGCAGGTGCACCTGATGCCCCTTGCCCTGCCAGGCGAACAGCATCTCCTGCCCCTGCGGGTCGAAGCGCTGCCCGACCAGCCGCAACCGCGCGCCCGGATCGCGCCCGGTGCCGATCACCTCGATCCCGCGCGCCGCCGCGCGCGCCACGACCTCGGCGCCGTGGGGATCGTCGAGATTGACCACCGCAACGCCGTCCTCGGGCAGCAGGCGACCGAACAGCCCCATCTTGGCGTCGAAATAGCTGTCCATGCTGGCGTGATAATCGAGATGGTCCTGCGTCAGGTTCGTGAACCCCGCCGCTGCGAGCCAGACCCCGTCGAGCCGCCGCTGGTCCAGCCCGTGCGAGGACGCCTCCATCGCCGCATGGGTCACGCCCTGCCGCGCGGCCTCGGAAAGCAGGCGGTGCAGCGTCAGCGGGTCGGGCGTGGTATGGCCCAGCGCCGCGCTCATCGCGCCCTCGACGCCGGTGGTGCCCAGATTGATGGCCGGATGGCCCAGCGCCTCCCAGATCATCCGCGCGAAGGTCGCCACCGAGGTCTTGCCGTTGGTCCCCGTCACCGCGACCATCGTGGCGGGCTGGGCGCCGAACCACAGCGCCGCCGCGCGCGCAAAGGCCGCGCGGGCATCCTGCGACAGCGCCACCGGCACCTCGGACGCGGCCAGCAGGTCGCCCGCGATCCCCTGCCCCCGCGCATCGGTCAGCACCGCCGCCGCCCCGGCGGCAAGCGCCGCGTCCATGAACCGCGCCCCGTGGCCGCCCGCACCCGGCAGCGCCGCGAACAGCATCCCCGGCCGCACCTGGCGGCTGTCGGCCGTCAGGCCCGAAAGCCGCAGGCCACCCGCGCCCGGCGCGGTCAGTCCCAGTTCGGCAAGGCTCGCCCCGTGCCCGTCCGCCATCTCGGCCCCCTCGTCTTTGGCCCGGCCCCTACACCCCGCCGCCGCGCGCAGCAACCGGCGAGGGCCATCGGGCGCACGGCCTATTCGTCATTGCGAGGCGAAGCCGAAGCAACCCCGACCGCTCACACGCAACATCGGGGTTGCCGCGTCGCCTGCGGCTCCTCGCAATGACGGGATTGGCAGGCTGCGCCGCCTCGCAATGACGAAACACGCCGCGCCCCCGCATACCCTGCACGACCGGGCCCGCCCCTAATCCGTGCCGGTCGGACGCAGGCCCAGAAGCGGCGCGACGCGGCGGATCACTTCGGTCGCCACGGGAACCGCCGTCCAGCCTGCGGTGCGGCGCGGCTGCGGCCCCGAGGTCTCGACGGGTTCGTCCAGCGTGACGATCAGGACATAGCGCGGCGCCTCGGCGGGAAAGACGCTGGCGAAGGTGGCGAGGTTGCGGTTGGCCTGATAGCCGCCGCGCCCCGGCTTTTCCGCCGTGCCGGTCTTGCCGCCGATGGCATAGGCGCCGATGTTGGCGAAGCTCGCGGTGCCGTCGGTCACGACCCGGCGCAGCATCATGCGCACCTGCGCCGAGGTTTCGGCGGACACCACCCGCTCGCCCGCAAGGGGCCGGTCCTGCCGCAGCAGCGTCGGCACCACCCGCGTGCCGCCGTTCACCAGCGACGCATAGGCCGCCGCCAGATGCAGCGGCGAGACCGAAATCCCGTGCCCGAAGCCCACGGTCAGCGTGGTCAGGTCGGACCAGTTCGACTGCACGATGGGCGCGCCGGTGGGCGCCTCGACCATCTGGAGCGGCACCGCCTCGGTCAGGCCCAGCGCGGTCAGGAAGGCGCGCTGCCGCACCGGGCCGATCATCTGCGCGATCCGCGCCGCACCGACGTTCGACGATTCGGCGATGACATCGGCAACCGTCATCTGGTTCGGCATCGCGTGGCTGTCGGTGATGCGAAAGCGCCCCCAGGTCAGCGGTCCGCGCGTCTCGATCATCGTCTCGGGGTTCACGAGGCCGAGGTCCAGCGCCTGCGCGGCGGCGAAGATCTTGAACACCGACCCCAGTTCGTAGACCCCCTGCATCGCCCGGTTGAACAGCGGGCTGTCGGCGGCGTCGCCGGTGGTCAGCGGCGCGGGGCGGTTGTTGGGGTCGAAATCGGGCAGGCTGGCCATGGCGACGATCTCGCCGGTCTGCACATCCATGAGAATGCCCGCCGCGCCGCGCGCGTTCATCACCACCATGCCGCCGTCGAGCACCTCTTCCATCGTCGCCTGCACGGTCAGGTCGATGGACAGCGCCAGCGGCTCGCCGCCCTCGGCGGGGTCACGCAGCCGGGTGTCGAAGAAGCGCTCGACACCGGCGGTGCCGATCACCTCGGCGCTGTTCACGCCCTCGCGGCCGTAGCCGTAGCCGCCAAGGATATGCGCGGCGACGGGGCCGTTGGGGTAAAGCCGCATCTCGCGCGGGCCGAACAGCAGGCCGGGATCGCCGATGTCGTGGACCGCCTGCATCTGTTCGGGGCTGATCTGGCGCCTGATCCACAGGAAGGTCCGCCCGCCGGTAAAGTCGCGCAGCAGGCGGCCCTGGTCGAGTTCGGGGAAGATGCGCGCCAGTTCGGTTGCGGCGCGTTCGGGATTCACCATCTGGCGCGGCTGCGCATACAGCGCATGGGTGTCGAAATTGGTCGCCAGAATCCGCCCGTTGCGGTCGGTGATGTCGGCGCGCTGGTTGATGATCGGGTTGCCGGTCGCCTCGGCCACGGGTTCCTCGGCGATGCTGGCCGCGATGATCGCCATGCGCCCGCCGATGGCGATGAAGCCGGCCACGAAGGTGAAGGCCAGCAGCATGAGCCGGAACTGCGCCCGGCTGCGAGCCTTGTCGCGCGTGGCCTCGTGGCGGCGGCGGCGCTGTTCGGCCTCGATGAGATCGGGGTTCTCGCCCGCCTCGCGCGCGCGCAGTATGCGCGCCAGCGGGCGCAGCGGGCTGCGGACGCCCGCGCCGGGATCGAAGCCTGCCGCGCTCACAGCGGATCCTCCGCGTCACGCGGCGCCATGTCGGACGAGACCTGCGTTGCATCCAGAAGCGGGACATAGTCCTCGGGCCGGTCGGGGATCGCGTCCATCGCGGCGAAACTTTCGGGCATCAGCGGCACCAGCATCAGGCGCTGGTAGTTCAGGTTCACCAGATCGCGCAGTCGGTCGGGGCGGTTCAGATAGGCCCATTCGGCCTCGAGCATGTTGATGCGCGCGTGGGCGGCGCCGATCTGGCGGTTGAGGTCGCGCAACTCGCGCAAGGACGCCTGGGTGGCGTAGTTCTCCTGATAGGCCCAGAAGCCGAGGCCGAGGAAACTTGCGCCCGCAAGCAGATAGGCGAGACCTCTCACGACATGCCCTCCCTGAACACCGGCACCCCCAGCGCCACCGCGTCGATGTCGCGCGCAGGCGCCCCGGTGCGCCGCGCCATGCGCAGCCGCGCCGAACGGGCGCGCGGATTGGCGGCGATCTCGTCCTCGTCCGCACCGCGCTTGCGCAGGACGATCTCGAATGTCGGATCGGGTTCGGCCACCGCAGGCCCGTGGCGGCTGCCGCGCCCCGCCTCGCCCGCGCGCGAGGCCATGAAGCGCTTCACCACGCGGTCCTCGAGCGAATGGAACGTGACCACGGCAAGGATGCCGCCGGGGCGCAGCGCGCGTTCGGCGGCCATCAGCCCGGCGACCAGTTCGCCGAATTCGTCGTTCACCGCGATGCGGATTGCCTGGAAGCTGCGCGTGGCGGGGTGATGCTGCCCCGGTTTCGGGCGCGGCAGGACCGAGGCCACGGTCTGCGCCAGCGCCAGCGTGCCGCTGAAGGGCCGCGCCGCCACGATGGCGCGGGCGATGCGGCGGGCGGCGCGTTCCTCGCCGTAAAGATACAGCAGGTCGGCCAGCGCCGCCTCGCCGAAGCCGTTCACGATATCCGCCGCCGTGCGCCCCTGCGCCCCCATGCGCATGTCGAGCGGGCCATCGTGGCGGAAGGAAAACCCGCGTCCGGGCTGGTCGAGCTGCATCGACGAGACGCCGAGGTCCAGCACCACGCCGTCAAGCGGGCCGCCCGCATGGATGTCGAGTTCGGAGAAGCGCCCCTCGACCAGATGCAGCCTGTCGCCCCATCCGGGCGCCCAGCCTGCCGCCAGCGCCAGCGCGGCGGGGTCGCGGTCCACCGCCGTCACCCGCTCGGCCCCGGCCTCGAGCAGGGCGCGCGTGTAGCCGCCCGCGCCGAGGGTGCCGTCAAGCCAGTGCCCGCGCACCGGCGCGGTCGCCGCGATCAGCGGGCCGATCAGGACGGGGACATGCGGGGCAGGATCGGCGGGGCTGGCAGCTTCGGTCCCGGTCATGGCGCGCTCATGGCTCGGGTCCGGTCAGCGCCCAGATCGCGGTCATCGGATCATGCGCGGCGCCCATTTCTTCCAGCCGCTCGGCGGCGGGGGCGGCGACCTGCGATTCGTAGCTTGCGGCGGGCCAGATCTCGAAATTGTCGCCCAGCCCGAGAATGACGACCTCGCCCTCGGCCAGCCCCAGCTTGGCGCGCTGCCGCTGCGGCAGCACCACGCGCCCGTCGCGGTCCAGCTCCAGCCGGATCGTGTTGCCGAGGATCGAGACCTGCGCCAGACGCCGCGCCTCGGCCTCGGCGGCGGTCCGGGGGCGGATCGACATGATCGTGTTCATGATGTCGGCAAAGGCATCGACGGTCTGCACCATGAGGCAGCCCTTCAGATGCGGTCCGTATTGGACATAGAGCCCCGGCAGCGCGCCGCCGTCGCGGGCGGCAGGATCGCCCGCCTCGAGCACACGGCGGAAATCGGCAGGCACCGACAGACGGCCCTTGCCGTCCACCTTCTGCTGATATTCGCCCGTGAAGCCGAGAAACACGGGGGGGCATCCTTTCGTCCCCCCGGTGTCGCTGTCTCCCCTTACGGGAAACGGCGGATCGAGTGCTGCCACGCTCGATCCGCCGCCCTCAGCCCGTTTCCGGGCGGTCTCCGACTGCGCGCGCCACCTGGGGGGATGTCTGCTGCCCGCGCGCCGGATCCTGGTCTGATGGCCGCCCCCGCTTGGGGTCAGAGGCGTGCCGGGTCGTGAGAGGGTGCCTGTATGAAACTGCCGATTTCCTTGCGGGGTCCTTGTCGTCCGGCCCCTTGTTCCGGTCTGCTCTCACTTGCCGGTGAGTGAATGATTGCCATGGGTCCGGTCGGGTGGCAACGGGAAATTGCCCCACCAGTCGGGATTAACGGGCCACAACGGGAAAGATGGCGCCTGATCCGGGCCAGAGGTCATCCGAAACCCACTATTTGTAGCGCAAACCATGTCCGCACCCCACAAGGTCCGGGCCTGCCCGGCGAGTTCCACGAAATCCCGAATCTTGTGGCGCCACCCGACCGCTGTTGCGCAAAGGCCCCTGTCAATCCGAAACCGTTTGGGGCGGATCGTGAACATCCGTCGCAGGGCAAAAGCCCGCACCGAATCGAACCGAATCACGCGCCCCGTGATCGCGGTGATCCGGCTCCGCACGACCGGACGATCGCGACGCCACCGCCCGCTTCCCCCCTGCACCGGCCTCGGCTAGAAGCGCCGTCGTGAACCACGAGGGCGCGGACATGGACGACAGCACCGGCGATCTGCCGCAACTCTATCTCGTCACGCCGCCCGACCCCGACCGCGAGGGGTTCGGCGACCTGATGGCCCGCGTGCTCGACGCCGCGCCGGTGGCCTGCCTGCGGCTGGCCATGGCGGGCAGCGACGAGGACCGCATCGCCCGCACCGCCGACGCATTGCGCGAGATCGCCCATGCCCGCGACATCCCGCTGGTCATCGCCCGGCACGGGCTGCTGGTCGAACGGCTCGGCCTCGACGGCGTGCATCTTGACGACGGCGCGCGGCAGGTCGGCAAATGGCGCAAGGAACTGGGTGCCGACGCCATCATCGGCGCCTTCTGCGGCCAGTCGCGCGATACCGGGATGACGGCAGGCGAGGCGGGGGCCGATTACGTCGCCTTCGGCCCGGCGGGGGTGACGACGCTTGGCGACGGCAGCCGGGCGGAACGTGACCTGTTCGCCTGGTGGTCCGAGATGATCGAGGTGCCGGTGGTCGCCGAAGGCGCGCTGAGCGCCGGTCTGGTGCGCGATCTGGCGCCGGTCGCCGATTTCTTCGCGCTGGGCGAGGAAATCTGGAGCACCGACGACCCGGCGGCGGCGCTGGCGGCGTTCCACCGGATCATCACGGGCGGCTGAACCCGGCCCGCACCGCCGCCTCGGCCTCGGCGGCGATCTCCTTGCGCCCGGCGGACGGGGCAAAGGCGGCGTGGCGGATCACCTGCAACCGCCCCTGCCGCGGCTCGGCCAGCACCCGCAGCAGATGCGGCCCCAGCGCCATGTCGCCCCACCAGCCGTAGAACCGCGCATCCTCGCCCTCGGGCGCCTGCCAGCGGATCGTCACCGGCTGCACGACCAGCCCCGGCACTGCGTCACCGGCAAAGGCGGCAAAGAGCGCAGGCTTGAACGGCAGGACGCGCCGGCCGTCGCTGGACGTGCCTTCGGGGAACAGCACTAGCCGCTCGCCCTGCCCCGACCGCGCGCGCAGCACCGCGACCTGCGCCCCCGCCTCGCGGGCGTCGCGGCGGATGAAGACGGTCCCGGTGGCGCGCGCCAGCCAGCCGATGCCCGGCCAGCGCGCGACCTCGGCCTTCGAGACGAAGACCAGCGTCTGCCCGGCGTTCAGCGCGAAGATGTCGAGCCACGACGAATGATTGGCCACCAGCACCGCAGGCACCGGCGCGGGGGCGCCCAGATGCTGCGTCTCGATCCCCAGAAGCCGCAGGTTCACGCGGCAGACGGTCCGGGTGACATGCGGCGTCCACGGGCGGCGCGCGCCGTGCAGGGGGCGCTCGATGCCGCGCAGGACCAGATGCAGGCCCAGCCCGCCGAAGGTGACCAGCGCCACCGGCACGCCCCGTCGCAGCACCCGCCACCAGTCGCCCGCACCCAGACGGCGCGGCGGCGGCGGAGCGTCGCCCGTCCAGGTCGGGTTCACGCCCGCCCGCCCTGCGCGTAGATCGCCCGCCGCGCCGGGGTCATCGCATCGAGATCGAGGATCAGGCAGACATCGGTGGTGTTGAAGTCTGGATCGACATAGACCCCTTCGCCCACCACGCCGCCAAGGCGCAGGTAGGCCTTGACGAGCGCGGGCATCGCCAGCATCGCCGCGCGCCGGTCGATCCGTTCGGGCGGCAGCACCGGCGGCACCTGCCGCGCGCGCACCCGCAGCGCCTGTGGCGCGAGGTGATGCGTGTGCAGCCACGACAGCGGCTGCGCCAGCGCGGCGACATCGACCCCCGGCAGCGAGGCCGCGCCGAACAGCACCGCCACGCCGCGCGCGGTGACGATCCGGGCGAGACCGTGCCAGAGGTGATACATCGCCGCCCCGCCGCGATGGCCGGGATGCAGACAGGTGCGCCCCATCTCCATCAGCGCGCGCCCCGAGGCCAGCAGCGGTGCCAGATCGAATTCCGAGGCGCAGTAGAAGCCCCCCGCCCGCGCCGCGCAGGCCGAGTCGATGATCCGCGTGGTGCCGACGACCCCCGGTCCCGCATGATCGACCAGCAGCAGATGTTCGCAGAGCGGATCGAAGCTGTCGGATTCCAGGCGGCGCGCATGATCGACGCTGGCGCCGTGCACGCCCAGTTCATCCGCAAAGACCTCGTAGCGCAGGGCAAGGGCCGCGCGCAGATCCTCTGCATCGCGCGCCAGTCGCACCTCGTATCGGGGCGGGTCTGCCGTCATCGTGCCTCCGCTTTCGCGGCGGCTTCTAGGCAGCGGGTAACTTCTTGGCAACTCTTTGCGGTCAGAAGGGGTAGGTGACTGGTTGACCCCACCGGGATTTGATCGCCCCATGATTGTGCCGCCCCGCCCCGCCCGCCTCACCGCCCGCCCGTCCCGCCTGCCCTGCCGGATCGCCGCGCATGACTGACCAGCCCGACCTTGGGGCGCTGATCGCCTCGCGCATCTGCCACGACCTCGTCGGGCCGCTTGGCGCCATCGGCAACGGGGTGGAACTGCTGTCCCTCACCGGCGCGGCGGGGGACGGCGACGAAATGGCCCTCATCCAGCAAAGCGTCGCCGATGCCGCCGCGCGGCTGCGCTTCTTCCGGCTGGCCTACGGCGCCGCCACCCCCGGCCAGACGGTCGCGCGGGCCGACATCCTGCAGGTGCTGGCCGCCGTCTCGCGCGCCGGGCGGGTGTCGTTCCTGTGGTCGGCCGACGGCGACCAGCCCAGGGACGAGGTGCGCGCCGTCTTTCTTGCGCTGCAATGTCTCGAAACCGCCCTGCCTCTCGGGGGCGAGGTGCGGATCACCCGGCTGGCGGACGGCTGGCGGATGGTGGCGGACTCGGCGCGGTTGCAGGTCGATGCCGGATTGTGGGCCGGGCTCGCCGGGGGCAGCGCGGCGCCCGACGTGGCTCCGGAACGGGTGCAGTTCGCGCTGCTGCCCAGGGTGCTGATGGCGCTCGGGCGGACGCTCGCGGTCGAAACCGGCGCCGGAGAGGTGGCGCTGCGGTTCTGAGGCGGGGTGAGCGGCGGGCTGCATATTTCGTCATTGCGAGTATGCCGTCATTGCGAGGCAACGCAGCCGACGAAGCAAGCTCGATGTTGCGTGCGAGCGGTCGGGGTTGCTTCGGCTTCGCCTCGCAATGACGGGAGTTATTTCGTCATTGCGAGGAGCCGAAGGCGACGTGGCAATCCACGGCGCCGGGTGCTGCACCCGGTGTGGATTGCTTCACTTCGTTCGCAATGACGAATCCCCCCGTCATTGCGAGGAGCCGCAGGCGACGAAGCAACCCCGATGTTGTGTGTGAGCCGTCGAGGTTGCTTCGGCTTCGCCTCGCAATGACGGGAGTTTCTCGTCATTGCGAGGAGCCGAAGGCGACGTGGCAATCCACGGGGCCGGGCGCTGCGCCCGGTATGGATTGCTTCACTTCGTTCGCAATGACGAGACCGCCCGTCATTGCGAGGCGGCGCAGCCGACGAAGCAACCCCGATGCGGTGTGTGAGCGGTCGGGGTTGCTTCGGCTTTCGCCTCGCGGGTGACGGGATTTGTGGATGGCGCCGCCGCGCCCCGCTCAGGGGCGGATCGTGCCGTCGCCCTCGACCAGATACTTGAACGAGGTCAACTGCTCGGCCCCCACCGGCCCGCGCGCGTGCAGCTTGCCGGTGGCGATGCCGATTTCGGCGCCCATGCCGAATTCGCCGCCGTCGGCGAACTGGGTCGAGGCGTTGCGCATCAGGATCGCCGAATCGAGCCGCTCGAAGAACCGCGCGGCGGCGGCGTCATCCTCGGTCAGGATCGATTCGGTATGCTGTGACCCGTAGCGGTTGATATGGGCAATCGCCTCGTCCACGCCGTCGACCAGTTTCGCGGCGATGATCCGGTCCAGGAATTCGTGCCCGAAATCCTCGGGCTGCGCCTGCACCGTGCCCGGCACCTTCAGAAGCTCGCCCTCGGTGCGCACCTCGACACCGGCGTCAAGCAGGTCCTGCACCAGCACCGCGCCGTGCTGGGTGTAGAACTTCCAGTCGATCAGCAGGCATTCGGCGGCGCCGCAGACGCCGGGGCGGCGCAGCTTGGCGTTCATCACCACCCGGCGTGCCTTGTCGAGGTCGGCGGCCCCGTCGGCATAGACGTGGCAGATGCCTTCGAGATGCGCGAACACCGGCACCCGCGCCTCGCGCTGGACAAGGCCAACCAGCCCCTTGCCGCCCCTCGGCACGATCACGTCGATCAGGCCCGTGGCCTGCAACATCGCCGTCACCATCTCGCGGTCGCGGGTGGCGACCTGCTGGATCGCGGCCTCGGGCAGGTTCGCCTGCCGCAGGCCCTCGACCATGCAGTCGTGGATCGCCGTCGAGGAATGGAAACTTTCCGAGCCGCCGCGCAGGATCACCGCATTGCCCGCCTTCAGCGCCAGCGCGCCCGCATCCGCCGTCACGTTGGGGCGCGATTCGTAGATCACGCCGATGACGCCCAGCGGCGTGCGCACCCGGCGGATATGCAGCCCGCTGGGGCGACCCCATTCGGCGATCACCTCGCCGACCGGGTCCTTCTGTTCGGCGATCATGCGCAGGCTGTCGGCGATGGCGCGGATGCGCCCCTCGTCCAGCCGCAGCCGGTCGAGCATCGCCGCCGACAGGCCCTTGGCCCCGGCCTCGTCCATGTCGCAGACATTGGCGTCCAGCACCTCCTGGCGCCGGTCCCACAGGGCATGGGCGGCGCCGACCAGCGCGGCGGCCTTGCGCTCGGACGAGGCAAAGGCCATCTGCGCCGCCGCATCGCGGGCGGCATGGCCCAGTTCGGCCATCAGTATCGTTGCATCGGACATCAGATCACCATGTCGTCGCGGTGGATGAAGGCCGCGCGTCCCTTGTAGCCCAGCGTGGCCTCGATTGCCGAGGAACGCAAACCCCGAATCCGCCGCGCCTCCTCGGCGGTATAGCGCGTCAGGCCGATGCCCAGCCGCGCCCCGCCCGCGCCGATGATCGCCACCGGATCGCCGCGCCCGAACCGGCCCGCGACGGCGGTGATGCCCGCAGGCAGCAGGCTTTTTCCGCCGCCCAGCGCGGCCTCGGCGCCCGCGTCCACCACCACCTCGCCGCGCGGCTTCATCGCCGCGATCCAGCGCTTGCGCGCGGCGGCCGGATCATGGGCCGCGGCAAACCACGTCGCCCGCGCATCGCCCTCCAGCGCGGCAAGCGGGTGCATCACCGTCCCCAGCGTGATCGCCATGGCGCAGCCGCCCTCGGTGGCGATGCGCGCGGCCATGAGCTTTGTGATCATGCCGCCCTTCGAGACCCCCGACACCCCGTCGCCCGCCATCGCCTCGATCTCGGGGGTGATGCGCTCGACCAGCGGGATATGGCGCGCAGCCGGTTCGAGATGCGGGTTGCCGGTATAAAGCCCGTCCACATCCGACAGCAACACCAGCCGGTCGGCCCCCGCCGTCACCGCCACCTGCGCGGCAAGCCGGTCGTTGTCGCCGTAGCGGATCTCGTCGGTGGCGATGGTGTCGTTTTCGTTGACGATGGGCACGACGCCCAGCACCAGCATGGTCTCCATCGTCGCGCGGCTGTTGAGATAGCGGCGCCGGTCGGTCGAATCCTCGAGCGTCACCAGCACCTGCCCGGCGGTCAGCCCGTGCCGTGCCAGCGCCGCCTGATAGGCGCCCGCAAGGCGAATCTGCCCCACCGCCGCCGCCGCCTGGTTCTGTTCCAGCGGCAGCGACCCGGCGCCCAAGGCCAGCACGCCGCGCCCCAGCGCGATGGACCCCGAGGACACGAGGATCACCTGCACCCCCCGCGCGCGCAGGGCGGCGACATCGGCGATCAGCGAGGCCAGCCAGTCCCCGCGCAGCGCACCCGAATCGCGGTCCACCAGCAGCGCCGAGCCGATCTTCACGACCAGCCGCCGCGCCCCCGTCAGGGAGACCATGGCGCGGCCTCGGGTTCCGTGAGCGCACGACCGCTTTCGATCACGCGGCGCATGGCGCGCAACACCTCGCGCACGCCCTCGCCGGTGACCGCCGACATCGCCAGCACCGGGCCGCCGGTGACTTCGGCCAGCTTGCGCAGGGCGTGGTCGCGCGCCTTCGGCGTCATCGCATCGACCTTGTTGAGAACGGTAAGGCGCGGCTTGTCCACCAGCCCGCCGCCGTAAAGCGCCAGTTCGCGCTCGATCACCCGCCAGTCGCCGACCGGGCGGCCCGAGGTGCCGTCGACCAGATGCACCAGCACCGAACAGCGTTCGACATGGCCCAGAAAGCGGTCGCCAAGGCCGCGCCCTTCGGCGGCGCCCTCGATCAGGCCGGGGATGTCGGCCATGACGAATTCGGCCCCGTCCACGCCGACCACGCCCAGATTCGGCACCAGCGTCGTGAACGGATAATCGGCGATCTTGGGCCGCGCGTTCGACACGGCGGCAAGGAAGGTCGACTTGCCCGCATTGGGCAGGCCCAGCAGCCCGGCATCGGCGATCAGCTTCAGCCGCAGCCAGATTTCGCGCTCGACCCCCGGCTGGCCGGGATTGGCGCGGCGCGGCGCGCGGTTGGTCGACGAGGCAAAGCGCAGGTTGCCCCACCCACCGTTGCCGCCTTGCGCCAGCACGACCTTCTGGCCGGGTTCCGTCATGTCGGCGATGACGGTTTCCTCGTCCTCGTCAAGGATTTCGGTGCCCACCGGCACCCGCAGCACGATGTCGTCGCCCGAGGCCCCGGTGCGCTGGCGGCCCATGCCGCCCTGGCCGTTCTTGGCGAAGAAATGCTGCTGGTAGCGAAAGTCGATGAGGGTGTTCAGCCCGTCCACCGCCACCGCGATCACATCGCCGCCGCGCCCGCCGTCGCCGCCGTCGGGGCCGCCCTCGGGGATGAACTTCTCGCGCCGGAACGAGACGGCACCGTTGCCGCCCGACCCCGAACGGATCGTGACCCTGGCCAGATCAAGGAATTTCATCGCGCGCGCTCCTGTTCCGCCCCACTAGCGGATCGCCCGCGCGGCCTCAAGCGACGTGCGGCGCGGGCGGGGGTGGTCGGGCAGGCGCCATATCCCGTCATTGCGAGGAGGCGCAGCCGACGAAGCAACCTCGATGGTGTGTGTGAGCGGTCGAGGTTGCTTCGGCTGCGCCTCGCAATGACGGAACCTGCCGTGCGCGCGCTTGCCCTGTCCGCTTGGCAGCGTGGCGCCCCTGCCCTATCGGGAACGGCAGGCAGACAAGGTGGCGCGGGTCGGATGAAACGGGGTGGCAGGGGTGCCGAGCTGGCGGACAGGGCGACCGACTGGCTGTTGCGCGCGATCCTCGCGGTGCTGGGGCGGCTGCCCTATCCGCGCCGCGTCGCGCTGGGTGGCGCGCTGGCGCGGCGCGTGATCGGGCCGCTGGCGGGCTACCGGCGCCGGGCGCTGGCCAATCTTGCGCTGATTCATCCCGACTGGCCCGAGGCGCGGCGCCGCGCGGTCGCCACCGCGTCGCTCGACAATTTCGGGCGCACATTGATCGAGAACTATTCGGGCGACGCCCTCGCGCGCCAGCTTGCCGACACCGTCCCCGCCGGGCCGGGCGTCGCCGCGCTGGCCGAGGCGCGGGCCGCCGGGCGCGCGGTGCTGTTCGTCACCGGCCATTTCGGCAACCACGAGGTGCCGCGCCGCTGCCTTGCCGCGCAGGGCTACCGGATCGGCGGCATCTACCGCGCGATGAAGAACCGCCATGTGAACGCCCATTACGTCACCACGCTCAGTTCGGTCTCGGGCGAGGTGTTCGAGCAGGGCCGCGAGACCACCGGCTTCGTGCGCGCGCTGAAGGCGGGCGGCATGATGACGATTCTCTTCGACGTGCACGACGCGCGCGGCATCCCGCTGCCCTTTCTGGGGCGCGCGGCGCTGACAACCACGTCGCCCGCCGATCTGGCGCTGCGCTATGATGCGCTGGTGCTGCCCTATTTCGGCATCCGGCGGGAAAACGGCCTTGATTTCGACGTGGCGGTCGAGGCCCCGGTGCCGCACGGCCCGCCCGAGGACATGATGCGCGAGATGACCCGGCGGCTGGAAGCGCGGATCGCCGCACATCCCGCGCAATGGCTCTGGGTGCACCGGCGCTGGAAATACCGGCCGGAAGGTTAGCGCAATTCCGCCGCCGCGAGGATGGCGCCCGCACCCTCGCGCGGCGCGGCGACCGCCGCGCCCTGAAACGCCGCCGCAGGCGGGCATCAGGGGGATTTGCGCCGTCCGAGGGTCATTCCCGGCGCGGCGGAAGGGTGACCGACTTCGGGACCCTGAAAAGTTGCCTCGGGGCCGCTTGACGGCCCCGCCGGTTCTGTCTATCTGCCCCCAACCGGCCACGGCTGGTGAAGAAAAGCGCGGTTGTAGCTCAGTTGGTTAGAGTGCCGGCCTGTCACGCCGGAGGTCGCGGGTTCGAGCCCCGTCAACCGCGCCACTTTCTCCCCTTGCACTGCGCAGGCTGCGGTCTGCGGCTTTCGTCACCACGGGCAGGGCGCGCCGCTGTGGCGGGGCAGGCGCCCGTGCCGCATGGTCGCGCCTGCCGGGGTGACCGGGCGAACGGCAACTCCCGTCATTGCGAGGCGCAAGCCGAAGCAACCCCGACCGCTCGCACACGACATCGGGGTTGCCGCGTCGCCTTCGGCTCCTCGCAATGACGGGATGTGCCGTTCGCCCGATTGCCCTGTCGCGCCTGCACGGCAGGTTGCCAAAGCGGGGGGGCGGTTCTACAAGGCGGCGATTTTCGCCGGGCGAGCCGGTCCCAGACGAGAGAGACCACCAGACTCATGGACATCATCCAGCTCTTCCCGCTGATCGCCATCTTCGCGATCATGTATTTCCTCCTCATCCGTCCCCAGCAGAAGAAGCAGCGCGAACACCAGGCGATGCTGAACACGCTGCGTCGTGGCGACCAGGTGGTCACCGGCGGCGGCGTCATCGGCAAGGTGACGAAGGTGAAGGAAGGCGAGAGCGAGATCGAGGTCGAGATCGCCACCGGCGTCACCGTCCGCGTGGTGCGCGGCACGATCACCAACGTGCTGAACAAGACCGAACCCGCCAAGGCCTAACATCATGCTCCTTCCGCTCTGGCAGCGCGTCACGATCTGGCTGGTCTGCCTCGCCGGGCTGATCGTTGCCGCGCCCAACGCCTTCTATCAGCGTGTCGAGACCGCCAACGACGCCCGTGCCGAGATTGCCAGGGGCATCACCGGCGACGACATCCGCGCCGATGCGGCCCTGTGGCCGACGTGGCTGCCGCATGGTCTCGTGAACCTCGGCCTCGACTTGCGGGGCGGGGCGCATCTTCTGGCCGAGGTGCAGGTTGCCGACGTGTACGAACAGCGGATGGAGGGCCTCTGGCCCGAGGTCCGCGACGCGCTGGTCGCCGACCGCGATTCCGTCGGCCCGATCCAGCGCGAGGAGGACGGGCCGAAGGACGAATTGCGGGTGCGCGTCGCGCGCGCCGACGGGGTCGCGCGGGCGCTCGACATCGTGCGCGGGCTGGCGCAGCCGGTGGCCTCGCTTACGGCGGTGGGGGCGAAGGATCTCGATGTCCGCGCCGACAACCAGACGATCATCGTCACCCTGTCCGAGGCCGAACGCGCCGCCTCCGACGACCGCACCGTGAACCAGGCGCTGGAAATCGTCCGCCGCCGCATCGACGAGGCGGGCACCCGCGAGCCCAACATCGTGCGCGAGGGCGCCGACCGCATCCTCATCCAGGTGCCGGGCGTGGGCTCCGCCGAGGAAGTCATCGGCCTCATCGGCCAGACCGCGCAACTGACCTTTCATTCGGTGGTCGGTCGCACGACCAATCCCAATGACCCGCCGGGGCCGGGCAACATCATCCTGCCGTCGCAGGACGAGGGCGGCGTCTATTACGTCGTCGAACGCACCCCGGTCGTGGGTGGTGACGATCTGGTCGATGCGCAGCCGACCTTCGACCAGAACGGCCGCCCGGCGGTCAGCTTCCGCTTCAACCCGCACGGGGCGCGCATCTTCGGCGAATATACCGCCAACAACATCGGCTCGCCCTTCGCCATCGTTCTCGACGACAAGGTGGTGTCGGCGCCGGTCATCAATTCGGCCATCCCCGGCGGCTCGGGCATCATCACCGGCAGCTTCAGCATCGAGGAATCGACCCAGCTTTCCATCGTGCTGCGCGCGGGCGCGCTGCCCGCCGAGCTGACCTTCATCGAGCAGCGGACCATCGGCCCCGAACTGGGCCAGGACAGCATCGACGCGGGCAAGCTGGCGGGGATCATCGGCTTTGCCGGGGTGGTCGTCTACATGGTGCTGTCCTACGGGTTGGTCTTCGGCATGATCGCCAACATCGCGCTGGGACTGAACGTCGTGCTGCTGATCGCGCTGATGTCGATGATCGGCGGGACGCTGACGCTGCCCGGCATCGCGGGGATCGTGCTGACGATGGGGATGGCGGTTGACGCCAACGTGCTCATCTACGAACGCGCGCGCGAGAAATTGCTGGCGAAACACCCGCCCAACCGGGCGATGTCGCTGGGCTACGACCTGGCCTCGTCGGCGATCTGGGACGCGAACATCACCACGCTGATCTCGGCGGGGATCATGTTCTCGCTGGGGTCCGGCCCGATCCGGGGTTTCGCGGTAACGCTGGGCATCGGCATCTTCACCACCGTCTTCACCGCCGTGTTCGTCTCGCGGGTGATGACGGCGGCGTGGATGAACTGGCGCAAGCCGCAATCCATCGTGCTCTGAGGGGGGCGACATGGCATTCCGTCTGAAACTCGTCCCCACGGTCACGCGGATCAACTTCTTCCGGGGCTGGCAGTTCACCGCCGCCTTCTCGATCATCATCACCATCGTGGCGCTGGCCTCGGTCGCGGTGCAGGGCTTCAACCTCGGCATCGACTTTTCGGGCGGCACCTCGATCCGCGCCGAATCGACCGCGCCGCCCGACCTGCCCGCCCTGCGCGCCGTGCTCGAGGGGCGCCATCTGACCGACGTGACGCTGACCGAGGTGTTCGACCCGAATTTCCGCGCCGACCAGCATGTCGTGCAGATCCGCGCCTCGAAAGGCGGCGAGGATCCCGGCCTGTCGCCGTCCGAGATCAGCGACCTGCAGCGCGCCCTGCAGGACGTGGACCCGCAGCTCAGCTTCACCCAGACCGATTCGGTCAGCGGCAAGGTTTCAGGCGAATTGTTCTGGACCGCCTTCCTGTCGCTGGTGGCGGCATCGGCGGGCATCCTGCTTTACCTGTGGATGCGGTTTGAATGGCAGTTCGCGGTCGGCGCGGTGCTGTCGCTGGTCCATGACGCGGTTCTGGTGCTGGGGGTCTGGTCGATCTTCCAGTTGAAGTTCGACCTCACGACCGTGGCCGCGATCCTGACCATCATCGGCTATTCGGTGAACGATACCGTCGTCATCTTCGACCGGGTGCGCGAGAACCTGATGAAGTTCAAGCAGATGTCGTTTTTCGACCTGCTGAACCTGACCATCAACGAGACCCTGTCGCGCACGGTGATGACCTCGACCACGACGCTGCTGGCGCTGCTGGCGCTGCTGATCTGGGGCGGCGACGTGATCCGGGGCTTCGTGCTGGCAATGATCATCGGCGTGACCACCGGGGTCTATTCGACGGTCTACGTGGCGACGATCATCGTGCTGAAGCTCGGCATCAACCGCGACAAGCCCGAAAAGAAGGACCGCGGCGAAAGCAGGCACGACCCCTATGCGCATGTGGGACACTGACCCGTGCAGATGCACGAGGTCAGCCCCGAAGGCCATGTGACCGTCGAAGGCTACGGGCCGGGGTTCTTCCGCGTCGGCGGCCAGGTGCATCGCGGCGCGGTGCTGGTCGCACCCGGCGGGGTCGGCGGCTGGGGCGGGCCGGAGGATGTGGCGCCGCTGGTGGCGCTGGCGGGGGCGGTCGACGTGCTCATCATCGGCACCGGCCCCGACCTCGTGCCGCTGCCGCCCGTAACCGTGGCGGCGCTTGACGAGGCCGGGATCGCGTTCGAGGCGATGGCCACGCCGCCCGCCGCGCGCAGCCATGTCGTTCTTCTGGACGAGGGGCGCCGCGTCGCGCTGGCCCTCCTGCCGGTTTGACCCGGTGGCGGCGGTCGTTGTCCGCGACCTGAGCGTGGCCCGTGGCGGCGTGGTGCTGCTGCACGGGCTGGCCTTCACGGTGGAACCCGGCGCCGCGCTGGTGCTGCGCGGCCCGAACGGGATCGGCAAGACCTCGCTGCTGCGCACGCTGGCCGGGTTGCAACCGCCAGTCGCGGGGCGGGTGACGGGCGCGGGCGAGGATGCCGCCTATGCGGGCCATGCCGACGGCGTGAAGGCGCAACTGACCGTGGCCGAGAATCTGGCGTTCTGGGCCGGTGTCCATGGCCGCGCCCTTGATGACGCGGTGTTTCGCCGCTTCGACCTTGCGGCGCTGCGCGAGCGGCTGGCGGGAACCCTGTCGGCCGGGCAAAGGCGGCGGCTTGGCCTTGCGCGGCTTGCCGTCACCGGGCGGCCGGTGCTGCTGCTGGATGAACCCACGGTGTCGCTGGATGCGGCCTCGGTCGCGGGTTTCGCCCGCTGGTTGCAGGATGCGCATCTCGCGCAGGGCGGCAGCGCGGTCATTGCCACGCATATCGACCTCGGGCTTCATGCGCCGGTGCTGGACCTCGCCCCGTTTCGCGCCCCCGCCGATGCGCCGGGCAGCGCGCACGAGGCGTTCCTGTGAGGGCGCTGGTGCTGCGCGACCTGCGCCTTGCGCTGCGCGCGGGCGGCGGGTTCGGCCTCGGCCTTGCCTTCCTGCTCATCATCGTGACGCTGGTGCCCTTCGGCATCGGCCCCGACCGGGCGCTGCTGGGGGCGGTAGCGCCGGGCATCCTCTGGGTGGGCGCGCTGCTGGCGGTGCTGCTGTCGCTCGACCGTATCTTCGCGCTGGATCACGAGGACGGCTCGCTGCCGCTGCTGGTCACCTCGCCGCTGCCGGGCGAAGGCATCGCGCTGGCCAAGGCCGCCGCACACTGGCTGACCACCGGCCTGCCGATCACATTGGCCGCGCCGGTGCTGGGGCTGCTGCTGGACCTTGCCGCCCCCGCGCGGCTGTGGCTGCTGCTGGCGCTGGCGCTGGGCACGCCCGCGCTGTCGATGATCGGCACCTTCGGCGCGGCGGTGACGCTGGGGGTGCGGCGCGGCGGGCTGCTGCTGTCGCTGCTGGTGCTGCCGCTCTACATGCCGGTGCTGATCTACGGCGCGGAACTGGCGCGACGTGGTGCCGCGGGCGAGGCGGTGACGACGCCGCTGCTGATGCTGGCCGGGATCACGCTTGCCACGCTTGCCCTGCTGCCCTTTGCCACCGCACTTGTGCTGCGGGTCAATCTGCGGTGAGGCACCATTGCCGCCACCGGCAACTGCGGGATAGATAGCGGCCATGTCGATCTGGGAATATGCCAACCCCAAGAAGTTCATCACGACCTTCGGGCCGTGGGTCATGCCGCTCATGGTGGTGGCCGGGGTATTGCTGGTGGTCGGGCTGGGCTGGGGCTTCTTCCTCACGCCCGAGGCGCAGAATTTCGGCTCGACCGTGAAGATCATCTACATTCACGTCCCCTCGGCCTTCGTCGCCATCAACGCCTGGATCATGATGCTGGTGACCTCGCTGGTCTGGCTGATCCGCCGCCACCATGTCAGCGCGCTGGCCGCCCGCGCCGCCGCGCCCGTCGGGCTGGTGATGACGGTGATCGCGCTGGTCACCGGCGCGATCTGGGGGCAGCCGATGTGGGGCACCTGGTGGGCATGGGAGCCGCGCCTGACCTCGTTCCTGATCCTGTTCCTGTTCTATCTGGGCTATATCGCGCTCTGGAGCGCCGTCCCGGAACCCGAGACCGCCGCCGACCTGACTTCGGCGGTCTGCATCGTCGGCTCGGTCTTTGCGGTCCTGTCGCGTTATGCGGTGCTGTTCTGGGCGCAGGGGCTGCATCAGGGCGCGTCGCTGTCGGTGGACCGGGCCGAACATGTCGCCGATGTCTACTGGCTGCCGCTCATGGTCAGCATGGCCGGATTCGTGGCGCTGTTCGTGGCGCTGGTGCTGATGCGCACGATCACCGAAATCCGCGCCCGCCGCATCACCGCGCTGATGGCGCGCGCCGAACGGGCCGAGGCGGTGGCGTGATGCCGGAGCTGGGGCAATATGCGGGCGTGGTCCTGTCCGCCTGGGGCGTGGGGCTGGGGCTGATCGTCGCCCTCGTCTGGGCCAGCATCACCCGCGCGCGCCGCGTGAAGGCGGAGCTTGAGCGCATCGAGAGGGGCGGATCGTGAAGGGACGGCTGTTCTATCTGCTGCCGTGGCTGTTCTTCGTCATCATCATCGGCCTGGCCGCCGTGCAGATGTACAACGGGCGCGGCAACGAACTGCCCTCAACGCTGGTCGGGTTGCAGGCGCCCGGCGTGCCGGAAACCGGGCTGCCGCCGAATACCGTGCTGACCGACGCCGACCTGCGTGCGGGCGATGTTACCGTCGTGAACTTCTGGGCAAGCTGGTGCCCGCCCTGCCGCGCCGAACATCCGACGCTGACCGCGCTGGCCGAACAGGGATACCGGGTCGCGGGCATCAACTTCCGCGACCACTACGACACCGCGCAGCGCTATCTCGACAATGCGGGCAACCCGTTCTTCGCGCTGGGCTTCGATGCCTCGGGGCGCAATTCCATCGACTGGGGCGTGACCGCCCCGCCCGAGACCTTCATCGTCGACGGCACCGGCAAGGTGCTGTTCCGCTTCGTCGGCCCGCTGGTGGGCAGCGATTACGAGCAGCGCTTCCTGCCCGCGCTTGCAGCGGCCACACAGGCAGGAATCTGAACGCAATTCTCCTTGGCTTTCGCCATATTATCCGGATAGCGTGCCTTCGGAATACGCGGGGGTGATGCAGGTGCGGCGATGACGAGGCTGAGCTGTTTCAAGAGCTACGACATCCGTGGCCGCCTCGGCGTCGATCTCGACGAGGGCACGGCTTACCGGATCGGGCGCGGCTTTGCCCGCGCGCTGGCGCCCGGTCAGGTGGTCGTGGGCCGTGACATCCGCGAATCCTCGCCGCTGTTGCAGACCGCGCTGATCCAGGGCCTGCGCGACGAAGGCGTGGACGTGGTCGATCTCGGCCTCTGCGGCACCGAGGAGGTCTATTTCGCCACCGCCGATTACGGCGCGGGCGGCGGGCTGATGGTTACGGCCAGCCACAACCCCGCCGACTGGAACGGCATCAAGCTGGTGGGCGAAGGCGCGCGCCCGATTTCGTGGGAAACCGGGCTTGAGGCGGTGCATGATCTGGTCGTGGCCGGTGATTTCGGCCCCGTGCATCATCCCGCCGGTGCGCTGCGGCGCGAGAACCCGCGCGACGACTATGCCGACCGGGTGGTCTCCTATCTTGACCCTGCGGGCCTGCGCCCGCTGAAGCTCGTCGTGAACGCGGGCAACGGCGTGGCAGGCCCGGCCTTCGACGCCATCGCCGAACGGCTCGAGGCGCTGGGTGTCCCCTTCACCTTTACCCGCGTGAACCACACGCCGGATTCGTCCTTCCCGAACGGCATCCCCAACCCGCTTTTGCCGGAAAACCAGCCGCAGACTGCGGCGGCGGTGCGGGCCGCCGGTGCGGATGTCGGCGTCGCCTGGGACGGCGACTTCGACCGCTGCTTCTTCTTCGACGAAACCGGCACCTTCATCGACGGCGAATATGTCGTGGCGCTGCTGGCGCGCGCCTTCCTGGCCAAGGAACCCGGCGCGCGCATCGTCCACGACACTCGCGTCATGTGGAACCTGATCGACGTGGTGCGGGCGGGCGGCGGCGAACCCGTCGCCTCGCGCGTGGGCCACAACCACGTCAAGGCGCGGATGCGCGAGGTCGATGCGATCTACGGCGGCGAGATTTCGGCGCACCACTATTTCCGCGCCTTCATGTATTGCGATTCGGGGATGATCCCGTGGATTCTGGTCGCCGAACTGGTCAGCCGCTCGGGGCGCAAGCTGTCGGAACTGGTGGCCGACATGCGCGCGCGCTACCCGTCCTCGGGCGAGATCAACTTCGCCCCCGCCCCCGCCGACACCGCCGCCGCCGTGGCGCGGGTCGAGGCCGCCTGCACCCCGCAGGCGCGCCACATCGACCGGCTTGACGGGGTCAGCATCGACCTTGGCGACTGGCGGCTGAGCCTGCGCGGCTCGAACACCGAGAACCTGCTGCGCCTGAACATCGAGACCCGCGGCGACCGCGCGCTGCTGGCCACCAAGGTGGCCGAGATCAGCGCCCTGATCGGCGGGCGGGTGTGAAGGATAGGGGCGGGGGGCATCATTGCGAGGAGGCGTCAGCCGACGAAGCAACCCCGATGTTGCGTGTGAGCGGTCGGGGTTGCTTCGCCTGCGGCTCGCAATGACGGGTGTGGCAGGCCGGGGGGAACCCCCCCGGCCCCCGGTCGTCAATCCGCCTGCGCGAGGTTGCGCAGCACGTAGTGCAGCACGCCGCCGTTTTTGACATAATCGTGCTCGACCGCCGTATCTATGCGGCTGCGCAGGGTGATGTCGCGGCTGGTGCCGTCGGGGCGGGTGATGGTGGCGGTGACCAGACCCTGCGGCTTCGCGCCCGCCAGACCTTTCACGCTCACCGTCTCGTCGCCCTTCAGGTCTAGGTCCCTGCGGGTCATCCCGTCGGTGAATTCCAGCGGGATCACCCCCATGCCGACCAGGTTCGAGCGGTGGATGCGCTCGAAGCTCTGCGCGATGACCGCCTTGACGCCCAGCAGCGCGGTGCCCTTCGCGGCCCAGTCGCGGCTGGACCCGGCGCCGTATTCGATCCCGGCAAAGACCACCAGCGGCGTGCCCTTGCCGATATGCGCCATGGCGGCGTCATAGATCGAGGTCTGCAACCCGTCCGGCCCCAGCGTGTAGCCGCCCTCGACATCGTCCAGCATCTCGTTGCGGATGCGGATGTTGGCGAAGGTGCCGCGCATCATCACCTCGTGGTTGCCGCGCCGCGAGCCGTAAGAGTTGAACTCGCGCGGGGTGACGCCGTGCTTGACCAGGTAGCGGCCTGCGGGCGTCGTTTCCTTGAAGGAACCCGCCGGGCTGATGTGGTCGGTCGTCACCATGTCGCCGAAGATCGCCAGGATGCGCGCGCCCGCGATGTCGGTGATCGTCCCGGCCTTCGCGTCCATCCCCTCGAAATAGGGCGGGTTGCGGATATAGGTCGATTCGGGCGGCCAGTCGTAGGTCTCGCCGCCGGTCACGTCGATGGCCTGCCAGCGGGCATCACCGTCGAACAGATGCGAATAGCGTTCCACGAACATCTCGCGCGACACGACCGAATGGACGATGTCGGCGACTTCCTGCGTCGAGGGCCAGATGTCCTTGAGATAGACCGGCTTGCCGTCCCGATCCATGCCCAGCGGGTCGCGCACGAGGTCGATGTTCATGTCGCCCGCGATGGCATAGGCCACCACCAGCGGCGGCGACATCAGGTAGTTGGCGCGGCAGTCGGGCGAGATGCGGCCCTCGAAGTTGCGGTTGCCCGACAGCGCCGAGACCGCGATCAGGTTGTTGTCGGCGATGCTTTTCGAGATTTCCGGCGCCAGCGGCCCCGAGTTGCCGATGCAGGTCGTGCAGCCGAAGCCGACGAGGTTGAAGCCCAGCGCGTCGAGGTCTTCCTGAAGGTTGGCCTTGCGCAGGTATTCCTCGACCACCTGCGATCCGGGCGCCAGCGAGGTCTTCACCCAGGGCTTGCTGTTCAGCCCCAGCGCCCGCGCCTTGCGCGCGATGAGGCCCGCGCCGACCATCACATAGGGGTTCGATGTGTTGGTGCAGGACGTGATCGCCGCGATGACGATCGAGCCGTCGTGCAGCGCGTAGTCCTGGCTCTCGACCGCGCCCGAATTGTAATGGCCGCGATGGCCAGGCAGCCCGTTGGCGGAATCGGCACCACCCTCGCCGGTCCAGCGGTCCACGGTCTCGGCCGCCGCCTTGGGCACGTTGCGGGTCGAGCAGACGTAGTCGTGGAACACGTCCGCCGCGCCGTCGAGCGCGATATAGTCCTGCGGCCGCTTCGGCCCCGAGATCGCGGGGACGACATCGCCGAGGTCGAGCTTCAGCGTCGAGGTATAGATCGGCGCATAATCCGCCGTCCGCCAGAGGCCGTTTTCCTTCGCATAGGCTTCGACAAGGGCGATGCGGTCCTCGTCGCGGCCGGTCTGGCGCAGGTAGCGCAGGGTTTCGTTGTCCACCGGGAAGAAGCCGCAGGTGGCGCCGTATTCGGGCGACATGTTGCCGATCGTGGCGCGGTCGGGCAGCGGCATGTGATCCAGCCCGTCGCCCCAGAACTCGACGAACTTGCCGACGACGCCATGTTCGCGCAGCATCTTCACCACGGTGAGGACAAGGTCGGTCGCCGTCACGCCCTCGCGCAGGCTGCCCGAGATGTGGAAGCCCACCACCTCGGGGATCAGCATTGATATGGGCTGGCCCAGCATCGCCGCCTCGGCCTCGATCCCGCCGACGCCCCAGCCCAGCACGCCAAGCCCGTTGATCATCGTGGTATGGCTGTCGGTGCCCACCAGCGTGTCGGGATAGGCGACCTCGTCGCCGTTCTGGTCGCGGTCGGTCCAGACGGTCTTGGCCAGATATTCGAGGTTCACCTGGTGGCAGATGCCGGTATCGGGCGGCACGACGCGGAAGTTGTCAAAGGCCGACTGGCCCCATTTCAGGAAGGCATAACGCTCGATGTTGCGCTCGTATTCGCGGCCGACGTTGAACTGGAATGCGGTGGGCGTGCCGAACTCGTCCACCATCACCGAGTGGTCGATGATGAGGTCCACGGGGTTCAGCGGGTTGATCTTCTGCGCGTCGCCGCCCAGCGCCTTGATCCCGTCGCGCATCGCGGCAAGGTCCACGACGGCGGGGACGCCGGTGAAATCCTGCATCAGCACGCGCGCCGGGCGGTAGGCGATCTCGCGCGGGTTGCGGCCGCCGTTCGCCGCCCATTCGCCGAACGCGCGCAGGTCGTCGGTCGTCACCGAATGGCCGTCCTCGAAGCGCAGCAGGTTTTCCAGCACGACGCGCAGCGACGCGGGCAGGCGCGAGAAGTCGCCAAGCCCCGCTGCGCTGGCGGCATCGATCGAGTAATAGGCATAGGATTGCCCGCCCACCTTCAGCGTGCGGCGGGCTTTGGCACTGTCTTGACCGACGGTGATCGACATGGGGGAACCTCTCTGGCAACCGGCTCGAGTGAACGCAGCCGTTCCGGACGATGCGCCCGGCGGCTGGTGATGGCTCTGTATACCATCGCACACCGGCAACGCCAAGGGCGGCCCCCGGCCGGGCGGGCAGTCGGGCGAGCAGTATATTCCGCCATCGCGAGGAGGCGAAGCCGACGAAGCAACCCTGATGTCGTGTGCAAGCGGTCGGGGTTGCTTCGCCTTTCGGCTCGCAATGACGGGGTTTGCGGGCGGCGGCGCCGTGCCGCTCCGCACAGCGCCGTTCGCCCGATTCCCCCTGTCCGCCCGAAACCCGCCCCTGTCGCGTTTCGTTGATTGGCTTTTGTGCCTGCCCCGGCCTAGATCGGGTCGGCAGGGGGCGGGCAAAGAAGCGGCAGATGCAACGGGTGATCTCAGTTCCACGCCTCGCGGCATTCGGACTCTGGCTTGCGGTCCTGGCGCTCCCGGCAGTCGCACAATCGGTCTTGCGCCCGCTCGACCGCTCGCCGAATGGCGGCCTCGTCGTCGTGGAGCTGTTCACCTCGCAGGGCTGCGCCTCGTGCCCGCCTGCGGATGCCATCCTTCGCGAGCTGACCCGGATCGAGGGCGTGCTGCCCCTGGCGCTGCATGTCGATTACTGGGACTATATCGGGTGGCAGGACACGTTCGGCTCGCCGCTGTTCACCGCGCGCCAGCAGGCCTATGCGCGCGCGGCGGGCGAACGCATGGTCTACACGCCGCAGATGATCATTGCCGGGCGCGAACGGGTGCTCGGCAACGATCCGGTGGCGATCATGGCGCTGATCGGCGCCCATGCGATGCGGCCCGCGCCGGTCGCGCTCGAGGTGCAGCGCGCGGGCGACGCGCTGCATATCGCGGCGCGCAGCCCGTTGCCGTTCCTGCGCCCGGTCGCGGTCCATCTGGTGCAATTCGTCCCCGAGGCGCGCGTGGCGATCCCGCTGGGCGAGAACGCGGGCCATGTCTTCGACTACGTGAACGTCGTCACCGGCTGGCAGACCTTGGGCGAATGGGACGGCAGCGCGCCGCTGGCGCTGGATGTGAACGGCACCGGCGACGGCCCGGCGGCGGTCATCCTCCAGGAACCGGGCCCCGGCGCCATCCTCGCGGCGGCGGAGCTGCGCTAGCTCATCGACCCGAGCCACCCCGCGCACCTTCGCAGGCAGCGGGGGCGGGATTACCGGCCAACCGAAACCCGTCGGATCAAAGCGTGCCATGGCTGCCTCCTGCCGCTCGCAGAGGGGGATCACGGATGCCCGGCGTCGGGAACGCCGGGTCATGGGTATGTGACACGGGCCTGCAGCGCGAAACCGTTGCGATGCAGATGGCGGCGCGGGGTGCGGCCACGGCGCGGCGCCGGATCGGTGCCGGAGCGCGTGGCCCATGTCACGGGCGCGTCCGATGCGGGGCGGCCTGCCCCCGGTTGCCCCCACCCCCGGCGCAGGGCACAGTCGCGCGGACGGGACCGGGCCGGGATGGACATGGCGACTGATCTGCAGGACTTCCTGATCCGGCTCGACCGCGACATCCGCGCGCGCGGCGACTGGGGCGAGGTGGCTGACTATATCCCCGAGCTGGCGCGCATTGCCCCCGGCCAGTTCGGCATCGCGGTGGTGACGGCGGACGGGGCGCTGGCCACCGCAGGGGATGCGACCAAGGGATTCTCGATCCAGTCGATCTCCAAGGTCTTCACACTGGCCTGCGTGCTGGGCCGCATCGGCGAGCAGATCTGGACCCGCGTGGGGCGCGAACCCTCGGGGTTGCGGTTCGATTCCATCCAGTTGCTCGAAACCGAGGACGGCCGCCCGCGCAACCCCTTCATCAACGCCGGGGCGCTGGTGGTCACCGACGAACTGCTGACCGGGCGCGGGCCGCAGGATGCGCTGGCGGAAATCCTCGGCTTCATCCGCACGGCGGCGGGCGACGACGACATCCACATCGACCGCGCGGTGGCGCAGTCCGAGGCCGGGACCGGCCACCGCAACATCGCGCTGGCGCATTACCTGAAATCCTGCGGCAACCTGCGCAACGCGCCCGAACTCGTGCTGGGCACCTATTTCCACCAATGCGCCATCGAGATGAGCTGCGTGCAACTGGCCATGGCAGGCCGCGCCATCGCCGGGCTGCCCGATGCGCCGCCGGTGCTGTCGCGGGCGCGGGCGCGGCGGCTGAACGCGCTGATGATGCTGTGCGGCCATTACGACGGCTCGGGCGATTTCGCCTTTCGCGTCGGCCTGCCCGGCAAGTCGGGCGTCGGCGGCGGCATTTTGCTGATCGCGCCGGGGCGGGCATCCATCGGCATCTGGTCGCCGGGGCTGAACGTGTTCGGCAACTCGCACATGGGCACCCACGCCGCCGAGGCGCTGGCCCGCGCGACGGGGTGGTCGGTGTTCGGGTGAGGCGTTTAAGCCTTTGGTAACCCGGCAGGGTGCAGGATGGCGATGAGTCCCCAACAGGCGCATCCGCCATGGCAGTCGCATCCCATCCGCGCGTCAGCGTCATCATGCCGGTGCGCGACGCGGGCGCATTTCTCGGATCGGCCATCGCCTCGGTGCAGGCCCAGTCGCTGACCGCGTGGGAACTGCTGGCCGTGGATGACGGATCGGATGACGACAGCGCCGCGATCCTCGGGCAGGCGGCGGCGGCGGACGGGCGCATCCGGCTGCTGGACAGCGGCGGCCGCCTCGGGCCTGCGGCGGCGCGCAACGTGGCGCTGGCGGCGGCGCGGGGGCGGTATCTGGCGTTTCTCGATGCCGACGACCTGTGGCACCCCGACAAGCTGGCGCGCCAGACGCAGGCGATGGCGGCCACGGGGGCGGCGCTGTCCTGCACCGCCTGGCTGCGGCGCAACATCGTCTCGGGCCGCGAGGTGGTGGTGGGCGTGCCCGCGCGCGCGACACGCGGCGATCTGCTCAAGACCAATACCATCGCCTGTTCGACGGCGATGATCGACGCGCGCGCCTTCGGGCAGCGCCGGATGCCGGGGCTGCGCCGGGCCGAGGATTTCGCCTTCTGGCTGGACCTGCTGACCGCGACACCCTGGGCGCTGGGCCTGCCCGAGGTGCTGACGACCTACCGCCAGCATCCGCGCGCGCTGTCCGCGCACAAGGGCCGCGCGGCGGCGGACACCTGGGCGCTGTATCGCCACGCCCTGCACCTGCCGCTGCCCGATGCGCTGTGGTATTTCGGCCATTACGCCCTGCGCGGCACCCTGCGCCACCGCGCCCCGGCCGTGGCCCGGGCGATGGGGTGGCTGCACGGGGCGAAACCGCACCGGGACGCCACGGTCTGCACCCCGTCGCAGGCGCAATCCTCCCGCTGCCGAGCGGGATCATCTGCCGTAACGTCAGCTCATCGGGGTCATTAGCCGCACGATGTCTCTCAAGCACGCCAAAAACATGGTGAACAGAACCCTCGGGAAGCTCGGGTACAAGATTACCAGGGCGCAGCCGCCCGCTCCGCGCCCCGAGACGACAAGACGGCCCGACCCCGGCCCGCCATTCGCGATCCGCAGGCTTGCCGATCCGGAAGACCGGCCGATCCGCGATCTGCTGTTCTACCTGCGCGACACGGACATCGGCCATTTCACGACGCACGAAGCCGCCGGTCTCACATTGTCGATTCACGATGACGATCTCGGTCGCCTGACGCGGGTTCTGGACCGCTATTATTCCGACGACACCGTTTTCGTGAATGCCGGCGGCAATCGGGGCGGGGTGCAGCTTGTCCAGCGGAACGGCCGGCGGGAGCGCCGCTTCGTGCTTTCATTCCTCACGAAGGTCGATGCGGTCCCGTTCCTGATCGAATTGCAGGTCGTGGTGTGGCGGCGGCTCGACACCTATTCTCCGACGGACATCCTCGAGGCCGGTGCGCCCCTCGTCGCCATGCGGCGCATCAGGGCGACCACATTCGCGGCATTGACCCGCTGTGCCGCACCGGCAGACGATTTCTCGGCGCAGCTTGCCCCGGCGCCACCCGTCGATGTTGTCTACACCTGGGTTGACGACACCGACCCGGAATGGAGGGCGCAGCGCGCGCGCCATTCGCCCGACGATGCCGCAGGCAATGGCCGTGCAACATTGGCCGAACGCTTCGACAACCGCGACGAGCTGAAATACTCGCTGCGCTCGCTATACTAGTCCACCCTGAACAACACATAGCGCATTGATTTCACGCCATGAAACTACGAT
>JACFNP010000023.1 GCA_019454835.1 Rubellimicrobium sp.
TCGGTCACCTGCTTGCCGTCGCGCAGCTTGATCGCGTCCTTGCCGATCAGGTCGATGCGGCTGATGTGGCTGTCAAGGTTGACCCGCACGCAGGGCCAGTTCAGCCGCGCCGCCACCTGTTCGATATGGGTCGACTTGCCGGTGCCGTGATAGCCCTGGATCATCACCCGGCGGTTGTAGGCAAAGCCCGCAAGGATCGCGAGCGTGGTGTCGGGGTCGAACTTGTAGGTCGGGTCGATGTCGGGGACGCGCTCGGTGCGGGTGGCGAAACCCTTCACCTTCATGTCGGCGTCGATGCCGAAGACCTCGTCGAGCGCGATATCCTCGGTCGGTTTCACCTGCGTCTCGCCCGTCTCGGCCATCGCTTTACCCCTTCGCAGAACCCGACCCTCTTCCCCCATCTGCCAGCGGGCTGCAAGGGCGGGCGTTGCCGTTGCAGGGCGATCGGGCGCGCGGCATGTTCCGTCATTGCGAGAAGGCGAAGCCGACGAAGCAACCCCGATGCTGTTAATCAAGCGGTCGGGATTGCTTCGGCTTGGGCCTCGCAATGACGGGGATATTGCGGGCGAAGACGCCGTGCCAACCCGCGTTGAGCGCTTCGCCCGATTGCCCCGGTTGCCATTGCCATGGCCCCGACGCAGTCTTGCGGCAGGGCAGGATACGGCGGGCGGGATGCGGTGGGCAGGGTAGCGGAGGCGCCGGACACGGAATCGCTGATCGCCCGCGTTGCGGCGGGCGAACGGGTGGCACTGGCCGCGCTGGTCGCGCGCGACGGTGCCCGCATCAACGGTCTGTGCCGGCGCCACGGCGGCAAGGGGGCCGATGCGCTGTTCGGGCGCATCTGGGTGGCCGTCTGGCAGGCGGCCCCCGGCTTCGCCGCGAGCGGCCTGACCGGAGACGACTGGCTGACGCTGCTGGCGCGCGAGGTGATCGTCGCGGAGCTTCGCGCTGCCCGTGCCGCGCAGGCGCAGGACGATGTCGCCCGCCTCGCCGATCTGCCGCCGCTCTTGCCGCGTGCTGGCGTGCTGGCGCCCTGCCTTGCGGCGCTGCCGGACGACGCGGCCGAGGCCGTCACCCGCGCCATCGAGACCGGCGAGACCGAGGCCGGGCTGGCGCTGCGTTTCGGGATGCCGCCCGAGGCGATGGCGCATATGCTCGACGGGGCGCTGTCGGCGCTTGATCGCTGCTTGGGGGGCGAGGGCGGCAGCGCGGCGGCGCGGCTCGTGCTCGGGCTGGCCACGGATCAGGCCGCGCGGGCCTTCACCGAAGCCGCATCGGACGATCCGCTGTTGCGCGCGGGCCGGGCGCGCTGGGCACATGCGGTCGCGGGCGCCTTCACGGCACCGCCCGCCGCACCCGCGCCCGGTGCGGTGGCGCGCATCAACCGGCGGCTCTTCGACGAGGAAGGCGGCGGCATCCTGCGCCGGGTCGGGCTGATCCCGTCGCTGGTGGCGGCGCTGATCGGGGCGCTGATCCTCGTGTGGCTTGGCGGCGGCACCGATCCGCTGGGCGAACCGCTGGCACCGTCCGAGGCCCCCGCCGACTGATCCCGCGCGGTCTTGGCAAGGCCGCGCTGTCGCCACGCCTCTGCCCCAATCGAAACCGATCCCGGCCCGGCGCACTGGCGGCGCCACCTGGAGAAACCTGCATGATCCGACCCTCTCGCCTCCGTCTGCGACCCAGTCGGGGCGAGAGGCTGCGCCTTGCCGCCCTGCTGCTGGGCGGCGTGGTCGGTGCCGCGCTGTGCGTGGCCTCGGTCGACGCGCTGGACGGGGTCGAGGGGCTGCCCGGCGGCGGATGGCGCGACCTGTGGCGGCTGGTGGCGGGCTTTGCCGGGACCACGGGGCTGCTGTGGCTGAACCGGGGCCGTTTCGGCTGGCCGGGCTGGCGCGGCTGGATGGTCATGGCGGGCGGCGCGCTGATGGTGACGCTGTTCGCGCCGGTCGCGGTCGGCACGCTGGTGCTGCCGCTTTACGGCACGATGTTCGGACCGCTGGCACTGACCGTGACCTTCCTGCGCAGCCCGGCGCTGGCGGCGCTGTGGGTCGTCACCCTTGTCGTCGGGCACCGGCTGAGCATGACATACCGGCGGGAACGCGCGACGATCTTCTTTCCGCGCGCGCCGCGCTGAGGCGGGTCGCGGGCGTCAAATCAGGGCAATCGGCGGCTGCATCTTCCGTCATTGCGAGGAGCCGGAGGCGACGCGGCAACCCCGATGTTGTGTATGAGCGGTCGGGGTTGCTTCGGCTTGCGCCTCGCAATGACGGGGGAAGCAACTCGCCCGATTGCCCTGGCGTCAGATGTTGCCGTTTGACCGCGCGCCGCGCCGAGGTTCATTCCCCTTCGGGGAAGTGGCGGCTGTCCTTGAGCTGTTCCCAGGCCCAGACCACCTCGGACAGTTGTTCCTCCTGGCTGCGGTCGCCGCCGTTCATGTCGGGGTGCAGCACCTTGATGAGCGCGCGATAGGCACGGCGGATGTCCTTGCGGGTGGCGCCAGCCTCGACATCGAGGATTTCCACCGCGCGCCGTTCGGTGGGCGGCAGGCGGCGCAGCCCGCTGTCCTTGCGGCCGCGGTTGCGGGTGGCGTTGTCGCCCAGCACCTCATGCGCGTCGTTCACGCCCAGCCGTGCCCAGGCGCGCTGTTCCTCGCTCGGGCGCAGCGGGCGCGTGCCGCGTTCCCAGACGCGGTCGCGTTCGGTCTGGTCGAGCCATTCTTCCTCGGTCACGCTGTCGAAGAAGTTCCAGCGCAGGTTGTATTCGCGCACGTGGTCCTTGCAGAACCAGTAGTAGTCATCCAGCGAGTCGGGCGACTTGGGCGCGCGGAACTTGCCCGGCAGATCGCAGCCGGGCTGATCGCAGCGCCGCGTCGATGTCTCGAACGCGCCGGTCTGGCTGCGCCGCCCGCGCGGATTGCGCTTCTTGGCGGCGGATACCGAAATGTCGAACCCGAACGGGTCGTCCTTGACCATGTCGATCTCCCTGGCCGTGGGTCTGGGGCTTCCGATTCGGGGCCGGTCGGGGGCCTTTCCGATTCCGGCTGGTCAGTCTAAAGCAAGCGCGCCGGGATTGAAGGGCTGAAAGGTAAAATTATGACCATCGAGACCGAGATGCGCGCGGCGCTTGAGGCGGCCTTCAGCCCTGCGACCCTCGAAGTGGTGAACCAGAGCCATCTGCACAAGGGGCATCCGGGCGACGACGGCTCGGGCGAGAGCCATTGGGCCGTGGTGATCTCGGCCCCGCAACTGGCCGCGATGAGCCGCGTCGAGCGCCATCGCGCCGTCCACGCCGCACTGGGCCCGGCGATCCTGGACCGGATTCACGCGCTGAGCCTGGACGTGAGCTGAGCGGGGGGGCGGCACCCGGCATGGATTGCTTCGCCTGCGGCTCGCAATGACGGGGGTATCGTCATTGCGAGGAGGCGCCAGCCGACGAAGCAACCCCGATGTCGTGTGCGAGCGGTCGGGGTTGCTTCACGGCGTTCGCAATGACGGTGTCGCCACCTGCGGCACCGCCGCGCTTGACATCGGGCCGCCCTCTGCGGTCAGTCGCGGCCATGACCGACGCCCGCCACCATACCCCGCTCGAGGACGCACAGGGCCTGGCCTTCGGCGTCACGATGGCCGGGTTTGCCATTGTCCTGCTCACCCATCTGGGGTTCGTGACCGGACAGACGGCGGGGCTGGCGGTGCTGATTTCCTATGCGACGGGCTACAGCTTCGGCGTGGTGTTCTTCGTCATCAACCTGCCGTTCTACTGGCTGGGCTGGCGGCGGATGGGGGCGGCGTTCATCGTCAAGACCTTCATCGCCGTGGCGGGGCTGTCGATCGTCACCCGCTATGTCCCCGGCTGGTTCGAGATCGGGGCGGTGAACCCGTGGTTCGGGGCGGTGCTGTTCGGCCTGCTGTCCGGCTCGGCGCTGCTGGCGCTGTTCCGGCACAACGCCAGCCTCGGCGGCATCGGCATCCTGGCGCTGATCGTGCAGGATCGCACCGGCTTTCGCGCGGGCAACACGCAGCTTGTCTTCGATGCGGCGCTGTTCGTCGCGGCGCTGTTCATTCTTGACCTCGCCACGGTCGGCTTCTCGTTTCTGGGTGCGGTGGTGGTGAATCTGGTGATCGCCATCAACCACCGCCGCGACCGCTACATCGTCGCTTGACCGCGCCGCGCCCCGGTGCCAAGCCGCCGCCATGACCCGCATCTACATCATCCTCGCCCTTGCCATCGCCGCCGAAGTCGTTGCCACCTCGGCCCTGCGCGCGAGCGAGCAGTTCACCCGGCTCTGGCCCTCGCTCGTGGTGATCGGCGGCTATATGGCGGCCTTCTACGGCCTGTCGATGGCGGTGCGGGTGATCCCGACCGGGATCGTCTATGCGGTCTGGTCGGGCCTCGGCATCGTGCTCGTGGCGCTGGTCGGGTTGTTCCTCGGGCAGAAGCTGGACCTGCCCGCAGCCATCGGCATCGCGATGATCCTTGGTGGCGTGCTGGTGATAAACCTGTTCTCGGCTGCCGCCGGACATTGACGGGGCACTGGCGTTCCGCCCGCCGAACCCGTAAAGGCCGGGCGCAACCCCCATCCCCGAGAGACCCATGTCGTTTCGCAACATCGCCATCATCGCCCACGTCGATCATGGCAAGACCACGCTCGTCGACCAGCTCCTGCGCCAGTCCGGCACCTGGCGTGAAAATCAGGACGTGGGCGAGCGCGTCATGGACTCGGGCGACATCGAGCGCGAGCGCGGCATCACCATCCTCGCCAAGGCCACTTCGGTCGAATGGGGCGGCGTGCGCATCAACATCGTCGACACGCCCGGCCACGCCGATTTCGGCGGCGAGGTCGAGCGTATCCTTGGCATGGTCGACGGCGTCTGCCTGCTGGTCGATGCCGCCGAGGGGTCGATGCCGCAGACCAAGTTCGTCACGCAGAAGGCGCTGGCGCTGGGGCTGCGGCCCATCGTGGTGCTCAACAAGGTCGACAAGGCCGATGCCGAACCCGACCGGGTGCTCAATGAGGTCTTCGACCTGTTCGCCAATCTCGGCGCCAGTGACGAGCAGCTCGATTTCCCGCATCTCTATGCCTCGGGCCGCTCGGGCTGGGCGGACGAAACGCTCGACGGGCCGCGCAAGGATCTGTCGGCGCTGTTCGCGCTGGTGCTGCGCCATGTGCCCGAACCCGCGCAGGTCGCGCGCCGGGACGAGCCGTTCAGGATGCTGGCGACGACCCTTGGCCATGACCCGTTCCTGGGCCGCATCCTGACCGGGCGGGTGGAATCGGGCACGCTGGCGCCCGGCGCCACCGTCAAGGCACTGTCACGCACCGGCGAGCGGCTCGAGCAGTTCCGCGTCTCGCGCATCCTCGCGTTTCGCGGGCTGGGGCAGCAGCCGCTTGATCTGGCCGAGGCGGGCGACATCGTGACGCTGGCGGGGATGTCCAAGGCCACCGTCGCCGACACGATCTGCGCTGCCGAAGTGGACGCACCGCTGCCCGCGCAGCCCATCGACCCGCCGACCATTTCCGTCACCTTCGGCATCAACGACAGCCCGCTGGCGGGCCGCGACGGCAAGAAGGTGCAGTCGCGCGTCATCCGCGAACGCCTGCTGCGCGAGGCCGAATCGAACGTCGCCATCCGTGTCACCGACACGCCGGGTGGCGAGGCGTTCGAGGTCGCGGGCCGGGGCGAATTGCAGATGGGCGTCCTGATCGAGAACATGCGCCGCGAGGGGTTCGAGCTGTCGATTTCCCGCCCGCGCGTCCTGATGCGCGAGGAAGGCGGCGCCACGCTGGAACCCGTCGAGGAAGTGACCATCGACGTTGACGACGAATTCACCGGCGCCGTGGTGGAAAAGCTGACCGGCCCGCGCAAGGGCGAACTGTCCGACATGCGCCCCTCGGGCCATGGCAAGACGCGGATCGTGGCGCTGGTGCCCTCGCGCGGGCTGATCGGCTATCAGGGCGAATTCCTGACCGATACGCGCGGCTCGGGGGTGCTCAATCGCATCTTCCACGGCTGGGCGCCGCACAAGGGGCCGATCCAGGGCCGCAGGCAAGGCGTGCTGGTCAGCATCGGCAGCGGCGAGGCGGTCGCCTATGCGCTGTGGAACCTCGAAGATCGCGGCCGCATGTTCATCAACCCGCAGGACCCGGTCTACGAGGGCATGATCATTGGCGAACATTCGCGCGACAACGACCTCGAGGTGAACCCGCTGAAGGGCAAGAAGCTGACCAACATCCGCGCCTCGGGCACGGATGAAGCGGTGCGCCTGACCCCGCCGGTCATCATGTCGCTGGAACAGGCCATCGCCTATATCGACGACGACGAACTCGTCGAGGTGACCCCGCACGCGATCCGGTTGCGCAAGCGCTTCCTCGACCCGCACGAACGCAAGCGGATGGCCCGCGCGGGGTAGGGTGTGGCGTCATTGCGAGGAGCCGCAGGCGACGCGGCAACCTCGATGTTGTGCGAGATGGATCGGGGTTGCTTCGGCTTGCGCCTCGCAATGACGAATCCCCGCCGTCATTGCGAGGAGCCGCAGGCGACGAAGCAACCCCGATGTTGTATGTGAGCGGTCGAGGTTGCTTCGGCTTCGCCTCGCAATGACGATCACCAAACCTCGTCATTGCGAGGAGCCGAAGGCGACGCGGCAATCCAAGGGGCCGGGTGCCGCGCCCGGAATGGATTGCTTCGCCTGCGGCTCGCAATGACGATTACGAGAGATGCGCACGAAAAAGGCGGGGCCGAGGCCCCGCCTTTCGCGTTTCGTGATCGTTGCGATCAGAATGCGTAGGACACGCGCAGGCCGACGGCGTTGCCGGTTACATCGTAGTCGCTCGCGTCGAACTTGTTGAACTCGAAGTGCGTCACTTCGGCGCCCAGACGCCAGTTGTCGGTCAGGGCATAGTCAGCGCCGATGCCGTAGAGAACGCCATTCGACTTGTCGTCGTCTGCCGCCGTGAACTGGCCGCCACCGACCGAGACGTAGGGCAGGATACGGCCCATGTCATAGCCGACGCGCAGCGAAGCGGCGACCAGCGACTTGCCGCCGATCGAGCTGCCGCCGGACGAATAGGTGATATCGGAAAGGTCATCGTAGCGCAGTTCACCGCCTACGACGAAACGGCCGAAGTCGTGCATATATCCGGCGTGTGCACCGTAATAGTTACCTGAAAACGAGACGCCTGCAGTTCCCGCGAGGCCGCTCGTGGACGAAGCATCAACATCTGCCACTCCGCCCTGCAGACCCGCATAAAACCCGCTCCAGTCGGCGCTCGGCTGGGCGACCGGGACGACGACGGGGACCTCGACAACCGGCTCGGGGGCCGGGGCGGCGAGGCCGCCGGCCATGGCGGGGGCGGCAAGGGTGACGGCCGCAGAAGCGGCGAGAAGCTGGCGAAGCATGGGAGTCTCCTGATTTTCGTAGTCCGTCCTATCCGCCCTGTGGCGGGGACATGCCTGCCAGCTATGGTCTTGCGCGGGTGAAGTGAACCACGCGCGCGCAAATCGACGGTCACGAGCCTGTGAGGCATCGCGCCAGCGCGGATTGTTGCCTGAGCGCGTCCGGCCGGGCGCCGCGCGGCACCCGGCCCGGTCGCGTCAGAAGCGGTAGGAGACCCGGATGCCCACGGCGTTGCCGGTGAGATCGTAACCGTAGCCTGCAAAATCCTTGAACTCGAAATGTGTGGCCTCCGCGCCCAGACGCCAGTGATCGGTCATGGCGAACTCGACCCCGGCGCCATAGAGGATGCCGGTGTCCTTCCAGCCATTCTCCAGCGTCAACTGACCACCGCCCACCGCGACGAAGGGCATGATGCGACCGGCATCATAGCCCGCGATGAGGCGCCCGGAGACCAGCGTGTCACCGTCGAACGACGAAATCCCGTTGGTCACCCCCGAGGCATCGCTGTAGCGCAATTCGCCGCCAAGAACGAAGCGCCCCAGATCGTGCAGATAGCCGACATGGCCGCCCCAGTAGGTGCCGCTCGAGTCATACCGCGACGACACGCTGTTTGAAAAATCCGCCTGCCCCGCCTGCACCCCGGCATAGAAGCCGGTCCAGTCGCGCGCCGCCGGAGCCGGGACGACCGGGACGACGACGACCGGCTCGGGTGCGGGTGCCAGACCGCCCGCCATCGCGGGTGCGGCCAGGACGACAGCCGCCGTTGCGGCCAGTATGCGCTTCAACATGTCCTCCCCCCAGGGATCGTGCCGACCCGACAGCCGGGGCGGCTGTTGCGATGGGCGATTATCGTGCCGCGTTAATATTTACCAAAATCACGACTTCGTGAGCACGGATCACCCCGCAGACCGCCCGCGCACAGGCCCGCCCAGCGCCGCCCGGCCCCGCGACCCGTCGCGCGAACTTGACGCGGGTTCGCGCGATTTGTCGCCCAAGGCGGGCACGCGGCTTTTGACCGCGCCGGGCGCCGCCACTATAAGGCGCCACCTGCCGAAGGAACTCCGTCCAAGTGCTGCGCTTCGTCTTTTCGTTTTTCGGTGGCCTCTTCACCTTCCTGACCATGGGCGCGGTGGCGGGGGCCATCGGGCTGGGCGCGATCTTCTACATCTACGGGCGCGACCTGCCGTCCTACGAAACCCTGTCGCAATACGCGCCGCCGACGATCAGCCGCATCTATTCCTCCGAAGGCACGCTGATCGACGAATTCGCGCAGGAACGCCGCCTGTTCGTCCCGATCGAGGAAGTCCCGCCGCTGGTGCAGCACGCCTTCATCGCCGCCGAGGACCAGCATTTCTACACCCATCCCGGCGTCGATGTGCTGGGCCTTGCCTCGGCCTTGCGCGATGCGGCGGGCGGCGCGGTGATGCGCGGGGCATCCACGATCCCGATGCAGGTGATGAAGAACTTCCTGCTCGACGGCTCGCGCGAGGTGGAACGCAAGGCCAAGGAAATGATCCTCGCCGTGCGCGCGGTGGCCAGCCTCGGGCGCGATCATATCCTCGAACTCTACCTCAACGAAATCTTCCTCGGCCAGAACGCCTATGGCGTCGCCGCCGCCGCGCAGACCTATTTCAACACCTCGCTCGACCAGTTGACGGCGGGGCAGGCGGCCTATCTGGCCGCGCTGCCCAAGCAGCCCTCGGACCTGCACCCGGTGCGCAACCACGATTACGCCGTGGAACGGCGCGACTATGTGCTGCGCCGCATGTTCGAGGACGGCTACATCGACCGCGCCACCTACGATTCCGAACGCACGGCGCCGCTGCTGACCGTGCAGTCGGGCGACATTCCCGCCTTCCGCGAAAGCCTGCCGCCGCGCGACTATTTCACCGACGAAATCCGCCGTCAGTTGTCGCGGCGCTATTCCGAGGAGGAATTCTTCACCGGCGGCCTCTCGATCCGCGCCACGGTGGATGCGGAACTGCAGGAGGTCGCGGCCCATGCGCTGCAACGCGCGCTGGAACGCATCGACCGCGGCACCGGACGCTGGCGCGGCACCGGCAAGTCGATCCCCGCCGAGGCGCTGACTTCGGCGGAAGGCTGGCGCGCCGCGCTGGCCGATGTGCAGGTGCCGCGCGACATCACGCTCGACGGGCGCTGGTATCCGGCGGTGGTGCTGGCGGTCGGCGACCAGGAGCTGCGCATCGGCATCGAGGGCGTCCCCGAGACCGAGGCCGAACCCCAGGTCGTCCCGCGCCGCGACATCGAGTGGATGCGCGGCAACTTCCACGACAATTTCGATGCGGGCGACGTGGTGCTGGTGCGCCGCATGACCCAGGACAGCGACGGCAGCTTCATCCGCTGGACCCTGCGCCAGGTGCCCGAGGTGCAGGGCGGCTTCATGGCCATGGACGTGCATACCGGGCGCGTCCTTGCGATGCAGGGCGGCTTTTCCTACCAGGCCTCGGTCTTCAACCGCGCCACGCAGGCGATGCGGCAGCCGGGGTCGTCATTCAAGCCCTTCGTCTATGCGGCGGCGCTCGATTCCGGCTACACGCCCGCCACGATCGTCGTCGATGCGCCCATCGAGGTGAACACGCCGCAGGGGCTGTGGACGCCGCGCAACGCGGGCAACAGCTATTACGGCCCCACGCCGCTGCGTACCGGGATCGAGCAATCGCGCAACCTGATGACCATTCGCCTCGCGCAGGAAATCGGGATGCAGACCGTGGCCGAATATGCCGAACGCTTCGGCATCTACGACCGGATGAACCCGGTGCTGGCCAATTCGCTCGGCGCGCAGGAGACGACGCTTTATCACATGGTGACGGCCTATTCCGAATTCGCCAACGGCGGCGAACGGCTGGAACCGACGCTGGTAGACCGGGTGCAGGACCGCAACGGCAACACGATCTACCGTCACGGCGACCGCGAATGCACCGATTGCAGCCAGTTGACGCTGCCCGAAGGCGACAGCCCGACCATCGTTGCGCACCGCGACCGGATCATGAACGCGGTCACGGCCTATCAGCTCACCTCGATGATGGAGGGGGTGATCCAGCGCGGCACCGCGCGCGGGGTCAGTCTGGGCGTGCCGGTGGCGGGCAAGACCGGGACCACCAACGAATCCAAGGACGTGTGGTTCGTCGGCTTCACCTCGAACATCGCGGCGGGCTGCTACATCGGCTATGACCGGCCGCGCTCGATGGGGTCGGCCTCGGGCGGCGGGGTCTGCGCGCCGGTGTTCCAGGAGTTCATGCGCGAGGCGGTGCGCCGCTTTGGCGGCGGCCGCTTCCCGGTGCCCGACGGCTGCCAGTTCATGCCCATCGACCGCTTTTCCGGCGCGCGGCTGCCGGATGGCTCGACCGGCGACAACGTGGTGAACGAATGCTTCCGCATCGGCGAGGAGCCGGTCTTCGGCATCACCTTCGACGGCGGCTTCGCCATGGCCTCGGACCTGCCGCTGGTGGACGAGGTCGCGGCCCGCTCGCGCAACGTCACCAACTCGACCGGCGGCCAGGCGACCGTCGGCCCGAACGCGAGCTTCGGCACCATCACCTCGGGCGGGCTGTATTGACGGGGGTTGACCGCGGGGCAGCCGGGCGCGGGGCAAACCCCGTCATTGCGAGGCGAAGCCGAAGCAATCCATTCCGGGCGAGTGGATTGCCACGTCGCCTGCGGCGCCTCGCAATGACGGTAACCATCAATCGTCATTGCGAGGCGCAGCCGAAGCAACCCCGACCGCTCGCACACGACATCGGGGTTGCTTCGTCGGCTGCGCCTCCTCGCAATGACGATCCCCCCGAGGCAATCGCACATGCCCTGCGCGGGTAGCCGCATGTTGCAACGGTGGGGCAGCATGACCGGCGCCCGCACCGGGGGTGGGCGCGGATGCGCCCGCCACAGAAACGCCTTTGTGGGGCGGGGCGGGCGCCGGTCGTGCTGCGCACGACCGAAGGGGGAAATCCTCGGGCCGCGCGCCGCATGGCAGGCAAATGTGCTAACCCTGTGACCCCTTCCCCCCGCGCTTGTCGCGCCCGCCCCCCCGCGATATGAGGCGGCGCAACCACAGGACAGCCGATGCGCGCCGAGACCGAAGCCCATATCGAAGCGATCGAGAAATCCGTCACCCTGCTCGGCCGGCGGATGGGGCGGGATACCGCCGCGTTCCGGCTCGAGGAACTGAACGCCCGCGTTGAAGACCCGTCGCTCTGGGACGACCCGGCGGCGGCGCAGAAGCTGATGCGCGAGCGGCAGGTGCTGATCGACAAGATGACGGCGCTCGAGGCGCTGGAACGCGGCCTGAACGACAACCGCGACCTCATCGAGCTGGGCGAGGCCGAGGGCGAATCCGACATCGTCGCCGAGGCCGAGGCCGCCCTTGCCGCGCTGGCCGAACAGGCCGCGCAGCAGGAACTCGAGGCCCTGCTCGACGGCGAGGCCGACCCCAACGACACCTTCCTCGAAATCAACGCGGGCGCGGGCGGCACCGAAAGCCAGGACTGGGCCGAGATGCTGGCCCGGATGTATACCCGCTGGGCCGAACGCAAGGGCTACGAAGTCGAACTCCTGTCCGAAACGCCGGGCGAGGAAGCGGGCGTGAAGTCGGTCTCCTACCGCATTTCCGGCCATAACGCCTATGGCTGGCTGAAAACCGAATCCGGTGTGCATCGTCTGGTGCGCATCTCGCCTTTCGGTTCGGGCGACAAGCGGCAGACCAGCTTTGCCAGCGTCTGGGTCTATCCGGTCGTGGACGATTCCATCGACATCGACATCCAGGACAAGGACATCCGCATCGACACGTTCCGGTCGTCGGGCGCGGGCGGCCAGCATGTCAACAAGACCGATTCCGCCGTGCGCATCACCCACTTTCCGACCGGAATCGTCGTCACGTCGTCGCTGAAGTCGCAGCACCAGAACCGCGACATCGCCATGAACGCGCTGCGCGCGCGGCTGTATCAGCTCGAACTCGACAAGCGCAACGCGGCGATCAACGAAGCCTATGACGCCAAGGGCGACGCGGGCTGGGGCAACCAGATCCGCTCCTATGTGCTGCAACCCTACCAGATGGTGAAGGAC
Source organism: Rubellimicrobium sp. (assembly GCA_019454835.1). GTDB lineage: Bacteria > Pseudomonadota > Alphaproteobacteria > Rhodobacterales > Rhodobacteraceae > JADYZU01. Next base: position 12,472 of record JACFNP010000023.1, read on the forward strand.
CTGCGCACCAGCCACGAGACTTCGGACACCCAGGGCGTGCTCGACGGCGACCTCGACGGCTTCATGGCCGCGACGCTGGCCACGAACCTCGCGGGCAAGAGCCGCGCCGACGCCAACGCACAGGACTGACGCGCGCGGGGGTTGGGGGTGCGCAGGGCGGGGCGGCGCGGTCATTCCCCGTCATTGCGAGGAGGCGCAGCCGACGAAGCAACCCCGATTGCATTGAGTGAGCGGTCGGGGTTGCTTCGGCTGCGCCTCGCAATGACGATCCCCCCCCGGCAATCACATTTGCGGAACATGCGCCCTGCCGGTCCGGGCACGTGCGGATCGCCCGATACAAAACACCCGTTCCCCTTGTGCGCCCGGCGGCAGGACGTATGTTCCACCCGCCACCCGGCCGGAGACCCGCCATGACGCCCGCCATCGACGATCTCGACCGCCGCATCCTCATGGCGCTGCAGGAGGACGCCGACCGTTCGCTCGACGAGATCGCGCGCGTCGTGGGATCGTCCAAGACCCCGGTGTGGAACCGCGTCCGAAAGCTGCGCGCGGCAGGCGTGATCGGGCGGCAGACGGTGCTGCTCGACGCCGAGGCCCTGGGCTTCGACGCCTGCTTCTTCGTGCTGGTGCGCACCAGCGAACACGCCGCCGACTGGCACCGCCGCTTCACCGCCACCCTGCGCGCCCGCCCCGAAGTGCAGGAGGCGCACCGCATGGCGGGCGAGATCGACTACATCCTGAAGGTCCGCCTGAAACACGCCCGCGACTACGACGCCTTCTACCAGTCCCTGATCGCCGACGTGCGGATTCACCAGGTGACGGCGCTCTACAGCATGGAGGAGATCAAGGCGACGACGGTGTTGCCGTTGTGAGGGGTTTCACAGATTTGTGAGACGTGCAATCGTCGCGCTGTCCAGGTGTGCGAGGGGCCGTGACGAGGGACGAGAAGGCCAGAATTTGTGATGAGGCGGATGTATTTCTCGCCGCCCGCAAGCACCTTGACGGGCCGCAGCCAGTGTGGCGACAGAACGGGCAGCTTGATCGCCTTGACGCAAGCTGGCCAATTCACGAGGAAAGCGGAATTTCACGCGCCTATCTGGCCTTCCGCGTTAACCGCATCTCAAGCGGCGCACCGAGTGTATCGCTCATATTTCGTCAGAAGCCCCTGTGCCGCGTCGACATCATGCTGCCTGATGAAGAGGACGTGAACCCGCTTCAGGCCGGTGCACTTGGTCTTCCCGGTGTAGTCAGGGGAACCCATATCCATCGCTGGCGAAATAACCGTGACTATGTGCTTGATGTCCTGCCGCCGGATGAATGGGAAATCCCGATCAAGGATGAGGTGTCGCGCGCCACACAGACACTGAGCCATGCCGTTGCGATGATCTGTAACGAATGTGAGATAGACTTCACGCCAGAACAGCGCGAAGTAACCGTTCCAGCAAGGGAGCGCCTGCTATGATGAATGTCGCGTTCAGGACTGACCTCATGACGGAAGCAGCCCTTTCGCGCTGCAAGCAGACGGACAACGGCCTGCGCGTCCGTACCACCTGTCTGTTTTCGTCGTTTGAACCCGTGTTCGTCTATGTTGTCCGTTTTGGTGACGGCTTCGTCGTCCATGACGCGGGTGAGACGATGGCCGTGATCCTGACGCATGGCCAGGACGGGGCGACTGCGCGTCGTATCATGCTGGACGAATGCCGCCGTTACGGCGTGACCTGTGAAGGGCGGCGCTTGTCGGCCAAGGTCGACTCGGCCGACTGGCTCGAATCGGCCATCATCGCAGTGGCAAACACGGCTGCGGCGGCGGCGCGCGTGGCTCTGGTTGATCGGACGCGCAAGTCCGAGCGCGCCCTTGCGGACACCCTGTTCGTGTTGCTCCAGCCGCAGCTCCCGAGAGGTGCGCTGATGAAGGAATATGCGTATCAGGGCGCAAGCGGGCGTCGCTACCGCTTCGACCTCGCGGTACAGGGCCCGGAAGGATTGAGTCTCATCGAGGTCGTGCGACCGAATCCGAACTCGGTGAATGCCAAATACGTTGCGCTGTCCGATGTCGGCTCGTCCGATGCGGTGCAGCGTATTGCAGCGCATTCCGGTGACCTTGCACGCGAGGATGTCTTGCTGTTGCAGAACGTTGCTACCGTTGCGACATCGGACGGGGTTCTCTCGCTATTGGGCAGTCGCGCCGCTGCTCACTGACCCGCTGCCCCCTCCAGTGCCCGCACGATCGGCAGGAAATCCGCCGCCTTCAAACTCGCGCCGCCAACCAGGGCGCCGTCCACGTCGGGGACGGCGAAGATGTCTGCCGCGTTGGCGGGCTTGACCGAGCCGCCGTAGAGCACCCTGATCGCGTCGCCCTCGGTGCCGAAGCGCTCGCGCAGGGCGCGGCGGATGAAGCCGTGCATCTCGCCGATTTCCTCGACCGAGGGGGTCAGCCCGGTGCCGATGGCCCAGACGGGTTCATAGGCCACGACCGTGTTCGCGCCGCTCGCGCCGTCGGGGATGGACCCCGCAAGCTGGCCGCCGACCACGGCCAGCGCGTCGCCTGACTGGCGCTGCTCCAGCGTCTCGCCGACGCAGATCACCGCCGTCAGCCCTGCCGCCCGCGCCGAGAGCGCCTTGGCGGCCACGGTCTCGTCGCTCTCGCGGTAGTCCGAGCGGCGTTCGGAATGGCCGAGGATCACATGGCTCGCGCCCGCGTCGATGAGCATGGGTGCCGAGATGTCGCCGGTATGCGCGCCCTCGCCGTGCGCGTGGCAGTCCTGCCCGCCAAGCGCGACGCAACCCGCCACCGCCTGCGCCCGCGAGATCAGCGTCGCCGGCAGGCAGACGAGGATATCGACGCCGGGCGTCGGGCAGGCGCCCGCGATGGCGGCGATCTCGCCCAGGGACGCGGTCGTCCCGAACATCTTCCAGTTTCCGGCGGCAAGTTTGCGGCGCATCGGCGACCCCCTTCGTCCATCTGGGCCGGGGGTCTAGAGCATTTCGCAGCCAAATGGAACATTTGGCGCCCGCGACAATGCGACTGGACAACATGTCGGAGCAGGCCCGCCGGGTCGGGTTGAACGCGACCCGATCGTGTGCATTTCGCAGCCGGATGGAACATCCGGCGCCCGCCGCGCGGGCGATGGCCGGATCAGCGCAGCGCGGGGGTGTCCGGCTCGAAGATCATCGATTCGCCGCAGCCGCAGGAATCGGCGACGTTGGGGTTGGTCAGGCGGAAGCTGCTTTCGAGCAGGTCGCTGACATAGTCGATCCGCGTGCCCGCCAGCATCGCCTGCGATTTCGCCGCGATCAGCACGCGGGCGCCGTCCTGTTCGACGACGATATCGTCGGGGGCAGGGGTCTCGGCGGCCTCGATGCGGTATTCCAGGCCAACGCAGCCACCCTTGCGCAGCGAGACGCGCAGCCCGGCCATCCGGCGGGCCTCCATCAGGTGGCGCACCTGCGTCACCGCTGCAGGCGTGAGCGTCAGGGTCGGGCCGGTCGTCGCTTGCTGCGCCATCGCTACATGAACCCCAGTTCCAGCCGCGCCTCGTCGGACATCATGTCCATGCTCCAGGGCGGATCGAAGACCAGTTTCACCGAGGCCGACTGCACGCCGCCCACGGCCTCGATGGCGGTCTGCACCCAACCCGGCATCTCGCCCGCGACCGGGCAGCCCGGCGCGGTCAGCGTCATGACGACATCGACATTGCCGCCATCGGCGATCCCGATGGTGTAGATCAGGCCTAGATCATAGATATTCACCGGAATTTCCGGGTCATAGACCGTGCGCAGCGCCTCGACGATGGGATCGTGAAGCGGGCTGTCGGTGGTCGAGGGGGCGAAGACGGAAACGCCTTCGGCAGGCGCGGCGGTATCCATGGGCAGGCTTTCGGCTACTGGTGTCCGTCGATACATAGGAAATGTCGTGTCGGAGGTAAAGGTTCAGGGTGCCGCAGGGTGGCCCGAGGGCGGCAGGATTTCCGCGACCCGCTCGCCGGGGCGGCAGAGCCGCACCCCGTAGGGGCCGCAGACGATGGGCCGTTCGACCAGCACCGGATGCGCGACCATCGCCGCAAGGATCGCCTCGTCATCGGCATCGGCCAGATCCCCGGCCTGAGGTTCGCGCGCCCGCAGCGCCTCGCGCGGGGTCACGCCCGCTGCGGCGAACAACCCCAGAAGCTGGGCGCGCGTCCAGCCGTCCTCGAGATAGCGGATGACCTCGACCCGCTCGCCGGTGGCCTCCAGCCGCTCGAGCGTCCGGCGCGAGGTGCTGCAATTAGGGTTGTGGTGGATCACATACATCGGGGCCTCCGGAGGTGTCGCCTTGCGGTGAAGATGGGGCGCGGGCGCGGGGGGTGCAAGCGGCGGGCGGCGCGGCTTATCCCGTCATTGCGAGGAGGCGCAGCCGACGAAGCAACCTCGATGTCGTGAGCGAGCGGTCGAGGTTGCTTCGGCTGCGCCTCGCAATGACGACTTACACCGTCATTGCGAGGAGGCGAAGCCGACGAAGCAATCCACGCGGCCGGGTGCTGCACCCGGTATGGATTGCTTCGGCTTCGCCTCGCAATGACGATTACCTCCCGTCATTGCGAGGAGGCGCAGCCGACGAAGCAACCTCGACGTTGTGCGTGAGCGGTCGGGGTTGCTTCGGCTTGCGCCTCGCAATGACGGGACTCGCAATGACGGGAATTGCGCACCGCCCCGCTTCCGCCACCGATCCGGCCGGTTTGTGCCCGCTGCGGCTTCGCTTAATGAAGGTTAACGATTCGTTAACGCGAGCGCGCCGATGGCCCCCGCCAAACCTCATGCCAGAATCCCCGCCAGCCTTCTCGTCCTGCTGCTGGTGGCGCTGCTGGTGCTGGTGGCCGGGCAGGCGCCGTTGCGGCCCGATGGCGAGGCGGCGGCCCTCTGGCCGGGCGAGGCCGCGCCCGCCTGCGACCGGGCCTCGTTCGGCGGCTGGTGGCAGAGCGCCTACCGCAACACGCGCTTCGACATCCTCGCCGATGCCGCGCTTGGCGGCCTGCATGTCCGCGAGGGCGGGGGCGGCACCACCTGGCGCGTGTTGTCGGGAAGCTGGATCGACCCCTATTCGGGGCGCCTGCTCGAAAACGTGCCCGCGCAGGCGATGGAGATCGACCACGTCATCCCGGTCTGCTGGGCCTGGGCGCATGGCGCCGATGCCTGGGACCGCGACACGAAGCGCCGCTTCTACAACGACCGCCGCTATCTGCTGGCGGTCGAGGCCGGGCTGAACCGGCTGAAGGGCGCGCGCGGGCCGGACCTCTTCATGCCGATGAACCGCGCCTTCGCCTGCGACTATGCGCGCCTGTTCCTTGACGGTGTCGCGGCATACCGCCTGCAGGTGCCGCCCGACGAGATGGCCCGGATCGAGGACGCGCGCGACCTGGCCTGCGCGGGACGGGCGCCTGCGGCATAGAGCGGGTCGCAGTCGGATGGTGCCATTTGACGCGAAGGCAATCGGGCAGACGAAAATCCCGTCATTGCGAGGAGGCGTCAGCCGACGAAGCAACCCCGATGTTGTGTATGAGCGGTCGGGGTTGCTTCGGCTGCGCCTCGCAATGACGGGAGAAAATATCGTCATTGCAAGGAGGCGCAGCCGACGAAGCAACCCATTCCGGGCGCCGCACCCGGTCCGTGGATTGCCACGGCGGCTACGCCGCCTCGCAATGACGGAGGAAAATATCGTCATTGCGAGGAGCCGCAGGCGACGAAGCAACCCCGACCGCTCACACACAGCATCGAGGTTGCTTCGTCGGCTACGCCGCCTCGCAATGACGAAATATTGTGGGCGCCCGATTGTTCCGGCACTTGCGGCGCCTCGCCTTGCCCGCCACCCGCCGCTCGGCTAGGCCAGCGCCATGAGCAGCTTTTCCTTCGACATCCACGCGCGCGCGGGCCGGGCGCGCACCGGCACGATCCGCACGACGCGCGGCGACATCCGCACCCCGGCCTTCATGCCGGTGGGCACGGCGGGCACGGTGAAGGCGATGTTGCCCGAATCCGTGCGCGCGACCGGCGCCGACATCCTGCTCGGCAACACCTACCACCTGATGCTGCGCCCCGGCGCCGAACGGGTGGCGCGGCTGGGCGGGCTGCACCGCTTCATGAACTGGGAGCGCCCGATCCTGACCGATTCCGGCGGCTTCCAGGTGATGAGCCTCGCGGGCCTGCGCAAGCTGACCGAGGACGGCGTCACCTTCGCCAGCCATATCGACGGTCGCCGCCATCTGCTGTCGCCCGAGCGCAGCATGGAAATCCAGCGCCTGCTGGGGTCCGACATCGTCATGTGTTTCGACGAATGCCCGGCGCTGCCTGCGTCCGACGATGTCGTGGCGCGTTCGATGCGGCTGTCGATGCGCTGGGCGGCCCGTTCGCGCGACGCCTTCGGCGACCGGCCGGGCCATGCGCTGTTCGGCATCCAGCAGGGCGGCACGAACATCGAGTTGCGCGCGGAATCGGCGGAAGCGCTGCGCGCCATCGGCTTCGACGGCTACGCGGTCGGCGGCCTCGCGGTGGGCGAGGGGCAGGCGGAAATGTTCCGCGTCCTCGACCACGCGCCGGGGATGCTGCCCGAGGACCGCCCGCGCTACCTGATGGGCGTGGGCAAGCCCGACGACATCGTCGGCGCAGTGGCGCGCGGCATCGACATGATGGATTGCGTGCTGCCGTCGCGGTCGGGCCGCACCGGGCAGGCCTGGACGCGGCGCGGCGCGGTGAACGTGAAGAACGCCCGCCACGCCGACGACCCGCGCCCGCTGGACGCCGACTGCACCTGCCCGGCCTGCCGCAACTATTCGCGCGCCTACCTGCACCATGTGTTCCGCGCCGGGGAAATCATCTCGTCCATGCTGCTGACCTGGCACAACCTGCATTATTTCCAGGAGATCATGGCGGGGATGCGCGCCGCCATCGCGGCGGGCACGTTCGACGACTGGCAGGCCGGGTTTCATGCCCTGCGCGCCGGGGGCGACATCGAGCCGCTGTAGGCGGGCGGTCTTGCCGCCCCCGGACGAGTGTTGCGTCAGCTCATCTTTCCGGGGCCGGAATCCATTCTTCGGCGTCAGCGGGCGGCAGGGTGAAGCGGCCATGTTCCCAGTCGCCCTCGCGCCAGGCCTGTTTCGCGGCCTCGATCCGTTCCTTCGACGAGGCCACGAAGTTCCACCAGATATGCCGTGGCCCGCCAAGGGTGGCGCCGCCCAGCAACATCACCCGCGCGCCCTGATCGCCCGCGCGCAGGCTCATGCGGTCGCCGGGGCGAAAGACCAGCATCCGCCCGGCATCGTAATCCTCGCCCGCCACGGTGACGGAACCGCTCAGCACATAGGCCCCCCGGTCCTCGTGCTCGTCGGGCAGCGGGATCGCCGCGCCGGGGGCGAGGGTGGCGTCGGCATAGAAGGTCTCGGAGGGCATCTCGAAGGGCACCCGCGCGCCCCAGGCGTGGCCCAGCACCAGCCGCACGGTCTTGCCCTCGCCGTCGAGCATCGGCAGGTCGGCCTGCGGCAGATGGGCGAAAGAGGCCGGGTCGTCCTCGTGCGATTCGGGCAGCGCGATCCAGGTCTGCAGGCCGAACATCGACATCGGGCGTTCGCGCGCCGCGCCGTCGGTGCGTTCCGAATGGGTGATGCCGCCGCCCGCGTTCATCCAGTTCACCGCGCCGGGTTCGATCCACTGGTCGGTGCCCAGCGAGTCGCGGTGATGCAGGCGCCCGCGCAGCAGATAGGTCACGGTGCCCAGGCCGATATGCGGATGCGGGCGGATGTCGATGCCCTCGCCGGTCAGGAATTCCGCCGGGCCCATCTGGTCGAAGAAGATGAACGGCCCGACCATCTGCCGTTTGCCCGAGGGCAGCGCACGGCGCACCTCGAAGCCGCCGAGATCGCGGGCGCGCGGGACGATCACGGTCTCGATGGCGTCGATGTCGGCATCGGTGACGGGAATGCTCGGGTCGAGCGCGGGGTTCCAGCTCATGACATCCTCCTTCGGGCTGCGGGAATGATATGGGCACCGCGCGGATTCGTGCAATCACGCGCAAAATTCGGGCGGGTGTTCATCCGCGCACAGGATGGTGGGTGGTGAGGGATTCGAACCCCCGACATTCTCGGTGTAAACGAGACGCTCTACCAACTGAGCTAACCACCCTTTCCCGCGAAGGGAGGGGATGGTGGGTGATAAGAGATTTGAACTCCTGACATCTACCGTGTGAAGGTAGCGCTCTACCACTGAGCTAATCACCCGTTGCGGCGCCAGATAGCCGCTGGCGCGCGGTGGCGCAAGGGGTTTGCGGTCGGGGTGTGCGGGGAAGCGCAGCGGGGGCGGCGACAAGGTTCTGTCGGCCTTGTGGATTGCTTCGGCTTCGCCTCGCAATGACAGAGATATGGATGCCGTCATTGCGAGGAGGCGCAGCCGACGAAGCAACCCCGATGTCGTGTGTGAGCGGTCGAGGTTGCTTCGGCTTCGCCTCGCAATGACGGCACCCACACTGTCATTGCGAGGAGGCGCAGCCGACGAAGCAATCCACAAGACCCGGCGGCAACCCGCCCCCACCGCGCCGCCCCGTGATGATGGCGGTCAGTCCTCGCCCGCCGTCCCCCGGTCCACCGTCAGCCGCAGCAGCAACTGGTGCCCGGCGCGACCGGATTTTTCCTTGATGATCTTCAGCCTGCCCAGCGGCGGGATCGCCAGCGCCTGACCGGATTCGAGCACCTGCGCGATGGCGGCGAGCGTCGCGTCGGCGACGGGCGCCACGCGCGCCGCATCCAGCCCGGCATCCGCAGCCACCAGGTCGAGAAACGCCGCCTTCTTCATCGGCGCGCGCATCGTGATCGAGGGCGGCAATTCGTCGTCGGTGTCGGTCATGCTGCTCCCCGGCGAAAACGGGCCGGGGTTTCCCCCGGCCCTGGTCCTTAATGCGCGACGCTGGAGCCTGCCCCGGCAGCCGCCGCAGCGGCGGCCTGCGCGCGGGCGATGGCGGCGGCTTCCTCGGCGGCCTCGTCCCATTCGACGGGTTCGGGCTGCCGGGTCAGCGCGATCTTCAGCGCCTCGGACACATGGCTGACCGGGATGATCTTCAGCCCCTCCTTCACGTTGTCGGGGATTTCGGGAAGATCCTTCTCGTTCTCCTGCGGGATGATGACCGTGGTGATCCCGGCCCGCAGCGCGGCCAGCAGCTTTTCCTTCAGGCCCCCGATGCCCAGCGCATTGCCGCGCAAAGTCACCTCGCCGGTCATCGCCACGTCCCGATGCACCGGAATCCCGGTCAGCACCGAGACGATGGCCGTGGTCATCGCCAGCCCCGCCGACGGCCCGTCCTTGGGCGTCGCGCCTTCGGGAACGTGGACGTGGATATCCCAGTGATCGAAGCGCGGCGGGCGCACCCCGATCTGCGGCGCGATCGAGCGCACATAGCTGGCGGCGGCGTCGATGGATTCCTTCATCACGTCGCCCAGCTTGCCGGTGGTCTTCATCCTGCCCTTGCCGGGCAGGCGCAGGGCCTCGATCGACAGGATTTCACCGCCCACGCTGGTCCAGGCCAGCCCGGTGACGACGCCGACCTGATCCTCTTTTTCAGCCAGGCCAAAGCGGAAGCGCGGCACGCCGAGGAAATCGGGCAGGTTGTCCGGCGTCACCTCGATGTGATCCGCCTCTTTCTTCACGATGCGCGTGACCGCCTTGCGCGCGATCTTCGCGATCTCGCGTTCAAGGTTGCGCACGCCCGCCTCGCGGGTCCAGGTGCGGATGATCGCGGTCAGCGCGTCATCGGACAGCGAGAACTCCTTCGCCTTCAGCCCGTGGTTCTTCATCACCTTGGGCAGCAGGTGGCGGCGCGCGATCTCGCGCTTCTCGTCCTCGGTATAGCCGGGCAGGCTGATGATCTCCATCCGGTCCAGAAGCGGCCCCGGCATGTTGTAGCTGTTGGCCGTGGTCAGGAACATCACGTTCGACAGGTCGTATTCGACCTCGAGATAGTGATCGACGAAGGTGTGGTTCTGTTCCGGGTCCAGCACCTCGAGCAGGGCGGACGCGGGGTCGCCGCGAAAATCCTGCCCCATCTTGTCGATTTCATCGAGCAGGATCAGCGGGTTGCTGGTCTTGGCCTTCTTCAGCGCCTGGATGATCTTGCCGGGCATCGAGCCGATGTAGGTGCGCCGGTGGCCGCGGATTTCCGATTCGTCGCGCACGCCGCCAAGGCTGATGCGGATGAATTCGCGCCCCGTGGCCCGCGCGACAGACTTGCCCAGACTGGTCTTGCCCACGCCCGGCGGGCCGACGAGGCACAGGATCGGCCCCTTGAGCTTGGCCGAACGCTGCTGGACCGCCAGATATTCGACGATGCGTTCCTTGACCTTTTCCAGACCGTAGTGGTCGGAATCGAGCACCTTCGCGGCCGCCGTCACGTCGCGCCGCGTGCGCGACTTCACGCCCCAGGGCACCGAGAGCAGCCAGTCGAGATAGTTGCGCACCACGGTCGCCTCGGCCGACATCGGCTGCATCGCGCGCAGCTTCTTCAACTCGCCCTCGGCCTTTTCGCGGGCTTCCTTCGAGAATTTGGTGGCCTTGATGCGGTCTTCCAGCTCGTCCAGCTCGCTCTGGCCGTCGTCGCCGTCCGAGAGTTCGCGCTGGATCGCCTTCATCTGTTCGTTGAGGTAATATTCGCGCTGCGTCTTCTCCATCTGGGTGCGGACGCGCGACTTGATCTTCTTCTCGACCTGCAGCACCGACAGTTCGCCCTGCATCAGGCCGTAGACCTTCTCGAGCCGCTCCGAGATCACCAGCGTCTCGAGCAGGCCCTGCTTCTGCGCCACGTCGATGCCCAGATGGCCCGCGACCATGTCGGCCAGGCGGTCGGGGTCGTCGCTCGACGCGACGGCGGCCAGCGCCTCTTCGGGGACGTTCTTGCGCACCTTGGCGTATTTCTCGAACTCCTGCGCGACCGAACGGGTCAGCGCCTGCACGATTTCGGCGTCGCCCAGTTCTTCTTCCAGCGGTTCGGCGCGGACCTCGAAGAAGTCGTCGTTCGGCACGAAATCGGTGATCCGCACGCGCGAGCGGCCCTCGACCAGCACCTTCACGGTGCCGTCGGGCAGCTTCAGCAGTTGCAGGACATTCGCCAGCACGCCGGTAAGATAGATGTCCTCGCCGGCGGGGTCGTCCACGCTCGCATCCTTTTGCGAGACGAGGAGAATCTGGCATTCGTCCGCCATCACCTTTTCAAGCGCGTTCACCGACTTCTCGCGCCCGACGAACAGCGGCACGATCATGTGCGGGAACACGACGATGTCGCGCAACGGCAGCACCGGGTGGGTCTGGGCGGTGGATGAGGTCATGCTCGTATCCTTCTTGCGGGCGAAGCGCCGGGTCCCGACCATCGGCAACGCGGAACTCCCCCGAGGTTCCGGCGCCAGAGTTAGGGTGAGGGGCGCAGGTTTACAAGCGCGCTCGCCGGGTCGGGCGCCCGGCAGACCCCGTCATTGCGAGGCGGCGCAGCCGACGAAGCAACCCCGATGCTCATGCGCAAGCGGTCGGGGTTGCTTCGGCTGCGCCTCGCAATGACGGGGTTAATGACAGGGTATAAGGCTTTGCCTCCTCGCAATGACGGATGATGCCGCGCACCCGATCACCCCCGCGCCGCCCCGGCGGCTGCATTGCATGAGCGCGGCTTTCTTCATAACGTGTCCGTGACATATGACCGGCCCCGGTCCTGCTGCGGGTCGGGGTCATCTGGCGACTGGAGGAGCAAGCGGGATGAAAGACCTTACCAACATCAGCGGCGCCCATGTGCCTTCGGCAGAGTTCACCGCCGGAGCGCATGTGAAGCCGCAGGACTATCCGGCGGTCTACGCCCGCTCGGTCGACGACCCGGATGCCTACTGGGGGGAACAGGCGAAGCGTCTCGACTGGATGAAGCCGTTCACCAAGGTGAAGGACACCGATTTCACCCTTGGCCAGGTCAAGGTAAGCTGGTTCGGCGACGGCACGCTGAACGTGGCCGCCAACTGCATCGACCGCCATCTTCCCGCCCGCGCGGACCAGACCGCGATCATCTGGGAACCCGACGATCCGGCCGAACCCGCGCGTCACGTCACCTATGCCGAACTGCACGATCAGGTGTCGCGGCTGGCCAATGTCCTCAAGGCGCATGGCGTGAAGCGCGGCGACCGGGTCATCATCTACCTGCCGATGATCCCCGAGGCCGCCTACACGATGCTGGCCTGCGCGCGCATCGGCGCGATCCATTCGGTCGTGTTCGCGGGCTTCTCGCCCGAGGCGCTGGCCAACCGGATCACCGACTGCGACGCGCATGTGCTGGTGACCGCCGACTGGGCGCCGCGCGGCGGGCGCCGGACCGGGCTGAAGGACAATGCCGACAAGGCGCTGGCCCGCGTCGGCGGCAAGGTCGCCTGCCTCGTGGTCAAGCGCACCGGCGAGCCGACCGCCTGGGAGGACGGCCGCGACTTCGACCTGCTGGCCGAGATGGCCACCGCATCGCCCGACTGCGCGCCCGAGGAAATGGGCGCCGATGATCCGCTGTTCATCCTCTACACCTCCGGTTCGACCGGCAAGCCCAAGGGCGTGGTCCATTCGACCGGCGGCTACCTGCTGCAATCGGCGCTAACCCACGAGATCACCTTCGACTACCACGAGGGCGACGTGTTCTGGTGCACGGCGGATGTGGGCTGGGTGACCGGGCACAGCTACATCGTCTACGGCCCGCTGGCCAACGGCGCCACCACGCTGATGTTCGAGGGCACGCCCGCCTGGCCCGATCCGGGCCGGTTCTGGGCGGTCTGCGCCAAGCACGACGTGAACCAGTTCTACACCGCACCCACCGCCATTCGCGCGCTGATGGCGCAGGGGCCGGAATGGCCCGCGAAGCACGACCTGTCGTCGCTGAAGCTGCTGGGCACGGTGGGCGAGCCGATCAACCCCGAGGCCTGGCTCTGGTATGACGAGCATGTCGGCAAGAGCAGACTGCCCATCGTCGATACCTGGTGGCAGACCGAGACCGGCGCGCACATGATCAACCCGCTGCCCGGCGCCACGCCGACCAAGCCGGGCGCCGCGACCCTGCCACTGTTCGGGGTCCGGCCCGCGATCCTCGATGCCAATACCGGGGCGGAACTGACCGGCAACGGGGTCGAGGGCGTGCTGGCGATGGAGGATTCCTGGCCCTCGCAGATGCGCACGGTCTGGGGCGACCACAAGCGCTTCGAGGAAACCTATTTCCAGCAATACCCCGGCTACTACTTCACCGGCGACGGCTGCCGCCGTGACGAGGACGGCTATTACTGGATCACCGGGCGGGTGGATGATGTCATCAACGTCTCGGGTCACCGCATGGGCACCGCCGAGGTGGAATCGGCGCTTGTCGCCCATGACAAGGTCGCCGAAGCCGCGGTCGTGGGCTATCCGCACGACATCAAGGGGCAGGGCATCTATGCCTATGTCACGCTGATGAAGGGCGAACAGCCCTCGGACGAATTGCGCAAGGAGCTGGAAGACTTCGTGCGCGCCGAGATCGGCCCGATTGCAAAGCCGGACAAGCTGCAGTTCGCGGTCGATCTGCCCAAGACCCGCTCGGGCAAGATCATGCGCCGCATCCTGCGCAAGATCGCCGAGGACGACGCGGGCAATCTGGGCGACATCTCGACGCTCGCCGATCCGTCGGTGGTGCAGGACATCCTCGACCACCGGCTGAACCGGCACGAGTGACGGGGGGGCGTCCCGTCACCCGCGAGGCGAAGGCGAAGCGATCCCGATGTTGTGCGCGAGAGGTCGGGGTTGCTTCGCCTGCGGCTCGCAATGACGAAGAAACCACCGTCATTGCGAGGAGCCGCAGGCGACGAAGCAACCCATGCCGGGGGCGACTCTCGGGCCTCGTGGATTGCCACGGCGGCTGCGCCGCCTCGCAATGACGAAGGGGGGCGCACCCCCCGCCTGCGCAAAAGGCCGCCCGCATGACCCTTCCCGCGCCGCTTCCCGTTGACGCGGCGCTGCCTGCGCTGATTGACGCGCTGCGGGCGCGGGGGCGGGCCGTGTTGCAGGCGCCGCCCGGCGCGGGCAAGTCAACCCGCGTGCCGCTGGCGCTGCTGGAAGCGGGCCTCGCGCCGGGGCGGATCGTCATGCTCGAACCCCGGCGGCTGGCCGCCCGCGCCACCGCCACCCGCATGGCCGCCACCCTGGGCGAACGGGTCGGCGCGCGCGTGGGCTACCGGATGCGCGGCGAGGCGCGGGTATCGGATGCCACCCGCATCGAGGTGGTCACCGAAGGCATCCTCACCCGGATGATCCAGTCGGACCCCGAACTCGCCGGTATCGGCGCGGTGATCTTCGACGAGTTTCACGAACGCTCCATGCAGGCCGATCTGGGCCTTGCGCTCACGCTCGACCTGTCGGCCCTGCGCCCCGACCTGCTGGTGCTGGTCATGTCGGCCACGCTGGATGCCGCGCCGGTGGCGGCACTGATGGGCGATGCGCCGGTCGTCACCGCCGAGGGCCGGGCCTTCCCCGTCGCCATCCGCCACCTGCCGCGTCCGGCGCCGCGCGATGCGCGGGTGGAAAGCATCATGGCCGGGCTGATCCTCGACGCGCTGCCCGACACCGAAGGCGCGGTGCTGGCCTTTCTGCCCGGCGAGGGAGAAATCCGCCGCCTTGCCGCGCTGCTGGCGCCGCAACTGCCTGCGGGCCACGTCATCCGCCCGCTTTTCGGCGCGCTGCCCGGCCCCGAACAGGATCGTGCGCTGACGCCCGAGCCGGGCCTGCGCCGCATCGTGCTGGCCACCAACATCGCCGAGACCTCGCTGACCATCCCCGACGTGCGGCTGGTGGTCGATTCCGGCCTCGTGCGCCGGGCGCGGTTCGATCCGGGCACCGGCATGGCGCGGCTGGTCACCGAACGCGCCAGCCGCGCCGAGGCCGCGCAGCGCGCGGGCCGCGCGGGCCGGGTGGCCGCGGGACTGTGCCTGCGCGCCTGGGCGCGGGCCGAGGAGGGCGCGCATCCGGCCTTTGCCGAACCCGAGATCACGCGCGGCGACCTTGCACCGCTGGCGCTGGACCTCGCGCTCTGGGGCAGCGACCGGCTGCCGTTCCTGACCCCGCCGCCCGCGCCTGCGCTGGCGGCGGCGCGTGACCTGCTGGCGGCGCTGGGGGCGCTGGATGCGCGGCGGCACATCACCGCGCATGGCAGGCGGATCGCCGCGCTGCCCGCGCATCCGCGTCTGGCGCATATGCTGGCGCAGGCGGGCGCGCAGGCGGCGCCGCTGGCCGCGCTGGTGGCGGAACGCGACCCGCTGCCCGGCGCGGGCTGCGACCTGATGCTGCGGCTCGATGCGGTCGCGGGACGCCGTGCTGGCGACGGCGCAACCCTTGCCCGCATCCGGTTCGAGGCGCGCCGCCTCGCGCGCGGCCTGCCCGAAGGTGCGCCCATGGGCGCGGGGGCCATGGCCGCGCTCGCCTTTCCCGACCGCGTGGCACAAAGGCGCCCCGGCGAGGCGCCGCGCTATCTGGCGACCGGCGGCAAGGGCCTTGCGCTGCCTGCGGGCGATGCGCTGGCGCAGGTCGCGTGGCTTGTCGCCGTGGAAACCGACGGCAATCCGCGCGAGGCGACCATCCGCCGCGCGCTGCCGGTCACCGAAGCCGAGGTCCGCGCCGCCTTTGCCGGGCATACCGCCACCGCGCGGCGCGTCGAATGGTCGGCGCGCGAGGGCCGCGTGGTGGCGCGCGAGGCCGAGATGCTGGGCGCCGTGGTGCTGTCCGAACGCGCCTGGCGCGACCCGCCCGAGGCGGAGGTGCAGGCGGCGATGATCGAGGGGATCGCCGGGGCAGGTCTGCGGCTTGACGGAGCGGCGGCGCGGTTGCAGGCGCGGGCGCTGCTGGCGCGCCGGGCCGATCCGTCGCTGCCCGACCTGTCGGACGCGGCGCTGGTGGACGGCCTTGCGGACTGGCTGGGGCCGTGGCTGGGCGGGATGCGCAGCCTCGCCGAATGGCGGCGCTTCGATCTGCTGCCGCCGCTTCTGGCGCTCTTCGACCATGCCGCGCGGCAGCGGCTGGATGCGCTCTGCCCGCCGGATTTCGTCACGCCGCTGGGGCGGCATGTGCCGATCGACTATGCGGGCGATGCGCCGGGGATCGCGCTGCGCCTTCAGGAAATGCTCGGCGTTACCCGCCACCCGACGGCGGCGGGCGTGCCGCTGCGGGTCACGCTGCTGTCGCCCGCGCAGCGGCCGATTCAGGTGACCAGCGACATTCCCGGCTTCTGGGACACCACCTGGCCCGAGGTCCGCAAGGAGATGCGCGGCCGCTACCCGCGCCACCACTGGCCCGAAAACCCGCGCGAGGCCGAACCGACCCTGCGCACCAGGGCGCGCCGCTGAGGGGTCGGCAATCGGGCGAACCGCACATCCCGTCATTGCGAGGCGGCGTAGCCGACGAAGCAACCCCGATGTTGCAGGTGAGCGGTCGGGGTTGCTTCGGCTTCGCCTCGCGGGTGACGGGATTATTGGGCGGCGGTGCCATCATGCGATAAAAAAATAGGCCCTTGACCCTCCCATGATGGGAGGCCCCATATGCGACTCGCAGACGAAAGGGCGCCCCCATGAACGACCATGTCACCCTGCCGATCCGGCATCTCAGCCTGCCCGTGCTGGGCATGACCTGCGCCTCCTGCGTGCAGCGGGTGGAACGCGCCGTGGCGAAGGTGCCGGGCGTGGCCGGGGTAGGCGTGAACCTTGCGACCGAACGCGCCGAGATCGAACTGGCCGACCCTGCGGCGCGCGAGGCGGTGCTGGGCGCGATCCGGCGGGCGGGCTACGAGGTGCCGCAGGTCAGCCTTACGCTTGCGGTTGACGGCATGACCTGCGCGTCATGCGTCTCGCGGGTGGAAAAGGCCGCGCTTTCGGTGCCGGGCGTCGATGGCGCCGCTGCCAATCTGGCGACGAATTCGCTGACGGTGACGGGCGCGGGCGATGCCGGGGCGCTGGCGCTGGCGGTGGGCGCGGCGGTGACGCGCGCGGGCTATGATGCCCGCCCCGCCGCGCAGGCCGACGACCCGCAGGCCCGGCGCGAGGCCGAAACCGCCGCCCTGCGCCGCGACACCGTGATCGCGCTGGCGCTGACCCTGCCTTTGTTCGTGGCGGAAATGGGCGGGCATCTGGTGCCTGCGTTCCATCACTGGCTGACGGGCGCGGTCGGGCAATTCCCGCTCTGGGTGGCGGAATTCGCGCTGGCCTCGGCGGTGCTGTTCGGGCCGGGGCTGCGGTTCTGGAGCCGGGGGCTGGCGGCGTTCCGCGCCGGGTCGCCCGACATGAATTCGCTGGTGATGACCGGCGCGGGCGCGGCCTGGGCGTTTTCCGCCGTGGCGACCTTCGCGCCCGGCCTGCTGCCCGCCAGCGCGGTGCATGTCTATTACGAATCCGCCGCCGTCATCGTGACGCTGATCCTGTTCGGCCGCTGGCTCGAGGCGCGGGCGCGCGGCCAGACCTCGCAGGCGATCCGCAAGCTGCTGGACCTTGCGCCGCCCAATGCGCGGGTGATCCGCGACGGGGCCGAGGTGGATGTGCCGCTGGCCGAGGTCATGCCGGGGATGCTGCTGCGGCTGCGCCCCGGCGACCGGGTGCCGGTCGATGGCGTGCTGCGCGAGGGCGCCGCGCATGTCGATGAATCCATGCTGACCGGCGAATCGCTGCCGGTGCGCAAAGGCCCCGGCGATGCGCTGACGGCAGGCACGGTGAACGGCTCGGGCACTTTGGTGATGGAAGCACAGCGCGTCGGCGCGGAAACCGTGCTGGCCCAGATCGTGCGCATGGTCGAATCGGCGCAGGGCGCGAAACTGCCGGTGCAGGCGGCGGTCGACCGGGTGACGGCATGGTTCGTGCCCGCCGTCATGGCGGTCGCCGTGCTGACGATGGCGGTCTGGCTGGCGCTGGGGGGTGACGACGCGGTGACGCAGGCACTGGTGCACGGGGTGGCGGTGCTCATCATCGCCTGCCCCTGCGCGATGGGGCTGGCCACGCCGGTCTCGATCATGGTCGGCACCGGGCGGGCGGCGCAGATGGGGGTGCTGTTTCGCAACGGGCTGGCGTTGCAGGCGCTGGCCACGGTCGGCACGGTGGCCTTCGACAAGACCGGCACCCTGACCGAGGGCCGCGCGGCGCTGACCGATTTCGCCGCCGCGCCCGGCTGGTCGCGCGACGAGGCGTTGCGGCTGGCGGCGGCGGCTGAAGCCGGGTCCGAACACCCGCTGGCCCGCGCGCTGGTCGCCGCAGCACCCGTGCCGCTGCCGCAGGCCGATGCGTTCGAGGCTCTGGCCGGGCAGGGCGTGCGCGCCGTGGTTGAAGGGCAACGGGTCGAGGTGGGTTCCGCCCGGTTCATGGGCGTGCTGGGCGTCCCGGTTGACGTGCTGGCCGACACCACCGCCCGGCTGGCCGCCGAGGGCAAGAGCGCGGTCCATGTCGCGGTCGACGGCGCGCTGGCGGCGGTGTTCGCCGTGGCCGACAAGGTCAAACCCGGCGCCGCCCCGGCCATCGCCGCCTTGCGACGCGCAGGCGTGCGCCCCGCGATGATTACCGGCGACGGCCGGGCGGTGGCGCGCGCGGTCGGCGCCGACCTGGACATCGACGAGATCGAGGCCGAAGTCCTGCCCGCAGGCAAGGTCGAGGCGATTGCGCGGCTCAAGGGCGCAGGCAGCATCGCCTTTGCGGGCGACGGCATCAACGACGCCCCCGCGCTGGCGGCAGCCGAGGTCGGCATCGCCATGGGGCAGGGCACCGACATCGCCATCGAAAGCGCCGACGTGGTGCTGACCGGCGGCGATCCGCAGGGCGTGGCGCGGGCGATTGCGCTGGCGCGCGCGACCCTGCGCAACATTCGCCAGAACCTGTTCTGGGCCTTCGCCTACAACGTCGCGCTGATCCCGGTCGCCGCCGGGGTGCTCACGCCGTCTTTCGGCATCACCCTGTCGCCGATGCTGGCGGCGGGAGCGATGGCGCTGTCGTCGGTGTTCGTCGTCACCAACGCGCTGCGGCTGGGGCGCTGGAGCGAGGCTGCGGCATGAATATCGGCGAGGCCGCGCGCGAGACCGGCGTTTCGGTGAAGATGATCCGCTATTACGAGGAACGCGGCCTGATCCCCGCGCCCGCACGCACGGCGGCGGGCTATCGGGTTTATGGCGCGCGTGACGTGCAGACCCTGCGCTTCGTGCGCCGCGCCCGCGATCTGGGGTTTTCCATGGCCGAGATCGAGGGCCTGCTGGCGCTGTGGCAGGACCGCGCGCGGGCCAGCGCCGACGTGAAGGCGATCGCGCTGGCCCATGTCGCCGATCTGGAACGCCGGATCGAGGAAATGCGCGCCATGGCGGCGACGCTGTCGCATCTGGCGCAACATTGCCACGGCGACGACCGGCCCGACTGCCCGATTCTGGACGACCTGGCGCAGGAGTGAGGGCGTCACCCGCGAGGGGGCGGAGCAATCCATGCGTTAACGCGGGGCGGCCTGCTGGATTGCCGCGTCGGCTTCGGATCCTCGCAATGACGATCAACCGCCCGTCATTGCGAGGAGGCGAAGCCGACGCGGCAATCCCGAGGGCATTGCGCGAGCGGTCGGGGTTGCTTCGCCTGCGGCTCGCAATGACGAGGTGCGTGGTGGCGCGCGTGTGCGCTGGTTCGGGGCGGGGTGAGTCGGTTTTGCAAGGACGATCTTCGATTATGTCGCGTTAATGCGCAATGAAACGACGTAATATGACTTGGTGGCGGAAGATAGAGCGATAATAACTCCCTCTCGCCGGACAAATAGGCAGAAACTGCACCGTCACCCGTGATACGCTGGGGCAACGCGCAGGTTACGGGAGGCCGCCATGAAGATCGTCATTCTCGGAGCGGGAGTCATCGGGGTCACGCAGGCCTGGTATCTGGCCGAGGCGGGCCATGAGGTGACGGTGATCGACCGGCAGGCGGCGCCCGCCATGGAGACCTCGTTTGCCAACGCGGGCGAGATCAGCCCCGGCTATTCCGCCCCCTGGGCGGCGCCCGGCGTGCCGCTCAAGGCGATGAAATGGGTGTTCCAGCGCCATGCGCCGCTGGTCGTGAACTTCACGCCCGAATGGTCCAAGCTGGTGTGGATGACGCGGATGCTGATGAACTGCACCGCGTCGGCCTATGCGGTGAACAAGGCGCGGATGGTGCGGCTGGCGGAATATTCGCGCGACTGCCTGGTGGCGCTGCGCGACCAGACCGGCATCGAATATGACGGCCGCCAGCAGGGCACGTTGCAGCTTTTCCGCACCGACAAGCAGGTCGAGGGCGCCGCCAAGGACATCGCCGTCCTGCGCGAGGGCGGAGTGCCCTTCGAGGTGCTCGACCGCGCGGGCTGCATCGCCGCCGAACCGGGGCTTGCCGGGTCCGCCGACCTGATCGCGGGCGGCCTGCGGCTGCCGCATGACGAGACCGGCGACTGCCACATCTTTACCGGACGGCTGGCCGAAATGGCGGCGGCGCGCGGCGTCACCTTCCGCTGGGGCGTCACCGTGCAGGCGATCCGCGCCGATGCCGGGCGCATCACCGGGGTCGACACCGACCAAGGGCCGCTCAGCGCCGACGCCTGGGTGCTGGCCATGGGGCCGCATTCGGCGGCCATGGCGCGGCCGCTGGGCATCCGGCTGCCGATCTATCCGATGAAGGGCTATTCGATCACCCTGCCCGTCGTGGACGAATCGCGCGCGCCGCAATCGACCGTCATGGACGAGACCTACAAGGTCGCCATCACCCGGCTGGGCGACCGCATCCGCGTCGGCGGGCTGGCGGAAATCAACGGCTACAACCTCTCGCTCGACCCGCGCCGCAAGGAGACGCTGGTGCAGTCGGTCGAGGCGCTGTTCACCGGCGCGGGCGACGAGGCGCGGGCCGAGTTCTGGACCGGCCTGCGCCCGATGACCCCGGACGGCACGCCGGTCGTCGGCCGCTCGCCCTATCCGAACCTGTTCCTCAACACCGGGCACGGCACGCTTGGCTGGACCATGGCGGCGGGGTCGGGGCGGCTTCTGGCCGACATCATCTCGGGCCATGCGCCCGACATCCAGTATGCCGACCTCGGCTATGGCCGCTACCAGAAGGGTAGCCGCCGCGCGCCGGGCAGGATGGTGCCGGTCGCAGGCTGACACCCGCGTGGGGGGCGCCGCCCCCCGGCCCGTTCCGGGCCTCCCCCCGGAGTATTTGTGCAAGGCTGAAGGCAGGGCGCGCGCGCCAGGGCAATCGGGCGAGCTGCGGCTGCGCGGGTCAGTACGGCGGCGCAGCCCGTAAATCCCGTCATTGCGAGGCGAAGCCGAAGCAACCCCGAACGCTCGCGCTCAACATCGGGGTTGCTTCGTCGGCTTCGCCTCCTCGCAATGACGGAATATGCCGTTCGCCCGATTGCCGTGGCGCGCGCGCCCTGCTGACCTGCGCGTGAGCGCGGGCGATCCTGACGGGACAATGCCGCAGCTTCGTGCTAGGCCGCAGCCGACCTTGCCGGAGAGGCCACATGCTCACGACGCAGATGTTCATGGACGCCACGCTGATCCCGGCGCTGCTGATCGCGCTGTCGGCGGGAATCCTGTCGTTTCTCAGCCCCTGCGTGCTGCCGGTCGTGCCGCCCTATCTGGCCTATATGGGCGGCGTCTCGATGGACGAGATGGAATCGGCGGCCTCCAATCGCCGCCGGGTGTTCCTGACGGCGGTGTTCTTCGTGCTGGGCCTGTCGACGGTGTTCCTGATCCTCGGCATGGCGGCCTCGGCGCTGGGGCGGCTGATCCTGCCGCATCTGGCGACGCTGAACCTGGTCGCGGGCGTGGTGGTCATGGTGTTCGGCGCGCATTTCGTGGGCGTGTTCCGGCTGGGCTTCATGGACCGCGAGGCGCGGGTCGATGCCGGGGATCGCGGCGGATCGGCGCTGGGCGCCTTTGTCCTCGGGCTGGCCTTCGCCTTCGGCTGGACACCGTGCCTGGGGCCGATCCTGTCGGCGATCCTGACGCTGGCGGCCAGCGAGGCATCGGTGTCGCGCGGCGCGGTGATGCTGGCCGCCTATGCGCTGGGGCTGGGGGTGCCGTTCCTGCTGGTCGCGGCCTTCTTCCCGCGCCTCAAGGGCGCCATGGCCTTCATGAAGCGCAACATGGCGCGGATCGAGCGGATTTCCGGCCTGCTGCTCTGGACCGTGGGGCTGATGATGGTGACCGGCCAGTTCACCGACCTGGCGTTCTGGATTCTCGAAACCTTCCCGGCGCTGGGCGCGATCGGCTGAGGGGCGGGGCCGTTGCATGCGGGGGTTTCCCTTGCGCGCGTCGCGCGTGATAAGCGGCAGGTGATGCGCCGATCCGTTCCATTTGCCGTGTTTGCCGCGCTGGTGCTGGCGGTGCTGTTGGGTCTCGGCACCTGGCAGGTGCAGCGGCTGCACTGGAAAGAGGGAGTCCTCGCGCATATCGCGGCCCGGATCGCCGCGCCGCCCGCGCCGCTGCCCGAGTTGCCCGACGAGGCGCGCGACGAATATCTGGCGGTCACCGTCCGGGGCGCGCTTGGCGGGCAGGAAATCCCGGTGCTGATAGCCCATCCCGACTACGGGCCGGGCTTTCGCATCGTCGCGCGGCTGGTCTCGGGGGATCGCGCGCTGCTGGTCGATCTGGGCTATGTCCGCGAGGACGCCCGCGACATCCCCCGCATGGCCGAGAGCGTCACGATCACCGGCAACCTGCTCTGGCCGGACGACGCCGATTCGTGGACCCCGCCGCCCGATGCCGCGACCGGCATGTGGTTCGCGCGCGAGGCGCAGGCCATGGGGCAGGCGCTGGATGCCGAACCCTTCGTGATCGTCGCGCGCACCGTCGCGCCATCCGTGGGCACGTTGCCGATGCCGGTGGACACCGAAGGCATCCCGAACGACCATCTCGGCTATGCGATCACCTGGTTCGGGCTTGCCATTGCCTGGGCAATCATGGCCTTCGTGGCTTTGCGGCGGATGCGCCGGAGAAGGGGCTGACATGCGCTACATTTCGACACGGGGGCAGGCGCCCGCGCTGGATTTCACGCAGGCGATGATGACCGGGCTGGCCCGCGACGGCGGGCTTTACGTCCCCGAGACGGTGCCGCAGATGCGCGGCGGCGAGATCGCGGCGCTGGCGGGCCTGCCCTACGAGCAGGTCTGCCTGCAGGTGATCCGGCCCTTCGTCGGCGGGGACTTCACCGACGGTGATCTGTCGCGTCTGATCGGCGCCGCCTATGCGGGCTTCGATCATGTCGCGCGGGCGCCGCTGGTGCAGCTTGCGCCGAACCATTTCCTGCTGGAGCTGTTCCACGGCCGCACGCTGGCCTTCAAGGATTTCGCCATGAGCCTGCTCGGCCAGCTCATGCAGGCGGCGCTGGAGCGGTCGGGGCGGCGCATCACCATCGTCGGCGCCACCTCGGGCGACACCGGTTCGGCGGCCATCGACGCCTTCCGGGGGCTGGCCAATGTCGACGTGTTCATCCTGTTCCCGCATGGCCGTGTCTCCGAGGTCCAGCGCCGCCAGATGACCACACCCGCCGAGGACAACGTCCATGCCCTTGCCGTGGACGGCGATTTCGACACCTGCCAGGCGCGGCTCAAGGACATGTTCAACGACCACGCCTTCCGCGACGAGGTCGGGCTGGCGGGCGTCAATTCGATCAACTGGGCGCGGATCGTCGCCCAGATCGTCTATTACTTCACCGCCGCCGTCAGCCTTGGCGCCCCGCACCGCCGGGTCAGCTTTACCGTGCCGACCGGCAATTTCGGCGACATCTTCGCGGGCCATATCGCGCGGGCCATGGGCCTGCCGGTTGACCGGCTGGTGATCGCCACCAACCAGAACGACATCCTGCACCGGGTGCTGAGCCACGGCGAATACGCGACCCGCGCGGTGGCGCCCTCGATCTCGCCGTCGATGGATATTCAGGTGTCCTCCAATTTCGAGCGCATCCTGTTCGAGGCGATGGGCCGCGATTCTGCCGCGCTGGCGCAGCGGATGGAGGGGCTGGTGCAGGGCCGGGGATTCGTGCTCGATCCCGGCGAGCTGGATTTCCTGCGCACGAAATTCGCCTCGGGTTCGGCCTCCGAGGCCGAGACCATCGCCGCCATCGCCGCCGTCCACGCCGAGACCGGGCAGCTTGTCTGCCCCCATACCGCCGTCGGCATCCATGTGGCGCGGCAGCGGCTGGGCCATGTGCCGATGGTGACGCTGGCCACCGCGCATCCGGCCAAGTTCCCCGATGCGGTCGAACGGGCAACCGGCATCCGTCCGCCCCTTCCCCCGCATATGGCGGATCTGTATGAACGGCCGGAACGGGTGACGCGGGTGGCCAACGACCTCGCGGCCCTCCAGGCCATCGTGAGGGAGCAGCGTCGCGCGTGACCATCGAACTTCATACCCTGCCCAACGGCCTGCGGATCGCGACCGAACCCATGGACGGCCTGCAATCGGCGGCTGTCGGCATCTGGGTGACGGCGGGCGGGCGCAACGAGACGCGCGAGGAAAACGGCATCGCCCATTTCCTCGAACACATGGCGTTCAAGGGCACGACGACCCGCAGCGCCTTGCAGATCGCCGAGGCGATCGAGGACGTGGGCGGCTATATCAACGCCTACACCAGCCGCGAGACCACCGCCTATTATGCGCGGGTGCTGAAGGATGACGTGGGCCTTGCGCTCGACATCCTTGCCGACATCCTCATCAACCCGACCTTCGCCGCCGAGGAGATCGAGGTCGAACGCGGCGTGATCCTCCAGGAAATCGGCCAGGCGCTCGATACGCCCGACGACGTGGTGTTCGACTGGCTGCAGGAGGTGGCCTACCCGGATCAGGCGCTGGGGCGCACCATCCTCGGGCCTGAGGAACGGGTGTCGCAGTTCGATGCCGCCGACCTGCGGCGGTTCACGGCGACGCATTACGGCCCCGGCCAGATGATCCTCTGCGCGACCGGCGCCGTCGATCACGATGACATCTGCCGCCAGGCGGAATCCCTGTTCGGCCATCTGCCCGCGCTGGCACATCCGCCCGCGCCCGAACCCGCCCGCTGGCAGGGCGGCGAACGCCATGTCGTCAAGACGCTCGAACAGGTGCATTTCGCGCTGGCGCTGGAAGGGCCGGACTACCGCGATCCGCTGATCCATACCGCGCAGGTCTGGGGCGTGGCGATGGGCGGCGGCATGTCCTCGCGGCTGTTCCAGGAAATCCGCGAGAAGCGCGGGCTTTGCTACACGATCTTCGCGCAGGCCGGGGCCTATGCCGACACCGGCCTGACCACGATCTACGCGGGCACCGGCGCCGACGACATCACCGACCTTGCCCGGCTGACCATGGCCGAAATCGCCCGGTCCGCTGCGGACATGACCGAGGCCGAGGTGGCGCGGGCGCGGGCGCAGATGAAGGCGGGAATGCTGATGGGGCTGGAAAGCCCGACCCAGCGCGCCGAACGGCTGGCACGGGCGCTGTCGATCTGGGGCCGGGTGCCGCCCATCGAGGAACTGGTGGCGAAGATCGACGCCGTGGGCGTGGATGACGTGCGCGCCTTCGGTGCCCGCATGGCCGGGGGCACGGGCATGGCGCTGACCGTCTACGGCCCGACCGACAGCGCGCCGCGTCTGGACGAGCTGCGGGAGAGGCTGGTCGCCTGATGCTGGGGCGCGGGCGCAGGTTTCATGTCGAGACCGAGCGGCTGATCCTGCGTCCGCCCCGGCACGGCGACTGGCGCCCCTGGGCCGATCTGCGCGCCGACAGCGCGGATTTCCTGCAACCCTGGGAACCCGTCTGGGCCGACGACCATCTGGGCCGCCGCGCCTTCACGAACCGCGTCTACTGGGCGCAGCGCGCCATCGCCGCCGGAACGGCGGTGCCGCTGTTCCTGATCCGGCGCGAGGATGACATGCTGGTGGGCGCGATCACGCTGGACAACATCCGCCGGGGTCCGGCCCAGACCGCGACGGCGGGCTACTGGACCGGCGCGCCCTTTGCCCGGCAGGGCTACATGCGCGAGGCGTTGACCGCCGTGGTCGATCATGCCTTTCACGTCATGGACCTCAGCCGGATCGAGGCCGGCTGCCTGCCCGAGAACACGCCCTCGCGGCATCTGCTCGAAAGCTGCGGCTTCAAGTATGAAGGCGTCGCGCAGGCCTATCTCCAGATCTCCGGGCGCTGGCGCAACCATGTGCTCTATTCCAACCTGCGCGCCGACCGGCGCGGTCGCACCGGGGTCGGGTAGGGGGCCTGCACCTGTCGTCGCGGGGCACTCGCCGCCGCGTGATGGGGTGCCTGCGCCTGCTTGCGGCCAGCCCGGTCGCGGGGCAAGTTGCGCGCCGCAACCCGCAGGAGAACACGATGGACGCGAGCGCAGGCAGGCCGGGGCGCGGTCTGATGATCCAGGGGACCGGATCGAATGTCGGCAAGTCGCTGATCGTCGCGGGCCTGTGCCGGATCGCGCGGCGGCGCGGGATTTCGGTCGCGCCGTTCAAGCCGCAGAACATGTCGAACAATTCCGCCCTGACCCCGGACGGCGGCGAGATCAGCCGTGCCCAGAGCCTCCAGGCCCGTGCCGCCGGGGTGGTGCCCTCGGTGCACATGAACCCGGTGCTGCTGAAGCCGCAGTCGGAATCCGGGGCGCAGGTGGTCGTGCACGGGCGCCCGCATTCCAGCGTCGCCGCCAGCGATTACGCGGGACTCAGGCCCGCGCTTCTTGCGCCGGTGCTGGACAGCTACCGCCACCTTGCCGACACCCATGATCTTGTCGTCGTCGAAGGGGCGGGCAGTCCCGCCGAGGTGAACCTGCGCACCAATGATATCGCCAACATGGGCTTTGCCCGTGCCGCCGACCTGCCGGTGCTGCTGGTGGGCGACATCGACCGGGGCGGGGTGATCGCCCAGATCGTCGGCACCAGGGTGGTGCTGGCACCCGAGGATGCGGCGCAGGTCGCGGGATTTCTGGTCAACCGCTTCCGGGGCGATCCGGCGCTGTTCGCGGACGGCTACGACCTGATCGGCCAGCGCACCGGCTGGCGCGGCTTCGGGCTGGTGCCGTGGTTTGAACCGGCGCGCCTGCTGCCGCCCGAGGACGGGCTCGACCTGCGCAGCCTGTCGCGCAGGCGCAGCGGCGAGGCGCTGACCGTGGCCTGTCTCGGCTTTCCGCGCATCGCCAATTTCGACGACATGGGGCCGCTGGCCGCCGAGGAGGGCGTCAATCTCGTCATGGTCTACGGCGGCGATACGATCCCGTCCGAGGCGGCGCTGGTGATCCTGCCCGGCTCGCGCGCGGCGCGTGACGATCTGGCCTTTCTGCGCGCGCAGGGCTGGGACATCGACCTTGCCGCGCATGTGCGGCGCGGTGGCCATGTGCTGGGGGTGGGCGCGGGATACCAGATGCTCGGGCAGCGGATCAGCGATCCCGACGGTCTTGAAGGCACGCCCGGCGAAAGCGCGGGCCTGGGCCTGCTGGACGTGACGACGCTCGTGACCGGCGAAAAACGGCTCGGGGAGGTGCGGGCCGTGCACGAGGACAGCGGCATCGCCGTCGAGGGCTATTCGACCCATATGGCCCGCACCGACGGCCCCGATTGCGCGCGGCCCTTCGCGCGCGTGGACGGAAGGCCCGAGGGGGCGCGCGCGGCCAGCGGCCGGGTCGAGGGCACCTATCTGCACGGGCTGTTTTCCTCGGGCCGGTTCCGCGCCGCCTGCCTGGCCCGGCTTGGCGCCGAATCCGAAGGGCGCGAACATGACGAGCTGGTCGAGACGACGCTCGATGCGCTGGCCGATCATCTCGAGCGGCATGTCGATGTGGATGGGCTTTTCGCACTCGCGCGATAACTGTTCGCATTCGTGGTTGTGAGGTCTGCCCCCCGGCGGTATGCGCGGGCAAGAACCGGGGGATTGCCCATGGATGACGATATTTCCCTTGCTTTCGCACCGCCCGGCGCACGGGCCAGGGCGACGGCGATGCCGGGGCGACCGCTGGACCGCATCGCGCTGCGCGACCATGTCCGCGAGGTCGAGATCGGCGCCTTCCAGCAGGAACGCGGCCATCTCCAGCGCCTGCGCTTCAACATCGTCGTCGAGGTGATCCCGGTCGCCGATGCGGTCGATGACGATGTTGACCGCATCCTGTCCTATGACCGGCTGACCGAGGCCATCGACGCCGAACTGGGCGAGGAACGCATCAACCTGCTGGAAACGCTGGCCGCGCGCGTGGCCGAACGCATCCTTGCCGCGCCGCAGGCCGAGCGGGTGTTCGTGCGGATCGAAAAGCTCGACCGGGGGCCGGGTGATCTGGGGGTCGAGATCGTCCGCTCGCATGAGGACGCCGCCACCCCGCACCGCGACCTTGCCCCGCCGCCCGCGCCGCGCGTGTGCTTTCTGGGCAATGCGCAGGTCTCGGGTCCCGATCTTGCCACGCAGATCGACCGGCTGGCCGAGGGCGGCGCGCCGCTGATCCTTTGTGTGGGCCTGCCCGACGGTGCGCGGCCTGCGGGCGCGGGGCCGCTGGTGCAGCGGCGCATCGACCTGCTGGCCATCGAGCAGAACGCCTGGGTTCTGGCCGGACGCGACGCGCGCTGCATCGTCACCGCGACGCGCACCGAACTCGACTGGGCGATGCGGCACGGGCGGATTTCGGTCTGGGCGCCCTCGAAGATCGTGCTCGACGCGGTCGAGTCGACCCCGCCCGCCGCCGATCAGGGCGCCGGTCTGGCGGCCTGGCTGGCGGGCGAGATGGGTGCCGCGGAACTGGTGGTGCTGGGCGCACCGCTGCCCGCAGCCGATGTCCCGGTGCGCGACAGCCTGCCGTGATCTACTGGCGCCCGATCCCGATGCGCGACCCGGCCCGCCCGCGCGGGGCGCTGCCGCTGGCGGGCGGGGCGGTCTGGTTCGACCGGGTGGAGCGGATCGCGCGGGACGGCGCGCGCGGGATCGTGCCGCTTTCCGAGGTGCCCGGCGACCGGCTGGACGTGCTGTCCGCCCCTCGCCCGGACTTTGCCGGGCTGGCGATGGACCGCCCGCGCATCATGGCGATCCTGAACGTGACGCCCGACAGCTTTTCAGACGGCGGGCAGCATCTTGCGCCCGAGGCCGCGCTGGCCATGGCGCGCAGGGCCGAGGCCGACGGCGCCGACATCATCGACGTGGGCGGCGAGAGCACCCGACCCGGTTCGGACCCGGTGCCGGTCGGCGATGAAATCGCCCGCGCCGTGCCGGTGATCGCGGCGATCCGGGCGGGGTCGTCGGTGCCGGTATCCATCGACACCCGCAAGGCCGCCGTGGCCCGCGCCGCGCTGGAGGCCGGGGCCGGGGTGGTGAACGACGTGGCGGCGCTGACCCATGACCCGGCGCTCGCGCCGCTGTTGGCCGAGGCGGGGGCGCCGGTCGTTCTCATGCATCATCAGGGGCCGCCCAGGACGATGCAGCATGATCCGCAATATGCGGATGTCGTGCTTGATGTCTACGACTGGCTGGCCGAACGCATCGCCTTTGCCGAATCCGCCGGGATTCCCCGCGCGCGGATCGTGGTCGATCCGGGCATCGGGTTCGGCAAGACTCTGCAACATAATGTGAGTCTGCTTCGTCACCTGTCGCTCTATCATGGGCTGGGCTGCGCAGTGATGCTCGGCGCCTCGCGCAAGCGCTTCATCGGCACGCTGACCGGCACGGACGATCCGCAGGCGCGGATGCCGGGGTCGCTGGCGGTGGCGCTGCACGGGGCGGCGCAGGGGGTCCAGTTCCTGCGCGTCCACGATACGGGCGAAACAAGACAGGCCTTGGGCCTGCACGCCGCGCTGGGCGGCGGGACAGGGTGAACCGGACATGACACGCAAACTATTCGGAACCGACGGGTTGCGCGGCACCGCGAACCGCTACCCGATGACCGCCGACATGGCGCTGCGGATCGGCGCCGCGGCCGGGCGGTATTTCCGCAAGGACGGCTCGGCGGCGCATCGGGTCGTGATCGGCAAGGACACGCGACGCTCGGGCTACATGCTCGAGAGCGCGCTGACCGCCGGGCTGACCTCGACGGGCATGAACGTGCTGCTGCTGGGGCCGGTGCCGACGCCTGCGGTGGGCACGCTGACCACCTCGATGCGCGCCGATGTCGGCATCATGATCTCGGCCAGCCACAACCCCTACCACGACAACGGCATCAAGTTCTTCGGGCCGGACGGCTTCAAGCTGTCCGACGAGGCCGAGGTCGAGATCGAGCGTCTCATCGAGGCCGGGGTCGAACCCGCCGATCCCAACAACATCGGCAAGGCCAAGCGCATCGACGACGGGCGTTTCCGCTATGCCGAGCGGCTGAAATCGACCTTCCCGCCGGGACTGCGCCTTGACGGGCTGAAGGTGGTCATCGACTGCGCGAACGGCGCGGCATACCGGGTCGCCCCCGAGGTGCTGTGGGAGCTGGGCGCCGAGGTGATCGAGGTCGGCACCGCGCCGGACGGCTTCAACATCAACAAGGGCTGCGGGTCCACCGACACGCGCACCTGCGCCGAAACGGTCGTCACCCATGGCGCCGACCTGGGCATCAGCCTTGATGGCGACGCCGACCGGGTGATGATCATCGACGAGAACGGCGTGGTGGCCGACGGCGACCAGATCATGGGGCTGATGGCCGGGCGCTGGGCGGTGCAGGGCCGCCTCAACGGCGGCACGCTGGTCGCCACGGTGATGTCGAACCTCGGGCTGGAACATTTCCTTGCCGCGCGCGGCCTGCGGCTGGAACGCACCGCCGTGGGCGACCGCTATGTGGTCGAGGCGATGCGCCGGGGCGGCTGGAACCTGGGCGGCGAACAGTCGGGCCATATCGTGATGACCGACTACGCCACCACCGGCGACGGCCTGCTGGCGGGGTTGCAGTTCCTCGCCGCGATGATCGAGACCGGCCAACCCGCGAGCGCCCTCGTGCGCCAGTTCGAGCCGGTGCCGCAGATGCTGAGGAACGTGCGCTACGCGGCGGGGCAGGAACCGCTGCAGGCCGAAAGCGTGCGCCGGGTCATCGCCGACGCCGAAGCCCGGCTGACCGGAGCCGGACGGCTGCTGATCCGCAAGTCGGGCACCGAGCCGCTGATCCGGGTGATGGCCGAATGCACCGACGAGAGCCTGCTGGCCGATGTCGTCGGCGGCATCGTCGCTGCGGTGGAAAGCGCGGCCTGAGCGGGCCGCCCCTCCGTCATTGCGAGGAGCCGCAGGCGACGAAGCAACCCCGATGTTGCGTGTGAGCGGTCGGGGTTGCTTCACTTCGTTCGCAATGACGATGCGCGAGGGGCACCCGCAGGTGCCCCCTTGCCCCCGGCGTCAGTTCTTCGCCTTGTCGACCAGCTTGCCCTTGCCGATCCAGGGCATCATCGCGCGCAGCTTCGCGCCGACTTCCTCGATCTGGTGCTCGTCGTTCAGGCGGCGGGTGGCCCTGAACATCGGCTGACCGACAGCACATTCGGCCATCCAGTCGCGCACGAAGCGCCCGGTCTGGATGTCGTCCAGAACCGCCTTCATACGGGCCTTGGTTTCCGCGCGCGGCAGGATGCGCGGTCCCGAGACGTATTCGCCGTATTCGGCGGTATTCGAGATCGAATAGTTCATCGTCGCGATCCCGCCTTCATAGATGAGATCGACGATCAGCTTCACCTCGTGCAGGCACTCGAAATAGGCCATCTCGGGTTCGTAGCCCGCCTCGACCAGCGTCTCGAAGCCCATGCGGATCAGCTCGACCAGACCGCCGCACAGCACCGCCTGTTCGCCGAACAGGTCGGTTTCACATTCCTGGCGGAAGGTGGTCTCGATGATGCCCGAACGCCCGCCGCCGATGGCCGAGCAATAGGACAGCGCGCGCTCCATCGCCTTGCCGGTCGCGTCCTGCGCGACGGCGACGAGGCAGGGCACGCCGCCGCCCTTGACGTATTCGCCGCGCACGGTGTGGCCCGGCCCCTTGGGCGCGATCATGATGACATCGACGCCTTCCTTCGGCTGGATCAGGCCGAAGTGGATCGCAAGCCCGTGGGCAAAGGCGATGGCGGCGCCTTCGCGCAGGTTGTCGTGGACATATTTGCGGTAGGTCTCGGCCTGCAGTTCGTCCGGCATGGTGAACATGATGAGATCGGCCCAGGCGGCGGCCTCGGCGATGCCCATGACCTTGAGGCCCGCCGCCTCGGCCTTGGCGCGCGAGGGCGAGCCTTCGCGCAGCGCGACGACCACGTTGCGGGCGCCCGAATCATGCAGGTTCTGCGCATGGGCGTGACCCTGGCTGCCGTAGCCGAGGATGGCGACCTTCGTGTCCTTGATGAGGTTCACGTCGCAGTCGCGATCGTAGTAGACGCGCATCTCGCGCTCCTTTCCTGTCCTGCTGCGCCGGGGTCTGGCCCTCGGGCGTTGTGAAATGCCACGACGGCCCCCGAGGGCCGTGACAGTTGGTCCATGCCTGCCTGCGGCGGCGATTGCAATGATGATGCTGCGCGGAAGAAGGCTCTGGGCAAGGCGCGGGGGAATGTGGTTCTGTCGTGCCGGGGACAGGAGAGAAAGGACACCACATGCGCGAGCCAGTCGATCCCGGCGGGTTGCAGGAATTTTCGGTCGTCTTCACCGACCGTTCGCTCAATCACATGAGCCAGGCGTTCCAGCAGGTCATGCGCGACCTGTCCGACGGGCTGAAGGCGGTCTACAATGCCGAGGCGCTGGCGCTGGTGCCGGGGGGCGGCTCCTACGCCATGGAGGCGGTCGCGCGGCAACTGGTCAGCGGGCGCCATGCCTTCGTGCTGCGCAACGGCTGGTTCTCGTATCGCTGGAGCCAGATCATGGACGCGGGCCGGTTCGCCGCCGAGGCCACGGTGCGCATGGCGCGCCGGGCGGGCAACGACCCGAAGGCCGCCTTCGCGCCGCCGCCGCTGGACGAGATCACCCGTGCCATCCGCGAGGCCCGCCCCGATGCGGTGTTCGCGCCGCATGTGGAAACCTCGTCCGGCATCATCCTGCCCGACGACTACATCGCCGCCATGGCCGAGGCCGCGCATGATGTCGGCGCGGTCATGGTGCTCGACTGCATCGCCTCGGGCTGCATCTGGGTCGACATGAAGGCGCTGGGCGTCGATGTGCTGGTCTCGGCGCCGCAGAAGGGCTGGTCGTCAACGCCGTCGGCAGGCGTGGTGATGATGTCGGCGGCGGGTCTCGCACGGGTCGAGGCGGCAGAGTCGGATTCCTTCGTGCTCGACCTGAAGAAATGGCGCGCGATCATGGCGGCTTACGAAGGCGGTGGCCATGCCTATCACGCCACCATGCCGACCGACGCGCTGCGCCAGTTCCGCGACACGCTGCACGAGACCCGCGACTGGGGGTTCGAGCGCGCGCGCGAGGCGCAATGGGCGCTGGGCCGCGCAGTGCGGGCGATGTTCGCCGAAAAGGGCATCCGCTCGGTCGCCGCACCGGGGTTCGAGGCGCCCGGCGTGGTGGTCAGCTATACCGACGACCCCGGCGTGCAGTCGGGCAAGAAGTTCCTCGCCGAGGGCGTGCAGATCGCCGCCGGGGTGCCGCTGGCGGTGGACGAGGGCGCGGATTTCCACACCTTCCGCATCGGGCTGTTCGGGCTGGACAAGCTTTATGATGTCGAGGGCACCGTGGCCCGGCTGCGCGAGGTGGTCGACCGGATCATGTGAGCGGGCGGCGCGGGGTGATCGGGCGAACGGCATGTTCCGTCATTGCGAGCCGCAGGCGAAGCAACCCCGACCGCTCACACGCAACATCGGGGTTGCCGCGTCGGCTGCGCCTCCTCGCAATGACGAGATTTTCCCCCGTCATTGCGAGGCGCAGCCGAAGCAACCCCGACCGCTCACACACGACATCGGGGTTGCTTCGTCGGCTGCGGCTCCTCGCAATGACGGAGTTCAATGACGGAGTTCAACGACGCCATTCAACGACGGAACATGCCCTTCGCCCGATTACCCCGCCGGGGCGCTCAGCCGCGTGCGCCCAGACCCAGCCGCATGAGGCTGCGGCGCAGCGGGGCCAGCCCGTGCAGCGCCCGGATGCCGCCCGCGCGCAGGTCGCGCAGGGGTCGTGAGCCCGCCATCGAGGCGCGGTTCAGCAGGTCCACCCCGCCCACCCGCAGCGCGATCTCGGGCAGGCGGCGCCTCGCATAGGCGTCCAGCATCGCGCGACTGCCGAGGTCTTGGGGCCGGGCGGCGGCCAGGTCGAGCAGGCAGGTGATGTCGGCGAGCGACATGTTCAGCCCCTGCGCGCCGATGGGCGGCACGACATGCGCGGCCTCGGCCACCAGCGCCGCGCGCGGGCCGGTCAGGCCGTGGGCGATCTGGCTGATGATCGGCCAGACCTGCCGCTTCGCCGCCAGCCGCAACGGCCCGTAAACCCAGCCCGAGCGTTCGGTCGCGGCGACCTCGAAATCAGCGTCGGACAGGGCGGCGAGACGCAAGGCCTCGGGGCCGTCCTCCATCCAGACGACGGAGGAACAGGGTCTGCCGTCCAGGTCGGGCAGCGGCACCAGCGTGAAGGGACCGCCGCGCCGGTGGACCTCGGTGGACATGCCGCCGTGGGGCGCGTCATGGGTGACGGCAAAGACCACCGCCTTCTGCCCGTAGCGCAGCACCGTGGTTCCGATCCCCAGCGCCCGGCGCACCGCGGAATTGCGCCCGTCGGCGCCGACGACCAGCCGGACGCGGGGGCGGGTGCCGTCCGAAAGGCGCACCAGCACCTCGGCCTCGCGCGCCACCATCGCCGCGAATCCGGTGCCGGGGCGGAAGGTGACATGCGCCATTTCGGCCAGCCGGGCGCTGATCTCGCGCCGCAGCAGCCAGTTGGGCAGGTTCCAGCCGAAGGGGCCGGTCGTCACCTCATGGGCGAGGAAGTCGCGCGTCACCCGCGCGCCGCCGTCGGCACCGCCCGCATCGACGATGCGCATGGTCGACAGTTCCATCGCGTGGGGGGCGAGACGGTCCCACAGCCCGGCACGCTCCATCAGCCGCCGGGCGGGTTGCAGGAAGGCCGTGGTGCGCAGGTCGGCGCCGGGCGTTTCGGCCGCCGTGACCGGCGGTGCGGGATCGACGACCAGAACCCGGAACCCGGCGGCCCCGAAGGCCGCCGCCGCCGTCAGCCCGGCGACACCGCCGCCCGAGACGAGGATGTCGTGATCGCTCATGCCGACGGCTCGTGGCGCGTGTGCGGGGCGAGAAAGCCGGTCAGGTCGTCGGTGTGATCGTCGATCTGCGGCGCGGGTTCCTCGCTGCCGACCAGCACGGTGCGCAACCCCAGCCCGTGCGGCACGACGAGATTGCGGGCGTCATCCTCGAACATGGCCGAGGCGTCGGGCACCAGCCCCTCGCGGGCGAAGACGCGGGCAAAGGCGTCGGGCGTGGGCTTCGAGGCAAAGCCCGCATGTTCGGCGCCGTAGACCATGTCGAAGGTATCGCCGAGGCCCCGCGCCGCCAGCACACGCGCGGCATAGGCGGAATCGCCGTTGGTGAACACGACCCGGCGGCCCGGCAGCCCGGCGATGGTGCGCGCCAGCGCGGGGTCGGGGGTCAGGCCGCTGAAGTCGATGTCATGCGAATAGGCAAGGAATTCGAGCGGGTCGATCCGGTGCTCGGCCACCAGCCCGGCCAGCGTGGTGCCGTAGCGGTTCCAGTAATCCTGACGCATGGCCGCAGCGGCAGCGGCGTCGATGCCGAAGCGCTGCATGAGCCAGTCGCGCATCCGCGGCCGGATCTGGCCGAAAAGATCGACCGAGGCCGGATAGAGCGTGTTGTCGAGGTCGAAGACCCAGGTGCGCACATGCGCGAACGTGGCGTGGGCTGGGGACATGCCCCTGCCTATCCCCGCACCGCGCGCCGCGCAAGGCGGGGCCGGATGAGATCAGGGCCACGAACCCAACACCCCCGTGACATATGCCGCGCGGTCTGACTCAGTGC